>NZ_AOII01000037.1 GCF_000337615.1 Natrinema pallidum DSM 3751
ATGTGTATAAGAGACAGGTCCTCGAGAATCCGGTCGAACTCGCGTAGCGTCATCTCGACGCCGTCCCGGAGGCTCTCGGCGTCGCCGCTGTCCTCCTCGAGAGCGCGTTTGAGGTTGTCGCGGACGCCGATGAGTCGCTCGACGAGGTCCTCGGCGGCGCGGTCTTTGATCTGTTGTTGGCGCTTTTTCGCGCGTTTCTTGTAATTCTGGAAATCCGCCTGCTTGCGCTTGAGCCGACTTTCGAGGTCCTCGATCTCCTCGCTGTACTCCTCGAGTCGCTCGTCGCGCTCGTTGACGGCCTGCTCGTACTCGTCCAGTTCGTCCTGAAGGTCGCCGATGGTTTCGGCCTGTGACTCGATGCGCTCCGTGAGGTCCTCGAGTTCCTCGCGCTGGTCGTTGACGGTCCCGTTGAGATTACGGGCCTCCTCGACGATGGAGCCGACCTTGCGGGCGAGTTCGTCGTCGTACTCCGTGACCCGATCGAGCACGTGCTGGATGTCATCGCTCGTTTCGGGCGCGTCGTCGGCCTCTCCAGCCGTCTCGGTATCCTGTTCCGCGTCGACCGTTCCGTCGGGCGTATCGGCGTCCGCGCTCGTGGCTGCCGATTCCGAGTCGGCCGCCTCGGGAGTCGGTTCCGATTCCCCATCCGTCGACGCCGCGGGACCCACGTCGGTCGGCTCGCCGTCGTCGGAGTCCGTCGCGGACGGGACACCCTGGGCTGACGTGTCCGTGCCCTCGTCTTCGCTCATATGCCAGTCAACGAACAGCGGTAATAAAAGGGTTGAGGTACCCGGATCACGGTGGCCGAGCGAGAACACGGCGTTGCCGTGCGGGGATGGTAACCGCGATCACCGGTTCGACGGTCGATACTGATAGGGCGCTGCGTCGACGGAAAACATCATAACCATTGTGTCCGTTCTAGGAGTATGAGTCAAGATGACAGGGAAATCGTCGCAGACGTAATGTCAACGCCGCTGGAGACGATTTCGGGAGATGAGACGGTAATGGAGGCGACGAAACGGATGCGCGAGACGGAGATCAACGCGTTGGTCGTTCGAACCTCGCCGCGGGCGATCATCAGCAGTACGGATGTCCTCGACGCCGTCGCTGCCGGCCGAGACGTTTCGGAGTTGACCGTGTCCGACGTGATGACGACCGACGTCGAGACCGCCACCCCGGACCTCTACATGGAAGAGGTCGCCGCGATGATGACCACCTACGGTATCAAACACCTCCCGGTCGTCGACGACGACTACGTCGGGATGGTCTCCTCGACCGACGTCACCGCCCATCTTTCGTAAGGTCGAGCGCGGAGGCAGTTCGCTGCTCTCGATATCACTGACACCGGACAGTATTTGTACGCCCTGCCCCGACTGTGGCCCGTGACGAGGGCAGCGAGCGGCACCGGGACCGTGATCGAACTCCGGTACGAGGACGGGACGATCCGCATCGACGGCCTCGAGGAGTCGTCGGTCTCGCCGTCGACGCTCCGACCGTCGGTCCCCGCCCTCGAGGCGGACTCACGAACGGACGGCTGGCGGGTTCCCGCCGGCAGCTACGCCGATTTACGGGCCGCCATAGCGGAGACGGCCCTCGCGGTCGACGATCGCGTCCTCGACCTCGCGTCCGTTCCGGCGCTCCGGTCGGCGTACGAACTCCGCGACTATCAGACGACGGCGCTCGAGACCTGGCTTGCGACCGACCGCTGGGCCGACGGCCCCGCTCTCGAGTCCGTCGGGCGAGCGCCCGCCGGCGTCCTCGAACTCCCGACCGGCAGCGGGAAGACGGTCATCGCGCTGCAGGCGATCGAACGGCTCTCGGTCCCGACGCTCGTCGTCGTCCCGACGATTGACCTCCTCGAGCAGTGGGAACGCGAACTCGACCGCGAGTTCGACGTTCCGATCGGTCGCTTCGGCGGCGGGGAACAGCGCCTCGAACCGATCACCGTCTCGACGTACGATTCGGCGTATCTCAAGGCGGATTCGGTCGGCGACCGGTTCGGTTGCGTCGTCTTCGACGAGGTCCACCACCTCGGCGGCGAGGGGTATCGCGAAATCCCCCGGCTGCTCGCCGCGCCGGCACGGCTCGGGCTGACCGCGACGTTCGAGCGGCCCGACGGTGCCCACGAGGTGATCGAAGAGATCGTCGGCCCGCTGGTCCATCGGGTCGACGTGGACGAACTCGCGGGGGACCACCTCGCGAACTACGACGTCAAGCGACTCGCGGTCTCGCTCACCCCTGCAGAGCGCGCGGAGTACGACCGGATGCAGGGGATTTTCACGGAGTACCTCGCGAAGTCGGGTATCGACATGCGGAGCGGATCGGACTATCAGGAACTCGTCAAGCGCTCCGGCACCGATCCCGAGGCTCGCGAGGCGCTGCTCGCTCGCCAGCGCGCGCGGGAACTCATGCTCGGGAGCGAGAACAAACTCGAGACGCTGGCGGGGATTCTCGACGACCACCGCAGCGAGCGGACGATCGTCTTTACCGCCCACAACGACCTCGCATACGACGTCAGCGAGCGGTTTCTGATCCCGACGATCACCCACCAGACCGGTGCCGCGGAGCGCCGGGAGATCTTGGAGCGCTTTCGCGAGGGGACCTATACCCGGATCGCGACCTCGAACGTGCTCGACGAGGGCGTCGACGTGCCCGATGCAACCGTCGCTGTCGTGCTCTCCGGCAGCGGCAGCGAGCGCGAGTTCACGCAGCGACTCGGGCGAATCCTGCGACCGACCGCCGACGGCGGACGCGCGCTGCTCTACGAGGTCGTCAGCGAGGAGACCGGGGAGGAGCGCGTCGCCGATAGACGCCGGTAACGATTTCCCTCCCGGGCTTCCGGTAGCCGTTCGGTTGACGGTTCGGTCGGCATCGATCTCCGTCGACGCGGCCGGTCGTCCCGCGACCGACGCGGCGCTGCTCGCATCGCTGGACACCGACCGCACTCGAGACGGCGTCGCTGACGGCGATGGGAGCGACACGCGAACGGGTATCCGTAGTCGTCCGTTCGGCGTCTCAGTCCGAGATCGGCTGCACCTCGACTTGATCGGAGCGGGAGGCAACGTAGCGGGCGACTTCGATGTGGGTATGGGTTTCGACGAGGTGACCCTCGAGCGTCCGGTCGAGTTCGAGTACGTCGCGGCAGATCGGACACTCGACCGGCGGTTTGAATACCATCTGTTCGTCACTCTCCGCCCGGTCGAGGGAAATCGATACAGCATGCATATGCCCGCGGATCCGTAATCGGGGTCGGCCGGGACGGACTCGAGCATCCCCGCGGTCGACGCGTCGCGGGCGTCCTGCTGCCGAAACGTCAATCACTAGTGTCCGCTGGACGGGCAGATGCACAGCACTGAGACGGCGCGAAACGCCGACCGCCGGGACGGCGGTGTTTCGGCCAGGACGGGAGGAGACGCAGCGAAAAGGCGTTTCCTCGAGCGGGGCGTATTCCGACGGGATGACCGAAGACCCGCCGACCGACTGGCAATTCGAGACGGTGTTTGCAGACGCGCTCGAGGCGGTTCCGGACGAGCAGTTCGACCGCGACCGATTCGTTCCGGGTGTCGGGCCGCTGTCGGCGGCCGTCGCGCTCGTTGGTGAGGCACCGGGGAAGCAGGAGGTCACGCAGGGCGAACCCTTCGTCGGGCAGGCGGGGCAGCAACTGGACCGCGCGCTCGAGGCGATCGGCTCCGACCGGCGGGACCTGTACGTGACCAACCTAGTGAAGGTGCGGCCGCCGGCGAACCGCGACCCCCACGTCGACGAGATCGAGGCCTGGCGGCCGGTGCTCGAAGCCGAACTCGAGCGCGTCGATCCGGCCGTGCTCGTCCCGCTGGGGAGTTTCGCGACGGCCGAACTCCTCGGGACCGATGCGACGATCACCGACCTGCACGGGCGAGCGTTCGAGCGCGGGGGGCGGACCGTTGTCCCGGCGTTTCACCCGGCCGCGGCGCTGTACGATCGCAGCAAGGTCGACGCCGTCGAATCGGATCTCGAGACCGCTCTCGAGGCGGTGTAGTGTCCCGGCGTTCGGTTCACCGGTGGTGGTGCGCTTTCGTCCCTGCAGCAGCACCGCACCGGTTCGCTCGTTACGTCCATTGATGGCGTTCCCGCACGTACTGTCCCCCGATGACCGATGCGTAAGTCCCATATCGCGGTTCTCGACCGTCTCGTCGACGGCGAGACGGCCGTCCTGCTGCTCGAGGCCGAGGGGGACGTGGTCGACGAGCGAACCGTCGCCGTCGAGACGCTGCCCGAAACCGGCCGACACGAGGGTGCCGTCTTCGAGGTGACCGTCGCGGAGGACGCGCTGCTCGAGGCCACGTACCGGGCGGATATCGAACGCGAGCGCCGGGAATCGACGCGGGAGCGGTTCGATCGGCTATCGGAACGGCTGTCGGACGCCGATCGCGGCGAGGAGTAGCACCACTCGGCCGGACGCGGAATCGAACGGGAGGAGGCCGAACCGGGATGGTTCGGGGGGATGACAGACGGCGACTGCCGTCCGTGTGGACCGCAGTGTGCCGCCAGCGCCATCTTTCACGGGGGGTGCATTAGCAATGGTGCCAAACTGTATCGGTGGGGAGACTCGTTCGTCTCCGTTCGGTGCGTGCCCTCCTTCGCTCGACCGAGATACGGATCCGCCGGATGCGATCGGAACGGATCCGATGGGTAGCTTCAAGACGGTTCTCGAGACAGGAACGGCTATGTTACGATCGTTCGACGGGACGGAACCGCAGGTAGCCGACTCCGCATACGTCGATGACGCCGCGGTCGTCATCGGCGATGTCGTCATCGAGGCGGATGCCAGCGTCTGGCCGAACACGACGCTGCGCGGCGATCACGGGACGATCGTCGTCGGCGAGGGGGCCAACGTTCAGGACAACGCCGTCCTCCACGAGACGGCCGAACTCGCACCCTACTCGACGGTCGGCCACAGTGCGATCGTCCACGACGCAACCGTCGCCGAGCGCGCGCTGGTCGGCATGAACGCGGTCGTCCTCGACGGTGCACACGTCGGCGAGGGAGCCGTCGTCGCCGCCGGCAGCGTCGTCACCGAAGGCACCGAGATCCCGGCATCGACGCTCGTCGCCGGGTCGCCCGCGGAACCGAAAACGGAGATCGAGGACGCCCACCTGCAGGCGACGGCCGACCGGTACGTCGACCTCTCGACGGAGCACGCGGAGACGTCCGAACGACTCGACTGACAGCGGCTGAAGCCGGCGTTAGCGTGTGGCCTCGTCGTCCACACCGAAGATGACCTCGCGAACGTCGTCGACGCCAGCCCGGCGAACCACGGCCCGGACCGGATCGCGCGCGCCGGCGAGGTTGTCCGAGTCACCGTCGAGGACCAGCAAGCGGGCCTCCCGTCCGGGTTCGACCAGCCCGTACTCGAGACCGGCGATCTCGGCCCCGTTGATCGTCGCCATCCGGAGGATTTCGGCGGCCGGCAGTGCGGAAAGCTTCGCCAGGAACTCCATCTCGCGGAACATCGACGGCGAGTTGAGCATCACGTTGTCCGTCCCCAGCGCGAGCGTCGTCCGCTCGTGTAGCTCCGCGTAGGGCGACAGCCCCACGTCGGTCACGAGGTTCGAGCGCGGGCAGACGACGATCGGTATCTCGCTGTCCGCGATCCGCTCCAGATGCACCCGTTCGGGGTGAACCATGTGTACCAGGAAGTCAGGATCGAGATCCAGCGCCGGGTTGATGTCGCTCTCGTCGACTTCCCCGGCGTGGATGCCGAACGGCTTGCCCGCCTCGCGCGTCGCCGTCCGTTCCCGATCGAAGCTGTCGTCGTTGGCCCCGCTCGCGCCGAACCCGTCGCCGGCGTGCATCGCGTCGATCGACCCGCGTGCGAACGACAGCGCGTCGATCGCGAGGTCGCTCGCGGCGTCCTCGAGCATGCGGACGCCGTCGACGCCCCCCTCCCGGAAGTCCAGACAGGCGGCCGTCCCAGCATCCCGCATGCACCGCAGCGATCGTTCCATCGCGGTCACGAGTTCGTCCCGGTCGGCGTCCCGGAGCAGCCGGTGTTTCAGGCCGTCGGGCGGCGCGACCAGTTCCTCGAGCGAGAGCCCGCCGCCGGCCTCCTTGGCGATCGAGTCGCCGATGTGGGTGTGGGCGTTGACGAACGCTGGCAGGATGATATCGTCGCTCTCGACGGACTCCTCCTCGATAGCCTCGATGCGGCCGTCGTCATCGATGACGACCCGTCCCTCGACGGGTTCGAACTCGCGGCCGCGGAGGATCGTTCCCGTTCGTTCCATACGCGTCAGTTCTCGGTCAGCGCCTTCAACGGTTCGGGGTGGGATCGACGCGCGGACTCGTCTCTCGGTCTCGATCGATGCGGACGGGGTGGCGAGCGATTCGACCGGCCCCGAAGGGGGAGACGCGAGCCTGAATCGGCTCCCCTGCCGCCCCGTCAGGGACGGCGGCCGTCATAGCCGTCTGGTCCCGCTACTCGACGAACTGGTCCAGGGTCGCGTCCATCCCGTCCCGGACCTCGCTGACCAGCGCCCCGTCGATATCCAGTCCGAGTACGTCCACCGCTGCCCGACCGACTCGGTCGCGCAGATCGCTCGGCGAGTAGACCCCGAGTCGCCACTGGGAGAACTGGGCCGCCCGGAGCGCCTCCACGAGCGGCGACTGCTGGCCGAGTTGTCGGATCTCGCCGTTGACCATCACGCGGGTCGTCGATTCGGTCATCGATGGGCGACTCGGCACGTCGAGGATGACGCGTGCCGGATCGACCCCCGCCCGATCGCTGATCTCGCGCTCGAACTCGCGGATCGTTCCGTGATCCGACTCGATAATCCCTCCGGGGACGTCGTTCATCTCGGCCCACACCGCCCGCTTGAACAGGTCTCGCTGGTCCAATCGCCGGGAGAACTCGCTCGTCGCCGCACACGAGCGTAGGGCCGCGATCAGATCGTGATCGTCCATCCGCTGGAGGCTCTCGGCGTCGATGTCCGGCCCGGACGCCTCGAGCAGCCGTTCCGTCGCCCGGCGGAGCATCGCCTTGCTGATTCGGGCGACGCTGTGGCTGTAGACGGTCGGGTTCATCAGCGCCCGCGCGACCAGCAGGCTCTCGGCGGTCTGGACGTTGCCCTCGTCGAGGACGAGTTCGCCGTCGACGAAGGTTAGCTCCCGGACCAGTCGGCCGTGATCGATCGTCCCGTAGGGAACGCCGGTGTGATGCGCGTCGCGCACCAGGTAGTCCATCCGATCCACGTCGAGTTCGCCCGAGACGAGCTGGCCGAACCGGCCCTCGCCGGCGACCAATCCCGCGACCGCCTCGGGGTCGAGGTCGTGCTCCCGAAGCACGTCCCCGACGGCCCCGTCGGCGAGCAGGTCGTCGACGTCGTCGTGGTAGCGCCCCGTTCGGCGGTAGGTCAGCGACTCGAGGTTGTGACTGAACGGGCCATGACCGACGTCGTGGAGCAGGGCGGCGGCGTGAACTCGGCGGGCTTGTCGCCCTTCGATCCCGAGTCGCTCGAGGGCTTCGCAGGCGAGATGATAGACGCCGAGGCTGTGTTCGAAGCGAGTGTGGTTGGCCGAGGGGTAGACCAGGGAGACGGTGCCGAGTTGGCTGATGTGTCGCAGCCGCTGTACCGCCGGCGTATCCAGTAGATCACGGGCGACGCCGTCGACCTGGATGTGGTCGTGGACGCTATCCTTGATGATCTTCATTGGTTGCAGTTGGGCCCGTTCGTACAAAAACTGTCGTCTCCTAGTGTCGATCGCGTCGGCTGCGTTGCCGTCGTGTCCGACGGACCGATTACGGCGACACCCACTCCCCGCGGTCGTCGCTGCGCTCGATCGCGTCGAGTACTTGCTGCGCGGCGAGACCGTCGTCGAAGTTCGGTTCGAACGCGTGTCCGTTTGCGACCGCACTGAGGAACTCGTAGTTCTCGTGGACGAAGGTGTGTTCCCAGCCCAGCACGTGGCCCGGCGGCCACCAGTGGTCGACGTAGGGGTCGTTCTCGTCAGTGACCAGGATCGTCTCGTAGCCGCGGTCGCCCTCGCGGAGCACCTCGAGTTCGTTCAGGCGCTCGAGGGAGAACCGCAGGCTTCCGTTCGAGCCGTGGATCTCGATCGTGTGGTCGTTCTTGTGGCCCGTCGCGAACCGCGAGGCTTCGATCGTCCCCATCGCACCGTTTTCGAACTCGAGGTGCGCGGAGTAGGCGTCATCGACCGTCACCGGTCTCGTTTCACCGTCGTCGTCCTCGACCGGCCGCTCGTCGACGAACGTCTGCAGGTGACCGCTGACCCGTTCGATCCCGCCGGCGAGATCGTCCGAGCCGACGAGAAAGCGGAGCAGATCGACCGTATGCGCGCCGAGATCACCCAGCGCACCCGATCCCGCGAGTTCCGCGTCGTTGCGCCACGACCACGGGGCGTCGGGGTCGACCAGCCAGTCCTGCAGGTAGCGGCCGCGGACGTGACGGAGTTCGCCGAGGTCGCCGTCCTCGAGCAGCCGCTTTGCGTACCTGATCGCGGGCACGAACCGGTAATTGAACGCACAGCCGGCGGGCACGTCGTCGCCCGCCGCGCGCGCCGTCTCGGCCATCACGCCGGCCTCCTCGAGCGTCGGCGCGAGCGGCTTCTCGCAGAAGACCGGCGTTCCAGCCTCGAGCGCGGCGACCGACGGCTCGCGGTGGACGTGATTGGGGCCGAGATTGTAGAAGACGTCCACGTCGTCGACGACCTCGACCCAGTCCGTCGAGATCGATGCGAACCCGAGACGGGCGGCGGCCTCGGTAAGCGCGTCCTCGTCGCGACCGACGAGCACGCTGCGTTCGATCTCGGGCGCGTCCGGGAAGAACATCGGCAGTCGCGCCATCGCGTTCGCGTGTGCCTTGCCCATGAACCGATAGCCGAGCACGCCGACCTCGAGTGTCATGAGCGGTCGTTCATCGGCCCCGTAGTTAGCGCTTTGCCGTGTATCGACGGCACCGAGCCGTCGGTCGAGTCGATGACGTGCGCCCCGACGGGACCCATCGACGGCCGCCGCAACCGTACGTTCGGAGTGACGGGACCGAACGCGAGCGGGCGTGGCTTACTCGAAGCCGCCGCGGTGGAGCGTTTCGGCGAGCGGCTTGCGATCGCTCGGCTGCTCGCGTTCCTGTAACTCCTCCGGGAGCGTTTCGGGGGGTGCGCGATCGCCGATCGCGACCATCGCCTCGACCGCGTACTCGTCGGGGACGTCGAGCACGTCGGCCGCCTGCTCGTAATCGAACCCGGCCATCCCGTGGACTGCCAGCCCGCGGCGTGCGCCCTCGAGCGCGAGGTTCTCCCAGGCCGCACCGGTGTCGAAGGAGTGGACGGGGGCCGGTTCGCCGTTGTGGTCGAAGGTCGTCTTCGAGACGATGACCGCGAGGACGGCGGCGTCGCTCGCCCACGTTCGGTTGTTTTCCGAAAGGAGATCGAGGAACGTCTCCCACTCGTCGTCTTCGCGGCTCGCGTAGATGAACCGCCAGTGCTGGTTGTTGAACGCGGAGGGGGCCCAGCGGGCCGCCTCGAACAGCGGGAGGTACTCCGCCGCGTCGAGCGAGTCGCCGGTCATCGCGCGCGGCGACCAGCGGTTGACGAACAGCGGATCGATATCGTGGTCGGGTTCGCGGTGCTCGGCGACTTCGTCACTGAGTTCGCGTCCAGTCTCGAAAGAGTCTTGCATCGACCGTTTATTTGTGCCCCACCTATGTATATATTATCGGACAAACAGGTTACCAGGTAACACTCGTGTCCGGTTCATGATGTTTGGTTTACCAGTTCCGTCGCCGACACGGTGTGTGGTAACTCGAGAAAGTAGCGGCCCCGGCGACAATCTCGGCAGGCGAGCACCCGCCGGCCGAACGTAGTGAGGGGACGATCGGTCAGTCGTCGGCCGGTGTCGGCGCACCGCGCTCGATGTCGATCTCGCCTGCATCGAGATCGGCTTCGACGTTGCGGGCCGCCTGCACCATGTTCGCCATCTTGCCGTAGGCGACGTCGCGGGGCAGTAGTTTCACGCCGCAGTCCGGCGAGATGACCAGCTGCTCGGGGGGGACGACCTCCAGCCCCTTCTTGATGTTTTCCTCGATCCGCTCGACGGACTCGACCTCGGCGACGTGAGCGTCGCAGACGCCGAGGGCGAGGTCCTTGGAGAACGCGGGGTCTTTGAAGACGTCCAGCTGATCGTAGTCGCCGTTGGCGAGCTCGAGGTCGAACTCGTCGACCGGGAACTCCAGAATCTCGGGGTAGATCCGGGAGTAGTCGCCGTAACAGACGTGGAGCCCGATGCGGACGTCGTCGGGAATGTCCGCGACGATGTGCTCGAGCGCTTCGCCGACGATGGCGTGGTCGTCGGGCGTGGTCGCGAGCGCAGGCTCGTCGATCTGGATGTATCGCGCGCCGGCGTCGACGAGTTTCTCGATTTCCTCGTTGACGAGGTCGGCCAGCTCCAAGGTGAGTTCGTCGTCGTCCTCGTAGGCCTCGTTGAACGACCAGTTCGCGAGGGTGTACGGCCCCGTGATCGGGACTTTGACCGGGCGGTCGCTCGCGTCGGCGGTGAACTCGTACTCGTCGACCAGCCACGACTCGTCGTACTCGACCTCGCTGACGACGCTTGGTTTGTCGAAGTAGTTGTGGCCCCAGACCTTGACGGGGCCGTTGAACTCGTAGCCCTCGATGCGGTGGGCGAAGAACTCGACCATCTCGTTGCGCCGCATCTCGCCGTCGACGACGACGTCGAGGCCGGCGCGCTCGTGTTCGTCCGTAATCAGGCGGGCCGCGTCGTCTTTCGCTTCCTGCCAGTTGTCCTCGTCGAAGTCGCTGTCCTCGTCCTCGTACAGATCCTTCGCCCGATTGAGCCACTTGGGCTTGGGGTAGGAGCCGACGACGGTCGTCAGCAGGAAGTGGTCGTGCTCGTGGTCGGGCTGTCGGAACTGATCCTTGTTCTCGTTCGTGCTCATGCTGCTTTCACCTCCGCGAGGTCCGCGGCTTCGGCAAGGACCTCGAGTTTCGCCACGTACTTGCCGTAGGGCAGGTAGAACGTCTCGGTGTTCGTCGTCAAATACACCGTCTCGAACTCGGTGACGCCGAGTTGGCCTTCGACCCACTCGGTTCGGTCGCGGATCGCCTCGGGGTCCTCGACGAGGGTGTTCTGGCCGTCCGCGAGGCCGAGCGCGACGTCGTCCGTCGTGCCGTACTCCTGGATGTTGTAGAGGTTGTCGTCCTGGTTCGCGACGAAGTCGAAGCCGACCGCGTCGATGTCGGCATCGAGCAGGTGTGCGTAGACCTTCTCTTCGAGTGCGCCCCAGTAGGGCTGGACCACGACATCGGCGTCGGTCGCGTTCGCGACCCGATCGATCGCCTCGCTTGCACGCGCGTCTTCCCCGTCCGCGGGTGGGTTCTCGACCAGCGACGGCTCGAGCAGGAACAGCGTCTCGTGGGCCGGGAAGGCGTCGACCTCGGCTTCGAGAAACGCCGCGATCGCCGCGAGGAAGTCGCCGTCGTCGCCGTAGTACTCGTCAGTCGCGAGATCGTAAAGCGAGTACGGGCCGGGGAGGACGGCCTGGAGATCGTCGCTACCAACCCGCTCCACCGTCGCCTCGAGTTCCGATGCGATGTCACCGGTCGGCTCGAGGTCGTCGGTGACGACCGGCTCCCGATAGAAGTTGTTGTTGTCGTAGTAGCGGACGATGCCGCGGGTTTCGACGGCGTCGGCGACGGCCAGCGGGTGAGCGAGCATGTCGTCCCAGCGCAGTTGGCCCTCCACGATGCGGTCGAGGCCGGCGTCTTGCTGGACGCCGATCACTTCTTCGCGGGCCTCCTCGTAGGCGGCGGTGATTTCCTCGCCTTCGTCGCCGCTGACGAGGTCGTGTTTCTGGTGGCCCTTGAGATCGGAGAGGTCGTCTTTCGCCCAGTCCGGAAGCGGATACAGCCCCGGCGTGGTCGAAACGTACTCAGTCATCGTAGACTCGGATAGGATATACCGATGCTTAATATTTTTCATCCAGTCCAATAACTCTAAGTTATTTTAGTTGCGACGGGTTCCAGAGATCTTCCTACCGGACATCGGTGGCGAAAAACGGGCTGAACCGCTCGAAAATTCGTGATCGCTTACCGAAGCAACTCGAGCACCGTCAGCGTCTCGAAGGGGAACGACTCGTCGGCGACGGCCACGGCACTGAACCCGTGGTCGCCGGCCTCTTCGACCACCCCGTCGACCCCCGTCAGGCTACTCACGAGCAGGTAGACGACGCCGTCAGGTGTGAGCACGCGGCCGACACGCTCGAGGAAGGGATCGATGACGGCCCGACCGTCCTCGCCCCCCGAGAGCGCGTGCTCCATCCAGTCGTCCCACTCGTTTTCGGGATCGGTCGGCAGATACGGCGGATTGAATGCGACCGCGTCGAACGCCCCGTCTCGAAACGGCGAGACGAGATCCGCCCGGACCGTCTCGACGCCCTCGGTGCGAGCCTGGCGGACGGCGTGTGGGTTCAGGTCCGACGCGACGACCCGAGCGGCCGTCTCGTCGGCGATCCGTGCGGCGATATAGCCCGAACCGGTGCCCACCTCGAGCACCGTCTCGCTCCCCGCGAGGCGCTCGCAGGCTGCCTCGGCCAGCAGCTTGGAGTCCTCGGCGGGCTGGTAGACGTCCGGTTGGTCGTCGCGTCGTTCCTCGAGCGTCATTCGTTCTCCTCCAGTGTCGTCATACGGTGTTCTCGTCCTGTCTCGTCGCGTCCGTCGGATGCCGATCTCTCGTCTGCGATCCGGAACCCACCGCTCTCGGCTCGCCCGGAGAGTTCGCGCTGCGGGAACGGGATCTTGATGTCTTCGCCTTCGAAGGTCCGCTTGATCGCATCGATCGCGGCGGTTCGAGCCATCCAGTAGCGTCTGGCGCTCGGCTTGTCGATCCAGAACCGCACGCCGAGCACCACCGCGGAGTCACCGAAGGACTTCCCCACGACCTGCGGCGACGGCGCGGACAGCACCTCGTCTATGTCGGCGACCGCGTCCTCGGCGAGGTCGGCGGCCCGTTCCACGTCCGTCCCGTAGTCGACGCCGACCTCGACCTCGAGTCGCAGACGGCCCCGCTTCGAGCGATTCGTCACCATACTCGAGGCGATCACGTCGTTGGGGATCATGATGTACTCGCCGTCGAACGACCGGACGCGGGTGTTGACGATCGAGATGTCGGTGACGATCCCCTCGTCGTCTTCGATCTCGATCCAGTCACCGATCTCGAAGGGGCGAGCGAACATCAACACGAACCCCGCGAGCACGGTGCCGAGCGTCTGTCTGGCGGCCATCCCGAGGACGATCCCGAGGAAGCCGGCCCCGACGAGCAGGCTCCCGAGGTCTTCGATCCAGATGCCCAGGATCACGACGAGCGAGACCGACCAGATGATCACCTGCGAGAGGCGGTGGGTGACCTGTCGCTGGTGCTCGGTGACGGCCGCCGTCGAGTCCATTACCTCCTCGATCACCCGGCGGACGAACCGCGTCACGATGACCGTCAATACGAGCAAAATGAACGAAAAGACAGCACGCGGAACGGCGTCTCCGCCCGGATCGAGTTCCGTATAGAGCCGTTGGATTTCGTCGCCGCGACCCCACACGCCCGTGACGACGGCGGTGCTGACCGCACACGCGCTGATGAGCAGCGCCATCGCGACGATGTCGGCGTACAGCGGCCGCGCTCGCTCGGCCACCCACGCGTGAATCCGCTGATAGGCGAGCAACATGGCGACGACGAGGCCGACCGCTCCGACCGACACCGCGATTTTGAGGGTCGTCGTCGGAAACAGGTCCGACAACCAGTCGAACCCCGTCACTAATCCGAGCATGCGTTCGTCTCTCGAGTTCGTCGGCAGCGCAGCTTTGTGTATCCGTTGGTTGGTTCGTTCCGTTCACGGCCCCAACGAGCGGTCCCTCTCGGAGCCGCGGGAGACTTACTCGTCAGCGGGCTCGCCGACGTCTCTCGCGAGTTGGGCCAGCGCGGCGAACTCGGCGGGAGCCATCGCCCCGGCTCGCTTTCCCAACACGTCCTCGTCGGCCGCATCGACGACCGCCTCCGGCTCCGCGAGCCCGGAAATGTGTGCCGTGTTCCGGATGGCGTTGCGGATCGTCTTCCGTCGCTGGGTGAACAGCGCCTTGACGAACCGCAGGAAGAACGCCTCGTTTTCGACCGCGTAGTCGGGGTCGCGCGGAACCGCCCGAACCACCGCGCTCTGAACCGCCGGCGGCGGCGAGAACGCCTCCTTCGGGATCGACTCGACGAGTTCGACATCCGCGTAGTGCTGACTCGAGACCGAGAGCCGGCCGTACTCCGAGGTGCCCGGGTCGGCCACCATCCGCTCGGCGAATTCCTGTTGGAACATCATGACGAGCGGCTGCTTCTCGGGGAAGAGTCGAAACGCGATCTCGCTCGAGACGCCGTAGGGAAGGTTCGACACCGATGCGGTAAAGTCGGGCAGGTCGACCTCGAGGGCGTCACCCTCGATGACGGTCAGTTCCCCGGCGTCGATCTCCCCGGCGAACTCCTCGCGCAGAAAGGCGGCGAGGTCGCGGTCCCGCTCGACGACGGTGACCTCGTCGCCGATCGCGAGCAGTCGATCCGTCAGCGCGCCCGTTCCGCCGCCGATCTCGAGCAGGTGGCTCGTATCGGCGTCGGTTTCGTCGAGATAGGTCGGCAGGCGGTCCAGCACCCGGTCGTCGACGAGGAAGTGTTGATCGCGGTCCGGATCGCCGCGGACGCCGGCCCGGGCGATCAGTCCGTCTGGATCTCTCATTGCCGACGCTTCGGCCGGGCCCGGTGTAAACGCACCGTCTCAGACGTCTCGGTCCGTCAGGGCACCCGTGCCCGGCGGCTGTTCGAGTCGCCTGCGAAAGCCACGCTAACGGTTGCCGTCGGTTCCGGGCTCGTCCCGCTGCCGTTCCGCGGGCTTGGAATCGCGTTACTGATTCTGCTCCTGCTCGCGTCGCCCCACGAACGTCTGGTACTTCAGATCGTCGTCGCGAAGCTCCTCGAGAATGCGATCGACGAGGATCTCGTCGGGATCGTGCAGTCCCGAGACGCGCTCGGACAACTCGTCGAAACTCTCGAAGGGCTTGCGCTTTCGTTCGTCGAGGATGCCGTTGCGGAGTTTCTTCCCGATCCCTGGCAGCAGGTTCAGCTGGTGGAGTCGCAGCGTGATCGGTTGGGCGTCGTTGTAGAAGTCGACGAACCGCTCCTCGTTCTCCTCGACGAGGTCGGCGACGACGTACTCGAGTTCCGATTGGGCCCCCGACGAGAGGTCGTCGTACTCGACGCGGTGGCACTCGGTGACGACCCCCCGCTCGGCGGGCGGTTCGACGACGACTTCGCTACCGATCGTGAGCCGCTCGTCCTCGTCGAACGCGACCTGATAGAGCTGGAAGTCCTCGATCCCGACAGCGTAGCCCGCCGGTGACTTCGCGTACTGCGGTCGGCCATCGTCCGACAGCCCGTGTGCCAGATAGTCCAACACGACCGCGCGCCGAACGTCCGTCTCGTCGCCATCGGCTTCGCTCATTGGTTTACGCTACGGCGACGGCGTACTTAAAGAGTCGGCTCGCTTTCAGACGACCGAACATCGAAGGGTTCCGTCGCGTCCGCCCTCGAACCGTCGATCGGTTTCGACTGGCGGTCGTCTCAGGCGTATTTGGCGACGACGTTGAGAATCTCGTCGAGTTCCTCCCCCGACAGCGAGTACCGCTGCTGTGCGTACACCGATCGGAGCTCGTCCCGATCCCGCGGCAGCAGGTTGGCGATCTTGTAGGCCGTCGGTTCGTCGACCTTTTCGATGTCCTGCAGGTCGTCGACGAGCGCCTGGGCCTCCTCGGGCTCGAGGACGGCGAATCGGTTCGCGTGTTCGATCGCTCGCGCGAGCTCGTAGCGCAGCTCGCGATCCTCGTCCATCGCGCGTTCGGCTTCGATGTCGGCGAGCAGCTCCTTCGTTTCCGAGACCGTCAGGAACTCCTCGTCGACGATCTCTTTGAAGATCGTCATCCTGCGGTTAGATCCGGCTCTTTTCCTGGTTCTGTGCGCGCATGTGGGCGGCGGTCACGAGCAGCGTTTTCTCCTTCCCGCCGTCGACGATCTCGACCTTGAAGGCGTCGCCCTGTTTCCCGACGACCTCACCGGTGCGACCGTCGAATCGCGGGTGGAAGCGACCGTCCGGGGTGCTCGGATCGATCTTCAGGTGGACTTTCTCCCCTTCCTCGTACTCCTGAATCGCACGCTGTGGCGGCGAGGTACCGCGGTCTCGAGGATCGTTCGCGAGCTTTCTCCGGGTTCCCTGACGAGGGCCATTAGATTTCGGCATAGTCGTACGACCGCTTTGTCCGGTGACGGTTATAAAACACACGTATTCCACCCACCGGATTCCGTCGGGGGCTGGGCGTACGCCGCTCGCACGATATCGGGAGGGGCAGTCGGAGTATCGCCTCCTGAACGTCCGGGTCCGGGACGCTCACGCGTGGAGGAAACTCATCGCGTAGAACAGCGACCGCTCGTAGACATCCGGTTCGATCGAGAACCCCAGATGCGAGCCGATGTAGGCGTTGTTGAAGTGGGCGTGCCGCGGTCCCTTCAGGATTCGCAGCGTCAGCCGGGGGTCCATCTCCATCCGGACTCGTCGCCGATCGGTTCGCTCCGGGAGCCCGTCGGTGATTTCGTGCTCGCCGCCGTCGGCCGTAAACCGCAGGTAGCGGTCGTCGACCAGCGAGAGGACGACCTCGGTCTCCGACTCGAACCCGATCTCGCGGCGCTTCGCGTCGAAGTTCTCGTAGGCCGCGGGCACGTACTCCCGGAACTCCGCCGGCGTCGGCATCGGATCCGACTCGTAGGTGAACTCCCGGTCCGCCAGTTCGGTGTCGATGTACTCCCGGCGCGCGTCGGGATCGACGGGCTCGTAGGGGTCGGATTGCTCGCCGGCGGCGACATCGAACCAGTCGCCGCTGTTGAGGAGCACGCACTCGGCGTCGTCGTCGACCCGGTCCTCCTCCGCGAAGTAGTCCCGCGCCTGCGTTCGCGTCGACCGCGCGACGTACTCGTTCAGGTCCGCGAGGTCGCCCGCGAGCGTGTAACTCCCCGCGAAGGGCATGTAGTAGTCGGGCTCGAGCAGTTCGAGGAAGCCGACGGCGTTGTCCAGCGACTGGAGCCGGCGCTCCTCGCGTTCGGCGAGCAGTTTCTCGTGGGAGTAGTCGATCCGGCCCTGCGGATAGCCGCCGGCGAAGGTGTACTGCAGCATCGCGAGATCGATCTCGCCGTACTGCTGTTTCACGCGGCCGGCGGCGTGTCGGGACATCGGCCAGCGACAGTCGTTCAGATTGAGGACGGTGTGCTCGCCGTCGTCGAAGACCGCCATGGAGTCGATCTGCGTCGAGCCGTCGATCCCCTGCGTGCTCGCGTCCTCGGCCATCCACGGACAGGCAAAGTGGTTCCCACAAACCTCGGGGTCGCAGTCGTCCGACGCGAGCACGTTCACGTACAGGTCCCCGCCGAGGTGAACCCGCTCGTCGTGTGGGAGTTCGCGGACGCCGAACCCGGCCGCTTCGACGTTGTGTTTGAGGAAGTCCCAGTTGTAGTCGTGTATCAGAACCGGAATGTCGGAGTCGAGGCGCTCGAGCGTCGCCCGATGACAGTGATCCGGATGAATGTGCGAGATGTAGATGTAATCGACGTGATTGAGGTCTTCGGGGTCGAGTTCGACTGGCGGATAGTGTGCCCAGGCACCGTAGAACGCGCCGTCGACGATCCAGGGGTCACAGAGGACTGCCGTGTCTTCCGATTCGACGAGAACGGTTGACGATTTGATGTGCCGAACGCGCATATGGCTTGAAATGACAATCGGACGGATATACGCTCGCAGGAGCTACACAGTCTGAGAACGAATCCGCCGTCGAGAACGAACGGAGTCGAGCCGCCGGCGGGACCGTCGATGCCTCGGCCGAGAGAGCAAGAGTAACCCCGCTCGATTTCGTTGGGGTCGGTATGGACGACGACTCCGACCGACGAATCGAGACCAGATCGATCCACGCCGGCCAGAACCCGGACGAGGAAACCGGCGCGCTGATGACCCCGATCCACGCCAACTCGACCTATAAACAGGACGCCCCTGGCGCACATCGTGGCTACGAGTACTCCCGGACCGGCAACCCGACCCGAACGGACCTCGAGGCGAACCTCGCGAGCCTGGAACACGCCGAGTACGGCCGGGCGTTCGCCAGCGGGATGGCCGCGATCAACACCGTCCTCAATCTGCTCGAGGCCGGCGACCACGTCATCACCGGCAACGACGTCTACGGCGGCACCCACCGCATCTTCACACAGGTCTACGAGGACTACGATATCGAGTTCTCGTTCGTCGATATGACCGACCTCGACGAGATCGACGCGGCGTTTCGCGAGGAGACGGCACTGCTCTGGCTCGAGACGCCGACGAACCCGCTCATGTCGATCGTCGATATCGCGGGCGCGGCCGAGATCGCCCACGACAACGACGCGCTCTGTGCGATCGACAACACCTTCGCGACGCCGTATCTCCAGCGGCCGCTCGACCTCGGGGCGGACATCGTCTCCCACTCGCTGACCAAGTACCTCGGGGGCCACTCGGACGTGGTCGGCGGCGCGCTCCTGACGAACGACGAGGAGTTAGACGAACGGTTCGGCTTCTACCAGAATTCCGTCGGCGCGACGCCCGGCCCATTCGAATCCTTCCTCGTCCTCCGAGGCACCAAGACCCTGCCCGTCCGCATGGACCGCCACTGCGAGAACGCCCGCGCGATCGCCGAGTGGCTCGACGATCATCCCGACGTCGAGCGGGTCTACTACCCGGGCCTCGAGTCCCACCCCGGCCACGAGATCGCCGCCGAACAGATGGACGACTTCGGCGGCATGTTGAGTTTCGAACTCGACGCGACCCTTGAGGAAGCGAGCGAGGTCGTCTCGAACACCGAGGTGTTCACGCTCGCGGAGAGCCTCGGCGGGGTCGAGAGCCTGATCGAACAGCCCGCACCGATGACCCACGCCGCGATTCCCCGCGAGGAGCGCATCGAGGCCGGACTCACGGACAGCCTGATCCGTGCGAGCGTCGGCATCGAGCACGTCGACGACCTGATCGCCGACCTCGAAAGCGCGATCGACGCCGTTCTGGCGTAACCGAGCGACCGACGCCGGCCATCTCCGGGGTCCCGACGGCCGAAATCCAGCCGCGTGCCCGTCCAAACGGCCAGTGAACTTTACATGGTTGACCTTCGAGTTTATCCATGGTCCTCGGGACGGGAATCGACCTCATTCAGGCAATCTACGCGATCGTCGCCGTCAATAGCCTCGTGCTCGCCGCCGTCCTCTACCGACACCGCGAGCGGATCGGCGCGATCCCGTTACTCGTGAACGTCCTGGCGACGGGGCTGTGGGCCGCATCGCTGTTGGCCAGAACGGCCGTCGACCCGGAGAGCGCCCTCGCCCACGCACTGTTGGTGAGCCTCTTTCTCGGCGTCGGACTGTATCTGCTGACACTGCTCGTGTTCACGCTCGAGTATACCGGACGGGAACAGTTTGTCAGGCCGTCGACGATCGCGATACTCTCGATCGAGCCGCTACTGGTACTCGCCTTCATCGCCGTGAATCCCGGACAGCGGTTCTTCACCGTGGTCGACGGCACCGTCGAGTGGGGGATCGTGTTCTGGGCACACGTGGTCTACGCCTACGCGATTCTGACCGTCGCCACGGTGTTGATCGTCGGCCTCCTCTATCGTTCGCAGTCCCTCTACCGGGGCCAGACCGCCACGCTGGTCGTCGGGACGGTCGCGGCCTGGGCCGCGAACGCCCTCTACGTCTTCGGCCCCGTCGATGTCGAGGTCTCGCCGGTCGGGTTCCTCGTGACCGGGGCCCTGTACGCGGTCGCGATCACGCGCTACCGGCTGACCGATATCGTCCCGATCGCTCGCGACCGCGTGCTGGCGACCGTTTCGGACGCCGTCTTCGTCGTCGACGAGCAGGAACGGTTGATCGATCTGAACCCCGTCGGCCGGGACCTGCTCGAGGACATCGACTCGTCCCCGATCGGGGCGGACATCGACGCGCTGCTGGCCGATCGTCCCGAACTCAGGGAGGGCTACCGGGACCTGACCGCCACGCCGACGCGGGGCGACCGCGAGTTCGAACTCAGTGACGGGCACTATCACGTCCGGACGACGCCGATCGAGGACGGCCGCGACCGTCAGGTCGGCTGGCTCGTTATGATCCGAGACATTACGGACCGCAAGCGTCGGGAAGCACAACTCGAGCGACAGAACGAGCGCCTCGAGCAGTTCGCCGACCTGGTCTCCCACGATCTTCGCAATCCCTTGAACGTCGCGAACGGCTACCTCGACCTCGCTCGGGAAGCCGACGACGACGCGGCGTATCTGGCGGAAATCGAGCAGTCCCACGACCGGATGGAAACCATCATCGAGGACGTCCTCACGCTCGCTCGCGAGGGGGCAGACGTGACCGATCCGGAGCCGGTCGCGCTGGCTGCCATCGCCGGCCGGGCGTGGAGCGGCGTCGATACCGGCGCGACGTCGATCACGATCGACGCCGACGTCACGGTTCTTGCCGATCCCGAGCGGACCACGCGACTGCTCGAGAACCTGTTTCGCAATGCGATCGAGCACGGAAGCGAGCGTGGAGACAGTGCCGACCTCGAAATCACGGTGGGAACGCTCGCAGACGCGCCCGGCGGCTCGGTCACGGGGTTTTACGTCGCGGACGACGGCGTCGGGATTCCACCAGCCAAGCGCGAGCACGTCTTCGAGGGGGGCTACACGACCGACGAGGACGGAACGGGGCTCGGGCTCTCGATCGTCTCCGAGATCGCGACGGCCCACGAGTGGACCGCATCCGTCACCGAAAGCGAGACCGGCGGTGCCCGATTCGAGTTCCGCGGCGTCGAGACGACCGCGGACGCGCCGGCCTCGAACGGCGGTTCGGAACCCGACCTCGAGTCCGACTCGGTAGAGCCCTAACCGGTCGCGGACTCGCTGGATTCCTCACGAAGCGGAGTCGGTTCCGTCACTCGTCGCGGGTGCCACCGTCCAGATAGTACTGAATCCGGTCTCGGCTCGATTCGGCCACTTTCACGAACGCGACGACGCGCTCGTCGTCCTCGCGGCGGTCGAACCGACGGTCGATCGTCAGCGACTGGTCGTCTAGGTGCTCGAACAGCGCGTCGATCGCGTCGGGGTCGCCCCTGACGGTATGGCGTTCCCCGACCTGATCGCCGTCTCGAACGTCGCGAATGGTCGAGACCATCGGGTGGAGGATCGATTCGCCGAGGTCTCGCGCTCGCTCACGGAGTCGGTCGTCGGAGTCGCCCGATTCGACGGCCTGAAACGCGTCACGAACGATCCGGGAGAAGACGAAGTCCCGGCCGTGTTCGAAGGGGAGCGAGAACGCGTAGGCGAGTTCCGCGTGATGGTGGGACTCCGTCGTGTACTTGATCATCGACTCGCCGTCCGCCGATTTGACGACGACGCCCTCCCGTCCCGCCGCATCGAGTTCGTCGATGGCGTCTCGCACCGTCTCCACGGCGGCGGACGGCTCCGAGCGCCCGAACCACCGCGGCTGGCCGACGCTGTACTCCGCACAGAGGGTCCGTCGGTCGGCCACGGGAACGGGATCGCCGGACTCCCGGTCCCGAACGTCGAACACCCGAAACTCGTGGGAGTCGATGTCCTCGTAGTCGTGGCTCGTGTAGGGCGTCTCCGGCCCGATCAGCTCGGTACAGAGGACTTTCGTCGGATGCTCCGCGAAGAAAGCAGCCAACGGAAGCCGGTCGCGCGCTCGTGCCGTCGTATACGGACAGACGTAGCCGCCCCTAGTGAACGCAAGGGGAGCATCACCGTCGTCTCCGGCGACCGCGATGCGGACGTTGAACCCGTCCAATTTCTCCTCGATGGCGACGCTATCGGTCCCCTGGAAGAACGAGGGGATACCGGGCTCGAGCACGAGGACCCGCGGAATGCTTGGATAGCCGCGGACGACGGCGTCGCTCTCCTCGACGATGACCGTTCCGCGCTCGACGCCGTGGCGGGCGGCGGTCAGCACGTGGTGGGTCCGACCGCCCACCGACCGCTGCTCGAAGTGTTCGAAGAGGTCAGCGGGCTCGTCGGTGGTGGCCCCGAGCCGCTCGAGGTAGTCCTCGCGGTCCATGCGTCGTTCGACCACGTTCCCGGTAAAAAACACCGGGCCGGGTGTCGATCGGTTGCGGAGACGATCGGTCACACCGGCCGAGAGCCGGTCGCCGGGACGAGACCTATGTAGCGCCCCGTGCAACGTCCGACCATGCCCGGGGAACTGCCGCGCCAACAGTTCGTCCTCGACACGTCGCTGTTCATCACCGAGGAGATCCGGCGGGACGACGACTCGCTCGAGGACGCCGTCGTCCGGTTACTCGAACGTATCGCGACCGCGCGGCTCGAACTCAACATCTCCTGTTACGTGCCGCCGTCGATTCACGACGAACTCGCGACGATGTTACGCGAACGCGCCGTCGACGAGGCGGTGTTCTCGCGGCTCGACACGTGGGTCGTCCGCAAGAGCCCGGACCGGTACGGCGTCACGATCCCGGCGGACATCGTCTACGACTTCATCGACGAGATGAGCGATCGGGTCGACCGCGGTCTCCGCGTCTCGGAGAAGGCGATCCGCGAGGTCGAACAACTCGATCCCGAGGCGCTCGCCGGCGGGTCGAACGACGACGGCCGCGAGGAGTACATGACCGACGCCGACCGCATCCTCTCGGATATGCGTGACAAGTACCGCAGCGCGCTCCGCCAGGGCGTCCTCGACTCCCGTGAGGACTTCGACCTCCTGATCCTCGCTCGCGAACTCGACGCCGGCGTCGTCACTGAGGATCGGGGGATCATCTCCTGGGCCGACGAGTTCGGCCTGCGCTACGTCCGGGGCGGGCAGTTCCCGACGCTGCTCGAGGAGTACCTGCGCGCGGCCGGCGTCGAGGACGAGGCGTGAGTTATATTTCCACGAGCGACGACCCCGCGCCACGTGGCGGGTGCGGGCCGTCGTGGTCGGCCGGAACGCCTCGCTGTCCCCTCTCCGTCTTGACGCTCGAGGGTCGCTGCTGTCCCGATTCCCGGCCGTCGCCGACGCTGCCGTCCGCAGCGACAATATTGGGTAGGGGGTCGTTCCCTCTACGGGTAACTCAGCGGAGCAACCGACAGTCTTCGTGAGACCCGGCGATAAAAAGGCGCGATCAACTGGCTCGTCGCTGTTGCCGGCGAGCTACTCGAAGTGGTCGAGGCAGGTCTGGTACTCCTCTTCGGCCTTCTCCCAGTTGACGACGTCGAAGAAGGCGTCGATGAAGTCCCCGCGGTCCGGACCGTAATCGTAGTAGTAGGAGTGCTCCCAGACGTCCAGCGCGAGCACTGGATGTGCGCCCCAGAGCGCGCCCTGGTCGTGCTTGTCGACCGCGACGTTGCGAAGTTGCTTCGAAACCGGATCGTACACCAGCAGTGCCCAGCCACCGGCGGCACCGGCAGCGGCCTCGAACTCGCCCTTCCAGCCCTCGTAGGACCCGAAGTCCTCTTCGATGCGGTCGGCGAGGTCGCCGTCCGGCTCGCCGCCGCCGTTGGGGGACATGTTCTCCCAGAACAGCGTGTGGAGATAGTGACCACAGCCGTTGTGAGTGACGTTTTTGAGGGCTCCGGGCGTCGAGCCGAAGTCATTCTCCTCGCGGTTCTCCGCGAGCGTCTCCTCGGCGGCGTTGAGGCCGTTGACGTAGCCCTGGTGGTGCGTATCGTGATGCCAGGTCAGTACCTGTTCGGACAGTGCCGGTTCGAGCGCATCGTAATCGTACGGGAGTGGTGGAAGTTCGTGATCAGTCATAGTATGCACCTCACGTTCCGTATCGGTATCTCGCCTGTTAAGTTTTGAGGAGTGAGACGATATCACACCCCATAAATGCATGGCCGTCCTGTCTCGTGGGTTCCCGACACTTCAGTGAACCCACTACGAACTGCGTATTAAACCTTTCAGCAACGACCTCATACTGTGCTTCCGTCGCGCAAGCGTGCGTAACAGTTCCGTCCCCGACTCACTCGAACTCCTTGTGGTGGGCGTGCTCGAGCCACTCTTCCAGCGACGGTTGGGTCCAGTACCGAACCGTCTCGCTCCGTCGGTCGTGTTCGAGGACCCCCGCGTCCTCGAGTTTCGGCAGGTGGACGTGCTGGAGTTCCAGTTGCACTCCCGTTCGCTGATCCGTCGCATCCGAGTCGGCCGTCGAACCCGTGGTCGACTCCCCATCGGCGGTGTCACATGCCGTCGCCTCCTCGAGGGCGATGACGTTTTCGGTGAGGTTTTCGATCGTTGCGACGCCGTCCGGCCGGTCGTTGAGGTCGTAGAGGACGTATCGCCGCCGACTGTTCGAAAGCAAGTCGAAAACGAGGTCCAGCGACGGCGGTACGGCCGCCGTCAACGCGGTCGCTCCCTCCTGTTCACGCATCCACGAACCACCTACCGTGTGTTACCATTCGAAACCACCATGAGTGGTTTCAATAGCCGACACATTAGGCCTTACGTCTCCCTAGAAAAATACCTGTGTTCTATTCGTGCGCAATAGTTTAGATTATAACTCCCAGGTCGCTCCGCTCTCGTCTTCGAACGACCGGCGCTGAAGGCCGTTGCGGCGGTAATGCCCCGTTCGATTGGGGTTGTCGAGCCGTTGTTTCATCCGACCGCCGCACTGACGCGGCCCGGAACGCCGGCATCCGACCGGCCGTTCGCAGATGGCGCTGCGGCTCCGAACGCGAGACGAGCGCAGACACCCGACCGAGAGAGGCGACTGTACGTTCTGTTGGCACTCTCGAAGTGAGTCGATAAAGACGGACCGATAAACCGACTCGGCCTCGTCGTCCCGCGGGCGGGTTGCCGCTCGAGCGGGGAGGCCGCTACTGCGGCGGCGTTACTCGTAGAGCCACTCGGCGTCGTGCTGCTCGTAGTCGATCAGCTCGTCGTCGTCGAAGTGGATCGCGATTTCGCGTTCGTTCGCGCCCTCGTCCTCGTGGTCGGCCGCGTGCACGACGTTCCGGCCGAGATCGAGCGCGTAATCGCCCCGGATCGTTCCGGGGGCAGCCTCGAGCGGGTCGGTCTCGCCGATCATCTGGCGGACCTGGCGGGTCGCGTCCTGACCCTCCCAGACCATCGGGACGACTGGTCCCGAGGTGATGAAGTCCACGAGGTCGTCGTAAAACGGCTTGTCCTCGTGTTCGCCGTAGTGTTCTTCCGCCCGTTCCCGGGGCATGTTCTCGACTTTGATGCCGACGAGCTTGAGCCCGCGGTCCTCGAGTCGAGAGACGACTTCGCCCACGAGTCCGCGCGCGAAGGCGTCGGGCTTGACCATCACGAAGGTGCGTTCGTGATCGCTCATGCCTCTTCAGCCTCGGTTTCGGCGTCTTCGGTTTCGTCGGTCTCGTCGACCGTCTCGTCACCGGCGGGCGTCTCTTCCTCGTCGTCGGCCGCGTCGGCCTCCGTCTCGAGGTCCTCGTCCTCGTCGGCAGGCGTGTCCGCCTGTGCGGGACCCTTGCCGCGACGACCCTCTTCGGTCCACTCGAGATCGCGCGGTTCGCGCCCGAGCTTGTAGTTTTTCTCCGCTTTGGAGTCGACGAAGTGGAGCACGGTGCCGTCGTTTTTGACGTACATGATGCCCGTGCCGGGTTCGATCTCTTCGCCCGTGTAGTCGCAGGTTCGTTTCTCGACCATTATTGTCCTCCGATGGAGTCGGCCTCGCGGGCGGTCTCGCGAAGTTGGAGTACGTCCCCTTCGCGGACCGGCCCGAGGCAGTTACGGGTAATGATGCGTCCCTGGTTCTCGCCCTCCTTGATTCGGCATTTGACCTGCATGGCTTCGCCGTGCATGCCGGTCTTGCCGACGACCTCGATGACCTCGGCGGGCGTAGAGCCGCTTTCTTCCTCTTCAGCACTCATCTCTGATCACCTCAGTCGAGATCCTCGACCTTGTCGGCGATGTCCTCGACGTCGTCTGCTGCCTCACCGGCGTCGACGACCGCCGCGGCGGCCGAGCCGACCTCGAGGCCGGCGGCGTGGCCGACGTCGTCCTGGGTCTCGATGAAAACGACGGGAATGCCTTTCTCCTCGGCGAGTTCGGGGAGATGCATGACGATCTCCTCGGGGGAGACGTCCTCGGCGACGTAGACGAGCTCGGCGTTGCCGCGCTCGATCGCCTTCGTGGTTTCGTTCGTTCCTTTCTTTACTCGTCCGGTGTCTCGTGCGACCTCGAGCGCCTCAAGCGCGTCGTCGGCGAGGTCGGCTGGGATGTCGGTGGTTACGTAAACTGACATTGGTTGTTCACCTCTCCTACACGTGGGCTCGCGCTCCCCTGCCGTCCGGGCACTGGGTACCCGTGCCGGGCCGATCCCGGCGGAAGTCCTGTGAAGCTAGGAGCATCATCAACCCCGCGTAGGGTGTACACTCGAATAGCGCTGCCCCCCTTAAAAGCGTGTTCAAACGGCTGGCGAAGTGAGAGACATCCGCACGGACAGGACCCGTTCGGATCGGCGTACTGTTCCGGGAACTGACAGGATTCGGTCGGTCGTGTTCGATCGATCCAGCCGAAACGGTTCCGCGCCGACGACGCTGCCGGCGAGCGATCGGCCTGCAGTGACTATCTGAACGCGGCTTTCGCGGCTTCGACGAGGACGTCGGGTTCGTACTGATGCGTGCTCACCGGCGGAACCTTCCGGTCGACGTCCAGCAGGTCGTAGACGGCAGTCATCGCGGACCGCACCGAATACTCGACGGTGAACACCACGTCCCGGGGCTGCTCGGCGAACTGGCCGATAAACGCCAGGTTGTTCGATCCCGGCGGGACGACGTCCGGCCGGTCGCCGGCGGTCCGCGGCATGAACTGGCTCGTAATAAACGGCATATTGCAGGGGATACAGTTCGCGTCCTCGAGAACGGACGGGAGTTCGTCGAGGTAGCCGAGGTGATAACAGAGTTCCTCGAGTATCTCCTCGCCGGTACAGTGCTCCATCTTTTTCTCGACGTGATTCCCTTTCTCCTCGGGGAACAGTCCGTAGCCCCAGAAGACCTTCACGTCGTCGGGCTGGTCCGCGAAGTGGGGCTGGGCCGCGACGACGATGGACATCAACCAGTTCGACTCGGTGAAGGTGATCAATCCGTTTCCGGGCGCTTCGCCGGTGACCTCGACGATGTGCTCGAGCAGGTCGGGCTCGTGGAGCGTGACGGTATACGACGGCCACTTCGTCTCCGGAACGTTGTCGGCAAACGCCGACGGTGTCCCGAACTCGGGGTTGTCCTCGACGATGGTCTTCCACAGTTCGAACGACGCCCCCGTCGTGTTCAGTTCGGGCGCTTCGGTCATCGATCCGAGATCCGAGCCGTCGGTCATCGAGCCGTTAGTCACGAAGACGAGATCGGTCGGGTCGACGTCGATCGTCTCGGTGGCCCCATCCGTCTCGTAGTGGATCGTTTCGACGGTCTTGCCCTTGCGGCCGGGCACGATATCCATGTCAGTCACTTCACAGCCGCCCCGGAATTCGACGCCGTGGTCTTCCAGCCACCGCCGAATGGGTCGGACCATCGAGTCGTACTGGTTGTACTTGGTCCGATGGATTCCCCCCATGGTGTTCAGCCGGGGGAACTCGTGCAGGAACCGGTGCATGTACCGGCGCATCTCCGCGACGCTGTGCCAGGGCTGGAAGGCGAACGTCGTGGCCCAGATGTACCAGAACGGCGTCTCGAAGAACGAGTCCGAAAACCACTCTTCGATCCGCGTGTCACCCAGTTGCGCCTCGGGTGTCAACGCCAGCTGGAGTAGCGAGAGTCGATGGTCCATTTCGAACCCGTACGACGAGACGTCGAGCACCTCCTGGTCGTCGCCCAGCAATCGCGCGACCGCGTACGTCTGGTTCGCTTCGTTAAACTCGTCCATCACGTCTTTGACCGACCGTTCCCGGTCCTCGAGCGACGGGATCGACTCCAGCAGATCCCACGTACACTCGTACGTCGGGAAGTTGAACATCCGGCCGCCGCGAACGACGTACCCGTCCTCCGGCGAGCCGGCTCCGTCGAGTGCCCCGCCCATCACGTCCAGTTTCTCCAGTACGTGGACGTTCTCGCCCGGCAGTTCGCTGTCGCGAACGAGGAACGCGGCCCCGGCGAGGGACGCAATCCCGCCGCCGACGAAGTACGCCTCCCGGTCGGAGCCGGCCTGCCGTCGGGTCCCGTCGTTACTCATGCGACTTGCCCTCCGTGCTCTCGACCGTCGGCTCGGTGTGTCTGTATGGCCAGTACGCTTCCGTATTGGTGTCCATTGCGAATCACATTCAACGAGTTGATACGAACGGTATTGAACACGGACAGTGATTCTCACGTTCCGGAAATCATAAATCAATTATATGTTTTCGGACTTGACTGTCCTAGCCGGCGGCGTCTCTATCGATAAGCAAGGCGAGTGCCTCGAGGTCAAGTCCCGAGGCGGCTCACGTAACGTTTCACCGGCTCGGTGGTCGACACGTCGGCCGTCGACGGCCCCGACGGCGGGAGTCCCACAGACGAGAGTAATTATATGCGAGCACACAAAGCGACCCTATGAACGCGGATGCGGACGCCGTTTCACTCGCGCGAGCGCTCCAGGCCGAAGCCGATCGTGCCAACGAGCGACGGGTGCTGGTTCTTGCAGGGAGCCGGCACCGCGGCTACGACCGTCTCGAGTCGATCCTCGACGCCCTCCCGGTTCCGATCACCGGCACGACGCTCGTCGGTCCCGAGGACCGACTCCGGTGTGAACAGTGCCGACAGGTCGACGCGAGCGACCTTCTCGGGACTACGCGGGACGTCATCGCCGTCGACAGTCACGACGAACTCCAGCCGAACGCGCTCGGCAAAGTCACCGGCGCGGTCGACGGCGGCGGCCTCCTCGTCCTGCTGACGCCGCCGCTCGAGGCGTGGCCGGAGCGCCGCGGTGCGTTCGCCGACTCGCTTGCCGTCCCCCCGTTCGAACTGGACGACGTTACGGGTCGATTCAAACGCCGTCTCGTCCGGACGCTGCGGGCCCACCGTGGCATCGCGATCGTCGACCTCGAACGGGACCGATGCGAGGCCGACGGACTCACCGATCCGGCCCCGCGGCTGGCGACGGAGCCCCCGACTCCGCCCTCGGACCACCGGTTTCCGACCGCCGCCTACGAGGCGTGTCTCACGGCCGATCAGGTCGCCGCCGTCGCCGCCTTCGAGTCGCTTCACGGGACCGAGCGGGCCGTCGTGCTCGAGGCCGATCGCGGCCGCGGGAAGTCGAGCGCCGCGGGACTGGCCGCGGGAGCGCTCGCCCTCGACGGCGAGGACGTGCTGGTAACCGCTCCTGCCGTCCGGAACGCCGCGGAACTGTTCGATCGCGCGGGAGCGCTCTGTGAGCGACTCGAGGGTGACGCCGCGACCGTCGATTCCCGTCGGATCGAGACGGCCGCCGGCGGTTCGATCGAATTCCGCGAGCCGACCGCAGCCGTCGACATCCTCGAGTCGGCCGACATCGTCATCGTCGACGAGGCCGCGGCACTGCCGGTCGCGACGCTCGAGTCGCTGCTCGCGGCCGACCGGATCGCCTTCGCGACGACGATCCACGGCTACGAGGGCGCGGGACGGGGCTTCTCCGTCCGGTTCCGGGATCGACTCGCCGAGAGCGAGCACGCGGTGACCGACCGTACGCTGGTCGAGCCGATCCGGTACGCGGCGGGCGATCCCGTCGAAGCGTGGGCCTTCCGCGCACTGTTGCTCGACGCCCGGCCGCCGGTCGACCAGCTCGTGACCGACGCGACGCCCGAGACGGTCGAGTACCGACGGCTCGAGCCGGACGCGCTGCTCGCGGATGAGCGGCTGCTCCGGGAGGCCTTCGGCCTGCTCGTCCTCGCCCACTACCGGACCGAGCCGAACGACCTCGCGCGCCTGCTCGACGCCCCCAACCTCGCTGCGCGCGCGTTACTCCACGACGGCCACGTCGTCAGTGTCGCCCTGCTCGCTCGTGAGGGTGGCCTGTCCCCGGACACTCGCGCGATGATGTACGAGGGCGGCCGCGTCCGCGGCAATATGCTCCCGGACGTGCTGACGAGCCAGTTGCGCGACGAGGCGGCGAGCGAACCCGTCGGCCGTCGCGTCGTCCGGATCGCAACCCACCACGCGGCTCGCTCGCGTGGGCTCGGCTCGCACCTGCTCGAGCGCATCCGCGCGGAGTTCGCCGCCGGGAGCGATGACGGCGACGGCCCTGCCGGCGTCGACTGGCTAGGGACCGGCTTCGGCACGACGCCCGGCCTCCTCGAGTTCTGGCGCGAGAACGACTATCGGACGGTCCACGTCTCGACGACGCGTAACGACGCCAGCGGCGAGTACTCCGCGCTCATGCTCGCGCCGACCAGCGACGAGGGCGGGGCACTCCACGACCGGCACGCCGACTGGTTCGTCCGCCGGTTCGCTGCACTCAGTTCGGACGCGCTCGACGATCTCGCGCCGGACGTCGCTCGAGCGCTCCTCCGAAGCGCCGATGCCGACGCCGGCCCGTCGCTCTCGATGACGGCCCACGAGTGGCGGGTCATCGCGGGTGCCGCCTACGGCCCGGGACTGTTCGACGTCGATCCCGGGCCGTTCAGGGACCTCGTCGTCCGCTACCTCGTCGACGATCCCGACACCGTCGACCTGACCGACCGCGAGGAGCGGTTGCTCGTCCTGCGTGCCCTCCAGGGCCACGGCTGGGAGACGGTCGCGGATCGCCTCGAGTACCACTCGCCGGGCCAGTGTATGCGAGCGCTGGGCGACGCGTTCTGCCCGCTGGTCGACCGCTACGGATCGGACGCAGCGCTCGAGGTGCGAGCGCGCTTCGTCGACGAGTAAGCAGCCACGGCCGTCCCGACTGGAACACGGCACGCGGTGGCACACGCTGGGCTGTGGTGAGCCGCTGGCCCCATATCGAGCGGCGACTCAGAACAGTCGTCGAAGCAGCCACTCCGGAGCGAAGTCCACGAGCCACGCGATGGCCCGCCATCGTCGCGTCACGTAGGCGTGTTGCTGTGCAGTACGAATCGCTCGAGCGATCTGCTCGGCCGCCGTCTCGGGCGAACACTCCCAGAATCCGCCCAGCGAGAGCTTGGTGTCGACGAACCCCGGCTCGATGGTCGTGATCGTCACGTCGGCGTCCCGATCGGCCCCTCGATAGCGAAGCCCTTCGAGATACCTCGAGACGTAGGCCTTGGAGGCGTTGTACGCCGGCGCGTCGCCGTTACCGACGTGGGCTGCGACCGACGGCATCGCCTCGGCCAGTTCGACAAAGCGGTCTCGAGCCTCCGCGGAGTCGGTGACGTCCATCGCCGCGACGTATGATTTGGTCGGCAGGTCCGCGCCGATCTCCCGTAGTCGCTCCACTCGCCGCGCCGCCAGGCCGATCTCGTAGCCGTCCGCCGCGAGTCGCCGGGCCAGCGCTTCCCCGATGCCCGACGACGCGCCGATGATGATCGCTCCGCGACCAGTTGTCATTGCCACATGTTTGGGGAAGCCATCTAATGCTACTGAAGGCGGTACGCCTTTGCCGCGGTCAGTCGTCCCCCCGATATGGTCGATGCCGTTCTCGTCGTCGCCATCGCGTTGCTCGTGGGTGCAATCGTCGGCGCGGCCGTCCCGATGGTGCCAAGCGGCCTGCTCTCGCTGGCCGGTCTCGGCGTCTACTGGTGGGGGGCCGGACTCGCGGCCCTGAGCGCGCTCACCTTCGCCGTCCTCGTCTTTATCGCCGTCGTCACTGCACTCGTCGAGTTTTTCGGCGGCTCGATCGCCGCCCGGGCCGGCGGCGCGTCCTGGCTGACCACCGCCGTCGCCGCCGTCGTCGGAATCGTCCTCATGCTCGCCACCGGCCCGTTGGGACTGCTTGCTGGCCTCTTCGGGACCGTGTTCGCCCTCGAGTTCATTCGAAACGGAGAACTCGAGGGCAGTGCGCGCTCGGCGGGTTACACGACCGTCGGGGTCCTCGCGTCGACGGCGATCCAGGTCCTGTTGACGGCGTCGATCCTGCTCGGATTCGTCGTCGCTGTTTTCCTGCTCTGAACACCGGAACGACTGAATCCGTGGGCGGCGTTTATACGACCGAATGGAGTGTTCCGAATCCGACTGCGAGCGTCCCGCCGCGGTCGAGTTACACGTGCCCTGGGCCGAGAACCGGTTCGTCTGTGCTGCCCACGCCCGCGTGCTGGGTCAACGGGACGGTATCGTCGCGGACCCGCTTCCCGACCGGAGCGAGGACTTACTCGAGTGAGGTCGCGTCGCCGGGCGCGGCTACTGGCGGCGGACGACAGCCAGCGCCGCGAGCCCGCCGACGACGACCGCGAACCAGTAGGTGGTCAGCCGATAGAGGAGCGCGACCGCGTAGGCGTTCGCCGAGGACAGGCCGACGAGTGCGACGAGGAGCGCAGTCAGCGCGACCTCGATGCTCCCGAGCCCGCCCGGCGAGGGGACGTATCCGGCGAGCATGCTCGCCGAGACGGCAAACGAGACGACGACGGGGTCAACGGCCAGCCCGAGCGCGCGCCCGGCGAGGAACAGCGGCAGGACGAACAGCGTCCAGCCGAGCACGGAGAACGCGAACGCCCGCCCGAGCGCTCGAGGGTCGGCGGCGAGCCGATCGAACGCCGCCCGTAGTTCGCCCAGCCGCTCTCGAACCCCGTCGACCGTCAGCTTGGGGACCAGTCGGCCGATCGGTGCCACCAGTTTCGTCAGCGACCGCTCAACGGTCGTCCGGAACCGAATCGCGACCGTCGCGACCGCCAGTACGCTCGCGGCCGCGACGACCAGCCCGCCAGCGATCGGGGCGAGCGCGGTCGGGAGTTCGGACCGCCAGACGAGGACGCCCAGGCTGAGAAGCGCCATCCCGATCGACGCGATCAGGTTCAGCAGATCCGCGGTGACGACGCTCGCGAGACTTTCCTCGTAGCTCGCCTCCGTCTCCCGGGAGAGCACGTACGCGATGAACGGCTCGCCGCCCGCCTGTCCCATCGGCGTGACGTAGTTGGCGAACGTCGCCGCCGCGTAGGTCACGAGCAGCGTCCGATACGACTCGTCGACGCCGGTAACGCCGAGAATGACCTGCCAACTGCGTGTCCAGAGACAGAGACACAGACACATCGAGCAACAGGCCGCGAGGAGCCAGCCGGGACTGGCCGTCGCGAGCGCCCCTCGCACTTCGTCGACGCCGACGCCGGCGGCGATGACTGCCAGCAGCACGCCCGCGACGGCGAATCCGGCGGCGATCCGTCCCACCTGCGACCGGGACACGCCGCTCGGGGTCTCCTCGGTCGCCGTCACGGGTCGCGGGTGGTCGCGTCCTGGGATCGGTTCGATCGGCGGGGCCGGGCGACCTCGAGACCGCGCCGTGTTGATGCGAGCGAACGCCCCGTGTATCCGGCGGCGATGCCGTCGCTGGTCGATCTCTCGCAGCCGACTATCTGCGGCCGTGACATGTTCTACTACTCGAGACTGAGGGTGGCAGTACGGTTCTTTCGGTGCACGTCCGGCGGCGCGGACGGGGCGTCAGGGGTGTGCGTAGTACGCGACCGTCTCCGCGTCTTCGCCATCCCCGTGTCGGTCGATCCGTGCGAACCCGACCCGCTCGAACTGGACCATGTCGTCGGCCGCGAGATCGCCGACGCCGGGTTCGGCGTACCCCGTCACGTCGCCGTCCATCGTTCGCATTCGGACCGGAACGCTCCCGTCGGCGGGCACCCAGTGGACGACGTCGACGCCGCCCTCCCGGACCACGTCGATGTCGTCGGCAGTGTATCGGAGGACGCCGTCGTCGAACCGGAAACAGCCGAACCCTTTCAGCCAGATGCGCTGCTCCCCGTTCTCGTCCGCATCGGGAATGTCCCCGACCTCGAGCATGACGGCATCGCCGACGGGGATCTCGCGAACCCCGCGGTCCTCGTGGTTGGGGTGCAGCGGCGGGCTCGCTTCGGCAGGCGGGTCCCCAGCGAGGGGAACCTGATTGCCGTCGCGGACGAAAAAGCGGCGGTCGGTCTCCTCGTCGATCAGATCCCGGTTGTTCGCGTAGATCGAACTCATCGCGAGGTCGACGTCGGTGGTCGAGGTCCCGAGGCCGGTCATCGCTTCGACGATCGCCTCGCCACGGATGCCGCGTCGGCGCAGACTCCCGAGCGTCGGGGCTCGCGGATCGTCCCAGCCGTCGAGTTGCCCCTCGTCGATCAGTTCCGAGATGGTCGACGTGCTCATCTTTACGTCGTAGTCGTCGAGCTGAACGTGGCCCCAGTGAATGACTTCGGGGTAGTCCCAGTCGAAGTAATCGTAGACGAACTGCTGGCGCTTCGCGGAGTCCTGTAGGTCGATGCCGCGGATGATGTGCGTAATCCCAATCAGGTGGTCGTCGATCCCCGACTGGAAGTCGAGCATCGGCCAGCAGCGGTACTCGCTGGCCTCCTCGCGGGGGTGTGGCGTGTCGATCATTCGGAAGGCGACCCAGTCGCGCAGCGCCGGGTTCTTGTGTTCGATGTCGGTCTTGACCCGCAGCACCATCTCGCCGCTACTGTACTCCCCAGCGATCATGGCCTCGAACTCCTCCGTAACGGTCTCTACGTCTTTGTCACGGTGCGGGCAGGGCTCGCCCGAATTCTTCAGGTCCGAGAACGCCTCACCCGAACACGAGCAGGTGTAGGCTCCGCCCATCTCGATCAGATCGCGGGCGTGGTCGTAGTAGGTCTCGAGTCGGTCACTTGCCTTGTAGGTCGCGTCGGGCTCGAAGCCGAGGTAGTCGAGATCGTCGAGGATCGCGTCGTAGGCCTCGAGATCGGGGCGCTTGGTCTCGGGGTCGGTGTCGTCGAAACGCACGCAGAACCAACCGTCGTAGCGTTCGCGGTAGGTGCCGATGACGGCGGGCATCCGGGCGTGGCCGACGTGCCACGGGCCGTTGGGATTCGGGGCACACCGCATTCGAATCTCGTCGTACTCGTCGGCGTTCGGCAGGTCCGGCAGATCGTGTTCGTCCTCTTCCTCCTCGGCCTCGATCTCGGCGAGTTCCTCGGGTGCGAGGTCCTCGAGGCGGGCTCGTTTCTCCTCGTAGTCGAGATCGTTGACGCGACTCACGACACCGCCGACGACGCCGGGGACGGCGTCAGAGTGCTCTCGAAAGTCCGGGTTATCGCCCATCAGCGGCCCCATGACGGCACCGACCGCGGCGTCGCTCTCGTGTTTGACGGCGTTCAACAGCGCGTGCTTTTCTGCCTCGCGCTCGACGCGCTCGCGTAACTCGTCGTTCATTACGTTGCGGTATTCGTGCCCGGACCAAAACCTCCGCGATGTCGCTCTGTTGGTGGATCGGCTCTGATTGGTCCGTCAGCGGGTCACTGTGGCCGCTGACCAATGCCGTCTCCGCCACCGATGCCACTCCGATCCTCGACGTGATCGGTCACAGATCGGTCACGGACAGAGTGAGTCGGCGGCGGGCGGTCTCGAAACCGAGCTTCTCGTAGAAGGCGACGGCGCGGTCGTTATCGACATCGACATCGAGCACGAGTTCGGTGCAGCCAGCCACCCGCGCTCGCTCCGCGGCTCGCCCGACCAACTCGCGTGCCAGACTCGTGCCTCGATGCGGGTCGCGGACGTAGAGATCACCGATTCGCAACCGGTCCGGTCGGTCGAAGACGGACGGCGACCTGTCGATCTCGGTCGTAACGAAACCGGCGAGGTCGGCGTTTGGCTCGACGAGAGGGTTGTCACCCGATAACCGTCACTCGGAATCTGCATTGACGGCGATCCATGCACGATACGCCGGCTCCTCGAGTTGCGCGAGACGGAATTGGACCTCCTCGGCAACGAGATCGACATCGTCGGCGAGTGTATGGGTGTCGACGCTCGCCTCGAGCTCGTGGTGGTACGGCAGCCACAACTCTTCGACGTAGCGACGGACCGCGTCCTCGTCGGCCGAGAGCGGGCGAATTTCCATACGCATATCTGACGGCGAACTGACTTACGTACGCTCTCAGTACGGAGGCGACGATAGCGGCGACCCCACGTCATCGATGGTGTACCAAGCGGATCGCCGATCGAGCGCCGGAAACCAAGCGACTCAGTAGCCGCGCTGGATCAGGTAATCCGCGAGTTCACAGAGCAGTTCGCGGGCCTCGTTGTCCGGCACCACCTCGAGGCGATTCTTCCCCTGCTCAACCAGGTCTCGGGCCGTCTCGTTGGCGTAAGAAATCGAGCCCGCCGCCTCGAGTTCGGCGACCGCGTCGTCGATTTCGGCCTCGGTGACCGCGTCGACGTCGTCGGTATCGACCAGGCCGTCGACGTCGACACCCTGCTCGCGGGCGTGCACCGTGATCAGCGTCTGCTTGTTCTCGACCAGGTCGCTGCCGCGCTGTTTGCCGAGTTGCTCGCTTGGGACCGTCAGATCGAGGACGTCGTCCTGGATCTGGAACGCGCGGCCGATGTCGAGCCCGTAGCCGTAGAGCGCGTCGATCGTCTCGTCGTCGGCTCCCAGCAGGATCGCGGGGAGACACGCCGATGCGGCGTAGAGGACGGCCGTTTTCTGCTCGACCATCTCCAGGTACTCGTCGGGCGAGACGTCGATGCGTTCCTCGAAGGTGACGTCAAGCGACTGTCCCTCGCAGATCTTCGTACAGGTCGTCGCGAGAACGTCCAGCGCCTCGACGATGCGATCCGGTTCGGCGCCCGTCTCGAGCATGATCTCGAAGGCCTTCGAGTAGAGCGTGTCGCCGGCCAGAATCGCCGTCTCGAGGTCGTACTCCTCGTGGACGGCGGGGACCCCGCGCCGGAGGTCGTCGTCGTCCATGATGTCGTCGTGAATCAGGGTAAACGACTGGATGACCTCGACGCTGACGGCGGCCGCCATCACGTCGATCGGCCCGCTGTCGTCGAGCGCGGGGAACGAACGGTAGCCCGCCGACAGCGGCTCGACATCTGCCAGCGCTTCCGCCGTCGTCAGGAGGACCGCCGGCCGCAGTCGCTTGCCGCCCGCGTCCAGCAGGTATCGGGACGCCTCGTAGAGCCGTTCGGGTCGCTTGATCGGCAACTCCTCCGGAATCGCGTCGTTGACCAGCTCGCGGCGCTTCCGGACCGCCTCGAGCACCGCCTCTTCGCGTGCCTCGGGGCTCGTCATATCAGTCGACTAGCTGGATGAGGTTCCCGTTGCGCGTGACGTGAAGGTCTCGGCCCATCTTGTACCCCTCGCTCTCACAGAGGTTGACGTAGCTCGAGTACCCGCTCATGTCCTGGTGGGCCGGAATGATGTGCTGGGGTTGCAGCGCATCGAGCATCTCGTAGTGGCCCTCCTGGTTGAGGTGGCCGGAGACGTGGATGTCGTCGTAGACGCGCGCGCCCTGCATGCCGAGCAACTTCTCGGCCTGGTAGCGCTGGCCCTCGTTGGTCGGCTCCGGAATGACTCGCGCGGAGAAGACGACCTTGTCGCCGTCGTCCAGTTCGTACGGCGTCTCGCCGCGGGCCATCCGGGTGAGCATCGCGCGGGGCTCGCCCTGGTGGCCGGTGACGATCGGCAGGTAGTTCTCCTTGCCCTCGTTCATGATCCGCTTGAACGTCCGATCGACGGACTTGCGGTGGCCGAACATCCCCAGGTCCGAGGGGAAGTCGACGAAGTCCAGTCGCTCCGCAGTGCCGGAGTATTTCTCCATCGACCGCCCCAGCAGGACCGGCTGCCGGCCGATATCGTCGGCGAACTCGACGAGCGACTTGACGCGGGCGATGTGACTCGAGAAGGTCGTGGCGACGATACCGCCGTCGTAGTCCTCGATGCTGTAGAGGACGTCGCGGAGGTGTTCACGGGCGACCTTCTCGGAGGGCGTACGCCCTTTCTTGTTCGCGTTCGTACAGTCCTCGATGTAACAGAGGACGCCGTTGCCCTCGCGACCGATCTCGCGGAACCGCTCCATGTCGATCGGATCGCCGATGACGGGCGTGTGGTCCATCCGTTTGTCGAGCCCGTAGACGACCGCGCCTTCGGGGGTGTGGAGAACGGGGTTGATCGCGTCGATGATCGAGTGCGTGACGTTGACGAACTCGAGGTCGACTGCGCCGGAGTCGCCGATCGACATCGTCTCGCCGGCCTCCATCTTGACGAGGTCGTTCTCGACGCCGAACTTCTGCTCGCCCTCGATCTGCTGTTTGACGAGTTCGATCGTAAACGGCGTCGCGACGACCGGCGCGTCGTAGCGGTGCGCCAACTTCGAGATGGCACCGATGTGGTCCAGGTGACCGTGGGTCGGCACGATGGCCTTGACGTCGCCCTCGAGGTCGCTCATGACCCGGTCGTCCGGGATGGCTCCCATATCGATCAGGTCGAGGCTGTGCATCCGCTCGGTTTCGACGTTGTCGTGGATCAGGACCTGCGAGAGGTTCAGACCCATGTCGAAGATGACGACGTCGTCGCCGGCACGAACGGCAGTCATCTGCCGTCCGACTTCTTCGTAGCCGCCAATGGTTGCGATTTCGATTTCCATGATTCGTAGCACTGAAAGCCGCTGCGTGGACTCTCATCGAAACGGTCCGCGGACGCCTAGTCGTACGGCCCCGGCGTCTTGCAGCGCGTCGGCCATCCCGCTATGCGTTCGGTACGACGGCGGTCCCGTCTTCGATAGCTTGCGACATCGCAAGCCCCGAACGCACTTGCCCGCGGGTTTCGCTAGTGCCCTGTACACGCCCGGGTGTTAAAAACGCAGTGGGTTGGATCGTCGGCCGAGACACCGGCCGTCTCGGCGGTTTCCGGCCGTTTGGACGCCGATCGGCGACCGCTCTCTGACACCGCAATTCATTTGCCGGTTGCCCCGAAACGGGTGTCAATAACGATGCTTTCGGAGGGACCGTCGTGTACGTAATTATCGTCGGTGCTGGCGAGGTCGGCCGTTCGATCGCCGCGAACCTCGAGGGAGCCCACGACGTGGTCGTGGTCGACCGCGACGCCGACGTAGTCGAGGAACTCACCTACTCGCTCGATGTGCTTACGATTCACGGCGACGGAACCGATCTCGACACCCTGCGGGAAGCCGCCCTCGAGCAGGCGGACCTGGTGATCGCCTGTACGGACAACGACGAGACCAACGCGGTCGTCTGTGGCGCGGCAAAGGCCGCCACAAACGCGTTCACCGTCGCACGGGTCCGCCGACGGACGCTGCTCGAGACGTGGCAGGAATCACAGGGGGCGTTCGGCGTCGACTTCATGGTCTGTACCGATCTGCTGACCGCGCGAACGATCTTCCGGATCTCCGGACTGCCGAGCGCACACGACGTCGATACGTTCGCGAGCGGGCTCATCCGCATGGCCGAGTTCGATATTCCGGCGGCCAGCCCGCTCGCGGACCGAACCGTCAGTGAGGCTGACTGTTACGATTCGCTCACCTTCGCCGCGATCTTCCGGGACGACGAAATGGTCGTCACCCGGGGCGACACTGTCATCCGGGGTGGCGATCGGGTCGTCGTCATCGGGAGCCCGGACTCGATCAACGACTTCGCCGACGAGGTCGCGACGATGCCCGAGGAGGCCGAAGAGGTCGTCATCGTCGGTGCCAGCGAGATCGGGTTCCAGACCGCCCGCGAGTTCGAGGATCACGGCTTCCGCCCGCGTTTGATCGAGCGGGACCCCGACCGGGCCCGCGAGGTTGCCGAAGCGCTGCCGAACACGATGGTCATGGAGAGCGACGCGACCAACGCCGAGTTCCTCGCCCGCGAACACGTCGGCGAGGCCGATGTCGTGATCGCCGCCCTCGACAGCGACGAGAAGAACCTGCTCGTTTCCCTGCTTGCCGACCGGATCGGCGTCGACCGCACCGTTGCGATCATCGAAACGCCCGAGTACGCCGACCTCTTCGAGACCGTCGGCGTCGATGTCGCCGTCAACCCTCGCGAGGAGACCGCCGAGGAGATCATCCGCTTTACCCGGACCGACCACACCGAGAAAGTGGCGATGCTCGAGCACGACCGCGCGGAGGTCATCGAAATCGAAGTCGGTCCCGAGAGCGTCCTCGTCGGGCGGGAAATCGCCGACGCGACCGACGACTTGCCGCCGGGCGTCGTCATCGGTGCGATCTCGCGAGCGGGCGACCACATCACGCCCCGTGGCTCGACGGTCGTCCAGCCCGAGGACCACGTGATCGTCTTCGTCGATGCGGCCGTCCTCGACGATGTCGTCGACCTCATTTAGGCCGAGACGGCCGGTCGCTGCTGTCGCGTTGGGCCGAGTGGAACCGCCCCGTCAGTTACTGATGCCGCGATAGCCGACGTACGCGACGAAAAACAGGACGTACGCGATCGCGATACCGGTCGTGACGGTTGACCGGCCGACGATGGCGATACCCGCGATGAGAACCGGCCCGATGAGCAAGAGCGAATCGAAGACCCGGTCGTTGGCACCCGATTCGAACACTTCTTCGACGATCGGGAGTTCGCTCAGCTTCATTGATAGATCCCTCCGCGGCGGAAGACCGCACGTAACGTAACCAACACCGGAATGATCTCGAGGCGGCCGATCCACATGTTGAACAGGAACATGAGTTTGCCCAGCGTCGGCAGCGACTCGGGGCCGGTGATCCCTGCGGAGAGGCCGACGTTGCCCTGTGCGCTCGCGACCTCGAAGATGACGTTCTCGAGCGTGTATTCGCCCTGCGGGAGGATCATGAGGAGGACGAAGATCCCGATCGCGAGGAAGGCCCCCCACAGCATCGTGATGATCGCCGCTTCCTCGAACTCCTGACGGATCTCCCGTTCGTTGAGACGGCGACCGTTGATGTTCAGCCGCCGGACGGCCGTCTCGGGGTAGAAGACGTCCGAGATGCGATGCCGAACGCCTTTCAAGAGCGTAAGCGCCCGAATCAGTTTAATTCCGCCGACCGTCGACCCGGCCGCGCCACCGATGACCATGCCGAAGGTAACGGTGAGTTGGGCCTGGGCCGACCACCGTCCCAGCGCGACGTTGGTCGTGTCGACAGCGGTCTGGAAGCCGGCACAGGTCGCCGCCGAGACGAACTGGAACGAACCGTATCGGAACGCGGTAAACAGCGAGTCGTACGTGTCGCCGACGTAGACGAGCGTGGTCAGCACGAACGTTCCGAGGCTCATGTAGATGAACACCCACCGAGTCTGCAAGTCCGCATAGAGGTTCCGCAGGTCGCCCTGTAGGATGAGATAGTGGACCGGGAACGCGATGCTACCCAACAGCATGATCGGGAGGAGCGCGAAGTCGATGGCGGCGCTGTCGTAGGTCGCGATCGAGTTATCCGTAATCGAGAACCCGCCGGTCGAGAGCCCCGTCATGGCGTGATTGATCGCCCCCCAGAGCGGCATGCCGACGATCCAGAGGAGGAGGATCGAGACGAACGTAAAGAGGATGAAGATCCACCAGATGGTCTGGACCGTCGAGACGATACTCGGATGGATGCGCTCCGAGCGGGCCTCGCTCTTGTAGAGGGTCAGCGAGCCACTCCCGGGGCGTGCCAGAATCGCCGTCGTGAGGACGATCACGCCCACGCCGCCGGTCCACTCGATGAACGAGCGCCACCACTGGAGGGTCCGCGGCAGGACTTCCTCGTTGTCCGTCATCGTCAGCCCGGTGCCGGTAAAGCCGCTCATGCTCTCGAACAGCGCGTTGATCGGCTGTGTAAACGCTGCGAGCGTCGACGTCTGCGACGGATCGCCGAGGATCGGCGGCGCGAGTTCGACCGTCCACGCGATGAGAAAGAACGGCAGCGAGCCGAAAATCGCGACGCAGAACCATCCCAGCGCGGCGATGATCATCCCGTGGAGTTTGCCGGGTTTGGCCGCCTCCCGAAACCGCGAGGTCAGGAGACGACCGATCGCAAACGGGAGCACTCCGGAGACGACCAGGGCCGGAATCGCGTAGTACTCCCCCCAGATAAGCGGGATGAGGACGGAGACGAACAGGAGCCCGGCCAGCGCCTGAAACATGCGCCCCAGGTCCCGCCCGATCGTTTTCGTCGCCTCGTTCATTCGTCACCCTCCGTCCGAGACGCGTCCAGGGACATTTCGACGGACCGATCCCGTACTCGAGACGGAATACCCGACGGCGACCCTCGGAGCCGCGCTCCACGTCGTCCGATCATCATTGAACCCGGTCTTCCGAGTGGCCGAACACGTCCGTGAGCTTGGGTTCCGCTCCGAACGCCGAATAGACGGTGAGAAGATCGTCGGCCTCGATCGTCGTGTTCCCGCGCGGCGTGATCGGGGGGTCCTCCCCTTCGCGCTCGATCGCGACGATGAGGACGTCCTCGGGGAGGAGTCCTTCCTCGGCGGCCTCCGTGAGCGATTTCCCGTCGATCGGTGCGCCTTCAGTGACCACGATTTCGAACACCTCCGCCGTCTCCCCGATTCGCATGTAGTCGACGATCGCGGGGCGGGCGACCGCTCGATAGAGGTATTCGGCGATGAGTTCCTGCGGGTTTTCCATCGTGTTGACGCCGATCTGGCGAAACACGTTCATGTGTTCCGGGTCGTGGACAACCGACACGATGTTGGGGACCTCGTGTTCTTGGGCGAGCAGACAGACCATGATATTGGTCGCGTCACGGTCGGTCGTGCTGATCATCGCATCGGCGGTCTCGATTCCGGCGTCCAGCAGCGCATCGTGAGCCGTCGCATCGTCGTTGAGTACTAGACAGTCGTATTCACCGGCAACTCGGTCCGCCCGCTCGGGGTCGTTCTCGATGACGACGACTTCGTTTCCCGACCGGGTTGCGATATCGATGAGCGGCATTCCGATATCGCCCGCACCGACGATGACGATATACATTGCGTCGGTGTTGCTGCGTGATCGTTGAAAATATATCGTTTTAGTGATCTCAACCACGCCGTCCCGACTCGAGCAGTCACCGGCGAGAGCCCGCCCTCGAGCGACCGTGACGGACGACGATCCGCGCTATCGCGACGGACTCACTTCCAGGGTCGGTTCCGTTGCTGTTGCCGTCTCGCTCGTTCTTTGGACTCGCCGAGGATTCGTTCGATCGCCCAGCCGGCCCACAGGAAAACGACCGTCATGAAGACGGCCGTCTCGAGCCGGACGATCGACCCGTACCGGACGGCGAGGACGAGGGCCATGATCGCCACTGCGGCGGCAACGACGCCGAAGACGTCGTAAAACGAGTGCGGGTGGCGAACGCTTGGTAATCGAACGCTCATAGCGCATGCTACGCACGGTTCGTATATAGAACCTCGTCTCGGGGCCGGGGAGCGACGGGTGTGACGTGACCTCGGCCGGACCCGTGACACGTTTCCAGTCGCCCTATGACCGAGACGCCGACGATGGAGGCTCGCTTACGATGGATTAATACGACTTACACCAAATGCCGTTAATACCGTGTCTAGACGCAGCCCTTTCAGCGGGGTGTTTCTATGAGGATCCGCGCCGACTGGCGCGCCAGTTTCGCGCTCGTCGGAACCGTACTCAAGTACCTCTCCGTCCCGCTCGTGATCCCTCTCGTCGTGGCGCTCATCTATACCGAACCCGTGTTTCCGTTCCTCGCGACGATCGCGATCACGGTCGCCGTCGGTCACGGCCTCGAGCAGCTGTGCCCGGACCCGGACTTGCAGGTCCGGGAGGCCATGCTCTTCGTCGCCATATCGTGGTTAGCCGTCGCGATGGTCGGTGCAGTCCCCTACGTGATCGCGGGCTGGGGGACGGAATCGACGCTCGCCCATCCCGTCAACGCCCTGTTCGAGTCGATGTCCGGGTTCACCACGACCGGGGCGACGGTCCTCGGCAAGATCTCAGTTGAGGATCACTCACACGCGATCATGATGTGGCGACAGCTCACCCAGTGGCTCGGTGGGATGGGGATCATCGTGTTGATGGTCGCGATCCTCCCCGAGCTGGCGGTCAGCGGTGCACAACTCGTCGAGTCGGAAGCGCCGGGGCCGCAGTTACAGAAACTCACGCCGCGAATCGCCGAGACGGCACGTATCCTCTGGCTCGTCTACTTCGCGTTCACTGTTCTCTACATCGCCATTCTCTACGGACTCCACCAGGCGGGGATGGCTGACAACATGACGCTCTACAATTCCATCGCTCATGGATTCACCACCCTTCCGACGGGCGGGTTTTCGCCGGAGGCCGACAGCGTCGCGAAATTCTCCGCGATCGTCCAGTGGACTGCCATCCCGTTCATGATCATCGCCGGGACCAACTTCGCTCTGTTCTGGCACGTCTTCAGCGGCGATGGCCATCGCTTCGTTCGCAACTCCGAGTTTCGGGCTTATATCGGCGCGATTGCCGGTTTAACCGTCTTGCTCGCAGGCATCCTCTATACTGGTGCCGCACCGCCACTCGGGGACCTCGGCGGCGTGACGGCGGGTGTGTTCGAGAACTCGTTACGACAGAGCGCCTTCCAGATCGTGTCGCTGTTGACCTCGACCGGCTACGCGACCAGCGATTTCGCCGACTGGAGCTCGACGGGCCAAATCGTGCTCCTCTTTGCAATGCTCGTCGGCGGCTGTGCCGGCTCGACCGGTGGTGGTGTCAAGGTCGTCCGATGGCTGATCGTGTTCAAAGTGTTGCGCCGGGAGCTGTTTACGGCCTCCCATCCCGAGGTCGTCCGGCCGATTCGACTCGGTGGAAACATCGTCGACGAAGACGCCATTCGTGGCGTTCTCGGGTTCTCGTTCATGTACCTGGTTATCTTTGCCCTCGCGACGCTGGTTATCGCACTGGATGTCAGCCGCGTCGCCGCCATCGAGGAGTTCACCGCACTCGAGGCCTTCAGTGCCAGTCTCGCGACCATCGGGAACATCGGCCCCGGATTCGGGTTCCTCGGTCCCTTCGGCAATTACAACGATTTCCCGATCCCGTCGAAACTCCTGATGGTCTTCCTGATGTGGATCGGCCGCCTCGAGATCATTCCCGTCCTCGTCATGTTCACCGGCGGCTTCTGGACCCGCTGAAAACGCCTCGCCGTTTCTTCGCCCGATGCTCCGCTCCCGCGCTCAGTCGATCGTCGTCCCCGGGTTCTCGCCGTCGAGGAACGACGCGAGTGACGCGAGATCGAAGACCGACGCCGCGGCCTCGAGATCGAGCAGCGTCCGCACCTTGCCGGCCATTCCGCCGGTTACGTCGGTCGCCTCGCTGGCTCCGAGCACGTCGGCGACCGTCTCGAAGTCGTCGATCCGGTCGATAACCGCGTCCTCGTCGTCCAGTACGCCGGGCACCGTCGAGCAGAGCCCGACCCGATCGGCGTCGAGGGTGCGGGCGAGCGCCGCGACGAGTTCGTCGCCGCTGACGACGGTCGCGCCCGCGCCGGCGTGGGCGATCACGTCGCCGTGGAGGACGGGGACGAACCCCTCCGCGAGCATCGTTTCGACCTGTCCGGTCGGCAGGTCGAGGGTTCCGTCGCCGTCGCGGTGGGCCGTCGAAAAGGGGTGAACCGGCACCGCCTGCACGTCGCGCTCGAGCAGTCGCCCCAAAACGAACCGGTTCAACGTCGTCATCGCACCGTGGATGTCGAGCGCCGCGTTCGCGTCGCGGGTCCCCTCGGTCGTGGTGACGCCGTGTTCGCTGGCGTTGTGATGGCCGAAGCTCCCGCCGCCGTGGACGACGACGAGGTCCGCGCCGCCGTCCGCTCGTGCCGCCGCGATCGCGTCGGCCGCGCGCTCGAGGGCTTCCCCGTCGAGGGTCTCCGCACGATCCTTTTCCGTGATGACGCTGCCGCCGAGTTTCAGCACGATCATTCGAGCCGTTTCACCCCGCTGTCGGCGAGTTCCGCGCGGAAGGCGTCTTCACAGCCCGGGGTAAAGGAGAGAGCCGTCTCGGTCTCCGGCGTCGGGTCCAACGCGGCGATACAGCCGCCCCCGCCGGCCCCAATGAGCTTCGCGCCGTACGCGCCCGCGTCGCGGGCCGCCCAGACCATCGTGTCCAGGGAGCGCGAGGAGACGCCCAGCGCCGATAGCAGCCCGTGATTGAAGTTCATCAGCCGGCCGAGTTCCTCGAGATCGCCGTCGGCAAGCGCCGCCTCGCCGTTACGCACGACATCACCGATCGCAGCGATCGTGTCGGCAGCGAACTCGTACTCGTCGCGCAGGGATCGGACCCCCGCCACTAGTTGCCCAGTATCGCCCGCACCGCCGTCGAACCCGATCACGATCGGCAGGTCCGGTGCCGCGAGCGAGCGACAGTCGTCGCCCTCGACGCGGACCGCGCCGCCGGTCGCCGAACAGAACGTGTCCGCACGCGAGGCCTGCCCGTTCTGGACCTGGTACTCCGTTCGATAGGCTCGCTCGGCGAGTTCGTCGGTCTCGAGGGTGACGCCGAGTTCGCGGGTGGCGGCGTCGATAGCCGCCACGACGACCGCGGCCGACGACCCGAGTCCCGCACCCAGGGGGATGTCGCTCTCGATGGTCACGTCGAACCCGACCTCGTCGTTTCCGGTGACATCCCGGACCTGCTCGATCGCGCCGTCGACGTACCCCATCGCGGCGTCGAGCAGCGATTCCGAGACATCGATGTCCGGCCCCTCGTCGGCCGACCCGTCGTACTCGACCGTGAACCCGTCCAGACTGAGATCTTCGGCGTTGACTCGGAGTTTCCCGTCGTCGCGTCGCTGTACGCCGACCCGCGCCCGCTGTTCGATCGCACACAGGACCGTCGGCTCGCCGTAGACCACCGCGTGCTCCCCGAGTAGATACACTTTGCCGGGAGCGCTCGAAAGTGTCATGCCCGGCCGTTCGTCCGACGATGGTTAATAGCTATCTTTGTCGCCGTCCGATGGTCATCGGGCCACCGCGGTCGAATCGGAGGCGGACTTATATCCCTGCAGTCGAACGTCGGTCGTATGTCGCTGGTCTTGCCGAGCGAACTCGTCGTCGATCGGTTCCTACCGACCGTCCGGGCAATGCTGGCCGTACGCCTCGCGGATCTCGGGCTAACCCAACGGGAGATCGCCACCGAACTCGGCGTCACCCAGGCCGCGGTCAGCAAGTACGTCGGCAGCGACAGCGGCGGCGACGCTCGCTTTCGCGACGATCCAGAGACCGTCGCTACCGTCGACCGCATCGCGAACGGACTGGCGGCCGGCGAGATGGATGGCTACGACGCCCTCGCCGAACTCCTCTCGCTCGTCCGCACCCTCGAGGATCGGGGTCCGATCTGCGAACTCCACGAGGAGGAGATGCCCGAACTGCGCGGACTCGGCTGCGACCTGTGCGTTCGCGGCCTCGATTCCGACGTACGCGCCGAACGGGACGTCCTCGCGAACGTACGGACGGCTGCACGAACCCTCGCCTCGACCCCCGGGATGGCCGACTTCATCCCGAACGTCGGCACGAACGTCGGGATGTGTCTCCCCGATCCCCGCGACGAGACCGATGTCGCCGCGGTTCCCGGCCGGATCTACGCCATGGGTGGGCGGATCGAAATCCCCGCGAATCCGGAGTTCGGCGCGTCGAAACACGTCGCAACGGCGGTCCTCGCTTCGAATTCGGTCGGCTCCGACCGCCGTGCCGCGATCAATATCGCCACCGACGACGACCTGCTCGCGGCCGCGCGGACGCTGGACATCGATCCCCTCGAGTTCGACGCCGACTACGAGGACCGCGGCGCGCACCTCCGACGCCGGTTCGCGGATCGGGGGGCGGTACCGGCCGTCGCCTACCACCGTGGGGCGTTCGGTATCGAACCCGCGACGTACGTCTTCGGTGCGACGGCCGTCGACGCCGCCGAACTGGTCGGGGACTTGCTCGAGGAAGCGTCGTCACCGTGACGACGCCGTGTCACCGGTCTCCCGCACTTCACCTGCTCGCGGTTCGATCGAACGCGCGTCAACCCGCTCCCACCGGTTACGACCGCTCGCTCACGCGAGAGTGAACTGAGTCCCGACCCGACCGCGGCGGGTCGCGCCCCGACTCCCGTGTGAGAGCAGGGGTCGCTAGCGATTCCGTCGCTGCCGCTTATACTGGGGTACGGATGTGATCACCCGTTGTTGTCGCGTCGCTACGCGGTGCAGGGGTACGAGAAAACGAACAGTGTCGACCGCGACCGAATTAGACGCCGCTCTCGAAGTCCTCGAGCGAGTAGGACGGCTCGGCACCGCGTCGATCGAGAACCTCGTTGGCGAGCAGCCAGTAGACGACCGAGAGGGCCTTGCGACCCTTGTTGTTCGTCGGGACGACCAGGTCGACGTTACTGACTTGGTTGTTCGAGTCACACATTGCGATGACCGGAATCCCGACCGTGATGGCCTCCTTGACGGCCTGGGCGTCGCCGATCGGGTCGGTGACGACGAGGACGTCCGGTTCGATGTAGCCGTCGTACTTGGGATTGGTCAGCGTGCCCGGGATGAAACGACCGGTGCGGGCGCGAGCGCCGACTGCCTCGGCGAACTTCTCCGCCGGGAACCGACCGTACTGGCGGCTCGAGGTGACCAGGATCTGCTCGGGGTCGTAGTTGGCGAGGAAGTCCGCGGCCGTGCGGATACGGCCGTCGGTCTTCGAGATGTCGAGCACGTAGAGCCCGTCGGTTCGGACGCGGTGGATAAACCGGTCCATGTCCGAGGTCTTCTGCTGGGTCCCGATGTGGACACCAGCACCGAGGTAGTCCTCGACGGGGATGAGGAGGTCCGCCTCCTCGTCGGGCATGACGTCGTCGTCGAGGGTCGGACCGGCGTCCTCCTCGTCGGCGTCGTCGGCTTGTTCGGCGTCGGCCGCGGGTGCTCCCTCGGCGTCGGCGGACTGTTCGTCTACTGGCTCGACGTCGTCGGCGTCGGCGGCGGGGCCAGCCCCTTCGGCTGGCTCCTCGTCGATCGCCTCCTCGGCGGCGTCGAGCTCTTCCTGGGTTGCGTCGTTCTCTGTCATGTCGCGTCGTCTGCGATTCGAATAAGCTCGTTGAGCTTTGCGGTTCGCTCGCCGCCGACGGCACCCGTCTTGATGAAGGGGGCGTCGGTCGCAACGGCGAGGTGTGCGATCGTCGCGTCTTCGGTCTCGCCCGACCGGTGGGAGACGACCGAGTCGTAGCCGTTCTCCGTCGCGAGTTCGATCGCGTCGAAGGCGTCCGACAGCGTCCCGATCTGGTTTGGCTTGATCAGGATGCTGTTGGCCGCGCCGCGATCGATACCCTCGATGAGCCGATCGGTGTTGGTGACGAACAGGTCGTCGCCACAGATCAGCGTCTGGTCACCGACCTCGTCGGTGAGGTCGGCGAAGGCGTCGTAGTCGTCCTCGTCGAGCGGGTCCTCGACGTAGACGAGGTCGTACTCCTCGACCAGATCCGCGATGTAGGCGATCTGTTCCTCGGTGTCGCGGCTCCGGTCGCTGTACTCGTACGTTTCCGAGTCGGAATCGTACAACTCGGCACCGGCGACGTCCAGCCCGAAGCCGATGTTGAAACCGACCTCGTCCTGAACCATCGAGACCGCCTCGGCGACGATTTCGAAGGCCTCGCCGTCGTCGATCGACGGTGCCCACGCGCCCTCGTCGCCCTTGCCACAGGGAACGTCGCGTTCCTCGAGCAGGTCGGCGACGGCGGCGTGGACGGCTGCGTTTGCGAAGACGGCGTCAGCGACGCTGGGTGCGCCGACGGGTGCGGCCAGGAACTCCTGAATGTCGGTCGCGTCGGCGGCGTGTTCGCCGCCGCCGACGACGTTGCCGAGGGGAATCGGGAAGCCGTCGCCGCGGAACGTCCCGCCGAGGTGCTGGAACAGCGGGGCACCAAGCACGTCGGCACCGGCCTTCGCGGCGGCCATCGAGATCGCGACCGCGCTGTTGGCACCGATCTCCGAGAAGTCGTCGGTTCCGTCGGCGGCGTGGAGCGCGGCGTCGACGTCGCGCTGATTGCCGGCGTAGACCTCGCCGACGAGTCGGGGAACGGCGTGTTCCCGAGCCGCGGCGATAGCCTCGCTCGGCGGCCGCTCGACGGCCTCGTACTCGCCGGTGCTGGCACCGCTGGGTGCCGCGGCGCGACCGAAGCCGCCGCTTTCGGTCACGACATCGGCCTCGACCGTCGGATTCCCTCGCGAGTCGAGGATTCGACGGAGCCGGATGTCGGTGATGAGCGTCATTTCCGGTCGTACCCCCGCTTGACGGTAAACGGCAGCACGCCGGCGTCGTACTCCTCGGCGGCGATGAGGATCGGTTGGGTCTGCTCCGTCTCGATCAACACCGGCGCGCCGTAGGATACCTGCAGCGCTCGCGCGCCGAGGATGCGTGCCTTCTCGTAGCGGTTGTGCTGTTGTTGTTGCATTGTTACTGGTACGGGGAGACGACGTCGACCAGGTCCTTGTGACTGACGAGCATGCGCCGACAGCAGTAGCGGTCGACGCCGAGTTCGTCGAGCACCTCCTCGGGGTCCTCGTCGCCTTCGTTCGCTCGCTCGTCGAACTCCTCCCAGTGTTCGGCGACGACGTTACCACAGGTGAAACACCGGACCGGTACCATCATGCGTGGATCACCTCAGCGGTAGGACTTCTGGTAGCGTGCCCGAGCGCCCGGGCCACCCCATTTCTTCGGTTCGGACTGGCGAACGTCGTTGACCAGCAGCGAGCGGTCGAACTCCATGAACGCGTCGCGGAGTTCGGCGTCGTTCGAGTGCTGGACGATCCCGCGTGCGATCGCGGTCCGAACGGCGTCTGCCTGGCCGCTGATGCCGCCACCCTCGACACGGACATCGATGTCCATCTCGCCGCGCAGGTCATCGCCGACGATGCGGAACGGCTCAAGCATCTTGAGCCGGGACATCTCCGGTTCGACCAACTCGACGGGTTGGGAATTGATTCGAACGCGACCCTCGCCTTCGCGCACCGTGGCGCGAGCGACGGCTGTCTTTTTCTTGCCACTCGTATTGGTTACCATGTGACGTTAGCACCTAACTGTTCGGACACTTCGTGTAGGTGGACGAAGCGGATGTTCGACAGGCGATCCAGCGACGTTCCCTCGAGTACGTCCGACTCGTGGTCGTCGTCGCCCTCGTAGGGGTTGCCGACGTAGACGCGGACGTTGTCGAGTGCCTCGCGGCCACGGGGTTTCTTGTACGGCAGCATCCCGCGAACGGAGCGCTTGAAGATCGTGTCCGGTCGCTTGGGGTAGTACGGTCCGCGGTCCGAACCCAGTTCCAGCCGCGTGCGGTACGTCTCGAAGATGTCTTCTTTGTCGCCGGTGATGACTGCGTCCTCTGCGTTGACGATCGCGACGCGGTCGCCGTCCAGCGCGCGCTGGGCGACCTCGCTTGCGACGCGACCGAGGATACAGTCACCGGCATCGACGACGAGATCTGCGTCGAACTCTGCGAGACTCATCGGATCACCCGGACGTTTGCCCCTTCGGGGTTCTCTTCGAGCGCTTGCTCGAGCGGTACCGGTTCGCCGACCTGATCGATCTTCGTCTCCGCGGACGAAGAGAAGTTGACGGCGGCGACGGTAACGTTCTTCTGTAGTGCGCCGGAGCCCAGCACTTTGCCGGGAACGACGACAGTCTCTTCTTCGCGTGCGTATCGCTCGATGCGGCCCAGGTTTACCTCAGCGTGGGTGCGCCGGGGCTTCTCGAGTCGATCCGCAACGTCTCGCCAGACGTCGGCGTCCGCTTCGCGGGACGTCGACTTCAGCTCGGCGATAAGATCGTTGAGCCTCGGATTAGTCTTGCTACTCATTGGTATCCTCCAACTGCTAACTGATCGGCGACGCGAGGAACCGCGCCGTCGACTGTGGAATCGAAATTGTTGTACTGCCGAACGGGCCGTGTCGTGAACCGGTCGGATACTGCCCGACCGCTTCCTGACTGTCGTTCGGTCGTAGAGAAGTGATGCAGGGAGCAGGATTTGAACCTGCGGACTCCTACGAGACAGCGCCCTGAACGCTGCGCCGTTGGCCTGACTTGGCTATCCCTGCTCGCACTTCCGTCTACCCGTCGCCCCTTCAAACCCCTTTCGATTCCGTCGGACGCGCGATCGCCGGTCTCGTCGTTCACGGCGTCGGCGAGCGGCGCGTCCTGCGTGGGTTTGGGGCGTCGGTTCATATCTACAGCTGTACTGCGTCTTCGAGTTCGGTCGCGCGTTCCGCGATCGTGTCCGCGGCCCGCGTGACGAGTTCCTCAATGGGGAACGAGCCGTCGGTTTCGACGTGGAAGACGAAGGCGTTCGGCACGTCCTCGATCCGGACCTCCTTGCCCGGATACCGGTTCGAGAGGTCGTGATCGAACTCGCTCGTGGACACGAGTTCGCCGTCGTCTTCGATGACGCCGCGGATGATCCGACGCTCCTCGTCCTCGAACTCCGGCAGGTCACCCTCAACCTCCACGCGCTGGAGGTGTCGGTAGCCGACCGCGACCCCGCCCTGATGTTTGGCGTGGTCTTTCCCGCGGTCGATGACGGCGTCGGCCTCGGCCTCGAGACGCTGGCCGTCCTTGAGTTCGATGATCGGGACGTTCTCGTCGGCGGGTTGGACGAGATCGTCGCTGGAAACGAGGTCGCCGGAGTACGCGGTGGCCGGCCCTTCGACGTCGATCGAGAGCGTGACGGTCTCGTCCTCGCCGAACTCGCCGACCGGCGGCGTCGTCAGTGGGACGAGGCCGAGTCGCAAGGCGAGTTGCTCGTCGAACATGACCGACGAGTTCTCGACGAACCGGACGGTATCGATCGCCATCGTCGGTACGTCGGCGACCATCGCTCGACGAATACCGTTGGCGAACCCGGGTGTCACGCCGCGAACGAGGAACCGTGCCTCACGATCCTCGCGTTCGACGAACTCGACGTCGTACTCTGTACTCATGATCTAGTAGCCGCCCTTCCCTTTGGGAGCGCGCGATCCGTCGTGTGGGATCGGCGTGACGTCCTCGATGCGCCCGATCTCGATGCCCGAGCGGGCGAGCGCACGAATCGTCGCCTGTGCGCCCGGACCGGGGGACTTCTGAAGGTTGCCACCGGGGCCGCGCACGTGAACGTGCAGGCCCGTGATGCCGGCCGCTTTGACCTCTTCGGCGACGGACTCGGCCATCTGCATGGCCGCGTACGGCGACGCCTCGTCGCGGTTCTGCTTGACCGCCGTCCCACCGGAGGACTTGGCGATCGTCTCCGCGCCCGTGAGGTCGGTCACGGTCATGACGGTGTTGTTGAACGATGCGTGTACGTGGGCAATGCCCCATTTTTCGTCGTCCTGACTCATGTTACTGACCCTCCGCGCGTTCGGGGTGGAGGTCGTCCGCGAGCGGGCTGTTCTCGTCGAAGGCCACCAGGTCCTCCTCGTCGATGTCGACGACGTAGGAGGGAACGAGGTGGCGCTGCCCGTCGACCACGATGTGGCCGTGCGTGATGAACTGCCGAGCCTGCTGGGCCGTGTTTGCCAGCCCGTTGCGGTAGACGACCGTCTGCAGTCGGCGCTCGAGGATGTCTTCGATCTCGAGCGACAGGATGTCGCCGAGTTCGTCGGTTTCGTCGAGGATGCCGACACGTTTGAGCCGACCGAGGAACTCCTCGGAGCGGCGGACGACGGTGTCGTCGTCCTGGGCCTGGCCGAGCAGTTCGCGGGCCTCGCGCCGGTAGGAGCGAAGCTCGGACTGGGCACGCCAGAGCTCTTCCTTGTTGGAGAGCCCGTAGCGGTCGACGAGGGAGTGTTCGGAGGCAATGCGTTCACCCTGGTAGGGGTGGTTCGGCGTCTCGTATTGCTTGGTGTCAGTGCCGAGTGGCATTATTCACCCTCGCCCTCTTCTTCGGCGGCCTCTTCGGCCTGTTCTTCGCGGATCTCTTCGACATTGACTCCGATGGTGCCCTCCGTACGACCGGTGGACTTGGTTCGCTGACCGCGAACCTTCTGGCCGCGCTTGTGGCGCGTGCCCTTGTAGGAGTCGATCATCTTCATCCGGTTGATGTCGTGCTGTCGAGTCAACTGGAGATCGTTGCCGATCTCGTGGGTCGTTTCGCCGCTGTAGAAGTCGTCCTGACGGTTGTTGAGCCAGTCCGGGACTTCGTCGGCGTAGTTCTCGACGACTTCGATGACGCCATCGATGACGTCGTCGTCGAGCCGGCCGAACGTCGCCGTTCGGTCGACACCCGCTTCCTCGGCGATGAGTCGGGCGGTTCGGCGACCGATCCCGTTCATCTCCGAGAGCGAGCGCTCGACGGACTTCGTCCCATCGAGGTCGGTTTGCCCGATGCGGACGAAGTATCGAAGATCTTCGTCGTCTTCTTGTTCTTGAGGTTCTTCGGCGCTCATGTGTCGTGTATCTGTGTCTGGTCTGCCTGCGTTGCAAATGACTGGCGGGAAAACGCCAGCGAAGTGTCCGACGTTGTGGCGGGGATTCGAACCCCGGAGGCTTGACGCCACATGGTTAGCAACCATGCGCCTTGGGCCGCTTGGCTACCACAACACCGTTCGTCTATCATCGCCCTCCCGGACTCGGGGATCGCTCCCCTGCACGTATTGCACCCGAACGTACCCCCGTCTACTACTTAAGGGCAACGAAAGGGCGCGACGGCTCGTGTGCCCCTCTCACCCGCGTCACTCCGCTCGCGTCGACGAACGACTGGACGACGGCTGCGGCCGCGGCGGTGCTACGCGCCGGCGTACTCTTCGATGTACTTCTCGTTGATCTCCCACTGGCCGTCGTCGTTTTGGACCATGTACTCCCCGTAGTAGGGGACTCGATCGGCGACGGTCTCGCGGAACGCCTCGCGGATCTCCGGTTTCGTCATCTCACCCATCGACTTGAGGTCGTCGTTACGGTTGAGACAGCCCTTGAGGTAACCCTCGTGGGTGACCCGAACGCGGTGACAGTTCGCACAGAAGGTGGGGTTCTCGACGGGATCGACGATTTCGACCATTCCGGACGAGTTCGACGAGGCGTCGCTCGCCTCGCCGTCGTCGGCTGCGCTCCCGCCGACCCAGTACCGTTTCCGGTCGTGCATCTCGCGATGTTCGATCTCGGTGGCCCGCTCGGCCAGCCAGTCGTGGACGCGCTGGATGTCGATGTTCCACTCGGGCTTGCCCGTCAGTTCGGGCATGTACTCGATCAACTGCAACTGGAGTCCGTCGTTGTCCGCGACGTGATCGACCATCTCCGGTACGTACCCTGCCGTGTGCTCGAAGACGACCATGTTGAGTTTGACCGGGTCGAGTCCCGCGTCCAGCGCCGCTTCGACGCCCTCGAGCACTTTCTCGTAGGCCCCGCTTTTCGTCACGGCGGCGAAGTCCGCCGGGTCGAGCGCGTCCTGGGAGACGTTGACCCGCTCGAGGCCGGCGTCGACGAGCTCCTCGGCGCGGCCGGGGAGGAACGTCCCGTTCGTGGTCAGCGAGACTTCCATCCGATCCGGGGTGCGCTCGATGATCTCCGCTAAATCCTGCCGGAGCATGGGTTCCCCGCCGGTGAACTTGACCGCGTCGACGCCGAACTCGGCGGCGACCTCGAGAAACCGGACGACGTCGTCGGTCGACATCTCGTCGTCCTGTGGGTCCATCGGTCCGCGAGTGTCCCCCAGCCCCTCGTTGTGACAGTAGACGCAGTCGAAATTACACCGATCGGTGAGGGAGACGCGCACCCCGGTGACCTCCCGTCCGAACTCGTCGGTGAGCATGCGTCCGAGTTGCAGACGGATCCGCTTAAACACGCCGGGAATTCCGACGCCGCGTAACCGATTTCGGTTTGCAGACCCTGTCAACCCGCTATGATGAGTGCCGACGCCGGTCGCCGTGCCGCCAGTGTCGAACGGCGGATCGATCGTGGCATCGGTTCGTGCACTGATCGGCGGAAGAGCTACCACGCTCGCGCTCGAACCGCGGGCCATGGACGAGGACATGCTCGCGGACCAGCGACGGCTGGTCGAACTCGTCGAGGCGGAGGGATGGGACGTGACCGACCTCGAGATCTCGGCCTACGATAGCCCGTGGGCCGACGAGGATGACCCCGAGGCAACGGTGACGATCACCGCGCGGAAACCCTACGAGAACGAGGGCGACGATGAGGACGAGGACAGTCCGTACCGGCTGAAGTGAACGCAAGCCCGACGATCGGTTTCGCTCTTCGAGTTCGTCGGCCGTCTTCTCGCTCTTTCGTGCTTCTTCGCGAAGGGCCTCGAGCGGGTCGATAGGAGTGCGATGGGAAAATAGCGGATCGTTCCCAACTAGCCCTTGATGTTACACACGGGGAACGTCCGCGCGACCCTGTCGCCGATCCCGAGTTCGTCGGAGACGCGGACGACCTCGTCGACGTCCTTGTAGACGCCCGGCGCTTCCTCGGCGATCGTGGCTCCGGACTGGGCCTTGACGTGGATCTCCTGCTGGTCCGCGAGGTCCTGTTGGACGTCGCCGCCCCAGAACTCGTCTTTGGCCTGCGTACGGCTCATCAGCCGGCCGGCACCGTGGGCGGTGGAGCCGAACGTCAGGTCCATCGAATTCTCGCCGCCTCGGAGGACGTAGCTGCCAGCGCCCATGCTGCCGGGGATGATCACCGGTTGGCCGACATCACGGTAGGCCGACGGGACTTCGGGATGGCCGGCGGGGAACGCCCGCGTCGCCCCCTTGCGGTGGACGTAGAGTTCGCGCTCTTCCCCGTCCGCCCCGACCGTGTGGGTCTCCTTCTTCGCGATGTTGTGGGCCACGTCGTACAGCAGTTCCATCTCCATCTCCTCCCACGAGCGATCGAACACGCGCTCGAAGACCTGCCGCGTGCGGTGCATGATCAGCTGCCGGTTGACCCACGCGAAGTTGATCGCCGCGTTCATCGCGCCGTAGTAGTCCTCAGCCAGCTGTGAACCCGCAGGCGCGGCCGCGAGTTCCTTGTCGGGCAACTGGTCCAGCAGTCCCTGGTGCTGCTGTTCGATCTTCCGCAGGTAGTCGTTGCAGGTTTGATGCCCCAGACCGCGGGAGCCACAGTGGATCAACACGACGATCCGGTCTTCCTCGAGCCCGTAGGCCTCGCCTACGTCCGCATCGAAGACATCGGTCACGCGCTGGACCTCGAGGAAGTGGTTGCCCGATCCCAGCGAGCCGATCTGGTTCTTTCCGCGGTCTTTGGCTTTCTGGCTCACTTTCTCGGGCTCTGCGCCCTCGCGCATCCCTTCGTCCTCACAGTGTAGCAGGTCGTCCTCGACGGCGTGGCCGTTCTCGAGCGCCCAGTCGACGCCGCGGGCGAGGATTTCGTCGACGGTGTCGACGCCGGCCTCGACGATGCCGCCGCCGCCGAGCCCCGACGGAACGTTGGCGAACAGCGAGTCGACGAGTTCCTCCTCGTGGCCCCGCACCTCGTCGTAGGTCAGGTTCGTCCGCATCATTCGGACGCCACAATTGATGTCGTAACCGACTGCGCCCGGCGAAATACAGCCGTTTTCGGCGTCGAGTGCGCCGACCCCGCCGACCGGGAAGCCGTAGCCCTGATGTCCGTCGGGCATGCAAATCGCGTAGTTCGTGATTCCCGGCAGGTGAGTCGTATTTTTGATCTGTTCGAGGGTCTTGTCCTCCTTGATCTCCTCGAGCAGCGCTTCGCTCGCCAGTACCCGTGCGGGAACACGCATGTCCCCGTCCTGGGGGATCTCCCAGACGTACTCGCGCACCCGCTCGAGCGTGATGCCGTCGGCGTCGAAGGTGGTCATACATGGAAGTCGGCCCGCAGCGATGAAAGGTGTTCGTCTCTTCAACGCCTTCGACAGTCACTAGCACTGTCGAATCGCGGGCGCACCCCGTTTACGCGGGCTCCAGTACCCCGTCGGCGCGTTCGTCGGTCACGCGGGCCTCGAGCCATCGATCGACGGCGTACGGGCCGCTGCCGGTGATGAGCAACACCGACGCCAGGCCGAAGAGGCCGACGTGGGCGAGGACGGGATCGTCGGGCAGCGCGAAGAGCGTGAGCGCGAACACGCCGATCGCCGTCGCTGCGCTCGCCCGCGTGCCAAACCCGACCAGGAGCGCGAGACCGAGCCCCACCTCGGCCACCCCCGCGCCGAGGACCCACAGCGCGGGACTGGCGGGGACGACCGCGGTCAGATCGTACCGGCCGACGACCGCAAGCGCGATGCCGGGTCGCAGCAGCTTCTGGCCCAGCCCGAGGGAGACGAACGTACAGCCGAGGCCGATACGAACGATCGTCGGCACGAAGGGGCGGTACCCACGAACCCGCTCCTGAAACGTGCGAGCGCGGTCGGATACCGGATCGAGCCGGCCGTAGACGGTCCCCGAGGTGCCGGCGACCCGCTGGAGAACGTGATCCGCGCTCGGTTGCCCGCTTCCGATCAGGACGATGGCGAGCATGCCGCCGACGTACTCGAGTTGCAACAGCAGGATCGGCCGGAGCGTGAGACCGACGAGGTAGGCAGCGAGCGTGACCAGCGCGACGACGCGCGTCGCCAGGCCGAACAGAAGGAGAAAGCCGAGCGCGACCTGGAGAAGCCGCAGTTCGACATGGAGCGCGGGACTGATGAAGTAGCCGCCGAACCCGGCACCGATCAGCGGGATACCGAAGGAGATCCGGAGCAGCCAGGGAACGAACAGGGTGTACTCCCGCATGGCGGCCCGGAACGCGGCGAGATCCCGCTGCAGCGGGCGAACGAAGAGGTAGATCGCGATCGCGACGGTGACGGCGAACGCACCCGCCAAGAGCGGGCCGACGACGAACGGATCGCGCAACGACTCGGCGAGGAACTCGCCGACGGCGATGTCGCGCTCCTCGTCGACGACGTACTCCTCGTGAGCCCGGGCCGTCCCCATTACCACACCCGAAGCCGCGAGGAGAGCCACCACTGCCCCGACGAGTCGCCGTTTTCGAACGCGTCGGCATCCGTCCCCCATCACCGTGCGGTACGGTCCGGGAGAGGAAAATACGACCACCTGATTGATCACACGTGCGCCGACCGCCCGCGGCCACAGCCGGTCAAACGTCGAAGACGACGTACGCCTCCCAGCCCCCGTCGTCACCGTCCGTACCGACGCGCTCGAGGCGCATCTCCGAGTACGTCACCGCCTTCACCTCACGAGCGTCGATTTCGGAGAGCGGAACGCCGCGGGCGCTGGCCGCGAGCTGCCACTCGTCCGCGCCGCCGCTCGCGGCCGACGGCGTCTCGATCGAGTCGACGCGGTGGTCGACCGGGAGTGCCGCCCGAACGTCTCGCAGATAGATCAGTTCGTCGAGGTAGTCGAACAGCAGCGCCTCGCGGTTTTCGGCCGTCACGGCGAGCGAAAAGCGGTCCCCGGCATCGGCGATCTCGTCGCACGAGGCGGCTGCGAGGCCGTTTGCCACCGCTGCGAAGACGTTCGCGAGCGAGTCACCGGTCGCCGCCACGGCGACGTCGGCCGTGTGGTCGCGCAGTTCGTACCCCATTGGGGCCGGTTTGTTCGGCTGGGGTTCTATGCCCGTCGGTTCGAGCGCATTGTCGCCGGACGGTTGTCAGGTCGAATCGATGGCCCCCCGGACGCGTCGGCCGCTCCGACGGTCCGCACGTCGACTGCCGGTGGAATTATATTGACGACGCTGGTAGACTGTCGTAGTGAGCGTCAATATCGACAGTCGCGTCGTCGCGCCGGGGAGCGACGATTTCGTCGACGACGCCTGGCAGCTAAAGGAGGAGATCAACCGTCAGGAGGATGTGCTCAAACAACGGTACGACTTCTTTACGGACGCGTATCGACGGTCGAAGGTCCACTGTTACGTCCAAGACGGTGCGCTCATCGGGTTCGCTGCCGTTCGACGCGACGGCTACATTCTCTTTCTGGCGGTGAGTCCGGACGTCCGCGGCGAAGGGATCGGCAAACGACTCGTCGCCCACGTCGCGGGCGATCACGACACGATCACGTGCCACGCTCGGACGAGTAACGAGAACGCGCTCCAGTTCTACGAACACCTCGGCTTCGAGATCAAGCGCCGGATCGACGACTACTACGAGGACGGCGGCGACGCCTACTACCTGAAACTCGGGGCCGACGTCGGTATCGCTGACCGGATTTCCGATCTGATACGGCGCTGAAACGGGACGCTACTGATTGCCGAGACGGATCGGACGGTCGGAACTACTGTCCGGGATCGTCTCGAAGGGTCCCCGCCACGAACGCCCGCCGAAGGATCGTCAACAGCAGGTACGTCTCGTACTTCTGGCTTCGACAGTGTTCACAGGGAGCCATCCCGTCGGCGATCCGCTCTAACGTGTCGCCGTGGTTCGTCTCGAGGTCCGCGACGAGCGCTGCGATGTCGGGTGCGAGGTCCCGCGCCATCGAGTCGACGGCCGCCCGTGCGTCCTCGGGCAGCGCGGTTGAATAGAAGTGGTGGAGGCAGCGGCGAACGGGACGAATTGCACTTCAGAGGCTAACGAGCAGAAAATAACGGGCGAGAGACAGCGTCACCATGTAAAGCCCAATAACCTGAGAAATTCATGCCGATATCATCGCAGCTAATTGAACCATGTAGTATTTTCCGTTGCTAGTATCAATTCTAGAATTTCAATGAAAATATATGCAAATATTGCTGTTGTTATAATATAAAACATAATATTTGACACACCTATTAATCGATTTACGGTCTCAGATACTTGCACGGCAATTGTTACCCCCACAATATGAGGTAATGTTCTCCTTGACCAAAATTTTCTTCTGTCTGATCCCATAGTGTCTATCTTATTTAGTTTACTGGACGTTTAATGTTTTGAACTGCTTCTAGATCAATATATTTTCATGTCTACTACATATCACATCTGCTATGACCAGTCACATCTGCTGCTATGCCCACGCTTTGTCGCCACCTCAATAAGTCCACTTTTACCTGGTTTCCAAGGACCAATACCGTAGCCTGCCGAAACCATCTTCTCTGATCCAATTTTATAGTTAAGGTCATAATCGTAGTATGCAAGTGAGAGTGAATTGTCGACCAATTGGCTAGCTACTGCTCCAACGACTATCTCAACAGTGTTACTTCCAAAGATAGCTGCAAGCGTTCCAGATCCAGATGCGGCCAACGCTCCTTGGATTGTCTCCTCGTTCATAATTGGTGATCGAAACAACGAGACGGAGACAAGAGCAAGAAACACCCGCGCTCGTGCATGGACGCGGCCTCGGGCTCGAACGTGCCCGAGGCCGCAGTCCTTGACTGCATTGTTGGTTCGTTCGACTCCTGTACGGCGGTTGTACGTCTCGTCTAACGTCGACTGCTTCAGCTGAACATCCTTGCTGTGCTCGGTGACGCGGTCTTCGACCCTGTACTCGATGTCTTTCGGGTCGTCAGTGTTTCGTGCGTTGTACGGAGCGACTGGCACGACCCCTGCAGTCAGCAGGTGGTCGTGCCAGTCAAGCGTGTCGTAGCCATTATCACCGACCATCCAGATCGGCTGTTCAATCTTTTGTCCGGCCGAGACGATCGTACAGCCGTAGCCGTAGTAGTATTCTTCGGCGGTTGGATCGTAGCATTTCGACGCATCCTGATCGGCTGGCATCGTTCTCACGTCAGTCGAATCGATGCAGTAGGTCAAGTCGAGCAAGCCGAGGCGGGCGGCCTGCTCGACGAGGTGGTCAAAGATTTCGTCAACGACGTGTTCGAGATCGGTGAGAAAGCGATCGACCGCGTCTCTCGACGGCGGTCGATCGAAGCCACAACTGAGCCAGGCAACTGTATTCTGAAGCTCTCGTTCAACGGGGCAGATGCCGTAGCTGTCTTTGTAGTAGCAATGGAGGAAGCTACGCATCAGCTCTGGTGGCTCGTGATCTCGTGTTCGCCCCGTCTCCGCCGGGGCGAACACGTCGAACTCTTCGAGAAACTCGAATGAAAGGTGCTCAAGCAACGCTAGCGTCTCTGTCTCCACGACATTGAAGAACGTCTCTACCGAAGAATGCTCTTGCAGGGTCGCTGGGCTCATCCACCACAGCGTTCACCCTGCTCTTTGGTGTGCTACTCGTTCTATGACACCCTCGACAACTGCTAAGCGAGCGCGGCGCGAAGCAACACGGGACACGCACCGCTCTCGGTCGGAACCCCTGTGTCGTCCCCCCACGAGGTCGAACATTCGGCAAGATTATACGCGCCCATCCACGACCACTCGAGTCGTATGGAGGAGCGAACGAGGGCCTATCTGCGGGGGCGATTCCGCGACCACTATCGACGGACGGAGATCACGCCGCCGCCCGCGGCCAACGAACGCGAGTGGGGGTACATCCCCTGGACCGAGGGACCGGACACGACGATGGTCCGCCACCGTTCGCTGCTCGAGTTGGGCGACCTCTCCGAATTCCTCGTCCGAAAGCGCCCGCAACACGTCTACTTCTCCGCGGGACGCTTTCGCGATCCCGGCGCGAGTTCGATGCACGAGAAAGAGTGGCAGTCCGCCGATCTCGTCTTCGATCTCGACGCCGACCACCTGCCCAGCGTGACGCTGGGTGAAGACAGCTATGGCGAGATGCTCGCGAAGTGTCAGGACGCCCTGCGCCGCCTGCTCGAGTTCCTCGAGAACGACTTCGCCTTCGAGGACCTCGAGATCGTCTTCTCGGGCGGTCGCGGGTATCACGTCCACGTCCGCGACGAGAACGTCCTGCACTTAGAGCGCGAGCACCGCCGTGAGATCGTCGACTACGTCCGCGGCATCGGCCTCGAGTTCGACGACTTGATCGAAACCGAGACGGTAGCCGGGTTGGGGCGGAAGACCCCGACGGAGCGGCGTACGCTGCGGACCGAAGGTGGTTGGGGCGCTCGGACCCACGATCACTTCATGGCGTTCGTCGACGAGTTGCTCGACCTCGAGGAAGACGCCGCCCTCGAGCGACTCCAGTCGTTCGACGGCATCGGCGAGGGGAAGGCCGAGGCCACGCTGAACGCGGCCCGCAACAATCGCGAACAACTCGAGGCGGGTAACGTCACCGTCCACACCGCCGTCGCGCAGTTGGCCGAACGGTTCACGAGTCTGGCCGTCGAGCGGGACAACGCGCCGATCGACGAACCGGTCACGACCGACACGAACCGACTCATCCGCCTCCCCGGGAGCCTCCACGGCGGAAGCGGACTGCAAACGGTGCGACTCGAGCGCGACGAGATCGCCGACTTCGATCCGCTGGTCGACGCCGTCCCGGAGACGTTCGAGGGCCACGAGATCACCGTCGATGTCAGTGACGGTGGCGTGGTCGAACTCGGAGGAGATAGCTTTACGGTCGCGGAGGGTGACCAGTCACTACCCGAATACGTCGCCGTGTTCCTGATGGCACGCGGCCGCGCCGAGAAGGAGAAAGAATGAATTTAGACGAACTGCGTTCGGTCCAGAGCAAGGAGCGCCAGAAGGACAGCCTCCAGAACCTGCGCCCCGCCTTCTATCAGGAGGTCGGCGAGTACATCGCCGATCTCGAGGACGAACGCGACCGCGTCGCCGAGCAGGCGGACGACCCCTTTTCGTCGCCCGACGTCAGCCGCCTGACCGACGAGATCGAGACCGCCAAAGACGTCGTCGAAGCGATCTACGAGCGTCGGATGGGAAAACTCGTCAAACAGGCCAGTCTCGCGGCGGCCGGAATGCCGGCCGACGACGAGGGCCTGACCGCCGAGGAGGGCGATCTGTTCGACGATCTCGTCGAACGGATCGGATCGAACAAGAGCCGCGTCCTCGACGTTCTCGAGGGCGTCGAGGAGTCAGTCACCGAGACGGACGCGGGCGCTGGCTCGCCGCCCACGTCCGATGTACCGCCGACCGCCGACGCCGGCGGTCTCGAGGCGCGAACCGAGACTCAGCCAGCCGGCGACGCGACCGCGGACGACGCGCCGCCAGCACCGCCCGACGCACCGTCGCCGGCCGTCGACTCTGCGGCAGACGCGGCCGCGGACGACTCGAGCGGCGTCTCCGCCGCAGACGTCATGGGCGGGGCCGAGCCGTCGGTCGGAGCGACTGATGGGACGGGAGCGGATCGAACCGATGGCACCGGCCCGGCGGACCAGCCACTGAGTGCGGTGTCCGATTCCGGTGCCGACCGTCCCGTCGACTCGCCGGCCGCGGACGCCGATGCTGCGCCGGCGACCGACGAGGGTCGGGACGCGGCCGCCGGGATCGATCGCACGACCGTCCGAATCACCAGCGATATCGGTTCCATTCTCGGCGTCGACGATCGGGAGTATACCCTGACGAGCGACGACGTCGTCACGCTCCCGGAGCAAAACGCGGCACCCCTCGTCGAGCGGGAGGCAGCCGAACGGCTCGAGTAATCGGCGGGTCGGTGCGTCTGCCGTTTCGCCGTCGGCCGCCACCGTGTGAAATCGTAACGTATACACGACGAGTCGCTAACTCGCATGCATGCTCGACGTCGGCGACGAAGCACCGGAGTTCGAACTGCCAAACCAACGCGGCGAGACGGTCACCCGCTCCGAGTTCGCGGGGCAACGGCTCGTCGTCTACTTCTATCCCCGCGCCAACACGGACGGCTGTACGACCGAAGCCTGCGGATTCAACGATGCGCTTCCGCAATTCGAGGCCCACGACATCGCGGTCGTCGGTATCAGCGACGATCCCGTCGACGACATCGCCGACTTCGCGGCCGACTACGACCTCGAGTTCGACCTGCTATCGGACGAGTTCGGTGAGGTCGCGACGCTGTACGATTCGTACGGCGAGAAACAAATGTTCGGCAATACGTTCGACGGCGTCTTCCGGAATACCTACGTCGTCGGGCCGGACGGACGCATCGAGGCGGCCTACGAGGGCGTCTCGCCGGACGGTCACGCCGACGCGGTGCTGGCCGCCCTCGAGCCGGCGGATGTAACCCACTGATGCGGGCAACGGCGGAGACGCGTGACCGCGGTTGTCGACCTTACTGGAAGGTGCGTCCGAGCTGCTCGTCCTGTCCGGGCTCGGCCTGCTGGAACTCCTCTTCGAGTTCCTCGTACTGCTCGCGGGTGTCGGGGGTGACGCTCGGGTTGACCTCCTCGAGCGCGTGCTCGAAGTGTTGCTTGCCGATGCGGACGTTGCCGATGGTGTCGTCCATCTCCTCGGGATCGACCGAGTTGATGAACTCGCGGCTGGCGGCCATCGAGGCCTCGCGGCAGACCGCTTCGATGTCGGCACCGACGTAGCCCTCCGTCTCGGCTGCGAGCCACTCGAGGTCGACCGATTCGGCCAGCGGCTTGTTGCGGGTGTGGACGTCGAAGATCGCTTTGCGCGCGTCCTCGTCGGGAACCGGCACGTGGACGTGGCGATCGAGGCGTCCGGGACGGAGCAGAGCGCTGTCGATCAGGTCCGGCCGGTTGGTCGTCGCGATCACGACGACGTCCTCGAGTTCCTCGAGCCCGTCGAGTTCCGTCAGGAGCTGTGAGACGACGCGTTCGCCGACGCCGGAGTCACCCTGGCGCTGGCCGCGTTCGCCCGCGATCGAGTCGATCTCGTCGAAGAAGATCACGGTCGGGGCGTTCGACCGCGCCTTCTCGAAGACCTCGCGGACGCCCTTCTCGGACTCGCCGACGTACTTGTTCAGCAGTTCGGGGCCCTTGATCGAGATGAAGTTCGACTGGGCCTCGTTGGCGACGGCCTTGGCGAGCAGGGTCTTCCCCGTGCCCGGCGGGCCGTACATGAGGACGCCCTTGGCGGCCTGCATGTCCATCTGCTCGAACACCTCGGGGTAGTCCAGCGGCCACTGGATCGTCTCGCGAAGCTGCTCTTTGGTATCGCCCAGTCCGCCGACGTCGTTCCACGTGACATCGGGAACCTCGACGAAGACCTCGCGCATCGCGGAGGGCTGGATACCCTTGAGCGCCTCTTTGAAGTCCCGCTCGCTCACTTCCAGCGAATCGAGTACGTCGGCGTCGATCTCCTCGGACTCGAGGTCGAGTTCGGGACGGATGCGACGGAGCGCGTTCATGGCGCTTTCGCGAGCCAGCGACTCGAGGTCGGCTCCGACGAAGCCGTGCGTGCTCTCGGCGTACTGATCCAGATCGATCTCCTCGTCGAGGGGCATCCCGCGGGTGTGGACCTGCAGGATCTCCTTGCGGCCCTCCTTGTCGGGAACGCCGATCTCGATCTCGCGGTCGAAGCGACCGCCGCGCCGGAGCGCGGGATCGATCGCGTCGACGCGGTTGGTCGCGGCGATGACCGTCACTCGGCCACGTTCCTCGAGGCCGTCCATCAGCGAGAGGAGTTGGGCAACGACGCGTCGTTCGACGTCACCGCCGGCCTCCTCGCGCTTGGCCGCGATGGAGTCGAGTTCGTCGATGAAGATGATCGAGGGGGCGTTCTCCTCGGCCTCTTCGAAGACTTCGCGGAGCTGTTCCTCGGATTCGCCGTAGTACTTCGACATGATCTCGGGGCCGGAGATCGTCTCGAAGTTGGCGTCGATCTCGTTGGCGACCGCCTTGGCCATCAGGGTCTTCCCCGTACCCGGCGGGCCGTGCAGGAGGACGCCCTTTGGCGGCTCGATCCCCAGCTGCTGGAACAGTTCGGGGTGGCGCATCGGCAACTCGATCATCTCGCGGACCTGGTCGAGTTCGTCGTCCAGACCACCGATGTCCTCGTAGGCGACGTTCGGGACGCCTTCCGCGGACGCGCCGCCGCCGGACTGGACCTGTTCGGCGGGGGTCTCGGAGATCTCGATGCTCGTCGAGTCCGTGATGACGACGGTGCCCGACGGCGAGGTGCTCGCGATCTTCAGCGGCACCGATTGGCCGGAGCTGGCCATGGGGCCGAACGAGAGCGAGAACGGAACCGTCTGGCCCTCGGTGACGGCCTGGCCCGAAAGCTTGTCGCGGACGAGCGGACCGATGTCCCCTCGAATGCGGAGGTTCTGGGGGAGCGCGACGGTGACCGATTTCGCGGGTTTGACGTCCGCGGGTTCGATCGTGACGTTGTCGTCGATCCCGACGTCGGCCTCCTGTCGCAGGCGGCCGTCGATTCGGACGATGCCACGTCCCTCGTCTTCGGGGTAGCCGGGCCAGACGCGTGCGACGGCCTGGCCGTCGCCCGAGCCCGTGATAACGATGTAATCACCGTTCTCGAGGTCGAGTTCGGTCATCGATACGCGGTCGATCGCGGCCAGTCCACGACCGGCGTCTTTCTGTTTGAGTGGTTTGACAGTGAGTTTCATAGGTCCTCCTCCAGTTCGACAGTGAGAACGCCGTTTTTCATAAACGTGTGCGAGTTCGTGGCGCCTGGGGGGAGTTCGATTTCGTACTGGTCGTCGTCGAGGACGACGATGACCGTGCCGTCGACGATGTCGACCGACGCGTCGGCCTGCTCGGTACCGAAGTCGACAGCCATCACCGTGCTGTCGTTGTAGTCGTACCGGCGGGCTACCTGCCCCTCCTCCGGGGTGAATTGGTCGAGAGTCATGCTGTAACTAACCCAAGGTAAGCACCGCTACTATTTAACCATTTCGCCGAATAATCGCATGACGGCGAGAGGGGGATGGCTGAAGTGCTTGTTCGCAGTTCACAGCGAACCTCGACGCGTGTGCTTGCACCGACCGGTACGTGTGGCGCTGGGCCGGACGCGCAACGCCCCGTTGCCGGCGGTCGCCGGTCGCCGTCGAATCAAGTCTTTATGCCAGTCCCCGGTGTGCTGTTACGTATGGAAACAGTACCACACCACGGTCGAGAGACGGCGTACGACGTCGTCGACCGAGGCGGGGATGGATCGCCGATCTGTTTCGTCCACGGGAGCGGGGGAGCGAGCGATATCTGGGCGGGCCAGCAGTCGCTGGCGACCGCCCACCCGATCGTTACGATGGATCTCAGCGGCCACGGCGACTCGGACGACATCGACGCGAGCGCCGGCTACTCGGCGCTGTCGGCCTACGCCGATGACGTGCTGGCCGTCGTCGAAGCGACGGGTTCGGAACACCTCGTCGGCAACTCCCTTGGCGGTGCCGTCGTCCTCCAGATCCTGCTCGAGCGCGAGTACGACCCCGAAGCGGCCGTGCTGACGGGTACCGGTGCGCGACTCGGCGTGCTCGAGGACCTGTTGACCTGGCTCGAGTCCGACTTCCAACGGGCGGTCGAGTTCCTGCACGGTCCGGACCGGCTCTTTCACGACCCCGAGCCGGCGCTCCGGGAGCGATCGATGGAACGAATGCACGAGACGGGACAGGCGGTCACCAACCGCGATTTCCTGACCTGCCACGAGTTCGACGTTCGCGACCGCGTCGCCGAGATCGAGACCCCGACGCTCGCGGTGTACGGGGAGTACGACCAGCTGACGCCGCCGTGGTTCCACGAGTATCTCGCCGACGAAATCGAGGGAGCCAGCCTCGGCGAGATCGAGGACGCCGCCCATCTGGCGATGGCCGAGCAGCCCGCTGCGTTCAACGGCGTCGTCGAGGACTTTTTGGCGGGGATCGCCGGCGATCGAACCCGAGACTGAGACTGCGACGCGGCGAAAACGGTCGCCGCGGCGGTCCGCGAGCGGACGGCGAGCTCCCATCACCCATACCCGGAAGGCGAACGAGTCCGTGGTCGCAGTGATCTACGCGCCGCTATCGCGTCGCCGATCTCGAGGCGGGCTCTACGCCATCGTCTCGAGGGGACCGGGCGGCACTCGACCGGCGGCCGCTCAATAGATGTCCTCGAGGTCGCTCTCCTCGTGGCTGTGTTCGTCGGCGGGGAACTCGCCGGACTCGACCGCCGAGACGTACGCTCCGATCGCGGACTCCATCTCCCCGCGGACGTCGCCGAACTGCTTCGAGAACGAGGGTGACCACTCGCTGAGGCCGATCGCATCGTCGACCACGAGCACCTGCCCGTCGCAGTCCGGCCCGGCACCGATGCCGATCGTCGGGATGTCCAGCGCCGCCGTTACGTCCGCCGCGAGGTTCGACGGGACGTGTTCCAGGACCAGCGAGAACGCGCCGGCGTCCTCGTGGGCCACAGCCAGGTCGAGGATGCGTTCCGCGGCCTCCTGGTCCGTCCCCTGACGGGGATAGCCGCCGTACTGGTTGACGTGCTGGGGCGTCAGTCCCAGATGGGCCATCACCGGAATTCCGAGTTGGACCAGTTTCTCCGTGAGATCGACGGTGTGGGGTCCGCACTCGAGTTTGACCGCATGGGCGTTTTCCTCTTTGAGCATCCGGCCCGCGTTCTCGAGGCTCGCCGCTTCGTCGACGCCGACCGAGAGGAACGGCATGTCGGCGACGACGAGGGCGTCGTCGGTCGCGCGAGCGACCGCGCCGGTGTGCCGAGCTATGTCGTCGACGGTCACGGGAAGGGTAGTTTCGTAGCCCAAACTGGCGTTCCCGAGGCTGTCACCGACGAGAATAACGTCGACGCCGGCCTCGTCGACGATCGCCGCCGTTGGCGCGTCGTAGGCCGTCAGCATCGTGATCGGTTCATCGCCAGCCTTCGCTCGGAGATCCCGTACGCTAGGCATACTCACAGATTGGATGCCCACGATTAAACGTCGTTGTTCTTCGGTGACTACCCAGCGTCTCGATAGCCCTCGTGCCTCCCTTCGTGCACACCCGGCGCGCTTAAGAGGGACCGGTCGTCATACTCACGCGTGCCTGAACGCGTCGAAACGACCACGCCCGACGGGGTCGATTACGGCTGGGTGATGCAAACGACGTTCGTCGCCACCATCCTCGTCGGAGCGCCGCTGGTCGCCGTCCTGTCGGCGACCACAGCGCTCCCCACGTGGGCCGACCGCGTCGAGTTCGCGATCCGGGTCGGCGCTCCCGTCTGGCTCGTCACGTCGGTCATCGTCTTTGCGTACGCCAAACGAAACCAGACGTAGTCGACTCGAGCGCCCGAGCGGGATCGGCGTCAGACACCGGACGGTCCATCGCCGACGTACTCGAAGTCGGTCCCCGCCCGTTCTGCGGTCCGCCGGTCCCGCGCGGAGTCACCGACGAACAGCGCCCGCTCGGGTTCGGCTCCGAGTTCGCGGACGGTCGCGAGCAGCGGTTCCGGGTCCGGCTTCCACGTCGCGACCGTATCGCGGCCGACGACGGCGTCGACCGCCATCGTCAGCGCGTGTTCCTCGAGCGCGATCCGACACGCCCGTTCGCAGTTCAGCGAACAGACGCCGGCCGGCGGCGATCGTGCGAGCAGTTCGTCGGCGCGGACGAGGCGGCGCGACGTTCGCGCCCCGTCGTGTTCGTGGGCCGCGATGGCCGACTCCACCTCGGCGGCCAGTCCGACCTCGGCCGCGATCTCGAGCATGTCCCAGAGGCCATCGCTCGGCGGTTCGACGTTCGCGTTGTCGTACACCGTGCGGACGTCGACGGCGACGGCGTTCCAGTCGACGTCCAGGTCCACGAGCGTGCCGTCCAGATCGTAGACGATGGCGTCGTACTCGGTCATGGCCGCCGATACGAGCGGCAGCAGAATAGGGACGTCGGTCATGGCCCCGCCGAGCGAGGGTTCGATGGCAGATCGCCGGCGCTCGAACGACTCACATGCGATGATTGCGCGAACGTTTCAGTAGTTCAGAAGGTTAAAGGAGGCAACTACTGAACGATCGGGCATGCGAAGACGCGAACTGCTCGTCGGAAGCGGAACCGCCGCGGCCGTTGCTCTCTCCGGATACGCGGGCGCGGTCGCAGACGACGCCGCCGACGCCAGCCAGTCGGGGCTGTCGGCCGATCCCGAGAGCCTCCTTGAACTGCTCCCCGCAGAGTCAGCCCTCGACACGACCTATCGCCGCCTTCATTACGCCCGCGTCGGTGAGACTGACGGGTCCGAATTCGAATATCTGACTCGGCACATCTCGGAACACGCCGACGAGATCGACGGCGAGTTCGATACCGACGCGGTTTCCGCGGCGGTTTCGGTGGTTGCGGGGGACGATGACTTCGGGATCAGCGCCGCGTCCGGCTCGTTCGGCCGGCTGACATCCGGCGACGCTGTCGAACGCGGTGAGTGGCGGATCGGAACCCTCGACAGTGATGCCGCGTTCGCGTCCGCCGACGGGCGTCTCGTCGTCGTCTCGGTCTCCGAGCGGGATCCGACCGACATCGCCGAGACGGTTGTCGACGCCGCCACCGGCGAGACGGACACCGTCTTGGTCGATCCCGAGGCGACTGCACCAGTCTTCGAACGGCTCGCGGGTTCGAACTACGTCGTCTTTCTTCCCAACCTCGATAAGGCACGCCACCTCGAGTTCACCGACGGAGTCGCATCACTCGCCGTCGGATTCGATCAGCCCCGGGAAACGGGTTCGGGAACCGTCGAGTCGGAGTACGTCTTCGAACCCGCATCGGACGCCGCTGTCGACGACGACTGGATCACCGAGCGCCTCGAGCGCTTCGAACAGGGCGAGGTCGTCGAAACGACGGTCACTCGGGAGGGCGCGTTCGTCCACGTCGACGCGGTCATCGACCAGCCGCCCGAACGCGACCGCGATGCGGCACCCGACGCACGCATCCGCGTTCGTTCGCACGCGGACGACGGGCTCGCGACCATCGAACACGTCGGCGGCGAATCGGTCGATACCGCCGATCTCGAGGTGTGGGTCGACGGCGAACTCGCGGACGTGCAACTCGCCGACGATCGAGACTCGTTTTCCGAGGGCGATACCGTCGAACTCGAAACCGGGCCGATCGCCGACGTCGGACTCCGATGGATCGACGAGAGCGAGGACGTCTACTACTATTACGATCGGACGCTCGTCGGATCGGAGTCGTTCGAGTCGAGCTACGACGCCGCGACGGAGACCGCGGAGATCACGTACGACGGGGACCTCGCGGCCGATCCGGACCGTCTCGAGGTGGTCCACCGACAAAGCGACGAATACCGGAATGACCGACGGCCTGACACGGACCGGTCGGCCGTGACGGACGTGTCGGGATCGCTCACTCGCGGCGATACGATCACAGTCGACGACGTTACTTACGGCGATCGGGTCTCCCTCGAATTGACGGCACCGCCCAACCCGAACCGCGGACAGCAGTCGCTGGCTCACGTCCGCGTTCGGCCGCCGCGGCTGTCCCTCCGTCGCCACGAGGGGACCCTCGTCGTGCGGTACCACGGCGATCAGGAACGCGACGCCGACGACTTTCGCCTGCTGTTCGACGACGAACCCGCCGACGTACAGTTCGCCGATCGAGCCGAGACCCTCTCGTCGGATACCGAACTCGAGTTCGGCGAGGTCCCCCACGGCACTACCGTCGCCGTCGAGTGGCTCGAGCCCGACGACCCGTCCGTCATCGAAGAGCGGGTCCTCCGCCCCCACGCACGCGTCGATATCACGTACGACGACGAGGACGGGACGGCCGTTGCCGACTACACGGACGGAGAGGAAATCCCCGCCGACGACCTCGAGCTACGGATCAACACCGAGCCCGCGGACCGGCAGCCGGCCGACGAATACGAGACGTTCGCACCCGGTGATGACCTCAGCACGGCCGTCACTCCGTTCGCGGTGGTCAAACTCGTCTGGACGGGTCCCGAAGACACCGAAGACGTTCTGGGTCGGACGTTCGTCGGTCCGGAGTCGCTCGATGCCACCTACGATCCCGACGCCGAGACGGTCGAACTCGTCTACACGGGCGAGCAACCGGCCGACCCGTCGGTGCTGTCGATCGACTACACCAGCGGTGATCGGCCTCGGTCCGACGACCGGGAGGACTTCAACCCCTTCTCCGGAGAGTACGACACGCTGACTACGGGCGACAGCGTGGTGATCGACGACGTGGCGGCCGATGACCGAATCACCGTTATGCTGGTTCAGAAGGGATATAACTTCACATCCAGTCTATCTATTTACCATTTCACGCCGGCTCCGCGACGGACGTTTACGCTCGAGGATCGGGCGAACGGGCTCGTCGCCGTCTACCGCGGGGAAGACGACCGCGACGCCGGTGCCTTCGAATTCCGAGTCGACGGAGAACCGAGCGACGTCCAGCCGGCCGATCGGTACGATACGCTGACGACCGACGACGAGATCGAACTGGGGCGCTTCGATGCCGGAACCGAGGTCACCGTCGAATGGGTCGCTCCCGATGACCCATACGAGGTCACCGATCACGTCGTCCTCCCCGACGCCGATTTCGACATCGAATACGACGCCGAGGAGGAAACGGTAACCGTCGAACACGCGGGCGGTGACGAGATCGACGCCGCCGACCTCGGTGTCGTCGTCGAGCCCTCCGGTCTCGAGCCGCGCGGCTGGGAGGAGCAGGAGACGGTTTCGAAAGGTGATACCACGACGATCGATGTCGACAGTGATCGGGAGCCGCAAATGGTCGCGGTCGTGTTCGGAGAACGACAGACGATCAGTCACGAACGGATCGACGAGTAGCGCCCGTCCGGATCGAACCGGTCCCTCGCTTCAGCTCGCTTCCGTATCGGCTCCGTTCGTCGTCAGTCCAGCGTCGCCATTTCGCCCGTCGGGTCGTCCAACTGCTCGCCCGCGAGCACGCGGTTCGCCCGGCGGAGCCGCTCGGAAAGGGCCTGGTGGGAGATGTCGAGTTCGTTCGCGAGTTCCTCGAGCGATATCTCTCGCGGAACGTCGTAGTAGCCCTGTCGGTAGGCCTCGGCGATGGCCTCCCGCTGAGGCTCGGTCAGCGCGGCCGTCGTCTCGAGGGCCTCGTCCTGGCCGGCCTCGACCATGCGCCTGACATCGATGCGGACGCCCTGCTCCTCGATGTCCGAGACGGCAGTCGAGAGTTCCTCGCGACGGGGAAAGAGCAGCCGAAGCGTCCACCGCCCGTCCGATACCTGCGCGTCGAGTACTGTGCCGCCGTGGGTGTAGACGCACCGACAGACCGACGCGACCGCCTCGGTGTACGTAAGCCGGTAGAACAGGTCGCCGGCCTCGGTATCGGCGAGTAGTCGGCGATACTCGTCGACGGTCGGGTCCGTTTCGAGGGTTGCCTCGAGATCGGCGCGGTCAACGTTCGAGAACCAGACGAGCGGCACCGTTCGGACCGGCCCCTCCGCGACGACGCTCTCGACGCGGACCTCGAGAGCCGGGAGTTGTTGGACGGTCTCTGCGAGTGCGAACTCGTCCGTCGAAAGCGAGAGTTCTGCGATCGTCGTCATTGGGAGTCACCTCGGAACGCGTACTCGAGTCCAGTCGGCCGCCGAGACCGCTGTCGGAGCGGGACATGGACTCGTCTCAGCAGTATCCAGTCGATCCGCTCGCGTCGTCGATCGTGGTCGTCCGGGTCGTGCTGATAGAAGGGAGGACTCGAATACGGTTGATGAGACGGCTTTTGTATTCCGGCAGTTTAAGTGGCCACGTCACCCGAGACGAGCCAGTCGGTTGAGCGCGTACGCCGTCTGGAGCACGTCGACGCTCTTGCCGCGATCGAAGACGAGTTCGTCCGTCTCGAGGACGTGTTCCAGGGTATCCTGCGAGGCGTGTTCCGGGGCGGCGGCGATGCCGGCGTCGTTGTCGGCGGCCCACTCCATGACCCGGAGATCGCTCTTGGAGTCTCCCATCACGAGCGCGAACGGGTCGTCGACGCCGAGGACGTCGAGCGCGCGTTCGACGCCGACGACCTTGTTGAGTTCGAGGCTGCCGATCTCGGCCGCGTCGGCCTCGTAGTAGGCGACGTCGATGCGATCGAGGACGGCCGCGAGGGAGTCGGGAACGTCCGCGGCGTCGAGGGCCGGATACGCACCTTCGCCCTCGAGCACGGCCCTGATTTCGGGGTCCTGCGCGGCGTAGAAGGCGCGGGTCCAGTCCGCGACCGTCTCGCCCGCCAGTTCCGTCCCGCCGTTCGCACCGTCACCCGCCGTCCCGCTGCCCGCATCGCCCGCGTCGCTCCCGTCCGCCTCGAGCGTCGTCCCGACGGCATCGGCGAGCAGGTCGATGAGATAGACCAGCGCCTCGTCGATGATCTCCCGGGCGTCGGCCGAGCCGGTTTCGTAGTTGGGTTTCATCGTGACGTTGAACTCGTTGCCCTGGAGGTGACAGCCGCGACGGAGGTCCTCGGGCGCTTCGGGCAGGACCCGCGAGCGAACGTCGTCGAAGACCGTCCGGATCGACTCCTCGAGGTCCTCGTAGAGCAACTGCTTCGTCTGTGCGCCGTGTCCGGGGGTGAACACGCCCGTCCCCGCTTCGTAGACGATCGAGAGGGACCCCGAATGGACGATTTCGCTGCCGAGTCCCTGGATCGCAAAGCCCTTGACGTTTTCCAGGGTCTGACCCGTACAGATGACGATCGGGATGCCGGCGTCGTAGAACTCCGTCAGCATGTGCAGCGTGTCCCGCGGGATCTCGTTGTCCGTCCCGCCTGCGGACCGCAGCGTTTCGTCGACGTCTAACACGAGGACGTTAACCGCCCGGCCGTACTTCGCCTCGAGATCGAGCGCCGTAAAGGCCTGATCGCGGGTCGCCCGCGCGGCGATCTCAGCGAACGTCTCCCCGGCCGCGAACGACGAGCGGATCTCGTCCTTGCGCTCCTCGAGTTGCTCGGTCGCCTCCTGCCAGTGCTCGAGAGCGACCCGCGAGTCGACGGCGGGAAAGACGTCGACGAACTCCTGGAACTCCCGTAACGTCTTCGTGTCGTACTCGTCGTAAAGCTGATAGACGAGGTCGTATCGTTCCATGTGGCCTACAGGCATGGGCAGGCGGTTAACCGTTTCCAGTGATGGTCGCGTCGGGATGGGCGTTCGATCCGTTCGTGCATTGGTGACAGTCCTGTCATCACCTATGGGGTATTTACTCGGGAAGGAATAAATATTTATCATCATGGTTCCTACTGGGGTCATATGAAAGCCATCGCAGTTACGCCCGGAGCGGGCGTCCCGGAAGTCGTCGAGCGGCCCGTTCCCGCTCCGTCTCCCGGCGAGGCGCTCGTTCGGATCTGCCGCGTGGGCGTCGACGGGACCGATTACGAAGTCATCGACGGAACCCACGGCAGCGTCCCCGACGGCGACGATCGCCTGATTCTCGGCCACGAGGCCGTCGGCATCGTCGCGGACGCGAACGGAACGGCCCTCGAGGAGGGCCAGTACGTCGTCCCGACGGTTCGACGACCGCCGCCGGGCGTCGAGACGAACGCGTACTTCGAACGCGGTGAGCCCGATATGGCACCGGACGGCGAGTACGTCGAACGCGGGATCGTCGGGGCCCACGGGTTCATGGCCGAGTTCGTGACGAGTCCGGCCGACTGCCTCGTTCCGATCCCGGCCGACCTGGCTCCGATGGGCTTTCTCGTCGAACCGATCAGCATCACCGAAAAGGCGATCGAACACGCCCGCGCGACCCGCTCGGCGTTCGACTGGCGGCCCGCGTCCGCGCTCGTCCTCGGGACCGGTTCGCTGGGACTGTTGACCGCCGCGATGCTCACGGAGACCCTCGAGTACGACCGCGTGTACTGTCTCGGCCGAAAGGACCGGCCGCATCCGACGATCGATATCGTCGATCGGCTCGGCGCGACGTACATCGATTCCCGGGAGACGCCGGTCTCCGAGATCCCCGCCGCCTACGAACCGATGGATCTCGTCTACGAGGCGACCGGCCACGCGAAACACGCGTTCGAGGCGATCGAAGCGCTGGCTCCCAACGGCGTCGCCGCCCTGCTGGGCGTCCCCGGCGATTGGACGTTCGAGGTCGACGGCGGGCACCTCCACCGCGAACTCGTGCTCTCGAACAAGGCGCTCGTCGGCAGCGTCAACTCGAATCGCGGACACTTCGAGGCGGCCATCGATACCCTTTCCGCGCTTCCCGACTGGGTGCTCACGGAGATCGTCTCCGGGGTCTACGACCTCGCGGCCCTCGAGCGGGCGTTTCCGGAGGTGACCGCACCCGTCGCGGCGGCCGGCGGCGGCTCGACGGCGAGTCCGGATGACGATACGACTATAAAAACGGCGATCGAATTCGAGGACATATGAAAAACGTTGACGACCTCATCGAGAGTGCGGCCGAGCTCGCGGCCCGCGGCCTCTCGAAGGGCGAAATCGCGGACGAGCTGAACGTCTCCCGGGAGACCGCCAGCTGGCTCGTCGAGCGCAGCAGCACGCCCGCTCAGTCGACCGAGCAGGCATCTAGCCCGCCGGCAAGCGGTGGCACCGGGCCACAGGACATCCACGTCGACTGGTCCGCGATCGGCCGGGACAGCAAGCGAATGAACGCCATCGCCTCGGCAATGGCCGACATGCTCGCCAAACACGGCGAGGACATCGACCTGACGATCGGTATCGAGAAAGCCGGCGGTCCCATCGCCACTCTCGTCGCGCGTGAACTCGAGACCGACCTCGGAACCTACACCCCCGCCAAACACCAGTGGGAGGAAGGCGACATCGAGGAACTCGGCGGGACGTTCAGCCGGAACTTCGCCGGCATCCGCGACCGCGAGTGTTACATCGTCGACGACACCATCACCAGCGGCACCACCATGCGTGAGACCATCGAGGCGATCCGCGCCGAGGGCGGTAAACCGCTGGCCTGTGTCGTCCTCGCGGATAAGCAAGGACTCGAGGAACTCGACGGCGTCCCGGTCTACTCGCTGTTGCAGGTCATCAGCGTCGGCAAGGACGAGTAGTCGGTACATCCCACGAGCGGACGACTCACACCGATCGCACAGCCGTCGTGCGATCTGGTGTGCGGTGGCGTTCGGTGGCTCCTCCCGACGCGATCGGGCGTCCTTCTCCCGGCCAGCGGCGGGCCGACTCGAGTGACACGTCCATCTGTCGCTCGAGCGAGAACGCCCCGCGTGCGGCGGCTGGCCGGCCGACACTCGCGGGAAAAATGACCGCTCCGAAACGGCGAGGCCCTAACCGTGAATGCCCATCGCTTCGATCTGCTCTTGATACCGGTTCCGGATCGTCACCTCGGTCACCTGTGCGACATCGGCGACCTCGCGTTGGGTCTTCTTCTCGTTGCAAAGCAGCGACGCGGCGTAGATCGCGGCGGCGGCGTAGCCGGTCGGTGACTTGCCCGACAGCAATCCTTCCTCGGCCGTTTTCTCGATGATCTCGTTGGCCTTGGTCTGGACTTCCTCGGACAGTTCGAGTTCAGAACAGAAGCGCGGGACGTACTTTTTCGGGTCGACGGGTCGCATCTCGAGGCCGAGTTCCTGCGAGATGTATCGATACGTGCGACCGATTTCTTTGCGTTCGACGCGGGAGACTTCCGAGATTTCCTCGAGACTTCGCGGGATCCCTTCCTTGCGACAGGCGGCGTACAGCGCGGAGGTCGCGACGCCCTCGATCGAGCGCCCGCGGATGAGGTCTTCCTTGAGCGCGCGCCGGTAGATGACCGACGCGACCTCGCGGACGGATCGCGGAACACCGAGCGCGGAGGCCATCCGATCGATTTCGCTGAGTGCGAACTGGAGATTACGTTCGCCGGCGTCTTTCGTTCGAATGCGTTCCTGCCACTTGCGGAGCCGGTGCATCTGACTCCGCTTCTTCGACGAAATAGAGCGGCCGTAGGCGTCCTTGTCCTTCCAGTCGATGGTCGTCGTCAGTCCCTTGTCGTGCATCGTCTGGGTCGTCGGCGCGCCGACGCGGGACTTCTCCTGTCGTTCCTGGTGGTTGAACGCCCGCCACTCCGGGCCGGGATCGATCTGTTCTTCCTCCACGACGAGCCCACAATCTTCACAGATGAGCTCACCCCGGTCGGAGTCCTTAACGAGATTATCCGATTCACACTCGGGGCAGGCACGTACCCCCTCCTGATCCTCGGTCTCGTCCGTCTCGCGCGTTCGCTCCCGCTGGCGGGTGGACCGTGTCATCGCACTTTTATAGTAGTATCACCACGCTATATAAATGTTGGGTAAGGTATTTCGGACACTACAGCTTATCCGCCGAAAACGCCCAGGAGAACGGTTGAAAGTCGAGGTTTACGATCCGAAACCGGAACGACTTTATCCGGGACTGGCCGATCACGGAGACGAATGCCGGTCATCGAGTGCGACGTCGAGGCGGCTCGCGACCGACTCGAGTCGGCGGGCGTGACCGTCGATTCGGGCAACACTGACCACGAGCGCTGGCGAGCGAGTCGCGGCGGCGCGACCGCGGTCGCGTACGATGACAAGATCGTCATCCAGGGGTCGGACCCGCGTGACATCGAGGCGCTGCTCCGCGAGGGCGGCGGTCGCGCCCACGTCTACTTCGACGGCGGCTCTCGGGGCAATCCCGGTCCGGCCGCGATCGGCTGGGTGATCGTCACCGGCGACGGCATCGTCGCCGAAGGCGGCGAGACGATCGGGACGGCGACGAACAACCAGGCCGAGTACGAGGCCCTGATCACGGGTCTCGAGGCCGCTCGCGACTACGACTACGACGAGGTCCACGTCCGGGGCGACTCCGAACTCATCGTCAAACAGGTCCGCGGCGAGTACGACACCAACGACCCCGACCTCCGCGAGAAGCGCGTGACCGTCCACGAACTGCTCCGCGGGTTCGACGAGTGGACCCTCGAGTACGTCCCTCGCGAGGTCAACGACCGCGCGGACGGCCTTGTGAACGAGGCGCTGGATCAGGCCTAAATTCGCGCAGTACAGCCGACCGACGTATCGTCCGGCTCGAGCGACCGACGTGCAGTGGCGCGCACTGTCGGTCGGCCGAACGATAGTGAGGCCGGCCGATGACACTGTGCGAGGGATGAGCGAACGAACAGCGTGAGTGAGCGAATCGGTTGGGGAGGGCGTGGCTCCTCCGTGGTGCCACGATAGCTGGACACGCTTTGTCGACGCGTTCACTCTCGGTTGGCCCGTTCCATTCTCACCCCCGCAGCAGGCGACTCGAGCGCGCCCACCGACAACGCGGACCGGCAAGCGGAAACCCGCCCGCGTCCATACACTCCCCTATGACCGATCCGAACGCGATCGACGCCGACGGTGCGGCCGGCGAGCAGAACCGAGACGCCACCACCGACCCGACCGCTGGGGACCTTCCCCGTGGGGTCGTCGACGAAGTCGAACGGCTGACGCGACTCGAGCGCACCGCGGTCGACGAGAACGAAATCGCGGCCTACGAGGAGCGGCGCGACGAGTTGCTCGACGATCACGATTTCACCGCCCGCATCCGCGACGACGACGGCGACGACGTACTCGTGTGCCATCCCGAGGCGTGGCACGAGGACGGCATCATCCGGACCGACCGCATCGAGGATATCGACCGCGCGGTCGAGATTCCGCTCGAGGGGACCGCGGACCCGGACGACTGGGAGTCGGTCGACGACTACAATCGCGACCTCGTCGCGGCGGTCAGGGAAGCCCACGGCGACGTTCACGGCGACAATGCGGCGTTGCTCGCCGACTTTGCCGGCAACCACTACGCGAAGCCCATGGACTCGCTGACGAGCGCGGAACTCGCGGAGTTCGGAACGGAGTACGTGGTCCGAAACGCGTGGCCGTCGGAAAAACAACGGGAAGTGTTGGCGGAGTCGACGAAACTGGTCTTCGAGACGGCGGACGAGCCGGTCCCGGAGATCCAGTTCTAGTAGCTTTCGTCGACGATCTCGCGGATCTCGTCGGCGCGGTCGTCGCCCGTGACGACCTTCGAGAGGGACCACGTGATGCCGTCGAGGACGGCGTCGTAGCCGTCGTCGGTCAGGGAATACTGGTTGGTTCGCTTGTCGAGTTCGCTTTTCTCGACCAGCCCCAGATCGACGAGTTCGTCGAGGTTGGGGTAGAGTCGGCCGTGGTTGACCTCCGTCCCGTAGTAGTCCTCGAGTTCCCGCTTGATCGCCAGGCCGTACATCGGCTCTTTGGCCAGGATGACGAGGATGTTGTTCTGGAAGGCCGTGAGTTCGCGTGCAATACTCTGCTCGCCGGTGATTGATTGTGCCTCTGACATACGTGTGTAAATGTCACCAGACTATTTAAGACTTGTCAACTAATCCTTCGTATCAGTCGGTAGTACAACACGCTACCGACGCAACATCGCCGGACACTGGTGTTGGTGCCCGATTCGTGTCTGTTTGATTTCTGGCAACCGTCACGTAGATGGTGACACTCGATTACGAAAGTACTTTTTGATCGACCGTGGACTCTCAGGTACATGGTCAACCTCTGGGAAGACCTCGAGACCGGACCGAATCCGCCAGAAGAGATCTACGCCGTCGTGGAGTGTCTCAAGGGCGAGCGCAACAAGTACGAGTACGACAAGGACGTCCCCGGCGTCGTCCTCGACCGCGTGCTCCACAGCAACGTCCACTATCCGAGCGACTACGGGTTCATCCCGCAATCGTACTACGACGACGAGGACCCCTTCGATGTGCTCGTCCTCGTCGAGGATCAGACGTTCCCCGGCTGTGTCATCGAAGCGCGCCCGGTCGCGCTGATGAAGATGGACGACGACGGCGAGCAAGACGACAAGGTCATCGCAGTTCCCAGCGAGGACCCGCGTTACGATCACATCGAGGACCTCGACGATATCCCCCAGCAGCAACTCGACGAGATCGACGAGTTCTTCGCGACCTACAAGAACTTGGAGGAGGGCAAGGAAGTCGAGACCCAGGGCTGGGAGGACAAACAGGCCGCCTACGACGCGATCGAGCACGCCCAGGAACTCTACGACGAGCACTTCTAAGCGGGACCCGCCGTATTCACGGCCCGCAATCGTCTGCTATCGCCGCCGCGAACTGATACCCGAGAGTTATCCGCGGCCGGCCGGCCGATTCGTTATGAGCATGGGTAATTTTATCCCCGTCCCCGCCGTAGCCGTTCCCGTATGGCAGCATCCGATTCCGGTCCGCGAACGGCATCGTCGGCCGACAACGGGGCCGAATCCGCCGTCGGCATGGCCCACCCCACGGTCGTTCCGGCCAACTTCGATCCCGAGGACGCGAGCGAACGCGACTCGTAGCCCGCCTCGAGTTCGTGCGGCGGTCCGCGATCGCTCACGGACTCGTCCGCCGTTCACGTCGGTCGATACCCCGTCACCGTGATCCGTGGCGAGTGCGCGGTAAATCAACCGACGGAGTCTCAGCCGTTCGCAAAACACTGTCTCGAAACGAACCTTCTTGTATGCGGTCGAACTACGTCCGCCCATGGGTCTGTTCGACCGATTACGGGGCGACGGCGATCCCCGGGTCGCATTTATCGGGGTCGACGGCGTGCCGTATAGTCTCCTCTCGGAGAACGAGGAACTGTTCCCGAACTTTGCTGCGCTCGCTGCCGACGGGACCGCCGAGGAGATCTCGAGCATCGTCCCGCCGGAATCCAGCGCCTGCTGGCCGTCGCTGACGACCGGGATGAACCCCGGCGAGACGGGCGTTTACGGCTTCCAGGACCGGGAGATCGGCACCTACGACACCTACGTTCCGATGGGCCGTGATGTCCAGGCCGAGCGCGTCTGGGACCGCGTGCAGGAGACCGGGCGCAAGGCGACCGTAATGAACGTCCCCGTCACGTTCCCGCCCCAGCGCGACATCCAGCGGATGGTCTCCGGGTTCCTCTCGCCCGGCCTCGACAAGGCCGCCTATCCCGACGATGTCCGCGACTACCTCGAGACGCTCGATTATCGGATCGACGTCAACCCGAAACTCGGCCACCAGGACGACAAAGCGGAGTTCATCGAGGACGCTCACGCCACGATCGACGCCCAGTTCGAGGCCTTCAAACACTACATCGAGGAGGACGACTGGGACCTGTTCTTCGGCGTCTTCATGACCACCGACCGGGTCAACCACTTCCTGTTCAAGGATTACGAGCGCGACGGCGAGAACAAGGAGGCGTTCATCGAGTTCTACAAGAAAGTCGACGAGTACATCGGCCGCCTTCGAGAGTCGCTGCCGGACGACGTCACCATGATCGTCGCCTCCGATCACGGCTTTACCAGCCTCGACTACGAGGTTCATTTCAACGAGTGGCTCCGAGAGGAGGGGTGGCTCTCTTTCCGAACCGACGACCCCGAGGAACTGAACGACATTGCCGACGATACGACGGCCTACTCGTTCATCCCCGGCCGCTTCTATATCAACCTCGAGGGACGCGAACCGCGCGGTACCGTCCCCGAAGACGAGTACGACGCGGTCCGCGACGAACTCAAGGCCGCCCTCGAGGCGCTCGAGGGGCCCGACGGCAACCCGGTCGTCGATCGCGTCGTCGAAAAGGAAGCGGCCTTCCGCGGCGATCACGACGATATCGCACCGGACCTGGTCGCGATTCCGAACAACGGCTTCGACCTCAAATCCGGCTTCAAGGGTGATGCGGAGGTCTTCGATACCGGGCCGCGAAACGGGATGCACAGCTTCGACGATACGTCGCTGTACATCGACCACCCCGACGCGACGATCGACAACGCCGATCTCTTCGACATCACGCCGACGATCCTCGATCTGATGGACATCGAGTACAGCCGCGGCGACTTCGACGGCGCGAGCCTGCTCTAGCCCTCGAGACATCGCGGTCGATTCCACGGCCACCACAACACGCTTCAGTTTCGATGTGAACGGTTTCGTATGAAACGCTGGGTCGTGGTCGCCGGCTGTCTGGGCGTGGCGGTTCTGCTGGCCGGGCTCGTAAGCGCCATCACCGAGAGCGCCGCGATCCTGGGCGTTACCCCGGCCGGTATCGGTCTCTATCTGGCAGTCGGTATCGGACTCCCGCAGTATCTACTCTACAGAACGAGCCGTTCTCCGCTCCAACTCGGACTGGCAATCCTCGCAGTCGCCGGTGCCGCGATCGCGGTCCTCGTCGGTCTCGTCCGCGACTCGCTGCACGCGGACTGGGGAACAGGGTTCATCGTACTCCTGGTGTGCGTCGTGATCGGGAACCTGCTCGGGGCCGGCGTGCGGGCGTTTCGGGCCGGCTATCGGTCCGGCTCGTGAGCGATAGTCGCAACTGAAACGGTTGACACACTGATCGCAACGCTGTCGTGTGATCAGGTATAAAATGACTGTCAGCTGCGGCGATAGGCGGTCCCGCCCGCACCGTAGGCGCTCCGACGCGGATCACTGGCGGAGCCGATTCCAACCCGACCGATCGACTCGCGGGTTGCGAGTTGGCAGCACACGAGGAGCCGAGCCGGATTCGAGGGCGTTTTCCGCTCGGCACCGAACCGACGGCCATGGAAGAGATCATCCACGCTCGCGGCCATGAGCACGTCAGCGCCGAGCATGCGAGTACCTTCGAAGTGACGACCGACGACTACCTCACCCCCGCGGGCGACTGCATCCTCGCGATCGAGGCCGATCGTGCGCCGGCGGACTTCGATCCCGACTTCGTCGCTGCCTGCCGGGACGCCGATGCGACGATTACGGTCACGATCGAGGCCGGTGGCCACACGGAGTCCGTGACGGGCCGCGGCGATCCCGACCTCGAGTTCACCAACGAGCGAAGCGCGGTCGGCCGGACGAGCGAGTACGTCGACGACCGGACGATCGTGAACGGTGCCGAGTTCGCGGCCGACGGGTTCGATCGCGACCTCGTCGACGCGCTGGCCGACGGTGCCGCGGCGACGGTGACGATCACCGTCGAATAGACGCTGCCGCCACGGATTCGACCGACCGACTCGAGCCCTGGAAAATCGGCGGCCGTCGGCAGTCCGTCGCAGTTTTGATGTCGTGGGCCCAACGCGACGATATGAGCGACGATCCGGAGCCCGAAGTCAACATCAGCGGCGGTGCGACGGGCGGCGGTTCGGCGGTCGAGTTCGATCCGGCGACCGCGGCAACCCGCGCGGAGGCGGTCGTCGATCGACTGGGAGAGTTGTTCTGGCAGAAGGAGTACGGCGGCCGGGACGCCTTCACCTGTCTCGTCCGAACGATCCTGAGCCAGAACACCAGCGACAAGGCGAGTCAGCCGGCCCACGACGCACTGCTCGACAGATATGGGGGGCCAGACGTGGACCTCGCCGAATCGCTCGCGAGCGCCGAGCGAGCGACACTCGCGGAAACGATCAGCGGGGCCGGGCTGTACAACCAGAAGTCCGAGACGCTGATCGATACCGCCGAGTGGGTGCTCGAGGAGTTCGGCTCCGCGTCGGCGTTCGATACCTTCGTCAAAGACGAGGAGCCGTCGGTCGTTCGCGAGACGCTCCTTTCGGTCCGCGGCGTCGGGCCGAAGACCGCCGATTGCGTCCTGCTGTTCGCCGGCGGTCGCGGCGGCGTTTTCCCCGTCGACACGCACGTCCATCGCATCTATCGGCGCATGGGGATCGCACCACCCGACGCGGACCACGAAGCGGTTCGCGAGGTCCTCGAGCGTGACGTTCCCGCAGCCAAGTGTGGCTTCGGACACACCGCGACGATCCAGTTCGGCCGCGAGTACTGCCGGGCACGCAAGCCGGCCTGTCTCGAGGACCCCGACGCCTGCCCGATGGCCGACGTATGCGAGCAGGTCGGCGTCTTCCCGGCGACCGGCGAGGTCGTCGATCCGGCCGAAACGTCGGCGGCGACCGAGGCGAACGACTGATCGAGCGTCGTGGGACGGATGGCCGGTGATCGGTGCCGGCGGCCACGATCCGTCCGAGTGGTCGAAACCCGGTACCGCGGCCCGTCCGCATCCCGAGACCGGCGACGCCGTCGTGACGCCCCCGGCTGGGCGGGACCGGTCCGCGAACGATCGTCGCCTTCATACAAGCGCGCTTTAGCGATTACAATAATGGTTGCATTCACGCCCGCTGAACGGGAGGCGGTCTACAAAGCGATCTACGCCCGTCGGGACATCCGGCGGTTTCGGGACGAGCCGATTCCCGACGAGGTTCTCGAGCGGCTCATCGAGGCGGCACATCACGCGCCGAGCGTTGGCTTCTCACAGCCCTGGGACCTCGTCGTCGTCAAAGACGAGGGGACGAAAAACGACATCGCTGCGATCGCAGAGCGCGCGATCGCCGCTGCCCGCGAGGGGTACGAGGAACCGCGCCGATCCGAGTTCGCCGATCTGAAACTCGAGGGCATCCGCGAGTCGCCGGTCAACGTCTGCGTGACCTGTGATCCGACGCGGGGCGCGCCCCACGTGTTGGGCCGCAGTTCGATGAAGCGCACGGACGTGTACTCGACGTGCCTCGCCGTCCAGAACCTCTGGCTGGCCGCCCGCGCGGAAGGCGTCGGCGTCGGGTGGGTGAGCGTCCTCTACCCCTCCGAGGTTCAGGAAATCCTCGACATCCCACTGCACGTCAAGCCGATCGCGTACCTCTGTCTCGGATACCCGGAGGACGGATTTCCGGAGGAGCCGGTCCTCCAACAGGAAGGGTGGCGCGACCGGCTCGAGGTGGAGCAGCTCGTCCACGAAGAGCAGTGGGACGCGGCCCACCGGGAGCCGACCACTCGTTCGTAGCCCACCCCGGCCGAATCGGCGGGTGGGCGTCCGAGTCGTCCACTCGAGTTGCGGACGGGGCCGACCCCGAAGATACGACTGCGACATGTCGTTTCGTCCCACATCGGTCCCCGGTCTTCGGATCGACGGCTCCCGCTTCGGCCGGTGGGTTCGAGCCGTTGTGAGCGTCCGTAACACGTCTTCGTGACTTCACAACGGTTATATGTCGGAATCGGGGTAGACCCGGGGTACCAATGCCTGCAGGCCCAGATCGGGTTGCAGAGACGAGCGAGTGCGAGTCGGAGTCACCGTCGGAAAACGAGCGGGCGCGGCCCGCAACCTCGCGCCGACGGGTGTTGTCGGCGACGGCGGCCGGATCGGCGATCGCTCTCGCCGGCTGTACGGAACTGCTCTCCAGCGGCGGCGATCCGCTCCGCGTCAGCGTCTGGAGCGGCAACTACGCCGATCGATTCGAGGAATCGGTCGTCTCGAGATACGAAGACGAGTTCGACGCGACGGTCGAAATCCAGCGCGGCTGGAACGATATCCTCACCAACATTCAGACGGCACCGGACGGCGATCCGCCGTACGACGTCACGATCACGGAAGGGAACTTCTACTATCTCGGCCGTCAGGACGATCTCTTCCACGAGATTCGAACGGAGAACGTCCCGAACGTGAACGAACTCATCGATTACTACGCGGAGTTCCGGCCTACGAAGTACGGGCTGCCGGTCGATGGCGCTCCCTGTACCATTATTCACCGCGAGGACATGGGGTTCGAGCCGGACTCCTGGGCCGACCTCTCCTCGGCTGCCGTTCAGGAGAGCAACGGTGTCGGCGTCGACACCGGCTTCTGGTGGTATCCCATGTACGCCGCCGCCGTCGGGATGGACGACGCGCCGCTCGGCGAGGAGATGCACGATGCTGCTCGCCATGACGACGTCCTCGAGACGGTTCGGAACTGGCCGATCGAGAGCTGGGCGAGCTCCGGAGAGGACATCTGGCAGGCCTTCCAAAACGACGTCATCGATGTCGCGCAGTGGTATTACGAGCAGACGGCGTACGACATCGAAGACTACGACGGCCTGACTCACACGATGCCGGAGGAGACGACCGGCTACCTGAACCACTGGTGTGTCGTCAAGGGCACCGACAAGCGCGACCAGGCTGAAGAGTTCATCAACTTCCTCATGGACGCCGAGGTCCAGACCGCCTGGTCGGCGGAGATGCCGACGCTGTTTTGCAACGAGAACACCGAATACGCTGGCGATCTGGCCGCGGATCTACCGAGCAACAGCGAGGAAGCGAAACGCATCGCCTTCCCGGACTGGGAGTTCCTCGCGGAGTACAGCGACGACCTCTCCGACGAGTTCACCGAGATACAGCGGAGTTCCTAAGCTCGCGAACCACAGTTATGTCTGAAATCACGCTTTCCGGACTCGAGAAGCGGTACGGGGACGAACTCGCCGTCGAGGACGTCTCGGTGACGATCGACGACGGCGAACTGCTCTGTCTGCTCGGGCCCAGCGGGAGCGGCAAATCCACGACGCTGCGGATGCTCGCCGGCCTCGAAACGCCGACCGACGGCGACATACGCATCGGCGACGAGGACGTAACCGATCGCCCGGCCTACGAACGCACCACCGCCACGGTGTTTCAGGACTGGGCCCTCTTTCCCAACAAGACCGTCCTCGAGAACGTCGCCTTCGGGCTGAAGATGCAGGGTGTCGGGAAGGAGGACCGCCACGACCGGGCCCGCGAGATGCTCGAGCGCGTTCGAATGGCGGAGTACGCCGACGACGATCCGATGAACCTGAGCGGCGGCCAGAAACAGCGTGTCGCGCTCGCGCGCTCGCTCGCCGTCAACCCCGACGTGTTGTTACTCGACGAGCCGCTGTCGAACCTCGACAAGCGACTCAGCGAGGACATGCAGATCGAACTCCGCGAAATCCACGCGGAACTCGAGGAGACTTTCGTCCACGTGACACACGACCAGGACGAGGCCTTTACCCTCGCCGATCGGATCGGCATCATGGCGGACGGGACCCTCGTCCAGGTCGGCGAGCCGAACGAGGTCTACCAGAACCCCAAAAACAGATTTATCGAGGGGTTCCTCGGCGATACGAACTTCGTCGAGGGGACCGTCGAGCGGACGACACCGGACACCGTCCGCGTCGAGACCGAACTGGGACGGACCGTCGGCCTCCCGACGGCGGCCGCCGATGCGACCGCGCTCGAGGCGGGCGATGCGGTGACGCTCTCGCTCCGTCCGGAGGTCCTCTCCGTCGAACCGGTGTCGGCGGCGTCCGACGACGCGGAGTCGTCCGGGGCCGTTCGCGCCGACGGGAGCACGACGAACGCCGTCGTCGGGACGATCGAGAACGTGCTCTACCGGGGGTCGACGGTTCGCTACTCCGTCGTCGTCAACGGGACCACGGTCTTCGTCGAGCGCACCGTCGGCGACGGCAGCGCGTTCGACGCCGGTGACGAGATTCGAATCGACTGGGACGGCGCGGACCTCCTTGCGTTCCGCGACGACGGCTCGAGGGTCGACCTGTAACGATGACCGGAACGCAATCGTCGCTGCCGGCACCGGTCGCTCGGCTCTGGGAACCGCTCCTTGAGCGGTCGCGCTCGAAACGGGCGCTGTTGTTGATGGCTCCGTTGTTGGTCTTTGAGTTGCTCCTCTTCGTCGCCCCGTTCCTGATCCTGCTTCGGATCAGTCTCATGGAAGGAGCGCCTGATCTCCGGTACGCGGCCGGGACGTGGTCGCTTGATGGGTACGTTGAGGTGTTCACTAACGGCGTGTTGCTCGACCCCATCATCTATTCGTTCAAACTGGGGCTGGCTGCCACGGCGATCACGGTCGTGATCGCGTTGTTCTACGCCTACGCGATCTGGCGAGCCGAGGGGGCGCTCAAATCGGCGCTGCTGTTCTCGGTGGTCCTGCCGCTCCTGACGACGCTCGTTATCAAGACGTACGCGTTCCGGCCGCTCCTCTCACCGAACGGAACGCTCAATGACGTCCTCCTGACGTTGAATCTCGTCTCGGAGCCGATCCAGTTCGCGCCCGGGACGGTGGGCGTACTCGTCGGCCAGATATACATCGTCCTCCCCTACGCCGTGCTGGCGATCTACAGCGTCCTCTCGACGATGGATTGGGGGCTCGTCGAAGCCGCCCGCGACCTCGGCGCGAGCCGTCCGCGATCGTTCGTCGAGGTCGTCGTCCCGCAAGCGATGCCCGGCATTCTCGTCGCGACGGTGATCTCGTTCGCCTGGAGCGTCGGCGCGTACGCTGCACCGGGGCTTCTCGGCAGTCGGGACCTGGCGTTCGCCATCGAAGTCGAGCAGCGGTTGCTATCGAACCTCGACTGGGAGATCGCGACTGCGTACTCGGTCGTCATGCTGGTGCTGATGCTCGCGAGCGTCGCCGTTCTGACCGTCGTGCTCGGCCGCTTCGGGGGTGAGGTCGAGTATGCATAGAGAGGCTATCGAGAACGCCCTGTTCCGTGCGGGGTACCTGGCGATGCTGGCGTTCATGCTGTTGCCGCTCGTCGTGGTCGTCGTGACCTCATTCGAAGAATCGGGACAGTTGCTCTTCCCGCCCGAGACCTACTCGCTGGGTCACTATCGCGCGTTCTTCGCGGAGACACGCTGGCTCTCGGCGTTCGACAACAGCCTCCTCGTCGGGGTCGGGACGACGGTCGTCGCGACGACGCTGGGCGTCACGGCCGCCTTCGGGCACGAGCTCGACGACGGCCGTGCCGGACAGCTACTCGCGCCGCTCGTCCTCGTACCGCTGTTGATCCCGCCGATCATCCTCGGCATCTCGATGCGCGTCTACTTCGTCAGGGTCGGGATGGACGCCTCGTACCTGAGCATCATCCTCGCACATACGCTGTGGGCGACGCCGCTCGTCTACTTCGTGATGCGGTCGGTGTTCAGTCGGTTCGACTGGCAACTGCTCGATGCGGCGCGCGACCTCGGTGCGGGCCCCATTCAGTCGTTCGTCTACGCCGTCCTCCCGAACGTCAAACACGGAATCTTCGTCGGCGCACTGCTCGCGTTCATCGTCAGCCTTCAGGAGTTCGTGATGGCCCTGTTCCTCTCGAATCACAGCACGCAAACGATCCCGGTCGTGGCCTGGAAAGCGCTGCGACAGTCGCTCGATCCGATGGTCAGCGTCGTATCGACGTTTCTCATCCTCATCTCGGTGGTCGGCATCGTGATCGCGACGATCGCGACGAACATCGAGTGGCTCTCGAAACAGCTCTCCTGATCGGCCATCGCGAACCGCTCTTTGTCGCTCGATAGCCGTCACGGCTCGGTTACACCGCTCTACTCGGTCTGAGGTGTGCACGCCGCACCAGTGCAATCCTGGCGACACTGAAACGGGCGATCGATGCCAGGACCCGAAGCGACGCCGCGGACGATCGTGTGGCAGCGATCGTCCCGCGTCCTTACAAGAAGCGGAAGGTCTCGAGGTTCTTCGGCGCGAAGGTGCGCATGTCGTACTCGTGGTAGAGCGCCGACGAGAGGTCCTGCGTGGAGCGCTCGTCGCCGTGGACGCACAGCACCTTCTCGGGGCGCGGGTTCATCGTCTTGACGAAGTTCTCGAGGCCGGCGCGGTCGGCGTGGCCGGAGAAGCCGTCGACGGTTTCGACGTTCATGTTCAGCGAGAGGGTGCCGCGGCCGCCGCCGTTGCCCATGGCACCGACCTCGCTGGTGGGGATCTCGTCCCAGCCGTTCTGAATGCGGCGACCGAGGGTCCCCTGGGCCTGGTAGCCGACGAAGACGAGCGAGGAGTCCGGATCGGGACCGATGTGGGAGAGCCAGGACATGATCGGCCCGCCGGTGACCATCCCCGACGTCGAGAGGATGATGCAGGATTCGCCGTCGGCGACGTCCTGCCGTTCCTCTTCGCCGCCGTCGATGTGATTGAACTCGTCGGCGAGGAACGGGTTCTCGTCCTCGTGGAAGATGCGATCCCGCAGGTCGTCCCGGAGGTACTCGGGGTAAGTCGTGTGGATCGCCGTCGCCTCCCAGATCATGCCGTCCAAGTGGACCGGCATCGAGGGGATATCGCCGTTCCGCATCGCCTCCTCCAGAACGAGCATGATCTCCTGCGAGCGACCGACCGCGAACGCCGGGATGACGACCTTTCCGTCCCGCTCGTAGGTCTCTTTGATGACTTCCTTGAGGTTCCGCTCGGAGTCTTTCTGGTCGGTCTGGTAGTCGTTGCGACCGCCGTAGGTCGACTCGAGGACGAGCGTCTCGACCCGCGGGAAGTCGTTGACCGCGCCGTTGAACAGCCGGGTATCCTCGTAGTGGATGTCGCCGGAGAAGGCGACGTTGTAAAGCCCATCGCCGATGTGGAAGTGCGAAACGGCCGAGCCGAGGATGTGGCCGGCGTTGTGGAACGTGAGTTTGACGTCGGGCGCGATGTCGGTGACATCGCCGTACTCGAGCGGGATACAGTGTTTGATCGCTTCGCGGACCTGCTCGCTTTCGTAGGGTGGGCTCCGGCCCTCTTTGGCCGCGACGTCGAGGTAGTCGAGCGTCAGCAGCCCCATCATGTCTCGCGTGGGCTCAGTACAGTAAATCGGCCCGTCGTAGCCGTACTTGAACAGGAGCGGGATCAGCGCGGAGTGGTCGAGGTGGGCGTGGGTCAACACGACCGCGTCGATGGTCTGTGGGCCCGCGCCGAGCGCCTCTGGTGCGTGGAGGTAGGGCACTTCGTCCTCGGCACCGGGTTTGTCGCCGCAGTCGATGAGGATCCGGGTCTCGGGGGTCGAGAGGATGAACGACGCGCGGCCGACCTCGCGACAGCACCCGAGCGTCGTGATCCGAACGTACTCGTCGTCGGACATCTCCTCGCGGTGGATCTGACGGCCGACTTTCTCGAGGATGTCACGACGGTCGTCGCGTTCCTGCTTGAGGAAGCTCCGAACGTTCGAGACGGTCGAGGACTCGATCGGCGGCGTGCGGACGACTTCGGGCGTCCAGCCGACGTTCTTCGTTATTTCGCGGAGCGTCGACCCGTGGCGGCCGATGACCATGCCGGGCTTTTCGGCCTCGATGACGACCTCGCCGGTGTCGGCATGGAAGTCGAGGTCGGTGACGCCCGCGTCCTCGGGGATGACGTTCATGATCTCCTCGCGAGCCTGTTCGGGCCGCGAGAGAACGCTGGGGTCGGGCCGGACGGTGATCCGCTTGCGAAGTTTGCTCGCGAGTTGCCGAATGAGGTCGCCCTGCTGGGCGAACTTCTTCGGGTCGCGCGTGTAGACCACCAGTTCGGGGCCTTCGTATTTCACCGAGGAGACCGAGATATCGCTCGGTAACTCGCTCGTGATCTGTGCTTTGAGATCGTCGAGTTGCTGCTCTACAGTGCTCATAATCGCCGAATGTGGCTTGCGTGAACTCGCCGTCCGGGATCGAACGCGGCATCGGGCCGGGGAGAGAGGATCGGGACCGGAGAACGACTCCCGGTTCCGTGACGAACGCCGCGGAGCGGCCACCGTCCCGGAACCGATCGCGAGCATCGTCGTCCGCGCGGGACAACGTCGCTCACACTCCGTCTCGTCTCCCGATTCATCGTATCCTACTCCGTAGCTGACGAACACGCTCCCGGATCGGTTATCCTGGTCCGTGCGGGACAATTCCAGGGAGAACCCGCTTACTCGAGGCTATTCTTTGCGTGGTATAAAAGCCTTCGCAAAAACCAGGGCCGTGGGAGTCGGACGTATCAGTACGGTATGTACATTACTCCGACTCGAGTCCGCGCGGAACGTGACTGGGTGGTGAATCGAACGGAGACGGTCGTTGCCCTCATCAACGACGTTCGAACCGATCTCGGCGACGCCTTCGGGGCCGATGTCGACGCGGTCACCGAGTCACAGTATCGGGAGGCAGTCGACGCCGTCTTCGCTGACGGCGATCTGGCCGTCAACGTCGCGGCGCTGATCGCGATCCTCAGGGAACTCGATGTCGACGGGGATTATCCGGGATTCGTCGTCGACGAACTCCTCGGGCGCGAATTAGCCGCGACGATCGCCGGCCCGCAGCCGCTGCGGACGCTCGGCGAAGCGACCTTCCATTACGCCGACGTGCGGGTCCACGGCGGTGCGGACGAAAACGCCGGCATCGACGACTGCGAGGCGGCCCTCGCGGCCGGCTTCCAGGAACGACTCCCCGGCTGGGACTGGACCGACAGCGAGAGTCCCTTCGCCATCGAGCGGTGAGCGGCACCGATGGGCGGGCCGACAGACGGCGGTCTCCGTCTAGCCGTCCGTCTCGTTCCCCGCAGTCGATTCGTTCCCGTCGCTCGATTCGTTTCCGGCGGCCGTCTCGGTCGCGGTCTCGGATTCGTTCGTCTCTCCGTCCGCCCCCGTTTGCCGTTGTTGCTCGAGCAGTGCCTGCTGTTGCTCGAGTTGTTGGGCTCGCTGTTGTTGCTGTCGGACGAGCGGATCGTACTGCTCGCCGGGATAGATCGCTCCGACGGCCCCATCGCGCAGCGACTGCAGGATCGCCTCGTCGGAGCCGGTGACGAGGAAGAGCCCGTACGCGGTCTCGGAGTTTTCGATCGTGATGGCTGTCGGAGCCGAGTCCTCGAAGTCGGTTGCAGCGGATTCGACTAACTCGCGTTGTCGCTTCTGGTACTCCAGTTGCGCCTCCTGTCGACCGAGATCGCCGCTCTCGACGTCGGACTGTATCTCGTCGCCGAGCGTCGAGATCGTTTCCTCGTCCGGTCTGACTTGGAGCGTGACCGCGGCGGTCGCGTCGTCGTCCGACTGACCGATCGATTCGAACTGGGAACAGCCGGCCAGCGATGCGGTTGCACCGGCACCGGTAAGCGCGAGGAAGCCCCGGCGGGTCGGCAGATTCGACATTGTCTCTGACATGCGGGGACGAGGGCCGATATACCTTCTGCGTTGGACCTCGCACGCGCGGTCGGCGGCAACCGACGCGGGACGGACTCCTCACCACAGCGGACACCTTTTATCCGCGCCCGAACTACCACGGCCCAGTGACTGATTCAGTGGACGGCACGCGAACGGAAACCCTTCAGGAGCCGACGCCAGCGGCCGCTCGCGACATCGTCGCCCGCGGCATCGACCGGGCGGCGATCGTGACCGTCTACGGGCGCTGCACCGTCGACTACGAGGGCCGAGCCGCGAGTCACCTCGAGGCAGGCGACCGGCACGTCATGCTCAAGCCCGACGGGGCGGCGCTGGTCCACACCGACGAGGGGCAGCAGCCGGTCAACTGGCAGCCGCCGGGCTGTACACACGATGCCGTCTGCGAGGACGGCGCGCTCGTTCTCGAGAGCGTGCGATCGACGCCGGACGAGCGCCTCCGGGTCCGGTTTCGGGAGGTGCTGCAGGTTTCGGCGTTCTCGGGCACCGACGAGAACGAACTCGCCCTCGTCGGCACCGAGGAGGACCTCCGCCAGCGGATTCTCGAGGATCCAACCGTGCTCGAGGCCGGTTTCACGCCGCTGGCGACCGAACGCGAGACGCCCGCGGGTGCGGTCGACATCTACGGCGAGGATGCGGCCGGCCGGGCGGTCGTGGTCGAATTGAAGCGCCGACGGGTCGGGCCGGACGCGGTAAGCCAACTCCGACGCTACGTCGACGCCCTCGAGCGCGATCTCCACGCCGACGCCGCCGTTCGAGGGATACTGGTCGCTCCCTCGGTAACCGACCGTGCGAGTCGGCTCCTGACCGAACACGGCCTCGAGTTCGTCTCGCTCGAACCGCCGACCGAGTGACCGCCCGCCCTCGCTTCGGCGGATCAACGGCCCGCGTCGGTCCCCTCGGCGAGCAACGGCTCCGCGACCTTTCGCTGGGCCGTCCGGAGGGCTTGGAAAACGTGGCCGGCGAGATGCGCACCGTCTCGGCGACGTCTTCGCCGCTCTGTTCCCGCGGGCAGTCGAAAAAGCCGGCGCTGTAGGCCGTCTCGAGTACCTGACCCTGTTTCTCCGTGAGCGAATCGAGGACGCGCATCTGGAACACCTCGGCGGTCCGGTCCTCGGCCCAGCGGGGTCGCTGTGCGAGCACCTCGAGCGCCGCGGCCCTCGTCGTGGCCGTCCTGACGGCGAGCGGTTCGTCCCCAGGGAAGTCGTGGCCGACGACCTCGAGGGGCGCACTGTCACCGACGAGGAGCGCACGGGTCAGGGCCTCGGTCATCGTGTCTCGTCCGATCGGTGAATTTCCGTTAGTAGTACGTGTTTGTCCCTGACGGGAGTCGTTGACTATGCTGCCGGGTACGTCCCCTCGAGACGCGTCCGCTTGAGGACGTGCCCATCCGCCGCCGACTCGAGGTCGGCTGCGCTCGCGTCCGTGTCGAGGTCGAGCGTCGTATCCAGGGCGAGCAGTTCGAACCGGTATGTGTGTTCCCTGTCCGGCGGATTCGGGCCACCGTAGCCGTGATCGCCGTAGTCGTTCGTCCCCTCGGTCGCGTCGTCGGGGTCCCACGCTTCCGGAATCGTCCCCGTCTCCGGCGGCACGTTCCAGACGATCCAGTGGTCCCACACCGTGCCGGCGGGCTCTTTCGCGTCGGGATCGTCCACGATCAACGCGAGGGTCTCCGCGTCGTCGGGGACGCCGTGAATCTCGAGGGGTGGGTTGACGTTCGTCTCCGTGTAGCCATACGCCTCCGGGATTCGGTCCCCGTCGTCGAATGCGGGGCTCTCGAGTGTGAAGTCACCCATGTTGCTCACGCTCCGTGTGCGCCCGTTTCAGCGGTCACCGTCGAGAGAGAAGAAACTTACACGCGGAGCCGGGAACGGCGGTGTCACTGGCTGCTGTGGCGCTCTCGATCGGCTACCGGCGACCGACGAATATCGCGATCCCGAGGAGTAACAGCCCGATGCCCCACCACAGCGAATCGCCCGGGAGGAAGGCGAGCAACAGCGTGACGAGACCCGACGTGATGAGGGACCACCCCATCGTCGTTCGGTATGACATACCGCTAGCTTCTCGCCGAGGCGGTTGTGCGTTGTGCCGGTCCCTGCAACCCGACCGAGTCCACGGAATCGAAGCTTTTTCACTCGAAGTGACAGATAATTGAATGTGGCGACCGAACTCACGATCCGTCGGTATCGATCTGACGACGGCCCCCGCGTTCGAGAACTCCACGAAACGGCCATGCGCGACGCCGACGCCTACGTCCCGGGCGTTCCGGACGACGACCTCGAGTCGGTCACGGAGACGTTTCTCGAGACCGGCGGTGAGTTTCTGGTCGGCGAGCTAGCTGCTCGGATCGTCGCGATGGGTGCGTTTCGACCGGTCGACGAATCGGCGTCTATCGCGACGTTCGTTCCCGACCTCGTCGACGCGGCGGTCGAGGTGACTCGACTGCGCGTTGCTCCCGACGTGCAGCGCCGCGGCTACGGACGGCAGATATATCGGGACCTCGAGGAGCGCGCCCGATCGCCCTCGATACGAGGCCGACCCAAACCGCGGCCCGGGGTCTGTACGACGCGGACGGCTTCGAAGCGGTGCATCGCGAGCGATTCGACGACTTCGACGCCCCCTTCGAACTGATCTTCTATCGGAAATCGATCGCCGACGATGGGTAAGCGGTCGTCACTCCTCGAGCAACCGCTTCAGCCGATCGAGTTCGGTGAGCGCTTCCACGGGGGTGAGATGGCCGAGATCGAGCGCCCGGAGTTCGGCGGCGACAGCGGTCGGCACGTCCCCACCGTCCGCGGTCGTGGCTCCCGTAGCGCTCTCCGTCGGTTCGGAGCCGGGATCGCCACTCGAGTCGACAGCGCTGGTACCGTCCGTCTCGCAGTCCTCCTCGGCCGCGTCAGCGACCAGTTCCCGCGAGCGATCGACGACGGGGTCGGGAACGCCGGCCGCGGTCGCGACCTCGACGCCGTAGGAGCCCGTCGCCGCGCCGGGCGCGATTTCGTGATGGAAGACGACCTCGCCGTCGTCCTGATCGACCTCGAAGTGCAGCGTGAACGCGGCCGCGAGGGCCTCTGCGAGTTCGGTCAGCGGATGGTGGTGGGTGGCAAACAGCGTCGTCGCGCCGACCTCGTCGTGGAGGTGTTCGGTGATCGCCTGCGCGATGGCCATCCCGTCGGCGGTGGAGGTCCCCCGCCCCACCTCGTCCAACAGGACGAGCGACCGCTCGTCGGCCTCCCGCAGGATGGTCGCGAGTTCGTCCATCTCGACCATGAACGTCGAGCGCCCGCCTGCGATGTCGTCGCTGGCACCCACGCGCGTGAAAATCCGTTCAACAGGCGTCAGCCTGGCCGCGTGAGCCGGGACGAAACTGCCGACCTGCGCGAGCAGGACGATCTGGGCGACCTGGCGCATGTAGGTCGACTTCCCCGACATGTTGGGACCCGTAATCACGGCCAGCCTGCGGTCGCTCGTCAGGTGTGCGTCGTTGGGGACGAACGACTCCTGCGTGCGCTCGACGACCGGGTGGCGGCCGCCTTCGATATCGATGACGGGACCCTCTCGCCCGTCGTGCTCGAGCATCTCGGGCCGACAGTAGTCGTACCGGGCCGCGACGGTCGCAAGCGAGACGAGCGCATCCAGCGTCGCGATCGCGTCGGCCAGCCCCTGGACGCGTTCGACCTCGGCGGCGACCTCGCGACGAACCTCACAGAACAGGTCGTACTCGCGTTCGTCCGCGCGCTGCTGGGCACCGACGATCTCGTCCTCGCGGTCCTTCAGCTTCGGCGTGACGAATCGCTCGGAGTTCTTCAGCGTCTGCCGGCGCTGATAGTTGTCGGGCACCGACTCGAGGTTCGGGTTCGTGACCTCGATGTAGTAGCCGTGGACCGAATTGTGGCCGACCTTCAACGAGTCGATCCCCGTCCGCTCGCGCTCGCGCTCCTCGAGCTCGTCGATCCACCGCTTACCGTCTCGAGCGGTCCCGCGGAGCTCGTCGAGGTCGTCGTCGTACCCCGTCGCGATGATCCCGCCCTCGGTGATCTCGATCGGTGGCTCGTCGACGATGGCGTCCGCGATCAACTCGCGGACATCCACGAGGGGGTCGAGGGCCTCGTGCAGGTCCCGCAGGCGCTCACAGTCGGCGTCGGCCAAGAGGTCCCTGATCTCGGGCACGACCGCGAGCGTCTCGCGCAGCGAGCACAGGTCCCGCGCGTTGGCTCGCTCGCGCGAAATACGGCCGATCAGCCGCTCGAGGTCGTAGACCTCCCGCAGCCGGTCGTGGAGTCGTTCCCGCCGCTGGACGGCGGACTGCAACTCGGCGACCGCATCGTGGCGCGCCTCGATCCGGGCGGGATCGAGCAGCGGCCGGCGGAGCCAGTCCCTGAGCGTACGGCCGCCGAGCGCGCTCGCGGTCTCGTCGAGGACGCCGACGAGCGTGGAGTCGTCCCGTCCGTGGACGGTCCGGGGTTCGAACAGTTCGAGGCTGCGGAGGGCGACGGCGTCCAACAGCAGGTACTCGCGAGGATCGTAGCGGGTGAGTTGCGTGATGTACTCGAGGTGCGCGTCCGCGTCGCCCTCGACGACGGCCGCGACGCGTTCCGTGTCGGTGTCGCCGCGTTCGCCCTCGTGTTCGCCGCCGCGGACGTACTCGGCGTACGCGAGCAGCGCGCCGCAGGCCCGTATTTCGGCGTCCCCGGCGAGCAGGGCGTCGGGGTTGCGGAAGTACGCGGAGAGCGTTGCCCCGGCCCGCTCGCGATCGAAGGCGCGCGCGTCGAACGGCGTCACCATGCAGTCGTCGGGAACGGGGTCGGCGGCTGCGTCGGGGCCGACGACGGCCTCCGAAGGGGCGAATCGGCTCACCTCGTCGGCGATCGACCCGGCCGCGGTCGCGCTCGTCGCGTAGAAGTCGCCCGTCGACACGTCGAGGAAGGCGAGACCGAGTCGCTCGTCGTCGCGTGCGATCGCCGCGACGAAGTTGTTGTCGTCGCCGGCCAGCAGTTCGTCCTCGGTGAGCGTCCCGGGCGTGATCACCCGCGTGACCGCGCGCTCGACCACGCCCGATGTCTCGCCGGGCTCCTCGACCTGGTCCGCGACGGCGACGCGGTAGCCGGCCTCGAGCAACGTCTCGATGTACGACTCGGCGTTGTCGATCGGAATGCCGGCCATCGGGTACTCGCCGGTGGAGTCCTCGCGGCTGGTCAGCGCGATCTCGAGGAGGCGCGCGGTGCGCTCGGCCGCGCCGCAGAACGTCTCGTAGAAGTCGCCCACCTGAAAGAGTACGATCGCGTCGTCGTAGCGCGCACAGAGATCGTGATACTGCGCCATCATGGGCGTCAGCTCGTCGCGTTTCTCGGCCATCGCGTCCGGAGGGCCAAGCGCCGAATCCATGCTCGAAAGCGGCCGCCCGACGCTCAAATACCTTGCTGGACACGACCGACGGGACGGGAGCGGATACGACCGGGGCGCTCGAGGGCGTCGCTGTCGCTCGATGCGGCGACGTTACAGTAGCACCTGAAACGATTGACACACTGATCGCAACGCCGCCGTGCGATCTGGTGTGCGATGACTGTCAGTTGCGACTCTCGCTCGCGTCCGACGCGGTCGTCTCGAAGTACAGGGCCGCGTGGTTCGCACAGCCGGGATTGAACGGGGCGTCACAGGCCGGGCAATCGTACTCGGCCGCGAGGTAGTCGGGGACGGTGAGTGGAGTCCCGCAGCAGCCACACAGGACCGAGGGCTCGTCGAACCGGGCTCGAGGCCACGGGACGGCCTCGTGGTCGGTCGTTTCTTCATGGCACCGAAAGCACGGGTAGTAGCGTTCGCAGCAGGCGAATTTGAACGCGACCACGTCGCGGTCGGTGTCGTAGTGGGCACACCGGGTTTCCGGACCGACTGCGACGCCGTGGACCGTGTGACCGCCGATCGAGTGCACGCGTGGCTCGAGGGCCGGCGAGTGCTTCGGTGTTGTGGTTGGCGGGGAGTGGTCGAGAGGTGTTCGTGGCTCGAGGGACAGTTCCGCTGGAGTCCGACGGGTTGCTCTATCCGTGCCTCGACAGGGCAGGGGAATTGTGCGGCGCGCTCTGCGCGGCGTGCTGGCAGTAAGTCGAACTGGCCGATTTGAGACGATACAACGTGCTGCTCCAGCAGTAGGAGAGGTTAGGACCTCGATAATGAGTGTTGTCGAGTCCGCTTAGGAGGAAAGATTAGACGTATGTGTTTACCCCCAGAAATCGCAGGAGGACAGTAGGTTCAAAATCGGGGAATTCAATTAGAAATCCGTAAAATTCGACCGCCGNCTGAGAGATATATAAATCAAATAGAGGGTGCTGTTTTCAGCCGTCTCAGTGGCTCAGCCAGGAACTCTATGGGGGTAAACACATGCGATTAGACTATGGCTGAACACTAAGTACTCCACCTGTACTGAACGCGAGTTTCGCGACCAACTCTAAATAAAGAAGGTGTACTACCAACTACTGCTAAGGGAATCGACTATAGTACTAATAGATTCCTGAACCAATCATCTCATATACCATGAGAATAATCAGCTAAACCACATGACCGGACTCGGCAAGCACTTTGCAGTCACTCTCTTACAACAGGAAGCACAGTCGTCAAGCACATTGCTATCATTGTTTGTGGGCGTTGGTGTTTCTTTCCTCTCTGCGATTCTTGTGTACACTGCACGGCAAGTATGGGAAAAGAAGAAACTACACAGGGCACTGATCACAGAGGTCGGGGAAATGGACGGAATCAAGATTTGTGCAGAACATATGGATCGAATCAGAGCCCCTCCAAATCGCCAACTGTCTGCTGACGATGTACCTGCCGAAGACTCGATCCCTACCACCGTGTACAGCACCACCGCAGCCCGAATCGGTCTTCTTGGTGGGATACTCGGTGGGAACGAACTGGAGGGAGCTGTCAAGTTTTATTCAAAGGTTCTTCGATACAAATCCATCATCCGCGAAATCGGCAGCCAAGAACATGTCGCAACAGTTAGCAACGGTGGCAGTAGAACTGGAGCAAATTCAATGCCAGTCTCAGACAGTGATCAGGAGGATCTGTACAACAAAATTGGTATGCTAAACGATGTACGAGACAAGATCATCAGAACAGAGTCGTTTGACGTTGATTACCCGGAAGAACTGTGATAGAGACTACCCGCAAGAACTAACTGAATTGTGTACATGCGCTTATATATGATCCAAAGTTCGCTTTCTCCCGCATCTCGTAGGAGGTGCAAGACCAGTGAGTGATACGACTGGTGACTTCCTAGGACTGAGTGGCCTGGAATTCGAGAGTCGAGAGTCCTTCATCAGCTACCTTGATCAGCAGTACCGGCAGGAGAAGTTGACAGGGAGTTTCAACATTATTGCTGCTGTGAACAACTTGGACGACCCAGCCAAGTTCGCCCCACTACTCAAACAGCGGTTCAACGTCCTTGAGGAGAATGACGATCTGCTACGGATACACACGACGGTTGATGAAGAGCCGGTCTATAGCTATATCTTCCTTGACAACACTGCACCGATCTTCCTAACGAACGCGAATAAGACCGATCAAATCCCACCCACCATCATCCGGTTCTTGCAGGAAACCCAGAACGTTGGACGGTTGATGCTGTCGAAGCGTGAGATCGATGAGACACGGAAGGCGATTGTCTCGGAGCACGAGAACGTGATGATTCCCTTCTTTAGCGCTCGTCGATCTGCTGATGAACCGATTACAGCGCAACGGAGACCGGATACAGAACGCTCGATCCAGTATCGGGCTAATGATGGGCTAGAAACGTATCGAGAGATGCGGTACAATTACGGCGTGTTGCCGTCCATTATGACGTTTGAGTGCCCGAACCAGTTCAAATTCAAAATAAAGAGCGATGGGACGTTCGTGCACTCGAAGGGTGGTCTCGAGACGTTATGGGGGTGCTTGAAGCAGGAGATTGAGAGAGTGGAAGAGGTCGTGCGGTACGCAAATACTGGCTCCTACGAACAAACGGAAAGTGCTTTCATTTCCGAAGAAGAGCAGTTTACGGTAAGTAGACCGTGGGCCGTGGAAATTGAGGAGGGTATTTCAGCAGAGCCCATCAAGTCACTGCCAACCCAATTGAACAGTTCATTTTGGGAATTCAGCGTTGCAGATTGCTATTTGCAGCCAGAAATCCGATCCTTTGAAGCAGAAGTTATTGACGATACCACGCAGGAGCGTACGACGATGAAGACAAAGGGGAACGATATTCGGATCTACCCGCGAGAGTTCACTGATGTTGATCAGTCACTTAGACTGTATAACTTTATCAGTGATCACTTCGATGCCGATTGTAAGCCGAAGAAGGTCGCATGAATGAGAGGGCCAGAACATTACGATAACGAGTACTATCAGCAGCTCGGGCCACAAGACAAGAAGGACTTTGAGAAACTATTCCGCAAGAAGGTAAACTCGATCGACGAGGAAGGTGCACGCGAGAGTTACGAGCGGTCTTTCCAGTCGAATTTTGAAGCTGAGTATCGGCTATTTCGGGATATTGTGAATGCGTTTTCTTCTGGACAAGCCGGGTTTGAGGCTACTGTTGTTGATCCACTGTATGAGTTCGGGGACTCGAATGCGGAGGTACTGCTGGCAAAATTCCAGTCCAATAGCGTTCACCTGTGTTTTGTTTCCTGCTGTGTTGGGGGTCATAATTACACTGAGTGGATGTCTGGGGTGAACGAAACACACGAACTGGCCAGTGATGATGAGATGATGGAGGCCCTGAAAACGCATATCAATTGTTCTGGCTTGGAATTGGGAACGGTGCAGTACGTGACTATCACGCGCGATATCGATATTCCTGATGCCGATGTCCGGATTCTAAAGGCTGGTACCGATCCTGAGTACTACGCTGTCTGGAAGTTGCTTCGTTCAGCAGAATATAATGAAGAGGAAGAAGAGATGGAAGATGCTAAAACAATAACGTATCACGATGGAAAAATGGCTGTTCCCGACTTCCAACAACTTTGTGAGCGGGGAATTGATCCCACAGCTGCTGAGAACGATGACATCAAGTATTCTCTCACGTCACACCCTGTCTTCCCGGTCGGGGAGGTGTGTTTGGATCTCTATTTGGACAAGCTGGGTGATAAGGAGAATCCAAAGGAATTCTATGAAAATGAGTTTGAGGAGGCATTTTTAGATAATATTTACTTTGGGAATGATCGTGGTGCGATGACGTCTCTAGCAGAGGATCAGGTTGACATCTTGCTTGAGTTTGGGCTCAAGCATGGAATTTTGAAGGAGGATTCTGATGTTGTAGATGAGCGTGATTATAAGATAATGTGGGGTTCGGAAGATGCGGGCGCTATCAAATCAATGGTGCGAGAGAAGTTTATCGATTCGCATGTGTTTACCCCCATAGAGTTCCTGGCTGAGCCACTGAGACGGCTGAAAACAGCACCCTCTATTTGATTTATATATCTCTCANCGGCGGTCGAATTTTACGGATTTCTAATTGAATTCCCCGATTTTGAACCTACTGTCCTCCTGCGATTTCTGGGGGTAAACACATACATCGATTCGAAGGTTCCGGAGGAAACCGGGGAGATTGCATTCTTGCGTGCGAAGGAGGATTTCGAGGAAGGCGAGCACTCCCTTGATGACTTCGACATGGACTGATTCGGTGTCTGTTCTCTCGAATTTCGCTACGGCAGGCTAAGTGGCTGACCTGTCTTTCACATGTTGTGGATGTGATTTTACCTTTCCACTCCTTATCGGCTAGTATAGCTGCAACTGAACCATACGTTGGGAGAACATACCGCTGCGGGAAAGTTACAAGCGTTGCACTCGTGAGCGAGAACTCGCAGCAAAAGTTGGGTGATATTATAATTATCTTGACGCTCGGCCAATCATTCTATAAATAGAAGATGTTGAAGTGTTATCCTGATTCAACTGCCTGGGGTCGCACGTCGACAGAATCCGATTCCCTAATATGCACACGAGTTGCCGATTGTCGTGTGTATATTGAATAGACTATTGTCTGGAAATTCATCATATTTTGGGTCTGGTGAGCGAATTTATAAGCACACATCGTTCGGATGATCTGAAAGGTCATCGAATAGCCTGTGTTCACGGCAGGTCCAGAAACACAGCCTAAAGCACCAGTCTTTTAATCATATAAGTAAGTCAACTATTATGGGCACGGAGCGGAGAAAATTTTGGTCAAAGAGAACAATAGCCTATATTGTGGGAATGACAATTGCCGTGACAGTCTCTGATATCGTAAGTCCAGCAATTGGGATCTCAAATAATATATTACATATCATTGTGACAGTTATATGTGCGTATGTTTTTATTACAATTCTCGAATTGATACTCACAATGGGAAATACTACATGATGGAATAAATTGGAAGGTCTATCTGACGATCTGTTTTGAGGGAGGAGTGATTAAAAACAAACCGGGGAAACGCAGGCTAGGTCGTTCGTGCTCCCATTACTTCGGTTCGAGTTCGCTCGCGTCAATCTCGCCCTCGAGCCATAGCCGTCCACGATCGGTGATTCGGTAGTATCCGTCCTCGACTCGCTCCACGAATTCGTACGCGACCAAAATAGACAATCTATTTGTCACGTGCTGACGAGACAGATCGCCGTTTTTCGCGATCGCTGTGGGGCCGAGCATGAGACCGCCCTCAAGGATCTCAAGGATGATCTCGTCGGCTTTGACCATCCAGTCCGCCCGCTTCCTCATTACCCCTACACTGTCGGAGTTCTCCTTACACTTGTCGGTAGCCTAGAATGTTTAGTCAATACCATCAATCTCAATTTACGGTATCGTCAACACATTTATTTCAGTGGAACGGGTATTATCCGATAACGCGAGCCACACGCGGATCTGCCTGTCCTGGTCCGCTCGGAAAATGCGGACCGGTGCCACCAACACCGGGTCCGCACGGCTCGCGTAGCCATGGGACGCAAGCCATGTCAAACGACACTTCACGGGGCCTTGAAAGCCCCGACGCGAGAGACGCATCGCTCCACTCCGCCTCCATCGACGGGACCCGAACTGACCGCGAGGAAACCCCGATCGGTGTCGACATCGGCGAATACAACATCTATACGGCCTGCCCGATCGACCTCCCGGACTGGCGGGGTGCGCACGCGGTCTGTGGGGACGACCTCTGCCAGCGACTCGACGACTTCCGCCGCGAGGCCGCCGCCGTGCTCGCCAGTACGTACGATCGACCGACCATCGCCGCCTACGTCCAACAGCGTCGCGACGCCCTCGTCGCGGCCCTCGATGCCGCGGCGCGGACGGTCTGCGAGTACGCGACCGCCTACGACGATCCGGTGCTGGTCACCGAGGACAGCCACTACAGTCCGGACCTGTGGGCGTGGCTGACCGCTCCCAACGCCCACCGCGGTTCGACATGGCTCCTCTCAGCGGCACACCTCCGGCTCCGGACCGTCGCCGCCGAGTACCGACTCCCGGTGGCCGCGGTCCCCGAAGCCTACTCCACGCAAGAGTGTCACGCCTGCGGCGTCCTCGGGACTCGAGAACTGAACACGACCGTTCGATGCACGAATTCGAACTGCCACGTCGACACCGTGGCCGCGGATTACAACGCCGCGAAGGTCCTCGCCCGACGCTACTACCCCGGCCGGTGCTGTGACTACCGCCCGAATGAGTCGTCGCATCCCGGCGATCGCCCGGCGCTCGCCGCCGACGGCGGACGCCCGGACTGAGCGCTCGAGCGTTATTCGAACTGGGCGGTGTCGCCGCGCCGATAGCGGTCGACCCGGCGGTAGCCGTGGACGGTCGCGCTGGGGTCGAGCTCGAGTTCGTAGCGGCCGATGATGTCCTGCGTGTCCGGCACGGCCCGGCGCTCGACGACCTCGACGACGGCCCGCCAGCCCTCGTCGGTCGGCGTGATCTCGCTGACGCCGTCGAACTCGTGGCCGATGAGGTCGGTGGCGGTCGACCGGACGGTCTGCCGAACGGCGAGGATACCCGCGATCTCCGCCTGGTCGACATCGATGTCCGCCTCGACCTCGTCGGGGTCCGTCTTCTCGGCCGCGGTCATGGGCGTCGTCCCGCGCGATCGCGGTTCGTCGACCTCGCCGCGGTCGGCCTGTTCGTCGGCCTGATCCTCCGATTGGGGTGGCTGACTGTCGCTCACTGTGGGATCACTCTCGTCGTGTTGGTAGCAAAAGCCGTCGTCCCGGGCGGGGCGCGAGCAGCGCTCGCCGTCCTCGGTGAGGGCCTTGCACTGCTCTCGTGATTGGGCGTCGGCTTCGGCCATTTTCGTGGTGTGGTCTGCGGTCCGTTCTGTGTTCGACCGCCGCCGCGTCGCGTCAGATGGTCTCGGCGACCCGCGATCGCAGGTCGTCGATATCGCTGCCGCCTTCGCCGGCGACCTTCGGCGCGAGCACGTCCGTGAAGACGCGGCACAGCGTTTCGTCGTCGAACTCGCCGTCCCCGTCGTGGCCGTCGAAGACGGCCAGTCCCGTCGCGGCCGTGATCGCCGCACGTGTGCCGACGACGATCTCGAGGGCGTCCCGGAGCGCCCGCGTCGTCTCGACGATGGCCGCGATATCGTCCGCGGAGAGGTCGACGTGCGCGCCGACGATTTCGCGTTCGGTCTCCGCGTCGTAGTAGTCGACGTGGATGCCGATGAACCGGTCGAGCAGTGCGTCCTGTTGCTCGTGGACGCCGGCGTACTCCGCGTCGTTCGACGTGACGATCGCCCGGAACTCGGGGTGGACGTCGATCGTCCGGTCCGCGCCGCGCTTGCCCGGCCGCTCCAAGACGCCCTCCTCGAAGACCGACAGCAGGACGTTGTGCGCGGCGGGGTCGCTGCGCGAGAACTCGTTGTAAACGAGCGTCGCCCCCTCCCGGACGGCGACGGACAGCGGGTTATCGACCCAGCGCTCGCGGACGATCTGGGTCTTCTTGTCGACGCCGCTCACGTATCGGTCGTGTTCCTCGTAGCGCTCGCCGCCGGCGTGGGAGCCGACGAGCGCTTCCGTGTCGACCGCCTCGTCGCCGTTGAGCCAGACGACCGGGCGGTCGCGCTCGGCGGCGGCCGACAGGGCGAGCGCCGTCTTACCACACCCCGTCGGCCCGATCAGGTGGACCGGCTGGTCCGCCTCGAGCCAGCCGCTGATCCTGCCGCGCAGCGACCGGACCGCGTCGGTCTCGACGAACGGTTCGGGAACGACCTCCTCGGGGTCGGAGAGGGGAGTGTCGCCGTTGCGTTCGTCGGCGTTCGATGCCCGTGCGAGCGTTTTCTTCGCCTTGCGGCCCTCCTTCTGCTCCCGACTGGCCCTGATCTTCGTGCCGCGGACCGTTCGCTTGCGCGACGTATCGTCGACCATGGAGTGTTACTCCGCGGACTTCGGCGACGATTCGGGGCGGGGTTCGACCTCGAGTTTCTCGAGTTCCTCGAGATCGCCCTCCGCCGTGGCCTGCTCGATTTTCGCGATCTCCTCCGCGTAGTGCAGGAAGGTGTCGACCGAGGCGACCACGACGCGGGCCTCGATCGTCAGCAGTTCGATCCCGACGACCGAAATGCGCGCCCAGACATCGATGACGACGCCTTTGTCGAGGACGCGGTCCAGTACTTCCGCGAGGCTCGAAGAGTCGGGCCGTCGTTGTGGGTGTGCCATACACCCGTGCTTGTCCGGCAGTTCGTAACACGGCTTGGACTGCGACTGCAAGCCGGTGTGACCGAGTCTCCGTCGATGCGACGTTAGCGGACTCGCCGGTGAGGGAGCCGGTGTGGGCTGCGTCTGCAAGCATCACGGTAACCCGGTGCGGTGGTGTAGTCTCGACGACGATACTCGAGCACGCTCGCCCGCAGCGTTCGGACGAGTACTGCTATCGCACCCACTGAAACGATGAGTAACCGATACGTCTACGGCGTCGTCGAAGGCGACACCGTCGAGTTCGAAACCGAGGCCGTCGCCGGTGCCGATCGCGTCTATACGATCTCGCATCGCCGGCTCGGTGCCGTCGTCTCGGATATCGACACCACCGACCCCGAGGAGACGGACGAGGATGCACAGCGCCACGACGATGTCCTCCGGGAAATCATGGCCTACGACGGCGGGACGACCGTCGTCCCGATGCAGTTCGGTATGGCCTTCGAGAGCGACCGGGAACTGAAGAACGTCCTCCGCGGGGCGCGACCGGCGTTCAGGCGCGCGATGAACGACATCGAAGGGACGGTCGAACTCGGCCTCAAGCTCGTCAGCGAGGCCGACGCCGATATCGACCGCGAGGCCATCGAGGCGGACGCCGCGGATCGCTTCGAACCGATCGCCGACCAGTCCGTCGCCAACGGCCTGTTCAGCGATCGACTCGTGCTGAACCGCTCGTATCTCGTCGCCGAGGACGACCGCGAGGCGTTCGACGAAGCGGTCGCCGATTTCGAGGCCGACCACGACGACGTGATCGTCCAGTACACGGGTCCGTTCGCGCCCTACAGCTTCGTGGACGTGACAATCGGAGCCCAACAGTAACCATGTTCATCCTCGACGACCTCCTGCTTCGGCCGTTCGTCGGCATCATCGACGCGCTCCACTCGATCGCGCTCGACGAGCTGTACGATATGGCGGCACTCGAGGACGCCCTCAAGGAGAACCAACTGTTGTACGAACTCGGCGAGCGCCCCGAAGCAGAGTACCGGCGTCGCAAGGAGGAACTCGAGGCGGAACTCGAGACCGCCCGCGAGGTCCACGAACGCCTCTCGAGCGGCCGCGTGGAGGTGAAACGATAATGAGTGAGACGCCCCCGCACGACGACCGCGACGAATCGCCCGACGACTACCGAGCCGACGACGACCACTGGCTCTCCAGCCTGCTGTCCGCGCTGGAATCGCTCGAGGACGGCTCGGCGTCGACCTCGGGGCGGCGACGGAGCGACCGCACGATTTTCGATTACGACATCTCGATCCGATCGGCCGACGATCTCGCTGCCGAGTCGCCGCTCGATCGAACCGGGGACGATGCCCGCCGGGACCGCGACGGCGGCGACCGTCGTCGCCGATCGACGGGTCCCTCGAGCGATCACAACGTGGCGACCCGAACGGACGACGACGAACTGCTCGTCACCGCCGACGTCGCCGGTGCCGATCCCGACGACATCACGGTCGGCTTCGACGAGACGATGCTCGTCGTCGCCGTCGAGGGGATCGAAATCGACCGCATCGAGGTTCCCTGGCAGGAACCGGACTCGAGCGCGACGATCAAGAACGGGGTCCTCACCGTTCGCATCCGGCCCGGTGCGGCGGCGAGTGAGGGATCGACGGACGAGGAGGACGACGAATGAGCGACAACGACACCGAGACGGCGTTCGACGCGCTGATCGCGGACGCGACAGAGAGCCTCGGTCGACTCGAGGAGACCCTCGCGAACAGCGAGGCGATCGACGACCTCGACGACGACACCATCGAAACGCTCGTCGGCGACCTCGATACCCTCGAACGGGTCGCCGAGGAAGTCGGCGAGTTGCTCGAGGCGCTCGATCTGAGCGAGTTACCGGACGCGGTCGACGGGGACGCCTTCCTCAACGCGATCGAATTCGGGGCGGCCCCGGACGTGCTGGCCACCGAGGACGAGGGCGTCACCGACCTCGTCGACGTCACGGAGTTGATCGGCGCGATCGACCTGTTGAACGCCTGGAACGCCGCCGACCTGACCGCCGTCTGGGAGAACAAACGCGAACTGGACGACGCTCTCGACGAACTCGCGGACGGCGACGACGCCGGACTGGTCGAGGATGCGGTGTCGGATATCGCGACCGGCGACGACGGTGACGGGCTGCTCGGTGACGACGGAGACGGCGTGCTCGACACCGGAATGGACGCCGGTACCGCGGCGAAGCAAGCCCTCGGCGATATCGATGTCGCCGACGATCCGGCGGCCTATCAGGTCGCCATCCAGCAGCAGGCGATGCGGGGCATCGACGCCTTCCGGACGGCGCTGCTCGAGACCCACGAGGCATTCGAGCACCTGTACGAGTTCAACCGCGAGAAGATGCGCCGCCAGGACAGGGGGACGAACTCGCGGAACCCGATGGCGGCCTCGACGATGCCCGTCGACCGGCGCGACCTCGGCGGCGGGGCCCGGTACGCGACGGTGCCCCAGGACGTGAAGCTCTCGACGGCCCCCAGCCGCAAGCGGATCTACGGCCGGCGGTTCGAACTCGAGCGCGAACGACAGCGGAGGCAACCCAATGACTGACCCACCACTCCGACGACCGACCGACAGCGAGGTGAGTGCGACGACCGACTGCGCCGCGGTGACCCGTTCCGGAGGTGATCGCGATGGTCGATGACTTCCAGCCCAGCCGCCAGAAGGCTGATCTGGCCGAGGTCGTCGAGATGTTGCTGGACAAGGGGATCGTCATCAACGCCGACATCGCCGTCTCGATCGGCGATACCCAACTGCTCGGCGTCCAGGTCCGGGCAGCCATCGCGTCCTTCGAGACCGCGGCGACGTACGGCCTCGAGTTCCCCGAGGGAACCGACATGCGTCGGGTCGCCGAGGCGGTCGACGACCCCGAGATCGCGGAGCAGGACCGTCCGAACCCGGTGATCGATCCGACCCGCGGCGTCAACATCACGGCCGCGGACGACGCCGACGGCGAGGCGGGGTCCTCGAGCGACGACGAGGGCGGCGAGTCGACCGAGAGCGAGCGGGCCGTCACCGACGAGACCATGGTCAGCGAGCGGCTCGGTTCCAGGCCCGACCCCGGGCAGCCGACCAGCGGCGGGTTCGACCTGCTCAGCGACGACGCCGACGGCAACTCGAGCGACGAGGGCGCTCCCGAAGCGGAGGCTGAGACCGAATCGGCGGGTGACGAGCCGTGACGGCGATCGACGTCGGCGACGGCGAGGACGCGCGCGACGGGCTGATGACCTTGGTCATCGCGGTCGTCGAGATCCTGATCGACGCCCTCGAGCGCGAGGCGGTCCGGCGCATGGAGTCGGGGACCCTCACTGACGAGGAGATCGAGCGGCTGGGCGGCCAACTCGCCAGGATCGAGGCCGAGATCGACCGGCTCAAAGCCGACGAGGGGATCGAGGACGGCGTCGACGATCTTCGAAGCGATCTGGACGGGCTGGTCAACGACGCGATCGAACAACTCCACGGCGAGCCGACGACGAGCCCCGGCCACTCCGTCTTCGGAGGTGAGTCCGAATGAGCGACCGCGACGGGTCCGCCGATCGACTCGAGACGACCGCGGGGGCGGGAGCTGCGGAGCCGGCCGACGCTCCCGCGATCGACGAGGGACGGTACCTCTACTGTCTCGTTCGGGCCGACGAGGACGCCACGCTCGAGACGACCGGCGTCGACGGAGAGCCGGTTTCGATCGTCACCGCGGACGGCATCGGCGCGGTCGTCCACGCCTGCGACGGCATCTACGACTCGGGCGACCTCGCCCAGATCAGGCGCTGGCTCGTCCGCCACCAGACGGTCGTCGACGAGGCGGGTCAGGCCTTCGGGACGCCGATCCCGTTCCAGTTCGATACGATCCTTCGGGGCGACGATGACGGCGTCCGCGAGTGGCTCCGCAAGGAGCGGGATACCCTCGAGCGGGCGCTCGACGGCCTGGCCGACCACTGGGAATACCGCGTCGAGGTCGTCGAGATCGACCCGATCGACGACGCGGCGCTGCTCGAGCGCGACGAGCGGTTGCGCGAACTCGACGAGCGGATCGCCGACGCCGACGAGGGGACGGCCTTCCTGCTCGAGCAGCAGTTCGAGCAGCGGCTGACCGAACGCCGGGCGGCCCGCCGGGAGTCGGTGACCGCGGACCTCCAGGAGCGACTGGCAGCGGAGGCGCGGGAAGTCCACGCGCTCGAGCGGTCGCCGAGTGCGCAGTTGTCGGACGACGTAGCCGGCAGCGGCTCGACCGCGAGCGACGACGGGGAGACCCTCTGTCGGCTCACCCTGCTGGCCCACGAGGACGACGAGGGGGCGATCGGCTCGATCCTCGACGACGTGGCGGCAAACGACGGGCTCGAGGTCCGGTTCACCGGCCCGTGGCCGCCGTACACGTTCGCGCCGGAGTTCGGCGATGACGGCGACGGAACCGCGACCGAGCACGCGAACTCACGACCATGAGACCGCGAAAGGACGACGAGAGCCTCGTCGACGTGCTCGACGTACTGCTCAGGGACGGCGCGATCCTCCGCGCGGACGTGATCGTCTCGGTCGCGGAGGTTCCGCTGGTCGGGATCAAACTCACTGCGGCGATCGCCGGGATGGAGACGATGAACGAATACGGCCTCTTCGAGGACTGGGACGCACACCGCCGCAAGGCGGCCGCTGGTCGGCGGCTGTACTACGACTCCGCGCCCGACTCGGAGCACGAGGGGGTGACCGAACTCGGCGTCGGGAGCGCCCGCGACGATCGACCGGGCCGGGACGAAACGGACTGAAAAAGGCTCCCATCGCACCCGTCGCCTCGAGCGGCGACGCAACGCACTGTCTCATCCGGACTGGTCACGCGTCGGGAGACCGGTGGCTCTCTTGTTCGGGTGCGAGTGAAGCCGAACGAGTCGCGCTCGAAACGGGACGGTAAATCCGAACGTCCGGCCCGCTACTGGGATCGAATCGCGGTCCGGTGTCGGTCAATTGTGCCCCCGAACGGGGGCCGCCAGTCAGGCGTATTTCGGCCGCTCGGTCGTGTGTTCGACCTCCCCGGAGACGGTCTCCTCGTCGCTGTCGTCGTCGTAGACGTACTTCCCGGTCGCGCCACAGAGGGTACACTCGTAGGTCTCGGAAATCTCGTTGATCATCTCGCCGTCCTCGAAGTAGACGCGACTCTGCGTGATCTGCAGGAACTGGGCGGTCTCGCAGTTAGTGCAGGTGATCATACCCGTTCGATAGCCATCACCGGTTGTAGTTATCCGGCTTGTAACCGAAAGCGACGACCGCCTATCACGGTTTTACCCGGGTTGCGGTCGGTAACACGGACGCGGGCGGGCCTGACCGCCAGCCGCCGTCGCTCGAGCCGGGCCGAACGCCAGTAATACTCGCATAATCGCCCGAGTCGACCGGGATCGGCGGCGACATCCCGCGAACCGATCCGGCCGCTGCAAACACCGCTTTCGCGACGGAACGAGCCGGTTACCGTGGTCCGGGTTCCGGTGGTGTCTCGCTGCCGACGGGGACTCCGGGGCCCGCGATCACCCGTCTCCATCGAGGGAAGTCGCCGAGGGATCGATAGCGACGCGGTCACCCGTCCTCGCCGCCTCGTACGCCGCCTCGGTCAACGCCGTTACCCGGAGCGCGTCCCGGACCGTCGCCGGCGGTTCGCTCCCCGCCTCGATGCTCTCGAGGAAGGCGTCGGCGCGGGATCGCTCGCCATGGGGATCGACGTACGGGATGTACTCCCCGGCGTCAGGATCGATCTCGCGGACGGTTCGCGACCCCCACTGCGTCCCCTCGAGATAGACCGCGCCCTCCGCGTCCCAGAGGTGGATGTGCTCGCGAACCGACGGCGCGTCGCCGTGAAAGGAGAACGTGCCGCTCGCCCCGTTCGCGAACTCGACGTCGAGGTGGGCGCGGCGATCGACCCGGCGGTCGTCGTCGTGAAAGTCCATACTCGCGGCGACGGAGACCGGTTCGAGGCCGGTCGTCCAGAGCGCGCCGTCGAGGACGTGGCTCCCGGTATCGTACAGGAAGCCGCCACCCGACAGGTCGGGCTCGAGCCGCCAGGTCCCCTGCGAGTCGTCGATCCAGTCCTGCGTGATCGAGGCTATCAGCCACGTCGGTTCGCGATCGACGAACCGCTCGTGGGCGGTTCGGAACGCCGTCTGGAGGTGTCGCTGGTAGCCGACCATCACGGTCCGGTCGCTCCGCTCGACCCGCTCGACGAGGTCGCGTGCCCGTCCGAGATCGGTCGTCAGCGGCTTGTCACAGTAGACGTGACAGTCACGCTCGAGGGCGGCGACGACCTGCTCGTGGTGGAGGGTGTGGGGGGTGCCGATCAGGACCGCATCGAGCGGCGCGGCCGCGAGCATCGCCGGATACTCGGCATAGCGGCGGTCGCCCGGCACGTCGAACTCCCGACCCACTCGCTCGAGACGGTCCGCGTCGAGATCGCAGATCGCCTCGACGGTCGCGTCCGGATGGCGGTGGAACTGCCCGCCGACGGTCGTACCGATGTATCCGAGGCCGACGATACCGAGCCGAACCGGGCGTGGCGAAGCGCCGTCAGTCATACGCGCTCGAGCCATTCCCAGCGCCATCCCTCTAGTGGCGTCGCAAGCAAGCACCCGCCGCGTACCACTATCGGGGCGGCCCAGCGCACCGGAATGTCGCCCGACGAGGCGACATCGACGAATTCGAACCGTAGCAGCGGTCTACAAACGGCGTAGACGGAACCTGTCGTCGGTTCGGGCGCGCTACCGGCGTCCAAACCGCCGCATAACAATACCTGACCCGTCCGTTAGGCGACGTGCGGGGAGGAAAGGCCCCGCCGGGTACACGCGCAGACCGACGCGCTGACCGGCCGATTGCGTGCGTTCGTGCCCGGATCGCTCGACGTGGACTCGCCCCCGCTTCGAGTACGCTCATGTCTCTCACGCCCAGGGCGGTTCCCGCCCCGCCCGGGTTTCGCGATATCAGTGTCGAACAGCGACGGCTCCCGGAGGTCGCCGCTCGCGATGCTGCGTCGGTGACCGATCCTGTCGATCGGTCGTGTCTCGGGAGCGGGTCAGAACTCCGTGATGACCGGAATGCCGACCGTCTCGTAGTCGTCCATCGATGCTAGCGTCTCCGGTGCTTCCTCGAGCGAGAGCGTTTCGCCGATGATCTTGCTCGGCTCGAGCGTGCCCTGTGCGATCAGGTTGAACAGTTCCTCGTAGCGGACCAGCGGCATGCCGAAGGAGCCGTGGAAGTCGATCTCCTGCATCGTCATGATGTCGACGGGGAGTTCGATCTGGCCCTCCTCCTCGCCGGTCGTGAGCCCGACCTGAACGTGGCTGCCGCGGGTGCCGAGGCTGGTGACCGAGTTCCGGCAGGTTTCCGCGATCCCCAGCGCGTCGATCGAGACGTCGGCACCGTCGCCGGTGATCTCTTGAACCGCGCCCGGCGCGCTGTCGACCTCGGTGCTGTTGATCGTCTCGACGGCACCCAGTTCCTCGGCGCGCTCGAGTTTGCTGTCGAGGACGTCGATCGCGATCGGGTGTGCGCCCAGCGCCTGGGCGATGTGGATCGCCGAGAGCCCGACGCCGCCACAGCCGTGGACCGCGACCCAGTCGCCGGGTCGGAGGTCGGCGCGGTCGGCCAGCGCGTGATAGGCCGTCATGAACCGGCAGCCGAGGCCGGCCATCTCCGCGAAGTCGACTTCGTCGGGGAGTTTGACGCAGTTGAAGTCGGCTTCCCGAACCGGGAAGGCCTCCGCGAACGCTCCCGACGCGAACTCCGACAGGCCGAGGGGGATGACCGTCTCGCAGTTGTTCGCTCGCCCCTCGCGGCAGTGGGAACAGCTGCCGTCGCCGAGGTGGAACGGTACCGCCACGCGGTCGCCCTCCTCGAGCGTCTCGACATCGTCGCCGACCGCCGACACGACGCCAGCGGGCTCGTGGCCGAGGATTTGGCCTTCCGGGACCCCCGCACCGATCCAGCTCCAGTCACCCTGCCAGGCGTGCCAGTCGCTGCGACAAATCCCACACGCCTCGGTCTCGACGATGACCTGGTCCGGTTGCGGCTCCGGGTAGTCGACGTCTTCCACCGAGAGCGGTTCCCCATGTTTCTCGAGTACGGCTGCTCGCATAGTTTGATGATTAAATGGGAAGTACAAAAGTATAGGCGGTCGGCTCATATATCGCGAGTCGGCAGTCGAGTGGGGCGCGGCCGCGGCGATCTACCTGTTGGACCGCGCTCCAACCTGATTGTCTATATGTCTTACTAACAGAATACAATTCGAAGTGGTAGGTTTGTCGACCGAGGCCGATCGACGAAGCGCCTCGCTCGAGCCGTCGAGGTCCACCTCCGAGGAGGTGTGAGTCGGGTTCCGCAACCGAGCCCTCGGCGATCGAACCCCGAGACGTGCGAACGCTCGTCGACTGCGGATTCGGCCTTCGGTTACGCGCGAAACGAGGGAGTACAGCGGTGTAGGGACCGACTGATAACCGGCCAGCTGGCGGGGAACGAGTCGGTCCGAGGGCCGCCGGAACGGGACGCCGACCGATCGGCACCGACGCCACGTCGGCGACCCGTTCGAGCCGAATCGGCCGACGAGATAAGTAATCTATTTTCGACAGTAGAGAGAAAACATCACGTGTGAGTTAGGTCTGGATCGAATCCCGACAGCGAACCCATCGTCCGAGTCCCATACCAGGCGATGCTAATTACAATTATACGCTTGTAATCCCTTCCGGAAGGGGAGTCGCGATTCGCCACACTTCCCCGCGTTGCGGGCGTTCAGGAACGCTGAACGGGCTGGGCGACGGCGAAACTTCCCCGACTGGCAACACAGCCCGCAGGATAGACGGATCATCGAGACGCTCCACGAGTCCGCCCGGCAGGGCGAACCGGTCGCCCTGGCGAGTGCCAACTGAGCCGGGACTCCTATCGCACTCGACGACGCTCGATCAGGGCCCGTCGTCTTGGGCGTCGACCGTCGCCACGGCCGCGAGGTTCACGATATCCTTGACCTCGTCACCACGCTGGAGCACGTGGACCGGTTCGTCCATACCGACCAGCATCGGGCCGATCGCATCGGCCCCGCCCAGCCGCTGGAGCAGTTTGTAGCCGATGTTCCCGGCTTCGAGGTTCGGGAAGACCAGCACGTTCGCGGGCTCCTCGAGGTCGGTGAACTCGTACGTGCCGGTTAGCATCTCCTCGACGACGGCGGTATCGGCCTGCATCTCCCCGTCGACGGGGAACTCGACGGTTGGGTCCTCGCGGAGCCGGCGGGCCGCTTCGCGGGGCTTGCGCGTCCCCTGGTTGTCGACGCTGCCGAAGTCCGAGTACGAGAGCAGGGCGGCGCGGGGCTCGACGTCGAACCGGCGGGCCAGATCGGCGGTGTGGCGGGTAACCTCCTCGAGGACGTCCTCGTTGGGTGCCTGATTGACCGTCGCGTCGGCGACGAAGAGCACGCGGTTCTTGAACGTCAGCATGTAGACGCCGGCGGCGTACTCGGCGTCGTCGGCCGTACCGATCACCTGCAGCGGCGGCCGGAGCGCCGAGGGATAGTGGTTCGTCAGTCCCGTGAGCATCGCGTCGGCGTCGCCGCGGTCGACCATGACGCTCCCGAAGTAGTCGGTGTCGTTGCGGATCATCGACTCCGCCTCGCGGCGCGTGATGCCGTTTCGCTTCCGCCGCTCGTAGAGGTGATCGGTGTACGCCTCGTAATCGCCGCTCTCGGGATCGACGACGGTCGGCTCGAACTCGAGGCCGAGGTTCGCGGCCGTGCGCCGCACCTCGTCCGCGTCGCCGATCAGGACCGGCTCCGCGATGCCCCGTTCAACGATCTGGGACGCCGCCCGCACGATCGTTTCGTCAGTTCCCTCGGCCAGCGCGATGCGCTTCGGGTCGGCTTTCGCCTTGTTGAGGACGACCCGCATCATCTCGCGGGACTTGCCGAGGCGCGCCTCGAGTCGTTCGACGTACTCGTCGATATCGCACTCGATACGGGCCGCACCGGAGTCGATCGCCGCGCGTGCGACCGCGGGAGCGACCTCGAAGAGCACGCGGGCGTCGAGGGGTTTGGGAATGATGTAGTCGGGGCCGAACTGGAGCGGTTGGTCGCCGTAGGCTTTGACCACCGAGTCCGGGACGTCCTGCGTGGCCAGATCGGCCAGCGCCGTCGCCGCGGCGACTTTCATTTCCTCGTTGATTTCGGTGGCGCGGACGTCGAGCGCACCGCGGAAGATAAACGGGAACCCCAGAACGTTGTTCACCTGGTTCGGATAGTCCGAGCGGCCGGTAGCCATGATGACGGTATCGTCGCGGGCGGCCTTGGCCTCCTCGTAGCCGATCTCCGGGTCGGGGTTGGCCATCGCGAAGATGATCGGGTCGTCGGCCATCGACCGAACCATCTCCTGACTGACGATGCCCCCGGCCGAGAGGCCGACGAACACGTCGGCACCCCGCATCGCGTCCGCGAGATCGCCCTCGGGGAGATCTCGAGCGAACTGCCGGCTGTACTCGTCCAGGTCCCCGGATTCGGCCCGCTCGGTCGTCAGCAGACCGTCGATATCACACATGGTGATGTGCTCCCGACGGACGCCCAGCGAGACGTAGAACTCGGCCGTCGCGACCGCGGCCGCGCCCGCGCCGGCGAAGGTGACCTCGATGTCCGCGAGGTCCTTCCCGGAGATCTCGACGGCATTGAGCAGGGCAGCACCGCTGATGATGGCGGTGCCATGTTGGTCGTCGTGGAAGACGGGAATCGACAGGCGCTCGCGGAGTCGCTCTTCGATCTCGAAACAGTCCGGCGCTGCGATATCCTCGAGATTGATGCCGCCGAACGTCGGCTCCATCGCGGCGACCGACTCGACGAACGCGTCCGTGTCGTCCAGATCGAGTTCGATGTCGAAGACATCGATGTCGGCGAACCGTTTGAACAGCACGCCTTTGCCCTCCATGACTGGCTTGGAGGCCTGCGCGCCGATGTCGCCCAGCCCGAGGACCGCCGAGCCGTCGGAGATTACACCGACGAGATTCCCCTTCGTCGTGTACTGGTAGGCCTCGCCCGCGTCCGCGTCGATCTCCTGACACGGCGCGGCGACGCCGGGCGAGTACGCGAGCGAGAGGTCCCGCTGCGTGTTCGTCGGCTTCGTCGTCGCGATTTCGATTTTGCCTGGCGGATCGGTCCGATGATACTCGAGCGCGTCTTCGTCCATGTGTGATCGTGTGTCTCCGGCGGACCGACAAAAGAGTACGGCTGTGCTCGTCGGCTGTGCGACCCGGAACGGACCCTTTCAGAAACGTGACTGATCTGTACCGTGGCATGGATCGCGTCGCGGTCGGGACCCCGATACGATCGGCCGCCGGCGGCGAGGTCGTCTTCCAACTGGACTCTCGAGACGGCCGTGTGGCTAAGTGCCTGTGTGTAGTCATATCAAATGAAACTCGACACTCCATCCATTGCGTTTACAGCCATAGATCAGTAACTGACCCCGTCGTCGGTCGGCCGCGATCGCTCTCCTCGCCAACCAACCGGTTCTGTAACTAATCGGAGCAGAGCACAACCGGGCGGTCACCCCGATCCGATAGTTCGAACGGCATCGATACCGCGTACGGAGCACCGAACGCCCTTTCGGCCGCCTGTGGTATGCGTATAGCACGTGAATATATAACTCCGCAATGACGGTCCCCGTTCCACTATCCATACGTATCGTTACAGTACCGGTTCGGTTTGCCGGCAGTTCAAAACCCCGAACGGACTTCGGGCTCCCCTGACGGTAATCACAACATTTGTACGACAGGCATCAGTTACATTGGGTATGACGGACGACTCGAGCGGCGGACGCCGAACGAAAGTCGAGCGAGTGATGGATCGATACGATCTCGAGGAGTGGGGTGAGCGGTTGGAGTCCGAGTGGGTCGGCGACGGGACCGAGCGGACGAGTCTGCGCGACCTCGCGACCGAGTTCAATCAGGCCGTGCTCCGGGCGGCCGTACGCGATGCGGGCACGTCCGTCCTGGATACGGATATCGATTCGCTCTACCGAACGCTGACGAACGACGACGTGTCGCGATCCGACGCGGTTCGGAAACGACGCGAACTCGAGCGGACGGGGGTCGATATCGACGACGTTCAGTCCGACTTCGTGACTCACCAGACGATCTATACGTATCTCACGAACGTCCGCGACGCCTCCCTTCCGGAGGAAGACCCCGAGGATCGCATCGAACGGAAGAAAGAGACCGTCCAGCGTCTCGCCGGCCGTACGCAGGTCATCACGGAATCGACGCTCGAGGAACTCGGGAACGCCGGCGAGATCACGGACCGGGAGTACGAGGTGTTCGTCGATGTGCGAACGATCTGTGGCAACTGCGGTGCCGACTACCCGATCGCGGACTTGCTCGATCAGGGTGGCTGTGACTGTGACGGTGCCGACGCCGTGTGAGTACGTCACGGAATAACGGCCGTAACCAAATAACATTTAGTTCAGCGGCGAGAAGGAGCAGTCGTGTCATCTCCAGAGTCAGTCACCTCGTCGATCACCGTCGCGGCCGAGAACATCGGCGGCATCGACAGTACCGAAGTACGGCTTCAACCCGGCGTGAACGTCCTGACTGGCCGGAACGCGACGAACCGAACGTCGTTCCTCCAGACGATCATGGCGGCGCTGGGCAGTCGGCGATCGTCACTGAAAGGCGACGCGGACGCCGGCCGCGTCGAACTGGCCTTCGACGACGAACAGTACACGCGGTCCCTCGAGCGGCGTGACGGCGATGTCGTCTTCGACGGCGATCCGTACCTCGACGATCCGGAACTCGCCGATCTGTTCGCCTTCCTGCTCGAGTCCAACGAGGCGCGTCGCACCGTCAGGCGGGGCGACGATCTCCGTGATCTCATTATGCAACCGATCGATACCGACGAGATCGAAGCGGAGATCAACACGCTCGAGGCCGAAAAGCGCGACCTCGACGAGCGCCTCGAGCAACTCGCCCGACTCGATAGCGACCTCCCCGCCCTCGAAGCCGACCGCGCCGCGCTCGAGGACGAAATCGAGACGACGACCGGGCGGATCGACGAACTCGAGGCTACCCTCGACGCGTTCGACCTCGACATCGAGGCGAGTCGGGAGCGAAAGGACGAGATCGAGTCGGCGTTTGCCGACCTGCAGGACGCGCGAACCGAACTCGAGTCGATCGAGTACGACCTCGAGACCGAGCGGGAGAGTTACGCCGAACTCGAACGGGAGCGGGACGAACTCGAGGACGAACTCGAAGCGTTCGACGACGGGGAGGAGTCGCCGGACCGACTCGAGGGGCGAGTCCAGGAGCTTCGCAGCCGGAAACGGTCGCTCGACACGACCGTCAGCGAACTCCAGAGCGTGATCCGGTTCAACGAGGAGCGACTCGCCGACGACGGGATCGACCTCGATCTCGACGAGTCCGACGGGGCAGCCGAGGGGGACGGTGACGATCTCACCGACCAGCTGCTCGCGGCGTCGGACGACGTCGTCTGTTGGACGTGTGGCTCCCAGGTCGACCGCGACCGGATCGAATCGACGCTCGATCGGTTGCGCTCGCTGCGCCAGCGAAAGCTCTCCGAGCGCAGCGACCTCCAAGCGCGGATCGACGACCTCTCCGACCGACAGAAGGAGCTCCGGGACCGACGCCGGAAGCGCGGGGAGATCGAAACCCGGCTCGAGGCGATCGAGGACGATCTCGAGCGCCGGTCCCAACGGATCGCGGAGCTCGAAGCCGACCTCGAGGAACAGCAGGCGCGGCTCGACGAACTCGAGTCGGACGCCGAAACGTTCGAGAACACCGAGTACGGCGAGGTGATCGAGACGCACCGCGAACTGAATCGACTCGAACTCGAACTCGAGGACCTCGAGGCCGAACGCGACGACGTACAGGAACGGATCGAGGAGATCGAGGGGAAAATCGAGGAACGAAGCGATCTCGAGGACCGCCGCGAGACCGTCGAAGCGGAGTTGACCGACCTCAGAACGCGCGTCGACCGGATCGAAGCGAACGCGGTCGACGCGTTCAACGAGCACATGGAGTCGATCCTCTCGATTCTGGAGTACCGAAACATCGACCGTATCTGGATCGAACGACGCGAGAAGACGGTCCGGGAGGGGCGGCGGAAGGTCACGCGAACCGCGTTCGAACTCCACATCGTCCGAACGACCGAGGACGGCCGGACCTACGAGGACACCGTCGACCACCTCTCGGAGAGCGAACGCGAGGTCACGGGACTGGTCTTCGCGCTCGCCGGCTATCTGGTCCACGACGTCCACGAGATCGTTCCGTTCATGCTGTTGGACTCGCTCGAGGCGATCGACTCGGACCGGATCGCTGACCTCGTCGAATACTTCGAGGAGTACGTCGACTGCCTGGTCGTCGCCTTGCTTCGCGAGGACGCCGCGGCGCTGTCGGAGACGTATACGTACGTCGAAGAGATTTAACTCCCGCAGCCAGTGGTCCCCCGACGCAGTCTCGCTGTGCTCCCGTCGACGGAGTGCCTTGCTTCCATCGATGGCGGTCCTGTGATCCAGTCGTCTATCGATCGGGTGCGTTCATCGGGCCGATCGGAACGAAAGGACACATATTCAAGAAGTATGTAAATAGTATATTTTATCATATATGACGGTAGCCGGACCTTTGAACGGGCGATCCGTCACAGGAACTACCGCTCTCGGGTGAACAGCCGTATTCGCCGCGTGTATACTCGTCTCCGCGATTTCGTCGACCGTTCCGAACGATCGGCCGGCCGTTCGCTGGAGGCCGGTCGGCGAGATCGTCAAACCGAGCGGAATACCGGAAAGAAAGCGAGTACCCGGCCAGTACGGCCGAACAGCAGTTGACACGGCGATCGGGGTCCGTCCCGATGCCGTCGAAGATATATCAGCTATGGATGATAGCTGTATAGTTGACTTCTCGGTCGTACTGCTAGTCGTGTCCCGGGAGACGGACGTACAGCGCGCTTCACTCCCGTCGAGCACGACGATGAACGAGCCCCGCATCACGGGCCGGTGCGTGGCGGTTCGATTGCGGGTCGACCCACTAAGGGGACCACTCGGACCGCACTGCTCCGGCGGCTGGGGATCGGCCCCGAAACCATCGCCGAAACGGCGCTACACCGGTGCAAGAGTCCCGCCGAGACCGGCGGGATTCCAGCCCTCGAGACCACCCCGTCCACGGCGGCAGCGTCGGCCCGCTTCACCCGCGTTCCGGCCCCGACGGCGACGACTCAGTCGCCGGGCGTGGATTCGGGCCGATAGCCGCGACTGATGGCCTTCCAGTGGCCGGCGGCGAACCGGTAGTAGGTGACGACCGCCGGAACGAGCGTCTCGAGGATCAGCGCCGCGTAGAGCGCGCCGATCCCGAGCGGCGTGACGGCCCCGACGGGACCGAGGGGAACGGAGACGGCTCCGAGGGTGGCGACGGGAAGCGCGAAGACGTAGAGCCCGAGCACCTGCCCGTAGAACGGCCAGCGGGTATCCCCGCTCGCGCGGAGCGGCCCGGTCGCGCCGCCGCTAACGCCGCGGAAGACGACGCTGACGCAGGCCACGACGATGAAGGTCGTCACCAGCGGCAGGATCGACGGATCGTCGACGAACAGCCGGCCGACCTGTTCGGCGACGACGAGGACGGCGGCCGCGCTGCAGAGGTAGACGGTGGTTCCGAACCGGAGCACCGCTCGGCCGTACGTGTCGGCGTTACTCTCGTCACCGGTGCCGAGTTCCTGACCGACGAGACTGCTCGAGGCCAGCGAGAAGCCCCATCCCGGCGTGTCCATCAGATCGCGGACGCGGCGCGCGACGACGTAGGCGGCCACCACGTTCGGCCCGAACAGCGCGACGATGGCGAGCATCGGGAACTGTGCGGCCCGCCTGGCGACGTTCGTAAACACGAGTGGGGCCCCGATGTCGATCACGTTCCGGAGATCCGCGAGGGTCGTATACGGCCCCGAACGATCGATCGTCACGGGGAACGCCCCGATCACGGGGAGCCGGCCGACGGTGAAACCGGTGACGAACGCCGCCAGTACGAAGACGTTGGCCAGCACCGTCCCGATCGCCGCGCCGACGACGCCCCACTCGAGGACGAACAGCAAGACGGCGTTGATGGCGATGTTGGCGATCGCGCCGCCGGCGCGGATGATCATGGGCGTCCACGCGTCGTCGGCACCGACGAGCGTCCGACTGGCGATCAGGTTCACCGCGGCGAAAGGCACGCCGAGGGCGAGGACCCGGAGATAGGCAGCGCCGTAGGCGATCGACGCCGCGTCGTTCCCGACGAGTCCGATCAGTCGTTCGGGAACGGTCCAGTAGAGGACCCCGAGCGGAACGGTGATGATGACGACGACGAGCGCGCTGGTCGTCACCGCAAGCGACAACTGCTCGGTCGCCCGCGCGCCGTAACGCTGCGAGACGAGGCTGATCGTCGCCCCGGCGACCCCGCCGCCGATGGCGAACGCGATCGACCAGAACGGGGTCGCGAAGCCGACCCCGGCGATCGCCGCCGGACCAAGGGCGATCCCGACCATCGCCACGTCCGCCGCGGACTTCGACATCCGGGCGATGCCGGTAACGATCCGCGGCCAGGCGAGATCGGTGGTCCGCTCGACGCGCCGGGCGTCGACGATCCCTCCCCACGCAAGCAGGGACCCGATCGACAGCAGGAGCCATCGGAGCGGATTCGGCACTCGAGAAGCCACGCTAGATCGGTCACGGCTCAGCGCTAAAACATTTTATCTCTCAGCAATACGTCATGGACGATTCCGCGGGATGGCCGACAGCCGTCGTGGGTCGAGCACACCACCGCGTTGCGACACGACCGAGCTGACCGGCACCTGAGATGCGGGGACTGTGCGGCCCATCGGTCCGTTTCGTAGCCGCGGTCGAGGACACCCACCCCGTTCGCGGATCGATAGCGCCCGATACCTCGCGGGTTTATAACTCTCGAGAGCATCGCTTACGGCAAGCGACACGGGGCACTACGTGATGACTCGCGACGATCGGTACAAACTGTTCGGCGTCTACGTCTCGGAACCGGTCTTCGATGCGCTCGAGGCGTACCTGTACGAGTCGGCCGGCGTCGTCGACTACGAGGACTACTTCGATCCGTCCGACGCCGGCGTTCCGGTCGGCGATCCGGGTGCTGATGCGACCGATCGGCTCGTCTCGGACGTGGTCGCGGAGTTCGCGGCCCTGTACGACGCGGCGGACTTCGCGGCCGCCCGGGCGGTCGACGCCGACGCATTCATTCTCGCACAGCTCGCCGCCGAGCCACGGACGGTGACGCGGGCTCGCGAGCGCTTTCAGGCCGCCGCCACGATTCAGGAAACCGACAGTCGAACGGTCCACACGGCGATCCTGGCGGCCGCTCTCGAGGACGACCCCGACCGCGAGTTGGAAGAGTGATCGCGGCCGAGAGAGAACCGTCGCTCGGTCCCGACGAGCGGCCTCGTCGGCACCTCCTTCGACCGACGACGACGGTCAGGCCTCCTGTAGATCGACGATACTCACCCAGTGGTCGGCGTACTCGGCCTCGTGGTCGCTGGCGTCGCCGTTCGCGTCGGCCCAATCGGTGTACTCGCTCTCGAGGTCACAGCTGTCGCACTGGAGCCGGTATGCCATGTTGTGAGTTACCACTCGAGTCGGCTTAAGTTTCATCGCCGGTCGCGTCCAGCGAGACGGCGTTCGCTTTCGGTGCTGTCGGGTCGGCTTTAACAGTTCGACTGCCGGCAGAGGAGCGGGGGACCGTTGGGACGCCTGCTCGGTTTCGAGGGGCGATACCGGTTGCCGCAACCGGAACGCTGCTGCTGGCTTCTGACACCCGAGCCGGCAGCCGAATCTCGGACGCCAGACTGCGATTTACACAGAATTAGGAAGCGACGAGCGTGTCATAGAAAGCGTCACGTACGAAGCAGCAGGGTGCGGAAAGTGTGTCCAGCACAACCGCGACCCTGCAAGACGTTGCTTCGGTCGATGAGTTTTTGAATGCAGCGGCTACGGAAACAGTTCCGCTGTTTGAGTATCTTGAGTTCGAGTTTCTACTGGAGTACGACGTGTTCGCCCCCGCTCGCCGGGGGGGAACACGAGTTCACCAGCCACCTGATCTCTTTCGCGCCTTTCTCCATTGCTACTACAAGAACATCTACGGAACACGCCCAGTCACGCGAGAACTCCAGCACGGCCTTGTCTGGTACTACTGCGGACTCGACAAACCGCCATCGAGAGACACCATTGACCGGTTTCTCACTGATCTCGAACACATTATCAACGATGTCTTCGACAGGCTCGTCGAGCAGGCCGCCGTCCGCGGCCTGCTCGACTCGACGTACTCTATCGATTCGACGCACATCGAGGCGATCCAGTACAACGACGCTGCCTCATGGAACTACGATCCAACAGCCGAAGAGTACTACTACGGCTTCGGCTGTACGATCGTTTCAACCGGTGCAAAGATCCCGATAGCAGCGGAGTTCACACAGGCCAAACAAGCAGACCAAGAGACGGCGATGCGCGTCACGGGTGACGCGCTCGCCGTCGATACCCCGATCTGGATGCTTGGAGACAGCGCCTACGACATCCTCGATTGGCACGACTACCTGCTGACCGCAGGAGTCGTGCCAATCGCTCCGTACAACCCGCGAAACACTGACGACCCGAAAGACATCGAGTACAGGGTCGAAGACCGCATTGAGGAACACAGCNCAATCGCTCCGTACAACCCGCGAAACACTGACGACCCGAAAGACATCGAGTACAGGGTCGAAGACCGCATTGAGGAACACAGCGAGGACGTTCAGCTGAAACGATCCATCTTGGACGAGACGTTCAACAACCGGACAGGAATCGAACGAACCAACGACGCAGTCAAGGACTGCGGCCTCGGGCACGTCCGCGCCCGAGGCCGCGTCCACGCACGAACAGAAGTGTTCGTTGCGCTATGTCTTCGGATCGTCATTGCAATCACCAACTACGAGCGAGGACACGATCCAGGACGTGAGATGCTCAAGCTATGAGTTGGATTCTATGACACGCTCCCGAATTGCGAGTTCAGTGTTCA
>NZ_AOII01000038.1 GCF_000337615.1 Natrinema pallidum DSM 3751
TACGAAGAGCTTCGTCGAGTCATCAGCAGCAATGAGATGCTCTCACGGGCTCACGCTGTGCCGGCTGTCGAGACCTCGGGGTAAACACGTACGTCTGAGATATCCGGTTTTAGCCGGTCGACGAGGCGGAGAAAGTTCGGATGCGGTCGGAGTTGGAGATTCCCGAGTCGGCCATCGTCTTCCTTTCGGTGGGGTCGTTGATCCCGCGGAAGAACCCCCTCGACGTGATCGAGGGGTTCCAAGCGACGGATATCGAGGACGGCGTGTTGCTCATGTTGGGTGACGGGCCGCTACAGGCGGAGTGTGAATCCCTCGCGGCCGACGACGACCGCGTCCGGATCGAGGGCTGGGTGGACAACGTCTCCGAGTATCTCGGGGCGTCCGATTACTTCGTCTTGGCGTCGAGCTCTGAGGGGTTCCCGAACACAGTCATGGAAGCACTCGCCGTGGGATTGCCGGTCGTGTTGTCCGACATTCAACCGCATCAAGAGATTCTCCAGCACGATGCGGACGCGGGAATCGAGTTTGAGTTGAGGGATACTAGGTCGCTGGCGGTGGCGATGGAGAGGATCACCACGAGAGAGTATACGGCCCAAAATGCAGCCGCAAGGGTGCTGGCTCTAGACAATCTAAATTCAAATGAGATGAGTAAACAGTATCTGGATCTGTATGAACATATAATAGAGGTCCAAGAGTAAATCAGTCCTCTACCGGTGTGACCAATGAATTCGTTTCACGAGTACAGCTATCTGCCGCGTAATCCACTGTATCCATATCAATCGAAACGAAGTCCGGTTACAGCGTACATGTTATCGCCTACTGGCTCGACTGAATTCCATACAGCTCCGCATACTTCCCGTTCTCTTCGACGAGTTCACGATGTTTTCCGGCCTCCGTGATCTTCCCTTCTTCGACTGTGTAGATCCGATCGGCGTTCTTCACTGTCGACAGCCGATGCGCGATCGTCACGATCGCGTAGTCGCGATCCATCTCCTCGACTGCCTGTTGGACTTGTTTCTCCAGGTTCGAGTCGAGGTCGCTCGTCGCCTCGTCGAGGATTAGCAGGTCCGCTTCCTCCAACAGCGCTCGGGCCAGCGCAACGCGCTGTTTCTGTCCACCGGACAACCGCACTCCATCGTCACCAAGCATTGTGTCATATCCCTTCGGTAATTCCCCGAGGAATTCGTCTACCTTTGCGATCTCACACACTCGATCCAGTTCGGCGTCGCTCACGCCACGGTTCCCGATCGTGAGATTGTACCGGAGCGTGTCGTTGAACACGAACGGGTTCTGTCTCACGACAGAGATCCGATCGCGCCAGTCCTCCAGAGCCATCTCGTCGATCGGCACGCCGTTCGCGCGGATCTCGCCGTCGTCGATCTCGTACATCCGTGCGAGCAACGAGACGATCGTCGACTTTCCTGCACCGGATTGTCCGACGAAGCCTATGAATTCGCCCTTCTTGACCTCGAAGTCGATTCCGCGAAGCACCTGCTCGTCGCCGTCGTACGAGAAGTGGACATCGTCGAACTCCACGTGTGTGACCTCCTCCGGCGCATCGAGGTCTCCGTCCTGAGGTTCCTGTCGTTCCTCGAGATCCTCGACGAACGCGATCGTTCGGACCAGATGCGGAAGGTCGTTTTCGACCTGATAGAATAATTGGTTCACGTTGCTGGCCCGGGGACCGAGACGGAACATCGCGAACAGGAACACACCAAGCGATCCGAGCGAGAGGTCCGCGAACGTCAGTGCGAAATAGATGAGCACGAATACTGACACGGCGACGACGAGATTGTAGAAGTTGTTGATTGCTGCTTCGTTACGCCGAAGCGTAATGCGTTCGACAGTAAACTTCTCGATCGCGTCCCGAAAGTCACGATACAACTCGTCTGCGACGCCGAAGATTCGGACGTCTCGGATTCCTTGTGTCCCGGCCTGAACAGCTTCCTGGCGTTCCTCGTTCGCTTCTGCCACCCGATCTCCGACGTCATACCCCGACTCGATTACTTGCCGGAAAAAGACCGTAAACCCGCACAGGATAATACCAGTCGCGATCGTGAGCACGGGCGCCATTACGAACGCGACAACGAAGTAGACTGTCGCGAGGAATCCCTGTTGGAGCAGCTGAATCACTCGCTGAATCACCCGGCCTGCGTACGTCGTCTGTGTCACGATCGCGTTCAGGATGTCGTCGGATCCCTCCTCGTCGAAGTACGAGACCTTCGCGTTGAGCGCGTTCCGAAACGCCCGGTCTTGGAGGTCTCGGATGTAGTAGGTCCGAACCGCCTCACGGAGCCACGTCACCCCGAAGCTCGCCGTGTACCGCGCGACCATCACGAGCGACACCCCAAGCACCACGTACCCCAGCGTGAACGGAATTCCGGCTGTCTGATAGGCGACGACGAACAACCCGAGCAATCCGTCCGCCTGCGATGCCGGGTCGCTCAACCGGACGAGTTCGACAATCGGAAGGATAAAACCTAGCCCAACGCCTTCCAAGATTGCCGCGACAATCCCGAGCAGTACGATTCCCGTGGTGAATCGGGGATTGTACCACGCGACATTCAGGAGGGCGTCTATCTTCTCACGTCTGGAGACCGGTTCAGTATTGTCAGTACTCATAGAGATACAACCGCAACGATATCCGAACTGAACGGTGGCATGGTAATAAACGCGTTCGTTTGTCGTCGTGACCGGTCCGTACTAATCCGCTTACGATTCCCACACTAATGGCTCGTACCATTCCCGGTTTGCTTCGTACCAGTCGATGAATAATTATAGAATCGGGATTGGCCACGAAAAAGGATATGAATATCGCAGTCACAATTTATAATATTTTTTATATATAGATATTGCAATGACTTTAGGGACCTGTTTTAACACTGTGTTTACATCATCTAATCTCATTATATTTAGGGCCGAAACCGAATTTCGAATATTTCCTTCCATGAAGTTGTAGAATGAGACCCGGATCAGTCCCCGAATTGTCGGTTCAGGAATCTCACCCATTCTCGTGATTGAACACAGTTCGGAGAAATGAAAGTCGTCTAATTCCCCGATAGGATCATCACCGTTTGAATTCCTGATTTCAGCTGACTTAATCGCAGCCCCCGAGCAAATAACTTGCCGGATTCGTTTGTCATATTCTCTCCCACCTTGAATGGTGTCAGTTGATTTTAATTTTTGGTACAACTTGTCCTGGATTGAATAGAAGTCGCCAAGCTCATACAATCGTAGCCATAAATCAGTGTCTTGCCCATACTCAAACGGTTCTCGGTAACCACCACATTTCTGATATTGTTTCCTGTAATACATACACTCACCATGAGTACCTGGACGAGGGATTGTGCCATCTTGTAGATCACGTTCGGGATATTCTGGTGTTGTCCTTTCTGCAATTATTTCCCCGAGATGATCAATTACATCACATTCGCACCCGACTGCAATAATGCCAGCATTTGTTTCCAAACACCTATATTGCTTTTCCAACCGAGATGGTTTCGATATATCCCCTGCACCATGCAACGCAATGATTTTTGAATCACTATGTTCTTCTATCGCTCTTTTTATAGAAATTGTAAATCCTTGGTTTTCTTTTTTCCACACTCGCATTGGAACACCGGCGTCAGCAGCATCATCTACTTTATCGGCAAGTTTATCGAACGTCTCGTCATCAGATCCGTCGTCAACTGCAAATATACTGAAATTTGATGAAGTCTGTTGAAGCAAACTATCGATAGATCGATCTACGTGCTGATCCCGATTATACCAGACGGTGACAACCTCAATATCCTTCTTTTCTCGATCAATAGAATTCTCGACGATTTCTCCCATAATGAATACGATTACTCAAGAACGCGGATCTCTATTTCCAGTTCGATCCCAAACTCGTCGTCGACAACGCGTTTGACGTGATTAATTACATCCAGAACGTCATCGGACGTAGCAGTACCCGTATTTTCGATCCAATTAGCGTGAACCTCACTTACCTTCGCACCACCAACCTGATAACCTTTCAGTCCGGCTTGGTCAATGAGCCAGCCTGCAGATTTCCCGTTAGACGGGTTCTTAAACGTACTCCCAGCGGTGGGAACTGATAGCGGTTGTTTGGATTTCCGTTTGCGAAGATGTGTATGCATTTCTGAAGCGATTTCTCCTTCCGTGCCACGTGCACTGCCATCGAACCGAGCAGACAGCACGAACAGGTCCCGATCAGGAATGTTACTCGTACGGAATCCCAATTCTAGATCCTCTGCACGTTCCTTGAATACAGTTCCAGATCGGTTCATTACTGTAACGTCAATCAGGGAATCGCCGATTTCCTTCCTGCCATGGGCCGCCAGCCCTGCATTAATAGCGATTCCAGCACCAATCGAACCGGGAATGCAAATGAGGTGTTCGAACCCAGCGATCTCATATGAGGCAGCGAAATTTGCAAGGACCGGCATCGACACGCCAGCCTCGGCATGGATGACGTCATCCTGCAATTCGATACCTTGAAGCGAAGACCGCGTGCAAATTGCCAAGCCGTCTACCCCATCGCTGCTGATCAATACGTTCGATCCACGACCCAGGAAGTGAACAGGAATGTGGTTTTGCTCACAGTATCGTAACACGTCCGAGAGCTCGTCTTTCGTTGGCTCCCAAAAGTACTCTGCAGACCCCCCGATGTTCCACGTCGTATATGGTGCTAGCGGCACCTCTTGTTCAATCGTATTAAATTCTTCGAGGGAGCTGATCATGTCAGTCTTCTTGGACGGAGATTCCCCCATCAAGGGACGAGAACTTCTCCACGAAGTTGTCATAGCCCCGCTCAATCTCTTCCGCATTGGTGATCGTGGTCCTCCCATCAGCGACACACGCCGCAAGCGACAACGCTGCCCCAGCTCGCAGATCGGTTGCAGTGACGTCCGTCCCGGAATAGCCCGTTTCGTGACCATCGACCACCAAGACGTTGTCTTCGACCTCGTAGTCAAGCCCCATCTTCCCGAGTTCTTCTGCATACTCGTACCGCCCCGGGAATCGTAGATCGACGATTTTCGACGTTCCATCGCCCATCGATCCGTAGACGGACAGAATCGGTTGCATGTCAGAATTGACGCTAGGGTAGGGGCCCGTACTCAATTCAAGTGGATACGGTGTGCTGTTTCTAACGATTGCAGAATCGCCATTCCGGAATACTTTCGCACCGCTTTCGCGGAGGAAGATGAGCGGGACCTGAAGGCTATCGAACGGGAAGTTATTGATTTGAACATCCCCATTCGTGATCGCCGATCCGACGAGCCAGGTCAATGCTTCCAGGTTATCAGGAAGGACGGTGTGTTCACATCCATCGAGGCTCTCGACACCTTCGATTTCGATCCGCTCCTGGCCGAACACCTTGATCTTAGCCCCCATTTTTCGAAGCATCGAGATGAGATCCATGATTTCAGGGCGAATGTGTGGATTCCAGACGGTCGTTTTCCCTTCCGCGAGTGTCCCGCACAGGATAGAGTTCTCGGTTGCTCCCGTAGATCGGATTCGCAGGTGAATATCGTTTCCAACCAAGCCATCCGGTGCTTCAGCAATAAGTTGGGTATCAGTTTCCCTGACCTCTGCACCCAATTGTTCCAGCAAGTACACATGCAAATCGTATGGGCGTCCTTCCCCAATCGAACAACCACCAGGCAGTGGAACACTCCCTTTTCCAGTTCTGGTCGTGAGCGCACCCAGAATGAGTAGCGTATTTCGAATACTCCGTTCTTCCCAGATCAGTTCAGACTTGATCCCGGCAGCTTCGTCAACGACGACAGTATCACTGTCAACGATCTGTGTATCTTTCCCCAACTCTTCCAACATTTGGAGATGGATTTTCCCGTCTAATATTGACGTCGGGGAGTTGTGGAGGGTAAGCTTCGAATCCGTCAGCAAGGACGCGGCAAGCAACCGTAGATAACTGTTTTTTGCACCACTAACGTCGACCTCGCCGTTGAGGATAGATGGTTCAATGGTATATTTCATGATCATTTCGTTCCAAACGCTAGGTTCTTCTCTGTGTGGACTCGCAGATCATGACATATAGGTGTTTTTATCTCACTGTGATTGGATGGCATACAAATCGGCATACTGGCCATCCTTGTTAACCAATTCCTGGTGGGGCCGGCTTCAATGATTTCACCATCGTCAACAGCGTAAATACGGTCGGCGTTCTCGATCGTCGATAGTCGGTGCGCAATCGCAATCATTGCGTAGTCGCGATCCATCGCCTCGATCGCCTCCTGGACCTCGTGTTCGAGTTGCGAATCGAGATCGCTCGTCGCTTCGTCCAAGACCAGCAGATCGGCATCTTCCAGTAGCGCACGAGCCAAAGCACTCGTTGTTTCTGACCGCCCGACAGTCTCACGCCATCGTCACCGAGTTGCGTGTCGTATCCGTTGGGTAGGTCGTCGAAGAAATCATCGACCTTCACGATCTCACAGACTCGATTGAGTTCGGCGTCAGTGATGTCCCGCATACCGATCGTTTAGTTGTACCGCAATGTGTTGTTGAAGATGAAGGGGTTCTGTCGAACTACGGAGACGTGCTCGCTCCATTCGTGGACATCCATCTCCATGATCGGCGCGTCGTTTGCCCGGATTTCCCCGCGTTCCAGTTCGTACAGTCGAGCGAGCAGGGAGACGACCGTCGACTTCCCGGCACCGGACTGGCCGACGAACGCGACGAACTCGCCCTTCTCAACCTCGAAGTCGAACCCTCGATATACCTGCTCCTCGTCGTCATAGGAGAACCACACGTCGTCGAACTCGACGTATTCCACCGATTCGTGTCGACGTTCATTCGCGTCGGCGACGACGTCCCCGACTTCGTAGTCAGGTTCGACCACGTGACATAGAAGGACCGTAAGCCCGCCGAGAATGGTGATCGCGACGACAGTCAATAGCTTCGCTCCCGGAGCTGGTATGGCCAGTTCCGGGATGTGACTCGCAAGTGTATAGTGGGATTCTCACCGATGTTATAGATATAGTTATAGCGAACTTCTCTCACTCAAATATAGCTCTGCAGAAGCAATTGCCCTAAGTTCAGCTGCGTTATTTTCCCCCCGCTGATGATCTTTCCAGATGGTACTTACACCGTATTCAGTTCTATCTTCGAAGTTACCTACTAGTGATTGAACTGTAGTACGCAGTTCGCACTCTTGTCTCAGTTTAGATGGAAAATCCAAATAATTAGTCCCTGGATGAACGGGGTTCTGTCCCGTGAGTCCCGAGATCTTCCGTATGATAGATATTTTTATCCGTTCTGCTAACACCCGGTATTGACCTGCATTTGGTGGAAGACCATTCTTTGAGTCTGTAGGGTGGGAAAATAAATCTGGATATTGTTGTATCATTATATCAATGAAAATTGACCGATTCTGTCGTTGTTGGGTTGGGACATTTAGTATGTAATTTAACCATTCCTCTTGCATGAACGGGGTCAAGTATCTATGATTATTTTGGATGACTAATGGACGAATAAAGCATTGTTGCCGGTGTGCAAAGTCCAATTGTTCTTCATAGCTGAGTTTGTTAGAATCTAAATATGGTTCATCTGGAAGTACTTCAATAGGGTCAAATGAAGAATCTACAAGAGACGGTGCATATGCATTAAAATCTGAAAAATGAACGCGTGCATTTTCCCATTTCTTAGAAGGATTGTCCGGTTGATGACCGCCTGCAGATGGATCACCAAAAAAACCACTCCAGAGGACGTATTCATCTTCAAATAACTCGTTGATTTTTGAATTCACATATCCCTCAAATATACGTGTAGGACAATCTAGCGATCTCGCGTAAGAACGGATAGACGATTCTGACCAATCAAAGGACACCGCATCAAGATTCAGTGTTGTGTTCTTTATACCAACTGCTTCGGCGATCTCTTGACTGATCTCATAGTCCCATGTCCCAGGAGTCCCAAAGCTTACTGTTCTTATTTTCTCCTTTTCGATTCCTGGATGTTCCAATAATGCGGCTAAGATTGCTCTAGAATCTAAGCCTGAACTCAGTGGAACAACATGAGATACATTTTGGTCCACCTGTTTTAATTCGGCGTCAATCGCAGCTCTGAACGCATCAACCCCTTCCTCTATTAATTCAGCTCTTTCTAGGTTAATCGTTTCAGAAGATACCGATTCTCTAACTACCGGTGGTAGCTCGGCATCTAGACACCCTGGATTGTAACCGTAGTACAAAAGATTGTCAATCAGATTGACCATCTATTTATTAATCAATTTTGTCCTGCCACTTTCTTATGGAAATCACTACACCACCGCCAAATCCATTCTAAATACGTTATTAGAGAGTTCATCCAGAACATTACAACTACTTTTCCTTCAGACGTTTGCTCCATCGAGAATACGTTCTACTCGGGCATTCCAAGTGTATTGGCTTTCGTAATCGGTGCGTGCATTCTGACCAAGCGTCTCACGTTTCTCATCTGATTGAAGAGTCTCGATTGCCCGAACCCACTCGCCGATTGAGTCTGGTTGCACTAGAAGGGCGTTTTTTTCATGGTCAAGGACCTCACGGAGTACAGGCAGATCCGAGGAGACGATAGCTTTCCCTACACTCATATACTCGAACAGTTTAAGTGGGGACATCCACTGAGAGAGATCGCCACTTCCGCTTGACGGTCGTACCGTCCTCTGGTACGGCGCGAGTAGCACGTCTAGGTCGGCATAGTAGTCGCCGAGTTCGCCGTGTGGGACAAATCCGTGGAAGTGAAGGTTCGTCGCATCGGTTTGATTTTCCCACTTTCGGACGCGTTCCTCATCCCCGCCGACAACGTGGAAATCCGCGTCGGGAATTCGTTCTGCGAGTGGGATGATGACTTCCATTCCCTTTCCTTCGTATAGACTACCGACGTATCCCACTTGTAGTCGGTCGTCCCGAATAGGAATTCCCACAACCGTTTCGTCCGATTGTTCGGGGACGCCAGCGGCGTCGTGTGCAACGATGATGTCGTCGTCGGAGAGGAACGGAAAGACCTCTTTGTACTTCTCTCGGAGCGCATTCGAGATGACGACCACGGAGTCAAAGGCCTCGCTCTGGAACACCCACTTCTCGGTGGCTCGTCCGAACCTGTGCATCGGCGGCTGATGGGCCTCGTATATAAGCGAGGCACACTCATTTCGTAGCAGAGCGAGTGGATAAATATAACGAGAGTATAATAAGTCTGGAGTCGGCGCATTCCGGACTTTCTTCGCAACTCGATACGCATAACCTAAGTTGCCCACTCGCCCGAGCGATGGCCGTTCACACCGGGTTAATTCGAAACAATCATCCACTCCATAGAAGTTGTAAATATCTTTGACATCTTGGCTGCCATAACTCCCGAACAATCTTATTCGATGACTTTTATGTGCGAGCGATTCGCACATTTCCATTACATGGACGCTGTTAGCAGTTTGAGAGGGTATCTCTGAGTTTGATAAATAGTAGATGTCCATCCGAACCTGTTAAGAATATCTGCCTGGGATAAATAATGGTTTCTGTCCAGATTGAGGTGCTCGAAGAGATTGCTGTATCTCCGGATAAGACGAAGCTGTTAATGATGATTACGACCGTGGCATATCCTCAAGCAAGTGCCTCGCCCATAGTTTATCATGTTTAAAATTGCTTAATGATTGGTCATTATCGCTCGATTATTCGAGTTGTGTCGAACACCTCAAGCGGAGCATCGAAGACACGATCTTTCCACACGGCAAAGGCGAACGCATACCAGGCTACATGGTCCTTTGAATTCCGAACCCGGTCTCTATGATTGCTCGGGACAAATTGGGGAACATCGTAGTCGTTGAAAACGGTCGACAGCGGCCCTTCCTCAAGATACCGTGCGACATTCACCCCACTCCCCAACTTCTGCTTCGACGACTCATACTCTGGTAATCTATCCTGAAGCAGCTGCTTGAGAAGATATTTGCTTTCCCCGCGATAGATGTATCGACGAGACGGATCCAGGGCCAGCGCAGTCTTCACAGATTCGACACCCGCATAAGGAGTCAACAGTTCCTTGCCGTGAGCATGAGCTGCGTGCCGCCATAGTGATGCAGTATTTTCTTGGAAGAACGAAATGAAATGAGCTAAGTGAAGATGTGCTTCAAGTGCGCGACGCTCGTTGATGTCTACACGCGACTTCGTATATTGTAACCGCCGCTGTTTTCGCTGAACGACTGTCTCCTGGCCGAGAATAGATTCAACAAGATCAGCATCCGCGTGGATGGATGCATTCATTCCGAATCCATCGGGATCGATTGCAGGCCGATCAATCTCCTCCTTCATTTTGGTGAGCGTCCCGATCTTTGGGTGAAACGTGGGGAGGTAGTCAAGGAATGGGCTGGCCCAAGACGCAATCTGGTAGTGATGTAGATTGGCTTTTCCGAATATTCCATCTGCAAACTCCCCATTATAGTATGCCTCGTAGGGCGTTTTGGCGAAGACCCGCTCTAATAATGTTGTTTGGTATGTGTTTACCCCCAGAAATCGCAGGAGGACAGTAGGTTCAAAATCGGGGAATTCAATTAGAAATCCGTAAAATTCGACCGCCGNGAGAGATATATAAATCAAATAGAGGGTGCTGTTTTCAGCCGTCTCAGTGGCTCAGCCAGGAACTCTATGGGGGTAAACACATGCGTTGTTTGTAAATGAAGGAGCGGATGGCCGGTTGCCTCAGTCGCAGTTTCGACCAGCTTGACGAACTCTGATTCGTCGAATTCCAGCAGGTCATGGTTCGAGTTCAGTAGGTCACTTGCTTGGTGAGCATACTCGATTTCAGAGTTATATTTTGGGGAATTTATTGCCCCCGAAACCGAGTTTGTAGTATTGGCATACGTATGAAGGAGGGTGGAATCAACACCACCGGATAGCATAGTGGCGGTTGACTTACGGCGGTTGTCATCTTGAATCACCGTTTTCAGAGATGTATCGAGGCGCTGCTGTGCTATGGACCTCGTCAGCGACTCAGGTTGGGATAGTTGCTGGATCTGCGTCACCTCGGGCTGCTCACCTACCAGCCAATTGAGCCGCTCTCCGTGTCCGAGCCTATTGATTTCATTGACGTAGGACCCGCTTGGACGAGTTCCAAAGAGGATTTGGTCGCCAGCAACTGAATCAGATACCGTCCGTTCGTCAATAGGAATGGTTGAGAGCACATCTCGGAAGTGGTCGCCAACCACGACCGTATCGTCAGGGGTGCACGAATAGTAAATATCAAACGAGGATGAGATACCACGATATGCACGGACAACTGTGTCGGACTGGCGTTCAACGGTAATTAGACTGTATTCTCCGGGGAGGGACGATAAGTCGTCTACAATTGAGTCAAAACCACCATCTCTAGTGATTTGGTTAATTGCGACTTTAGGGCGGGATCCAGAGAGTACGATGTCGCGTTCGCCTGTCTCGAGATGTACGGCCCCTGGGTTGGAGATGAGAAGTTGTGTCATTACTACCGGATTCGGTCTTTCCTAGGTTATCAAGATACTGGTCAACAGTTGCTCTATAACACGCCGAATTGGTCAGTTGAGGGCGCTTGTATCGTTGTCCGACCTGTTGTCTGTAACGCCCAAAGCGATTTCCCGCACAACAATGTCTACACCGACCCATGGTGGTTAGTTGTGATTGATCGCAAATGTGCGTCGTCACTGCTTGTTGTGACCGTGTGGTCCCCTGACGTTGATTCATCGCCTGTATAAACCAAGACGGCCCCAATTGCATCGCTTCGGCATCAACCGTCATGTCGAACTTGTAGTGTCGGCCGTCGCTCATCCGCGAGATATGTGGTCCGCCGAAAACCATCGACAGCCCAGCAATCACAAAAGGATGAGAGTATTTCGACTGATATTCATTTAGAATCCTCAGATAACTGTGGAAATTGAAAATTCTCTTCATCGTTACTAATCACGTCGAAGATCGGTGACATCGAATATATCATACATTAAAATAGCAGGAATTGCCCGGCATTAGATTCCTGCTGTCCGCAAGCCGCCTGACTTCCGGCACTGTATCTCTATTCGACAGAACTAGCTGAATTATTCTTTGAGAAGTGTTGCAATTTAATGATTGGGTTCCCGTACGCCAGTAATGGGGCAATAGCTGCAACAAATATAAATGATGAAAATTTCACTTGGAAAGTCGCCTGGCCGTATATCATGTATATAGAGATATATACTAATAAAGAGCTAAACAATCCAATGTCAAATCCTCTTCTTGTGTGTTCATGTCTTAGATATCGCAATATAGACCGGATAGTTACGGCAGCTATCGAAGCTAATGTAATAATTGACAATAAACCATAGTTAACAAGGAAACGAATATAGTCACTGTGAGGTGACGAACCAGTCACTTCAATAAAATATCGATGACCATGTCCGAATAGTAATTCTGGAGTAGAAGCAGTTCTGATAATAGAAGTTGTACCCTGCCAAATCTCAAACCGAGAAAACGGGTCACTGCGCTGGAAGAGATCGATCCAGGTAAGCAGGAATACAAGAGTCAGTGCTCCCCCAAAAAGGACACAAGCACCAATCATATAGTGATGAAGTTTGAGTTTTTTGGATTTAGATCGGAATGAAACCATCCCGTATATAAAAAGAGAGATAATCAAAGCACCAACTGGCCCTCTACTACCAGTTAGGACTACCCCTAACCCGAACAATATAGCAAGAGAATAATACAATACCTTGCCTCGTTTGTTTAGCTCGTTAATCCCTGCGGAGATCGTACAGAGAACACCTGTTACTAGTACAGGTGCGAGGCCGTTCGGATTCACGTACCACCCAGCCAAACGGGGGTAATCGGGATACTGGATAATTTTTATTGGACCAATGGAGACTTCCGTAATGACTGCCGCAAGGAGTGCAACGACAAGAGAAATGAAAGCATATCGGATGACAAACCAACGGAGAATAGATGTATAGAATTTGGGTGACATATCAATAAAATTAATTCCTGTTACTATCACTAGGAACCAAAGTAATGTCCAACCAACGGGACTAAGCACCCAGCGAAGAGAGGAAGGTCTATTGATAGATGATAAAATAATCAGTCCCCCAAAGATTATAAACAAAATCACACCGACTGTCACGGAAGTATCCGGTATTTTCCCAAACTGGGATGAGAAAGATAATAATAATAGGAATAAAAATATAAATAATAGAATGAAATATGAATACTTAGAGTACACTTGGTCCACTGGATTATAACCCCGAGCAGGGGAGGAATACGTCGATAAAAAGAGGCAAGCAAAAAGAATGTACACAATCCCATTCCATACGAATTGTTCCCAAGATCTAGTCATTGTTCTATTTTAGTTCTTAGTCGCATTGTATTATTTTAATTCTGAAGTGAGCAGACCATCGTGCTAGTATGTATGCTATCGATAGCCTAACTTTGCAAGTTGTTTTTCGATTTTCTCTTGATCAACGTATTCATCACGCTCACTTGGATCAGCTTGGATCTCTTTTCTCTTATTATTTTGATAAACATTCCAGGGGACTTTCACAAGAGAAGGATAGTATATTCCGCTGGGATGGCCATAGTCTCGAAGGGGGAGTATCATGTGACGTTCACCGATCATTTCACCATGATCGGCGGTGATTACTGTTTTTCCTTGGAGATCAGAGAGTAGTTCCTTGACTTCTTCGAGTACGATATCCATATTCTCTTTATATGCTCGGAGGACGTCCTCCCTTGTCCAATCTTCGGTTTGTTTGAGAACCTCACCTAACGAGGAGGATTTATGTCTAAACTTCTCCCGTCCGAATGAACCAATAAACGGATGATGAGGCTGTAGATAGTGGACTATCAACCGTTTGTTCGGATACTTCTCATTTGCTTCTTGAGCCTTTTCCGTGACGAATTCCGGTTTCACAGTCTCGAAATACGGATCGAGGGCGGAGGCGTCGTTGAGGCCATATTGAAGGTCAATTAATTTAAATACGTTCGAGTTGAGGCCATCTCGTGTTGTAGTATACCAGCTGTTTGTCGTCACGTAAACGGTATCATTCAATTCTCTTCCATTGAAATTAGCCGGAATAAATTCGTAGGTTGCCGATCCACGGGAAATCCGATAATCAAGAGAACCAGGGAGATCCGCTATTTTTTCGAATATATCATATCGGCACGCATCTAAGATGATCAGATTATCCCAATCTTCTTCGAAGATATCTATCCCCTTCTTATTAAAGGACCTCCCATTTTGTATATTGTACTTTTTCCTATTGAGTTCTCGGGCAACTTTCTTCGGATCTCGTAATCCATTATATATGTCTGCCAGTGAATACATAGCGGTGGTATTTAATCTCGTAGTGTACTACTTTCGTTGAACTGTTTATGTTAGCGTGTGCCGACTCCTGAGTTCGTCGTGAATTCTGTTGGAGTGTCATCGGTTCCTATGGAAGTTCTTATGCCCAAACCGTCGTATTTTGAGTATTTAAACCCGGCGTAAGCCGGTAGTGGCAACCTGATGTCCGTCATGACCAAGTCAACAGGTAGGCCATCACCAAATCCTTGCTTTCCTGTCCCAATCATTACGACTCACTCATCGATCGAGTCTCCCCCGGTTCGAGTCCCTGAATACACACTACGCTCTTGTGACGGAGATTGTTGATATATCTTCCCATCGTCGGATCAAGTCAATACCTGTCCGCCAGAGCCACTGAGATGCAAGTTCACGATCTATTGCACTCGCCACAGAATCGCAGGGCAGCATCGTATCAATAATGTTTCACACAAAAGCGTATGCACTATTTTCGGGAAGGATAACATCCCCCATCTCCCGACGACGAAGAGAGAGCAGCATCGAGCCTTGCATCGGCATCAACGCCGTCAAATGACCGCGCGTAATGTCGGTCATTAACTAGGACTCTGCTATATACGATTGTATTTTCACTTTCGAAGGAGAATTTTATAAACCACACTTCGAACTCTATTTGGAACTAATCGTATCGGGATCCGAAGAAGAATATTCCGAACGAATTCAAACCACGTGATTGCCCCGAGCTGAAGGAATTCTCGTTGCAATGAATATTCGAGTTGGGCATATTCCAGTCCTCCACGCCGATCATATAATTCCTCACCAGCCCGACACCGTACTAACACCTCTGGTAGATTCTCAATCGTATATCCTTGTGAAAGCATTCGCATCCACAATTCGTAATCCTGCTGTGTCCTCAGTGATCGATAATTACCAGCTTCAAGAACCGAATCTCGCCGGAACATTACTGTTGGATGGTTTGTCGGACACCGGAAGCGAGCAAACGACTCGACTTCATCAGCCTCAATCGGAACTTCACGAACTTGAACGATATCTTCGGGATCGTCTCTGAACTCTCCAATAGATCCTCCAACAACGTCTACGTCCGGATTCGACGAGAGATATTTGAGTTGGCGCTCAAATCGATCATTGACAGCTACGTCATCCGCGTCCATTCGTGCAACGATCTTGTGAGTACATTCTTCGACACCAGTCTGAAGCGCAGTACCAAGCCCCTGGTTGGTTTCGAGCTGAACTATACGAACGATATCTGGAAACTCAGATCGAAAATCATCAATAACAGAGTGAAGGGAATCGGTTAGCGGACCATCACCTATGAGAAGGATTTCGCCAGGTGACACAGTTTGATCAATCACGCTCTGGAGTGCCAATTTGAAATGTTCGGGATTGTCCTTCTCATAGACACTAATCAATACTGAGAATGCTGGTAGCGTCATCTGGACATCACCTGATCAAAGGTCTGTAGCATCCAATTCATAAACATAGTGATTATCCACCATTCTGCACGAACCGGAAATACTTGATCATGATTTTCGAACCAGCGGCTCGTACCACTCTTGATTCTCTCCGTACCAATCGACAAATTTCCTGACCCCCTCACGAATTGTATGTTCCGGACTGTATCCTAGACGCTCGCTTGCTTTCGACACATCCGCATGGGTGTGTTCAGCATCGGCGTCGTAGCGCTCGGCATACTCCAACTCTAACTCTGGAGCCAACTGATCGCGGACCTCCGTTGCTAGCGTCCGAATCTCAATATTGTCCGATGATCCAATGTTTAGAACCTCTCCATCTGCCGTGTCTGACCCCAACAGTGTCAGATTCGCGTCAACGATATCCTCGATGTATGTGAAGTCCCGTGTTTGCGTCCCGTTCCCATACACTACAGGTGGTTCGTTGTTCATACACCGGGACACGAAGTTCGAGATCGCCATATTCGGTCGCATCCGCGGACCGTATACCGTGAAATACCGTAGTGACACCGTGGATATGTCGTATACCTCGTGATAGGCGGCTGCGTAACGCTCGGCAGCAAGTTTTGATGCACCGTAAGGGCTCACAGGGAGTGTCGGATCAGTTTCTTCGAATGGGACGTACTCACCACGCCCACCGTAGACCGAAGATGAGGAGGCTACCACAATTCGCTCAATATCCGTTTCGCGGGCTGCGTCCAGAATGTTTAGTGTCCCATCGACATTCACCTCGTCGTATACTCGTGGTTCAGCGACGCTGTCACGGACACCAGCACGCGCGGCTTGGTGAAATACGATGTCTGTCTCACTGACAAGCTCATCAACCAAACTGCTATTCCGAATATCACCTTCGACGAAGGCGTAGTTACATCCTTCAGCGTCGGCAATTGATCGGTGTACGTCCAGTGTGTGTTCCTTAATCTGGAGGTTATAGTAAGGGTGCATCGCATCCAGAACGGTCACGTCATGGCCGCCTCTGAGGAATTGCTCGGCAAGATGACCGCCGATGAAGCCAGCACCACCAGTGACGAGTATTCGCATTATTGTTTCTGTCCTCAGCGTCACCAAAAGGTCTGCTGTATGTGTTTTACTTAAACCGGCCCTTTGAGCAACCGGAGACGATTAGTCGCCATCAGATTGATCCCGCCGCTGTTTGCGAATTCAATAGAGCAGTTCTCTCTGATATACAGACTGTTCCGGGTGATGATGTGCCAAAACCCTACGTGGATATTTTGAGCCTTTATATAGGTCACAGGAGAATTTCGCGATGGAATGTCTGACCTAATCGTCAAAGCAGCCGTGAAGGACGCGCTCTCGGACCACAACGTCTCGGCAGATTTCTACGACGCTCTCAACGAAGGGGTAGCCGAACTGCTCGACGACGCCGCAGAGCGTGCTGAGGCCAACGACCGGAAGACGGTCCAACCTCGCGACCTGTAGGCCGGAGTATCACAGGCGGTCGATCCCCGATGCGCGAGAGGTTCTTAGCGTGTCACAGCTGAACAACCGGATTGCATCGGTCGTCCAGGACACGCCTGCCCTCAACGGCGACCGCTGTATCGGCGAAGTCACTGACCGCCACCAGAACAATACGGCGCTCTACTTCACGTTCACCGACGACGCCGGGCTCCTCTGTACGATCTGGGCGAACCGCTACCGGGAGATGGACGCCGACCTCGAGGACGATATCGATTACTGGGTCGAGGGTGGGAAGATCGACCTCAAACCGTGGGAGGTGATCGTCGGCGGCGACGGCGACCAGGCGGCTGCCGTCAAGCGAATGCAAAGCGAACTCGAAGAGCGTAGCTGGTTCGACGACGAACAGAAACAGCAACCACCGGCGTTCTCGGAGCGGGTCGGCGTTGTTACGTCCCTCCGAGGGGACGCCCGGTACGACATCCGGAACGCGATTCACGAGCAGGACTCACCGTCGACATCGTGGTGAAGGACGCAACCGTCCAGGGATCGAACGCGCCGACGTCCATCGCGAACGGGATTCACCATCTGGACCGGTCAGAGGACGTCGACGCGATCATCGTCGGCCGCGGTGGCGGGAGCGATTCGAACCTCCAGGCGTTCAACACCGAGCGTGTCGCGGAAGCGATCTTCACCGCGAATGCCCCCGTGGTCACCGCGATTGGACACACCGATGACCGGCTACTCGCGGATCAGGTGGCGGATGTCCGGACGATCACGCCGACGGCCGCCGGGTAGTATAGCGTGAACTCCCGCAAAGAGTTATCTTGCGAGTGAGATCGAGCCGCTGGAGCAGCAGCTCGACGCGGACGAGTGTGACCTCGATGAAGGCACGAAACTCCACCAGGAAGGTCAGGAGCTCTTGACTGGGGTACGAGAAATCCTCGACGAAGGAAGCGGTGAAGTTGTGGAGCTCGAGTAAGTGAGCTGGTGCTCACCCTTAACCAACAGTCACTCACTCTCCCCAGTTTGTTGGTTAAGTCTTTTTCTATGACATGAACCAGTGATCCGATTATAATTCATCCAACATTATTGCACCACTTGATAGCCAGAAAGCATTTAGGTATCATCCAGCTACCGCGTCAACGTGTACCGGGACTCAACCGGTGCAGACACATATCCACATGTATGATTACGAGGTCAGTCACCATCGAGGACATCGATGACCTGTACCTGATGTGGAACGACCACATCAACGCCTCCGCCCTCTATCGCCGCGCCCTCCGCGAGGAAATGGAAGTCCGCGGTGTTGATCCCGATGAACTCCGCGACCTCCTCGAACGGGCCCGCGAGCAGGGCTACACACTCGAAGAGATCGCTGAAAACACCAACCGATTCGACGACCTCCAGTCACTCGTCGAAGAGGAGCAGAGCCAGCCGCCGGCTGGAGACGCCACTGAGGATTGACCTGCTATGCCACAGGACAAAACTCCCTCCGACTCTGAACGTCGCACCGACACCGGGTCACTACTGATGGGTAGGATTCCCCGACAGGCCGCGCTGACGTTCGTCTTCCTGGGCCTGTTCGCTGTCGAGCCAGTTGCCGCTCAGGACAACGCTGTCTGTAGCGCGGACAACCTCCCGAGTATGATTGAGGGATTCTTCCAGCTGACAACCGCGCTGGGGATCGTCGGCCTCGCGATCGTCTGGCAGGCCGATTCCCTCATCGAGATGTTCACCCTCAATCCCGAGCAGAAGAAGGGCCTCAAGCGGCACAAGCGCTCCGCGATGAAGTCCGCGGTCGTCCTTGTTGTCCTCGGCCCGCTGTATACCGTTGCCGGGTCGATGATGGGCCTTCCACTGGCACAGTGCGTCGATCTCGTCCCCTGGTAACCACCCCGCAGTCCCCGTTGCGAGCCCTATGAACCACCGAGAGCTCTCCGTGCTCATGGCCGGCTTGCTCGCGACGAGCCTAGTCACGGGTATCGTCGCAGCCGACCCGCCGCGACCGGGGACGGAGGGGAACGGTCTCACAGAAAACGAGTCAGCCACGCTGTGGTCTCGCGACGCAGACAACTATATCGGCCAGGAGGAGTACCGCCAGCGGTATGGCGAGAACCGTTCCGCTGTCCATCAAGTAGCAAACGGGACAGATATCACGTTCAAACAGCCGCCGGCGACTGCGACGACGTGGACGCGGAACGACTTTGAGGACCTCGACGCCGGCGGGGCAGATACGTCCCTGCATCCGCCGCACGCAGACCTCGAGGATGGCGTCTTCATCGAAGATGCTCACGCAACGATCTTCGCGGTCCAGCCATCTACTCGTGGACACCTCGAGTCCGGTGAAACTCCACTCTACATTGCGCCGAATGGGACGATGCGCGGGTTCGTTGATTACCGCGTTCGCGTGCCCAACGGGAGTTCCTCCGGCAACACGACTATCTCGTGGTCGCTCACGGAGCACGAGATCGAAGAAATCCGATTGAAGAAGGACGGCGAGACCATCGCCGAGCGTGACGGGGCCCATACGCCGGCCCTCGACTACCAGATCGAGGATGACTGGAGTGCGAACCTCACGTTGGAAGCGGAGATTAGCGTCAGGCTGAAGAAGACCGTCAGGACCGACCTGGGTGACCGGACGAACGTCGACGTCACCTATCAGACGGAATCACGCAACGTCTCCGATTCGATCGCCGTCGAGATCTACGACCTCTCGGCGTCCCCCTACTACGCCGAGTATCCGAACGGCGATGCCGGCGTGGCCATCTTCCAGTCACGGCCGTGGCAGGGGTACACGCTCACGCAGGATGGTGAGGCACGGGTCCGTGGAATCTGGCGGTTCTACACGGCTCGGAACACCAACTGGGACACGCTCGTCCGGTCGAATCGCACGGATAGTGCTACCGTCCAGTCGGACGCGATTCCGGTCTACGTTCACGCGTATCCCTCGCGGATCGGCCCGCGTGCAGAGCCGGTTCGAGATGGGCCGGACCTCATCGAGACCTGGGGGACTGACCGCCCGTCACCGGTCGGCACCATCGGTGAGAACATCAACATCGACATCGTCAACCAGTCGTACACGACGACGTACGGCGTCGCCGTTCGAGCCGAGAACGTCGACCGTGAGGCCCTCCAGGTAGCGGGCATAGTTCGCGGAGTGAATGCCTCAATTGCTGAGCCAGACAGGGGCTCTGAGCGGCAGCTCCGCCGCAGCAATCTCACTGTCGGAGTCATCAAGCAGAATCAGTCGCAAGCGACGCTCAGGGTCGAACTTCGCGACAATCAAACCGGCGCACCGATCACGCTCGACGAGAGCCGTCAATATCCGATCGGTGGCACCACCCGGAACGGGTACATCACGGTCGCGGACCAGCGCGTCGAGACCAATGCCTCGGGGGTGGCGATTGTAACCATCGATGAACCGGGCATCTACACGGCTCGCTACCATCCGGGTTCGTGGCTCGGTCACGACCCGGCGTACGTGAGTGATACCGCGACGGCCCGCTGGCACCCACTCGGGACGATCGACGGCTGGTTTGCGTTCCTCGTCGAGGTGGGCTGGCAGCTCATCCCGTTCATCGTGATGTTCTACGCGGGACGCCACCTCCTACGGATGCTCGGCCCAGACGACATCTTCGACAGCAATCCATGACTCGACACAACTCACTCAGCAGACGTACCGCCCTCCGAACAGTCGCCGGCGCTGCGCTTGCTAGCGTTGCCGGCTGTCTCGACGACGGTGGGAATACCGAGACGCCCAATGATGGCAATGGCGCTCCAGACGGCCAGAATACGCTCAAGCGCGTTGCCGTCGATGGAACAACTCTCGTCGTCGAACTCACTGCGGAAGCCGACGTCGATCAGATCAACCTCATTCAACCGAACGGGGAACTGTTCGGACAGCGCGAAGTCGCCACAGGCTCCCAGCAGGTTTCGTTCGAAATTGGGACCGCTTACGCACCCGGTGAGTACCGCGTGCTCGCATTGAAGGGCGATGAGACCATCGTCGAAACCTCACTTCCCATCCAGCCGGATCTTGGAATTGTAGAGATGGGAATCGGAAGAAATCAGCCCGATAAGATGTGGGACGGGCCAAGCGACGAAATAGCTGAAGAAGCATTCGTGACGGTTGAGAATCAGGGCAGTGGTCCGGAGACGATTACGAAACTACTCTTCATTGGGGACGTGCCGTATCCCTCAGACGAAGACGGCACGAACTATGCTGCCAACGACGACGTGAGTGGGATATACGATGCGGATGCGGATACGGAGGTTGACGAAGTTGTCATAACCGCAGGCGAGAAAATCACGATCTACAGTTCTCGGTCGCCGTTCGCCTTCGTCCCGGGCGGAGGGACATCCTGCACGGACGAACAACAGAGCGGGGAGTTCGACCTCATCCTCGAAACCCAGGTTGGAGCAAATCAAGTTTCGAAAACGTACACTATCCAGTATTCGGCTTCAACAGAGTCTGACAACTGTGATATCACCATCAATGAGGCGTAGCCATGGTTGACCTGATTGATGTCTTCTTAGAGGGGTTCAAAGACGCCGTCGACTGGGTCATTAGCCTCTTCATGGAGGGGCTGACGGCTGGCTACGAGACTCTGACAGAGGAGATGTTTGGCACGCCGACGCCTGAGACGGATGGGGCATTCGTCTTCGGCGACCCGATCAACGCTCCCTGGCAGGCAATCCGAGATGCGTTGGTGGGCGGTGAGATCATGCTGATTTCGTTGCTCCTCCTTTTGATGTGCGTCCAAGGACGGCATACGATCCGGATTTTCAATCTCGGGAGTGCATACGAATCTAGACGGACGAAGAAGACCGCCTGGGTTGGAGCGTTCCTTATTATCAGCTGGTACTGGGTGAGTATTCTGGGCCTCTACATAGTGGATGGATTCACGATTGCTCTGATGCCGAGTCTCAGTTCACTAGGTGATGCGATGCTCAATTTCCTCGAAGTCTCTCTAACGAATCCCGGGCTTGCACTCGTATTCGCCCTTCTCGGCGGTCTCTCGATGTGGGCCCTAGAGGCACTGTACTTCATTCGAGAGATTCTCCTCTACGTCTACGTGTATGGAATGCCGATAGCGTTCGCACTTGGCTACGGCAATATCCCGGTTCTCTCCGATATCGCGATGGGATTTACCAAACGGTTCGTCCCGCTCGCAGTTCTTCCCCTCCCGGCAGCAGTAGTGTTCAAAGGATACGATTTGCTCTACTCGCAAGATGCAATTGCTCCAAATAGCGCGTTTCTGAAGTACTTGGTAGCAGTCTCGCTACCCCTGATTGCCCTCTATGTCACGTGGAAGACGTTCAAATACGCGACTCCGCTGACTGCCAAGGTCGTCGGTGGTGCTACGAAAGGGGCGGCACTCGTCGGCGGTGTCGCTGCTGGAGCCTACGTCGGTGGTGCTGGCGTCGCGACGACTGCCGCCCGGTGGGGGCCGAAAGCGGCCGCAGGGCAAGCTGTCGCCCAGAAAGCAGCCGCCCGAGGAGACAATGGAGATCAGGGCAGCGGTAAGCCGTCGTACCGCAGAACCGAGAACGACCCGGGCGAGCCGACAGCGAACACATCGAATGACAAACGCGGTATGGAGTTTGATCGAGGGATCCAGTAATTATGTCAACCGATAAAGACGCAGCTGCACGGCGAATCATGAATCAGTTCGGAGAGGAAGGTCGTATCCCGTACCTCAACATCGAGGAGGGTGATGTCGGCGTTCTCATTGCCTTCCCCATTATCGGGTTGTTCGTGGCCGGCCTCACCGGTATCGAGTCACTTGCCCTCCCGTTCGTAGCTGGCGGCTTGGGCTTCGGCGTGGCCGTCATCTACGTCTCACCGAATCACTTGAACGCCTGGACGTGGACGAAAGACGTCTATCGGTACGCCAAGCGACCACAGATCACGTTCAGCGCCCCAGACAACGCGGAGAGCGGCACGAATGAGACGACACGGAATGAGGGCGGGTTCGCCAACTATACGCCGTTCAAACCCGACGAACGAACCCAGGACCTCACGAACGTCAAGCGGGCGTGGCCCGGCGTTGGTACCATCCAGCGGGCGGACGGGACGATGGAGGCGTTCGTCGAGATCCAGCCGGGGAACATGGATTTCGCCATGTCCGACGACTGGGCACAGCTCCAGGAGGCTGGCGAGGAATTCGCTAATAAGGAACTCGACTCGAAGCTCAAAGTCCACGCTACAACTCGCTCGTTCCCGGTCGAACAAATCATCGAGAATATCGAAAACCGTCTCTCCGACGAAGACGTCACGCAGAACCCGATCTTCCATGAGTTGCTCGAGGAATACCGGGAGACGCGCCCGAAGGAAATGCGCGACCGGGGCATTCAGCAGGTCCGGTACTACATCGGCGTCGAGGTCAGCCCTCTGGAGGTCTACGATCGCTACCGAGACGAGGGAACACCTGCTGAGAAGCTCACTAAGTTCCCCGTTATCGGGTTCCTGTTCAACCCGTTCGTAACACGACGAGAGGACCTCACCGACGTCGAGCGACGTACCCAGATGTTTGAGAAGCTCGACAGTCGCGTCAACGACCTGCGGGCCGAGTTCATCCAGCAATCCTCTGGCTGGTCCGCTCGTCGCCTTAGTACGGTTGAGCTGTTCGTGCTGAACATGGACTTCTGGAACGGCCGGGAACACGACTACGACGACGCAGAGCGCGTCGTTCGCGAGCAATCGGTCGTCGGCCATTCGCGCCGGGAGGACGAGTCCGATGCTTAACGTCCTTCTCCAGGCCGGTGGGGGGGCAACCGACCAGGCCGCCGAGTGGTTACTGAATCCAACGTCGACCGAAGGCGCAGCACTCTACGTCCTTCTAGCCGTCATTCTCGGCGTCGCTGGCAAGCTTCTGTGGGGTCGATATCACAGCACTAACGACGAGGAGGAAGTCGATTTCTCGGACGTCCTCGACGAGGAGATGCTGGAGGAAGGCAACGCAGAAGGGCAGATCCTGGACGACATCTCAGAGTCGCACAAGACGGTAACTGCGCCGGCAGCCATTGAGTGGGAGACGCGAGCAGCCCACGTCGGCGAGCAGTGGACGACGACGCTGTACATCGCCGACTACGCCGACTATCCCAGCGATGGCTATCTGAGCGACCTCTTCGAGATAACCGACGTCGAGTTCGATCTCACGGCTCACATCACGCCGAAGAATCAGCAGCGAGCCCGGAACGAACTGCAGGACATCGCGGACGACCTGCAGGTCGACGCCGATATCGAACAGAGCGTCCGTAGCGCCTATCTCCAGGAGCGAGCGAACGAGGCCGCAGCGACGTACAAGGCCGTCGAGAATGGCGCGAACGTCTTCGACCAGGGGATGTTCATCACCGTCCGGGCCGACGAGAAGGAGGAACTCCGGGACGCCGTCCAGAAGGTCAAGAGTGCGCTCCGTGACGACCCCGCGAACCTCACACCGAAAACGGCGATCTGCCGGCAGGACCTCGCGCTCCAGTCCGCAGCCCCGATCGGTGACAACGAGTTCGGCCGCGAGTCCATCGCGCTCGGCGGCGCCGTCGGGGCGTTACTCTCCTCGCCGCACAACGCGACGATCCTCGAGGAGGGCGGCGTCGAGTTCGGGATTCACAAGGACAACCAGAGCCCGGTGGTCATCGACCCGTTCGCTCGGGACAACGGCTATGCGATGTTCACCGTCGGCGACACTGGCTCCGGGAAGTCGTTCAGTTCGAAGCAGAACTTCATCCGCTCGATCGAGCAGAGCAAGGACCGCATCGGCATCATTCTCGAGCCGCTGAACAACTGGGCCGGCGTCGCCGAAGCCCTTGACGCCAAGCGGATCACTGTTGGCGGGACGCTCGGGCTGAACCCCCTGGAGATCCGCGAGACGCCCGAGCACGTCCAGCGAGCGATGGGCGAGGACGCGAGCCCGTTCAACGAGAAGCTCGACGACGCGATGAGCTTCCTCACCAACTTCTTCGCGCTCCGCGGCATCTCGCTCGGTGACCGCCGGACGACGCTGGAGCTCGGGCTCAAGCGTGCGTACAAGCGCAACGGCATCACCGACGACATCTCGACGCACGACAACCCGAGTCCGACCATCCGGGACATGATGGACGTCTTCGAGGACATGGTCGACGAGCCCGAGGAGTTCGTCGTCCGATCCGACGAGGAGGCGGAGAAGATCAAGGAGGACGCGACGTGGCTCCTCGACCAGCTTCGCCCCTTCGAGGACGACGGTCGGCACGCCAACCTCGGCCAAGAGTCCGACTTCGACATTCGCGACGAGAAGGTCATCTACCTCGACCTCGCTCAGCAGGAGGGCAGCGTCGACAGCAGCACGGCGCTGACGATGCAGCTACTCATCTCGCTGGTGTACGAGCGGGCGAAAATCTCGGAGAAGGAGGTCGTGTTCTACATCGACGAGGCGCGCTACATTATGCAGGATGCCGCGAGTCTGGCGTTCCTCGAAACGGTGTTCCGCCACCACCGGCATCACGACCTTTCGATCCGGTTGGTCACGCAGACCGTCGACGAGTTCTTCGAGCACGCCGAATCCGAGGCGATTCTGGACCAGTGCGCGGTCAAGCAGTTCCACCGCCTCGACGGGATGGACGAGGAGTGGGCCGACGAGTTCGGCCTGAACTACGCGCAGATGCGGTTCGTCCAGGACGCCGTGCCCGGCAACGAGGACGCTGGCTTCTCCGAGGCGCTGGTGGGCGTCGATGGCGAGTGGCGTGGCATCCAGGTCAAAGCGATGGCCAAGGAGAAGCAGGTCATCGACTTCGAGCCGACCGAGCAACGGCGAACCTCACTCCCCGGTGCTGGTGAAGACGCTGTGAATCCGGATATCCAGACATTCCAGGATGACCTCGAAGCCCGAGCAACCGGGAATGGAGAAACTGCACCCGAGCGGACGCCAGCGGAGACCGATGGGGGCTCAGAGGAAGGTGATGACAATGCGTGAGTACCTTCGCGTGACGCCGACATCCGAACAACTCACGCCGGAGCGTGTGCCCCAGGAACTGGAAAGCCTCCACAAACTGACCGCAACGGACTCGACAGGGCTGGTCGACAAACTGAATCCACTACATAGCGAGACACCGCCCCGGTTCGAATTCCTCGCACTCAGTGACGGTGCGGATGAGCCCGTCGAATTCTACTACGGGGCCAACGAGCATCTGGACACTCTCGAGAAGCGTCTCCGGTCGATCTATCCCGAGACGTTCGACATCGAACGCACCGAGGTCGACGTTGCATTGCGACTCGTGCAGCCCGTCGAATTCGACCAGGAGACATTCGTCGAGCAGTATGAGTCGGGCGACCTCCAGTACGAATTCGGTCCTGACGAGCAATACGAGTTGGCGACTGACGACAACAATCAAACCGAGCTAGTAGACGCCGAATCAGCCGCGGATGGAGAGACGGTCGCTAACCCATCTGTTGACCACATCATCGAGATCGGGGATACTGCCCTCGAGCTCGCCCCACCAGATACGATTCCCAGAGATGAGCCGGTGACAACGCTGGCGAAACCAACGATGACGTCAGAGGGAACAGTACTTGCCCGGCCAGCGACTGATACCGTCTCCCCACTCGGCGTCCGGTGGCAGGTCTCGGCGACTCGGAAACAGGACTGGATGTCTTCGCTCTCGCCGTTCACTGGCGACGATGTAGACGATAGTCCCGATGCCGTCGACCAGCCTGGTGGCGCGCTCGCGTCGCTCGTCGATGACTTGACGGAGGCGAGTGCCCCACTAGCGTTCCACGTCGTCTTCCAGCGACGGGCGAGCTGGCAGAGCGATGCTGAAGTTCGCACGGAAGACATCATCGAGGGGCGGGATACCTGGGCGCAGCGGTTTTTGGGGCCACTCTTGGAGTTTGACGACGGCTCCGACCGCCGAAGCCGGGAGGAGTTGAGTGACACACAAACAGCTCGTGTCGGAGCCATCGAAGCGAAAAACGCGAAGCGCTCGTTTACCGCGAATATTCGCGCCCTTGGCGTTCCATCCAGTGACGACGAGCGTGAGGAACTCGACGAGCGGTTGGAATCACTTGCCCCCGTCTTCGATACACTCGATGGGCCGTGCTACGAAGTGGAGGCCGAACGGGTGCGCGACAACGGCTTGCGGCAGGCCAAAAAAGAGCAGCACGCACGAACCGCGCTGCAACGGCTTTTGGACCGCGAGCTTACGACCGGCCGTGGCAAGACTCGACCCGAGTTCGTCCTGAGCGGCCGCGAACTCGCGAACTTCCTCGTCGTTCCCTCTTCGGACCAACTCTCCGTGGAAGGCGAACGTGGAACGCGTGCGGAACAACAGAGTCGGAATCCGCTCGCCCGGCCTCACCAGGACATTATGAGCGAGTTCCGTGACGGGATGGCTATCGGGTATGCCCTCGACGACACTGGCGACCCCGAAGATGTCCCGACACACATTCCGCCCCGCTTACTGCCGATGCATTACGGACGATTCGGCACCACCGGCTCAGGCAAGTCAAAAGCCCTCCTCAACGATATGCTCTCGTTGTACGACAACACTGAGGGGCCGACCATCCTCGTCCTTCCGAAAAACGACGAGATGGCGCAGAACTACATGCGGGCCCACGCGCGCCGATTCGGGATGACCGACCTCGAGGAGAACGTCGTCCACTTCCCGATCCCGGACGTGCTTCCCGGATTCTCCTTTTTCGATCTCGAACCCTCGCTGGAGAGTGGCCGCCGCCGTGAGGATGCAGTCCGGCGAAAAGCCGACCACTACGAAGAGATCCTGAAGCTCGTCATGGACGAGGACCGATACAAGCGGGCGACGGTCGCCCCAACCCTCATCAAGACGCTCATCACCGCGCTGTTCGACGAGGAATACGGCCGTGAAAACGGCCAGTACCGGGAGTCAACCGATTACTTCGCCCACCGACAGCTCGAACACGTCATCGACCAGCTGTGGGAAGCCGGCCCGCCACAGCCGAATCTCGCAGACGCACCCCGATCGAGCGACGAGGAGGTCTCCCGCATGATCCGGCGGCAATTCCAACACGATTCGACCACCTTCGACAACGTGATGGGTGGGGTCACGCACCGCCTCAACTACATCTCACAGAACCCTCACCTGCGCCGCATCTTCAACAACACCGAGAGCCAGTTCGACTTCCGAGAAGTGCTCGACGATAACCAAGTCATCCTGTTCGACCTCGGCGATCTTCGCGACGAGGCCGCCCGGATTATGACGGGCATGATCCTCACCAATCTCGACGACGCGCTCAAAGATCGCAAGCGCGACCTCACCCAGTACTCCGATGACTACGTCGTGAACCTTCTCGTCGACGAAGCGGCCTCAGTCGTGGTCTCCGATATCATGAACGACCTCCTCGAGAAAGGACGAGGATTCCGGCTTTCAGTGGGCCTCTCAATGCAGTTCCCCGAGCAACTGGAAGCTGAAGGTGGGCGGAAAGTCTACCTGAACGCCCTGAACAACATCGGGACCTCACTCGTCAGCAAGATCAACGTCGACCGAGAACTGGCTCGGGCGATGGCCCACGAGGAGATGGACCCGGACGATTTCGCCAACCGGATTCGCTCGTTACCCCGTGGCGAGTGGATCGGCAGCGTCCCGAGCCCAACATTCGGAGAAACCGGGCCGTATCCGTTCAGTCTCACACCGCTCGAAATCCCGCCGGGCCATCCCGAGAGTGAGTACCCGCTGACACAGCGTGAAGAAGAACAGTTCACTGAGACGCTCGCCTCGATGCACGAGGACATCAGTGACGACTACGGGGTGCCAGCGGAATCAAATGTGTCCACAGCGAGCGCACCTGCCGAATTACACGAGGTACTCAGCATCGAAAGCGACGACCTAGACGTCGCGCTAGCGAAGGTGGTTCGAAGCCGCCAGCTTCGAGACGGCTGTCGGGAAGAGAACGGCTGGGTAGATGTCGAAGCGGTTGACGAGGAACTCAGGCGGCTCTTCGGAGAGGTTGATGCCGAACCACCGTCGTATGAGGAACTAGCAGATATCCGCGAGCGGTCACGCCATCTCGATACGACCGTCGATATCGAAGCAGACGAAATACGGATTCGATTGACCGACGCTGGCGAAGACATCGCGACACCCGAGACTGGGGACGTACAAGCCGCCGGCGGACATGACCACGATACGGCACTCCTCCAGATCGAAGAAGAACTCAGCGAACTCGGCTGCACCGTCTCAATCCTCGCCCAGGATGGCAGCGAGAAACCTGACGCGAGGGCGAGCCACCCCGACGTTGCCGACCGATTCGCCATCGAGGTCGAAACGACGACACCTGAGAATCCCGCGAAAGTGCTCACGAACCTCCGGAAAGCCCAAGAGGCAGGGGATATCCCGCTGTTTGTCGTTCGACCAGGAAACGATGAAACTGAGTGGGCCAAGCGTGTCGACGGCATTCTCACACCACCCGTCCGTACCCTCCAGAACAGTGAGACGCGGTTCTACACGACCGACTCGAATCTCACGTTCAACGGCGGAGCGACCGAAGAAGGCGGGGTGACGGCCGTGCGACCGGCGAACGGCGACGAGAACGGGACTCAGAACATCTGGCTGCGTGATGGCAACGAGATCGTCCTCCGTGATACCAGCGGAACGGAACACATCTGCCTCCCGTCGCTTGGGAAACTCTCGAAAGACCGTGTGCCAGCCATCTACAGCTACGACCACGCTGCCGAGGAGTACGTCGTATATGAGCACGGTGAGCAACACATCTACGAGACGAAATCGGCGTTCGAGGGCGACTGGGTGCGTATCAAGAAGCCATTCGTCCCCGAAGCCGAACTCCCCGTACCAGACTACACACGTTCGACGTATGGCATCGTTATCCTTCACGATGAGGCGGAATCGGTCGTATATGAAAACGATGAGAAGCGTCCACTCTCGGCAATCACCGACGGGCCGCTCCGTCCGGCATCGCCCGAATCAGCGGCCGCTGACGAACTACCTAGTCAGATCGAACAGGCAGATGAGACTGTCGAGGAAGACCAGGAAGACCAATCGCCACCTTCTTTCGAATCGTTCGTCGACGAATATCTTATCGAAGACGTGGATGGGGCCGTGCCGAAAGATGACGTATTCGGCCTCTACAACGACTGGGCAGAGGCACACGGCATCGATGATCCGCTGAATAAGAGCTGGTTCACACGGAAGCTCAACACCCACATCGAGGTGGACTCCACGAAGAAGCGAATCGACGGGGAACCCGTCTGGCATTACACTGGTGTCCGCATTCGCTCTGAAGAGAGATCAGAGTCATGAAATGGACGTACACGGTCCAATTCCCGATATCATCGCGACATCTCGGGGCCTGTTCCACCCAAGCAGAATCATGATTTCAACTCACCAGACTCACAAGTCGAGAATCACCCGACAGCGGTATGTTCCACCCAAATTCTCAATGGGTGGAACACCAACGAACCGACCGAAATGGGTGGAACACACTCACGTCCAGGGATTTTCAACCAGATATAGCGGGTGTTCCACCCAACAACCAACTAGGATAGAACGGGGGGTCCCCGTTGGGACCAAGGGATTGGATCGAGACGTAGAGCAGCGTGAAGTCTGTGCTGGCTCAGAGCCAGTGAGAGCCATGCGAGGTACTGTGTGAGGATGAGTGAGATTAGTATCGACGAACCGGAGCAGATCCCGGAGTCGTTACGCGAACGCGACCAATGGGTGTGCTGGCGAGAAGAGGAGCGAGACGGCAAACCGACGAAGATTCCGGTGACGCCGGGGGCTGGGGGGTTCGCGTCAGCAACCGAGTCAGAGACCTGGGCGAGTTTCGAGACAGCACTCGAGTACACCGAGACGAAGCACGCTGATGGTGTCGGGTTCGTGTTTACTGACGACGATCCCATCGTCGGCGTCGACCTGGACGACTGCCGCGATCCCGAGACAGACGACATCGACGATACGGCGCTGGACATCATTGAGCGACTCGACTCCTATACGGAGATATCTCCATCCGGCACCGGCTATCACGTCCTGATTACCGGCACACTCCCAGACGGGCGGAACCGGCGCGGAAGCATCGAACTGTACGACACAGCACGCTTTTTCACCGTCACTGGCGACCACGTCGACCGGACACCCACTCGCGTTGCACGCCGGCAGGACGCGCTCACAGCGATTCATCGCGAGTACGTCCAGGACACCGAGCGTGACACAGCACCCGAGTCCGAACAGCGTGGTGACGCTGACGACCGGTCACCGACGACCGGTGCAGCTGACGTTGACGTCGACCTCGACGACGAGGACCTCCTCGAGAAAGCGCGAAACGCATCGAACGGCGAGAAGTTCGAGCGGCTCTGGAACGGGAATACGGCCGGCTACGACAGCCAGTCCGAGGCCGACATGGCGCTGTGTTGTCTGCTAGCGTTCTGGACCGGCGGCGACCGGACGCAGATGGAACAGTTGTTCCGCCAGTCGGGATTGATGCGGGAGAAGTGGGACGAGGTTCACTACGCTGATGGGTCAACGTACGGGGAGAAGACCATCGAGCGTGCGATCGCGACTACTTCGGAGTTCTACAACCCGGACGCCGGCGACGACGCCGCAGATTCCCACGACGCACCTGGCGGGGTCACTGCTGGCAGTACTCCTGACGACGCAGACCGGAGTCATGCGTATCTGGCGGAGAAAAACCGACTGTTGAGCGAGCGCGTCGACGAGCTCGAAGCAACACTCGAACAGAAGACGGAGCGGATCGAGACTCTCGAAGCAGAGGTCGAGCGGCTCACCGACGAACTCGCAACCCGTGACCGGGAGACTGCGCAGTCTCACGAGGAAGACTCCGGTACTGCGAGAGAGACCGATGACGATTCAGAATCACCCTCTATGTTGAGTCGATTCTTCGGTGGCCAGTCCGAGTAGTAGCGCCGCGTCACCTTCATCCGAGAAGTCCTCCCTCGAGCCTTCTGATTCCGTGAGCTGAGAAGATTAACCAACAGGCTCGCTATATCACGCTGCTTGTTGGTTAACTACGCTGAGTCTCGCCGTGAAATGGGGGCTACCGCAGGATATTGTGGTTCAGGAAACTATTCCTCGAAGTAAGAACTATATCCTCTGGTCTACAAGCCCACGTATGTCCGAGTCAGACGCCGCCGATGGGCCGCCCCCCTTCGAGGATGCGTTCGCCAGCGACGACGTCGAACAACGCATCTACGGCACCATCCTACAGACCCGCGAGCCGACGACGGCGAGCGCGATCGCCGACAGCGCCGACTGTGACCCCAAGACCGCCCGGAAGTATTTGAGCTGGTTCGACGATCTCGGCATCGTTACCCGGTACGACGGACATCCAGCCACCTACGAACGGAATGACGCGTATTTCGAGTGGCGACGCATCAACCAGCTCGCAGCCGACCATTCCGTCGAGGACCTGCAGGAGCGCGTTCGTGAACTCACGACGCGCATCACCGAGTATGAAGAGGCGTACGACGCCGCGTCACCGGCCGCCGTCGACGCCGTCGCCGCCGCGGAGGGCAGCGACGAGCGGACCATCGACGACGTGTACGGCGACCTCGGCGACTGGGCGACCGCCCGCAAGGAGCGAGACCGCTACGAACGGGCGCGCCAGCAACGCACGGGTGGCGAGCGCGACCAGGCATCCGGGTAGCCCGCTCGATGGTGCCACCGACAGGCGATGGCGGGAGCCCCGCCCCCATCGATCTCCCCATCCTCGAGTTCCTTCAGACACGGCTCCAAGCCACCGGACAAGTCTCCCACGCGGCCATCACGGATGCAAGCGGCCATCTCGAGCTTCAGGTCGTCTTTGCATCGTCATACTACCCAGCGTCCGTCGACGACGCAACCCTGACTGTCCGCTGGTACACGAACGACGACTTCACAATCCACTATCGTGAGGTCCATTCGGAGCACACCTGTGACTGCCGATGGGATCGGCATCCGAACCCCCACAATACGCGCGATCACTTCCATCCCCCGCCCACCGCCCCGACGCCCGGTGACGATGACTCCTGGCCGACCGATCATCGTGATGTCCTGCGACTCGTCCTCGACGAGATTGAAGACCGGATCGCAGTACTGTGGAACGAATAAGCGACTGCCCCCGCAGTGGCGTTTATCGCGCCGACCAAGGGTGACGGCGCTCAGCCCGATGGGCATCACCACGAGAGTCGTCGTGGTGTCCAGCCTGGAGTCAGCTGAGTGCAGTCACAGGTGAATCCATGTCTACCTTCAGTAACTCCGAGACAGCGAGTGCATCGCCGTCAGAAAACCACACGAGCCCACCCCGAGAGACCGAGGACACAGAGCCACAGACATCCTGGCCAGACGATACGAGCAGCGAGGATGGAACACCAACGCTCAGGATGGACCAATGTCCGGAGTGTGGGAACCGTCGCTTCGTCTCAAAACTCCTCGTGTACGAGATCACAGGCTACGACGAGGGCGGCGAGCAAGAGTTCCGCCGCCAGCACGTCCGGGCAGAGTTCGAATACACCTGCAGCGAGTGCCAGACGACACTCCGGACGCTTCCCGCAGATCGTCGCGATTACTACGACGAAGTCGCGGTCCTCGAAACAGAACGGCGGGCAGCCCTCCGTGATCAACTCCGCCAGCTGGGGCAGCGGTGCTGGCGGCGTCTCGCAGCGCGAACGACGTGGCTGGCACTCGGACTCGTAATACTCGTGACCGGCCTCGTGATCGCACTCTAACAGTCCGAAAGAAGAGAGCCTCCCCGCTATCGACTCTTGCAATCCGCCGAAATACGCAGTGTGCCATCGACGGTGGAGAGCTAGCCCATCAGCAGCAGGAGAGGACGGGTTCGGCGTACGTGCCCAGGAAGTGCAGGGCGCAAACGGCCGGGCGAGCTGACTGCCCGTGATCGTCGTTCGCGCCCGCAAAGGGGCGAGGCGCGCTCGAAGCGCGTCCAGAGTGAGAGCTTCCATGACTGGACCTGATATCCTCGACGACACGACGGACGACTACGAACGACTCGAAACCGAACTCGTTGCCCAGAACCGGGATGCGGCCCGGGTCTCGACGGCGGACGTCGACGAGCGGAGTGCCCGCCGTCTCGTTGATGAACTCATCGAGGACGATGTGGTGACACCGGTCCCAGACCAGCGCGTCCTCGTTCACGAGCCGAGTGACGAGGCCTTCGACTCGATCACCCAGCTCGCCGTGTTCCATCGCGGCTGGCAGGCCGCGACCGACGCCGACGCGGAGGACGACTGATGCAACAGACGCTTTCCGGGTGTGCGTTCTGTGATTCACCGCCTGGGTCAGAGATGGGCGAGGCGCATACGTGGGGGAAAGACGAACGGGTGACACACCCGATCTGTGTCGACTGTGCCGTCCAAGAGCGGCCGGATCCCGAGGAGCGCGACCACCACACCTGCGACGGGTGTGGGCTCGTCGTCGACGCCCTCGCAGCGCTCACGCGTTTCCGTGTGGAACTCGGCCATCTCGAGGGGCCGCTGCAATTTTGCGAGCGATGTAATCCCGGCGGACTTGCAACGTACTGGACGCGCGACCTCGAGGAGCATCTTGTCCAAGAAGTCAGCAAATAAAGAGGACAAGCGATGTCCGTACGTACCCCCCGGAACACGGGCTGAGCCCGTCATTTAAATATTTGTAGCACGATGGTACTACCATGAAATACGCGAGTGTCAGCGTCAAGTTCCCGGTCGAACTCGACACCGAAATCGAGCGATTCCTCGATGAAACGGGGATCTACACGAATAAGAGCGAGTTCATCAAGGAAGCATGTCGGTCCCATCTCCGAGAACTCAATGACGACACGGCGATCGCCGCGCTTCGGCTAGAGCAACTGCTGGCGCAGGCAGAACAGAGCCGCCAGTCCGATAGCGATATCGACGCAGAGCTCGCGGCACTCGGGGAGAAAGTCGATGCGGACGACCTCGAACAGGCCGTCGAAGAGGCACGAAAGGACACGTCTGAGCAGGTGTACGGGTCTGACGCGTGAAGATCCTCGATACGAATCTGTGGGTCTTCGGGACACTGCGAACCAACGAGCAGGCCGCTGAATTGCTTGCTGAAATCGACCGCGGTGAGACAACGTCTGCTATCAACGCGTACATGGTCCAAGAAGCGCTGGCCGCATTCGACCGGACACAGAGTCTCTCTGCGGCGGACCGTGATACGGTCAAAACGAGGTTTCTGACGCGACTGACGCGAATGACAGGGCTCATCGAGGCGCCGTCGAGTCGTGATGTGAGCGACGCACTCCTGCGAGAGCAGCGATCAGCTCCGACCGTGCAGACGCTCGCTCGCGTCTGTGAGATCCAGCCGAAGGACGTTCCAATCCTCGTGCTAGCGTTTGAGCACCGTGACCGCGACCCGACGATTCTCACAAACGACGAATCCTTCGCCGAGCTGGAGCCAGCAGCGCACTCACTCCCTGAAATCACCATCGAACACGTTTCCTGACGGCGCCCAATCTCGCTACGGCAGCGCCTCCTCGACGACCATGTGATTGTTTGACTCGGACGCCATATATTGAAAGCGACGGCGGTATTCGGTATCGATATGGAGTGCCCTGCGTGTGGCGGCCCTGTCACGATGGAAGTGGGGCCAGACCATCCACTCTCAGCATCAGTGACGGATGCACTGCTTGCTGCTGACGAAGACGAGCAGATCGTCGTCGCCCGAAATTGCTGGGCGTGTGGATGGAGTGAGGAGCGGTCGGTGTCCATCGACTCGATCGAGACAACCGAGGGAGACACCCAAGCTGTCGAGCGAGCCGCGATTCTCGACGACATTATGAGCGAGGCGACGGCGATTGACGACCTCACGACGCTCAAAGACGCCCTCGCTGAGGTTCGCCGTCAGCGTCGTCTCACGACTGATGGGGCCGACTCAACTGATAACGTCGACAGTGGATAGGTACTACCCATGACCGAGACCGACGCGCTCTACGAGGTTCGAGAACAGACGGGGAATCCGGCCCACGCGTCGGTCGACGACGTGATCACACTTGTCCTTGAGCGAGCACGGGACCCGCGTGAGAACCACCACAACGCACACTTCGACGAGGCGATGGCTGCTGTCGTTGATCGATATGGTGCAGAGGCGGTCAGAACTGTCATCCATCGTGTGCTCGTTGAGCACTATCCGTTTCGGACAGCCACGGTCAACCTCGATATGCGCAATTTCGATGGTGTTCGGATCGGCACGACGGCTGTCTGGACCCTTCGGGAGTTGAACGCGCAGGGAGACGACTGAGACGCGTCTCGTAAATCGCCTCAGGGTCAAGCCCTGAGGCTTTCGCGTGGACTCCCGTTCTATGCCTCAACCGAGGCAGGGGGTACGTGTTCCCCACTCACGTTCAGCGTCCCGCGATTCAAGCGCACATCTACGGGTGCGCCTCCATCGTCTGCGTTTTGCTGACGACGGAGATACTGCAAACCGATGTTCTTCGAAGCGTTGTAGTCGGCGTGGTTCTCATACCCGCACTGCTGACACTCGAACGACTCGCCCGATCGATTGGTGCCGTGGGTAAACCCACACGTCGAACACCGCTTCGACGTGTTGCGCGGGTCAACCTGTACGACTTCGACACCGTGTTCTTTGGCTTTGTATTCGACGTACTCGTAGAGGCGTCGAAACGCCCAGACGTGTTGCCACGTCGCCTCGGGAATATTCTCCCGAATGTGGGTCAAGTCCTCAAACACGATGTGCGAACAGTCGTTCTCGACGGCCTCCTCGATAAGTTCGTTCGCCACCGTGTGCAAGTGTATCTCGAACCGCCCGTACTCTTTCTGTCCGACTGACTCGATGGTTTCATGGGCGTGGCGAGACCCACACTGCTGAAGCGACCCACGACGCTTCTCGTATTCCCGACGCCAGTGGTTGAACTCGTCTGCCGACCAGAATCGCCCCGTCGAAGTAACGGCGAGATTGTTCACGCCCAAATCCACACCAAGGACTGTTCTGTGCTTGGATTCGGATTCAGATGGTTCCTCGTTTGCTTCGACTTTACGCATTGAGGCGTGGAGATACCAGTCACCGTCGCGGTATTGTAAGTGCGCCATCCGAAACTCGAAATCCTCGTCGGAAACGTACTTCGTCGGCGGTGTCTCCGAGTCGTCGGGGAGGATGTAGTCGCACTCGACCCGCCCGTTTATGGTCGAGAGGGAAACGTGGTCGCGGTGGAATGTCGCACTCCGCTTGTCGTAGACTGCGCTATCGGCAGAAAAGTACGGTTGCGACGTGTTCTCACCACGTTCGAGACGCGAGACTCCGCTTTTGACGGCTTCGACCGCCCGCCGAATCCCTTTCTGGACGAGATTCGCGGTCAGGTCGGTTTCGTCGCGGAGTCGGTCGTAGAGGGCACGTTCCGCTTTGGCTTTTGAGGTGACGTGGTATCCGTCGTCGCCGTGCCAGCACCACTCACTCGCGGTGTTGGCGCAGTGTTTGAACTGCTTGACAGTCTCTCGAAGGGAGTCGTCAACTCCTTCGGGAGTGTCGAGTTTGATGACGGCGGTACGACGGTATTCCACTGTATTTTCACATATACAGTTTGTGTTACTTATGGGTTTACGAGTTGGCCTGCCATCGTAGCGTGGTTTGTATTGTCTGGTGTCGGCCTCCCCAACCTCGAGGGTCGGGGCATCCGCCTCGTACCGCCTGTGAAAGCCCTCGGCCGCTCGGCATCCCGCGCCCCACGCTGCGCTCCTCGTTCCTCCGGTGCTAGCGGGGTCGGGGGACGACCGAGGCGGCCTCGCCCTTTCTGAGTCCGCCAGGATATCGGCTGTGTCACTGAGCGTCGGGCTCGGTTGAACGGTGTTTCTCTACGGCCCGCCCCGCTCGCCGCGTTCCGCCCTCCGCGTCGCTCGCGACCGACCATTCCGGGCGTGCGGGCGCTCTCCGCACCGCCCGCGCCCGTTCCGGGCTAAAATGGATGTGCCCTCGGCGCCAGCGGGTATCCCCGTCGGTTGCGCCCCTTGCGGGCTTTCGCGTTCCAGCGCTTTATGCCGCCTGCGCTGTCGCGCGCCACACCGCGGCGCGCGTTCTCGGCGACAGTCGCCCTGGACACGGACCCGCACATCGGGCCGGACACGAGCGGGCATATCCCGCTGGCCGCTCGCTCCGGGCGGGTCGGCGCGCGGTGCTGGATGATCGTCCGCCTCGGGCGCGCTCTCGCTCGCGCCCACAGGGCGCTCGCGAAGGCGCGAGCGAGAGCGCGCAGATGGTTCTGTCGGTCGTTGTCGTCGAGGAAATCCGCGATGTTGTAGCATCGCGGGGTCGGGCGCGTGAGCGCCTTCGGAGCTGTACTAACTCCAATGTCAAGTAAGAACGTCTTCGGTAATGAGGTTTCGGTCGATGAACAGGCTTTCGAGAAACACGATGAAGCCGAGGTCGACGAGGACGGATTTGAGGTCGTCGACGAGACCCCGGAGTTCCGGGCGACGGTCGACATGGAAGTGCAGGCAAAGGTCGATTCCAACCATCCGGACGCGCGGGTCGAGGAAGGTCCGGATCACCTGTTCGGGAAGACCCTCGAACAGGAAGAGCGCATCGAGGCACGGGAGGCCGAGCTGGAGCACATCAGTGCCCAGGCGGAACTCAGTCAGCAGGAGGGACGCGCGAAGCGGACGCGGGAGGTCGTCGTCGAGCAGTGTGGCCGTGACGAGCCCGAACCGGTGGAGCGCACGGATCCCCGAGAGAAGCTAACGCAGGAAGACCTCGGGGCGGTGAACAAGCAAGCGATGCGGATTAAGGAGGAAGTCGATGGCGGCTGGTCGAGGTCAGTCGTCGCGAAGCAGTTGGCCGAGAAGGTGCAGCGCGGCCAAGACATGACGAAGGCAGTACTGGAGACGCTCGAGGAGCTAAAGGCGGTCCCAGGTGCAATCGTGCCCATCGCGGATGTGCCGGACGTCCCGGTCGGGGAGGGGACGGTTGAAGGAACAATCGAGACCCTCTGGGAGCCTTCCTCCTCAAGCATCCAGCAAGTCGGGCTGATAGCAGATGAGAGCGGGAAAATCAAGTTCACCTGCTGGGAGAAATCCGGGCAGACGGTGGTGCGAGAAGGTCAGACAGTGCGGTTCCGGGCAGCAGCCAAGAACTGGTACGAAGGCCGGTGCTCAATCGCGCTGACCGGGTGGTCGGATATCCACTTCCCGGAGCGCGGCCGCTGGTGGGAAGAGTAGCCAGCTGACGCAGCCTTCTTTTTTGCTGTGTGCCAGACCAGACCCAAGCCCCACCGCCCCACCCTCCGCTCCGTGCTCGCTCCCTGCGGTCGCTGCGCGCGCAGCCACGACCTCAATCACGAATCGACATCGAACTCAGAGAGGTCGACCTCTCGGTAAACCCATTCTTCGAAAGCAGCATCAACCAGCTCTTCGAGGGAGCTGTAATCGGAATTAGTTCGAATCGTTGTGTCCACGGCCTCTGGGAGATCGTCTACATCCGTCATCTCGTCAAGGTTGACCGGAAGCGCGTTCTCAAACGCCAATTGTGACTCGAACTCGGTCTGCTCACGTACGAATTCATCGGTGAACAACACTGGCGCGCCCACGTGATTTAGAGCAATATCGACGATATCTTGATCGGCCCACTCCTCCAGTCGGTCTCGTTCGTCCTCCTCTAGTTCTTCGGCAGCCGCTGCGAATGTATCTTGGATGTCGCTCACGAGTTGTTCCATTCCCTTCATTTCTGCCACATGAGTCGCAGACGACTGCCACTCGATGAACGCAAACGTGATTTGTGCCAAGGAGACAGCCGTTAACTGGCCTGGACGGGCGAACCCTGCGTTCGACGGGCCAGCCAGTAGGAGGTCAGGCTGTTCAACGTCGGGGATATCGATGATACCGAGCCGGTCAAGCGTCCCCTTCGACCCTCCATGGACCGATTCGCTGGCTAACCGGTAATATGGCTGGTAGTGGTCCAGATCGCCAGCTTCCTGGAGGCCCCTAATCGACGGCCCGCCACCACCCTCGTATGCGTCTGCCGCCCACCCGGTTCCGTACCCGTTATCGTCGAAATCGGATCCAAACCGCTCTACCAGCTCCACTTTCCCCTCTTCGAGTGAGGCCATCGTCTCATCCGCGATCTGTTCCTCATCAAGGTCGTCTGCGTGTTCTTGATACGTCTGAGCGAAGTAGTATTCCCAGAGATACCGGTAGTGCAGAAAACGCTCGGCTGTGTCGGAGCCTGCTTGCTTGATGAAGGAAGTGGTAATTGAGAGTTCGTGAAGGGATCTCCATCGAGCAAAGGCTCCATCAGCAAATCCGCCTTTGAGCAGGTGGTGGATCTCCATCGCGACCTGTACTGCCCGTGCGTGAAGTCGCGTCAGAGCGTCAAAGACGAAGTCCTGTTCCTGAGCTGCCTGGAGCCGATATTCCGAGTTGATTGCATCACCCGTTTCCTGCGACCAGATAATGAACCGTTCAAGCAGTTCCAAAGGTTCCCCCCAGCGATCTTCGATCCCGCGCTGAAATTCTGCCTTGGTTTCATAGAGCCGTCGCAATCCCTCGTCATCCTCGCGGACCTGCTGGTACATACTATCCCCAACAGCCTCAATGACCTCGCTGGTAGCTTCCGCGATCTCGTCTTCGGTGGGTTCCTCATCGAGTTCTCCTTCTTGGAGAAGTTCCAGAAGCTGGTCGTGGATTGCCTGAGAGAGTGGGTCAGTGTCGTTGGGCATGCTGAGTTACTCTTTCTCGTGTTTCAGTAGAGTGGATGATGGAGCTTTGGGAGCAATTGGCGTTTATTTCCCCCTCAATGGGTGAGGGGCTCGCCGTACTGGCAAGTCCCTGAACACTGTGAGAACCATGGCAATCAGAGACATCTACGAAACTGACTTCGACGAGGACGTCCAGACGGAGTCGAGTGCGAACCAGTGTCCCGAGTGCGACGGCCGGGTCACCACCAACGCAGTCGAAACCATCTGCGAAGACTGTGGCCTTGTCATCGACGAGCAGCGGATCGACCACGGGCCAGAGTGGCGAGCGTTCGACGAAGACGAACGGGAGCGCACGGGCGCTCCGTTGACGGCGGCACGACACGATCGAGGGTTGTCGACGGAGATCGGCCGCGGAACCGATGCGAACGGGAACGAACTCTCAGGACAGAAGCGACGCCGGCTGTTCCGGATGCGGCGTGAACAGACCCGTGGACGGTTTCAATCGAAAGCTGAACGCAACCTCGCACACGGGCTTAGTGAAGTCCGCCGGGTCAGTAGTGTGCTCGAACTATCCGAAACGATCCGTGACCAGGCCTGCCAGCTCTTCCGCAGCGCTCAGAACGAGGACCTCCTCCAGGGCCGGTCGGTCGAGGCGATGGCCGCCGCGAGTGTCTACGGCGCGTGTCGGTGTAACGGGCGGCCGCGAACGCTCGACGACATCACCGAGTCGGCGCGCGTCGAGCAATCGCGGGTGACGAACGCATACACGACGCTGAATACGGAACTTGGCCTGCCAGCCCAACCCGTGACACCGAGTGCGTTCGTTCCGCGGTTGGCCTCGGAGCTTGACGTCTCCGATCAGATCCGGCAGCGGGCTCGGCAGTTGGCGGAAGCATCCGAATCGACCGGAGCAACCACGGGAGTTCGGCCATCCGGGTTCGCCGCAGCCTGTCTGTACAAGGCCGGACGCGAAGACGGACGGTGGCTCACCCAGTCGGACGTCGCTGACGTTGCGAACGTCTCAGTGGTCACCGTGCGGACCCACCGCGACGCGCTGGACGAACTGGCTGTGTAGAGGCCACAATACGATTTTCGGTTGTATGTCTGTAGGCTGATTGATGTGAGAGCCATTGTTTAAATCCGAAGACGAAGCATGATACGGCCAGATCACTCTATGACCGACCAGTACGCCGACTACGAAGCCCTCCGACCGCTCGGCGAAGCGACCCACGTTCCCGATGACCAACTCGCCAGTAGTAGTGGCGAGCCCCGGCGCCAACGCTCTGGTGGCGTCGACGCGGGCTATCCAGACGACCCGACAGCAGATGCGACCGAGTGCGCTTCCTGTGGAGCGTCGATCCCCGCTGGCCAGTCGAAGTGCCGGTTCTGTCTCACGAACCATCTCGAAGCAGCCGATGATCAGGACACATCGACTGCCGAACGGACTCTCCTCCACGTCATCCAGCTACTCGTTAAGGCGTCGACGTTCTACGGCGCCGTCGGGAAGGGATCTGCTGCGGCCACCCTCCTCGCGAAGGCAGATGATGACCCAGTAGTCGATGACTGCAAGCTAATCTATGATCTCGACGAGGAACCGGCCCCACAGCTTGTCGATCAGTGGCCCTCGCTCCCCTCGGCGACACGGGTCACGTCTGAATGTGGTAATCAGCTGCTCGCGGCTGCTCGTGAGCGGACGGCGTGGACAGAGACGACGCAGTCCTGTCACGACGGCGAGCACGCGACGTTTCTCTACGACGAAACCGGGAGCGAGGTTTGTACCGAAGCTCGTCTTGCAAGCCTACGTGAGGACGCAGACGACGACCTCTGGCTGGTGCCAGCGATTGCGCTCCAGGAATCCGTTGACAAGACCGATACCGAACAGCCACTACGTGAGCGTCCAAACAGAACCCACCTCGAGTGTCGGGAGTGTGGTCGGGAGACTAAGTATCGATTTCGCGAATTCGAGGCGATCCCCGATGACGAGTGGACCGGGCAGCCCATGTGGGAGTGTCAGCGATGCGGGACACCCCGCTATGGGCCCGAACCCGAAGCCAGTCAGTAGAGACGGCGTCAGTTTAACCAACGGATCCTGATATCGATTCGTTCTGTTGGTTAACTGGAGGTCAGTTCGTGATCACTCCCGAACCGCCCCGCTGACTGCCCGCCGGTGTTTTTTCGCGCCGTAAATTGGCGGAGGCGCACACATGGACCCACGAGACACCCCCGGCTATCGACTCCACCGCGCGCTTAGCAGCCTCTCCAGTATCGACGCCGACCAATTGGAGCCCGCTGATCAAGAGCGAATTAGCACCGCGACGACGCTCCTCGAGCAGGTAGATGTTCTCACCCAACCGAATACGACGAGGGACGGTAACGCCAAAGAAGAATCCTGACAGCACGACGCGTCGGCAACGCAGTGTCCTGTGGCCGTCACAGCGTGAGCGGTTGTTCGCCCCGTTGAAGGGGTGCGGGGGCGCGAGACCGCTCCCGAGAACAACCCATGGCAACACTCCAAGCCGCAACGACATCGACCGGCGCGCTCGTATCGGATCCACAGGCAGTCCGCGAGCTCTGTGAGAACCACTGCTTCGGGACGCTCAACTGGGAGGTGGACGACGACGGCGAACTGATCATCTGGGGCTACGACAGCTTCGACGTGTACGAGGCCCGTGAGAACGGTCTTCCCGACTACGACGGTGGCATCGTCACCCACGAGTTCCTCCGGTCGCTCGCGGAGTATCTCGGACCGAACGAAGAATTCGACATTCAGACAGCCGGATTTACCAAGTGCCGATTTCCCGTGCTGGCGAAACGGTACGTCGTCTGCGACGGTGAGGTGCTGTACGCGGACCTCAGTTCCCCTGACCTGATCGACGAGTAGCGTTGTTCGTCCCCCGGGAGGGGTGCGGGGCGATCCAGTCGTGGGTCGTCCTGCGATGTGATTGTTCAATGGGCCACCGCGCACTTGTTGCGTACGAACGGGCAGACGGACAGTACACACTCCACTACTCTCATTGGGGCGCTGCGAATCTCAAGCTCAAGCACCGAATCTCGGTCGAAACACCGTTCGGTGGCGAGGACACCGACTCGAAGTGGGCGAAACAGCTGCTGGCGGAACTGGCCGATGGCCTCGAGGCAGATGCCGTCGACGGCTACCTCGCCGGCGAGGATCGACCGTCGACCATCGTCGAGCCGAAGCCGCGCGCCACCGGGCTCACCCTCGACGAGATCGTCGATGATCACCTCGACTATCTCCACCACGAGGCGTTCTTCGTGGTGTCGACGACATTCGAGGTAGCCGCCTACCGGACACTATGGTTCGGCCTCCAGTACGATTCAGAGACGATCGACCACGGCGAGACAGTCGGGAACGGGGCGCTTGCGACCGTTCGGTGGCACGACGGCGAGCCGGTCGGCGATGGCCACCTGCAGGGGCAGTTCGCAGCCCTCAAAGACGTCGTCGGCGACATGCTCGACAAGGGCGTCTTCACGCCGTCGACGGCGAGGCAGTACCTGAAACGGAAGCTCGGCGAGTGGGTCGGTAAACGCCAGGAATTGCGTATCCCGGGCGGTGAAGCACCGTCTCCGGACGCGACACTCAGCCGCTCGTAGGCCGATTTGCGTCGAAGCAGATGGTGGTTTGTCTGGGGCAGAAAGGACTGAGCCCCACCGTAGGCTCGTGATTGGATGCCCGAGAAACCAGACGATGACCCATTCCACGATTGCGAGTTAGATCCCGACGCAGTCCTCGGGACGCGCACCTTCCACGATGTCCTGTTCACCGACGACACGGAGACACCGGTGAACGTGCTCACCGGCGAGACGCCCGCACATTCGCAGGCGACCGTTGAGGAAGCGAAGGCGTTCGCTGCGAGTATCGACACGGACACACCACAAATCGCGCTCCCGGCCTCTGTCGAGACGCAGGTCGAGACTCAGAGTAAGCCCTACACTGCAGCTGCGTTCTTCCACTTCAAGGCGACGGGGTCACTCGAACGACATCGTGCCTACCACGCCGCGTACGACTCGGATGCGTTCACCGTCGACTTCGAGGCCGACTACGCGTCGGGCGATCTAACCATCACAGTCGACCGAGCGAACGAGTCCTAAGAACCGACCGCTAGATCAGGTTTTTCGAGCGCCGGCGATGGGTGCCGGCGCAGCAGGAGTGAGCGAGCAATCATTCCCGGTGCGTCGGCGCTTCGAGGTGTTCGAGATGCACATAGTCATTTACAGCCTGGTAGAAGCATCGACAGAAGACGAAGCACTATCCACCGGAAAGACGGTGTTCGACCGCCTGGTCGGCGCGGACCCACACGCTGGCGCCGTCTTCGACTACCACGTGACGTTCGATGAGGAGGACACGTCCGTTGCGGGGAAGACGCGATGGGGTAAGTTGCCGACTGCAGCCCCTGTCGACTCCGACGACGGCCAGGACCTCCTCGAGCGTGGCTGGGAGGCGACGAAAGAAGAGTTCGAGCGCAACCTTGAGCGAGTGAAGGAAGCGCTCAACGAGCTCTCCGACGAGGAGATCATGCGTGACGAAGACCTCGCCCGCCACGCGTTCCATCAAGTTGGTGCGTACGACGGCCCGACGGTCTTCCTGTACAACGAACACGCGAACGGCATCCGTCACCGCGAACAGCTGGATCAAATCCTCGAAGCAAGCGAGGAGCTCTGGATCGTACCTGCCGACGTCCACTTTTAACAGATGTCCCGGATCACAAACTGGCGACGCGAAAGTCGCACGCCGACGCTCGAGTATCGTAACACCGAGACTGGCGCTCGGGCTGTCCTACACAGAGCGCCAGACTCCTACCGCTACAAGTGGCGTGGCGCTATCCTCGTCGACGGCTACCCAGTGTGGTCGCAAGGGTACGAGACAAAGGACGCGAAAGCGTTCAGGAACGTTCTCCGCAACCAACCTACTCCCGAACTGAGTTGTCGGGAGTGTCTGGACGGCGACGTGGTCGCCGGTGATAAATCGGCTGACGGTGCGAAGGTCCAACGCTGGTTCGAGTGTCGGAACTGTGGGTACGAAGCACCCTCAAGGATTGTGTACGGCGCCGAGCGTTGAGGGACATCCCGCCTTTACCGTGCTAAAGATCGGTTTCGTCGAGAACTTTTCTATCGGAATTGTTCCGCTGGTCTTCCAGCCAAGTGCCGATATCTGGAGGAGACTTACTATCAAGTGTTCTATTTAATGACTTTGCACGAGAATTGAATGCCTTCTGTTGGAGATTGAACTTGTCTTCGTTATTCTTTTTGAACGTTACCAGCACAAGCGCGATGTTGTGTTCGTCACCGGCAAAGTACCCAGAAAACGCTCTCGCACCGCTACCATTTCTAGGGGACCATTTGAACTGCCATAAATCACTCTGCAGCGATTTTGCAAAAGCGGCCTCAGGACGCCAAGCATCAAGAAAATCCGTGGTTTGGTTTTCCAGCCGTGTCGCCATATGATTCCCCATCGCATCAAGATTCGCTAGAGCTGGCTCAAAGAACACGACGTATCGTCGGCCCATCTATACGAACAGCAAGCAAACAGGAGTAATAAAGGCGAGTGTTAGAATTCGGCCTCAAACTCGTCTTCGTCAGGCAGCATCTCAAGTGCCTCCTCAGGAGAAACAGCTTCAGGAGACTCATTATCGGCTTCGTCTCCGGCTTCTCCGGCCGTGGGAGCGGACATACAAAACCATACACAGTGTGGTCTGATAAACCTTTGCCAGCAGTACAGCACCAATCGACATCCCTCACGGCGAATGACGTTTATTTCTGGGCCGGGATGGGTGGCCCGTCTCAATCGGGCCAGATCCACAGATGAGTCTGGAAATCATCGACCGTCACAGCGAAGCACTGTTCGAGTTCCTCTGGTGTCCCGTCTGCGGGCACGAGGTATTTAGTCACATTCCGTTCGAAGGTGTGTTCTGCAAGAACTGCAACACGCAGGTCGAACTCCAAGAATCCCGAGAGACGCGCGGCTACGAGGAGGCCGTCCTCGCCTGCTTCGACACCCACTCGACGTGGAACCTCCACGTCGACGAGAAGCTCCGTCGCGACCTGCCTGATGGGTCGGCGCGGGTGAAGATCCTCGGCGCACCGGGTGCCTACGAGGTCGACTGGTGGAGTCCAGCACCCTGCGATGACTGGCAGCCGGTCGAGCGTGGTGAATTCGATGAGGTCGACGAACCAGCCGATATCTCCCATCTCGCGTAGGGGAAAGCAGTTCCTGTGGCTGTTTTTCACCCCCTGAGGGGTGCGGGGGTGCTCGAACGAGTAGCTCCCGAACAGACCGATGAGTAGATCTAGCGACACATACTCGATTGAACAGACACGCCCAGCGAGCGACTGCGACATCGCCTACGTCGGGTATCGGCAGAGCGGGCAGGCTATCGTTGAGAAACGTCCCGGCCAAGAACGGCTCACGCCAGAGCGGAGTCTCGCGCTGGTGAATCACAGTCCCTCGGGATTCGAATGGGGATATGGTGGTAGTGGTCCGGCGCAACTCGCGCTCGCACTCCTCCTCGACTACACGGATGACGAAGCGTTCGCTCTCGACCACTACCAGGCATTCAAAACCGAGATCGTGAGCCAGCTGGACTGCGCTGGGTCTGGTGAACGCTGGCGACTCACGGGACCCGAGATCGACGCAGTCCTTCACGAAACACCCGGCGAGCCGGTCGCACCGTCCATCTGAACTAATCACCGAGAGTAACCATGTCAGAACACACCCCACCATCTCGTGCAGATGACGAATCGGCTGAATCGAATGAACAGACGACACGAACGGAGTACGTCGAACGCAGTGACGTCGGCGTCTCCCTCACCGTGAAGCTTACTCGCGGGACTGGCACCCGCGATCAGGACAAAATCGTGGCCAAAGCGAAAGGCAAGACCCTCGAAGACGCTCGCGAGGACATGGAGATTCTTCGGGAGTACATCCACGATCTCGCTGAGGACGCCCGCCAGATCCAACCCGAGGAAGAAGACGGGTAACGGCGAGGGCTGTTTTTTCTCGCCTCAGCAGTGACGGAGGCGATCATCAGTGAGCAATCCTGACGGTCAATCGACTGACGTGAGCGAGATTTCACCAGAACAACGGCTCGAACCCCCGAATACGCGACTGATCAACGCCGGTATCGTGACGATCAACGATATGGAGACGCTGCTAGCCTGCGTCGCCTACGAGAACGCGAATCAGCAACGGGTCCAGATCCTCCGCCGGCTTGAACAGCGGGCCAGCGAAATTCGCGCAGAAGACGATTGACGCAGCACTCGGGGCTGTCTGTCGGAGCCTCGGTGGGTGGAGGCTCGAATGAGATGAGCGATCGACCAGAGATCGAGATTCAACGACAGACCGCATTCGATGACGATGGCCAACTCGAAGTAACCGAAACAAGCGTCGAGACCTCGCTTGAGGACTTCGGCGCTGACGTGGATCATCGCGACCGGGATTCGCGTCTTGACCAGCCCGAGGCGAGTGAGTTCGGCGTCGACGATCGACCCGAAGTTGAGCAAACATCCGAGGGAGATCAGTCAACACTCTTCGCTGATACGAACGAGGATCAGCAGACCCTCAATGGAGAGGATGCAGCCGCTCGCTGTCTCTTCGAAGAATAGGCTTGCCTCTATCAGTTGGTTGTCTGATGAATTGTTATACTGAATTCTAACTTTGAAGCGACGTTGAGGGGCTAATAGCCGGTGGTGGTTTTTCGACCCCCAGCAGGGGTGCGGGGAATCCGAACGCCCGCATTCAACCGATGGAGACGAATTCGACTACCGACCCACGAGCAGTCGTACAGGATACGGATGAGCGATGTCAGGCGAGTACAGACCGCGTCGAGTACGTCGGGATGCGTGTCGACGGAACACCAGTGGTCCTGAATCTCACCGCACACGAACGCCTCTCCCCTAATCGAAGTCTCGACCTCGTGCGGCATAGCCCGGCGGGATTCGACTGGGGCTACGTTGGGAGCGGACCGGCACAGCTCGCCTGTGCGCTCCTCCTCGATTATACCGACAACGAAACCGTCGCCCAGCAACACTACATCCAGTTCCGCGACGCAGTAGTCAGTCAGTTGGTGTGTGATGGTCCGGCCGACTGCTGGCACCTCATCGGGGAGGATATCGAGGCGGCACTCGTCGCTGAGAGTAACGACCTCGTCGAGCCAGAGGAGGACATCTGATGGAGAACATCCGACTCTCGCGGGCCACGTACCAACTCATCGAACGCGCCATCATAGCGCTGGAGTGCATCGGCCGAGAACTCGAGCGATACAACGATCGGCACGAGCGAACAGCTGGGAAAGACACAGACGAGACGAATCCCAGCGACTCATGACTGACGAAGCGACGCTTGACTACTTCAAGGGCGAGACATCATCCGGAGAGTCCAGATCGCTCACGCTGGAAGAGCGACTCCTCACCCCGATCTCTCCATCCATCGGTCTGCGGGTGATTCCCGGTCGTGAGGATCCGCTCTATCTCCAGAACCGGGGCACTGAGCGGTATCTCTTCCGCGACGATCACGACCGGTGGTTCATCCTTCAACCCTCAGCGAAGGACTCAGAGGACATGTTCGTCCGGTGGGTATATCTCCCAGCAGACCGGCCCGAACGGCTGGCGCAGTCGGCGCTTCGTCGACGGACGGTGATTGGCTATGATTACGTTCAGCGGTCGGCCGCACCAGATCCAGTCAGGTCGACGGTGACGGCGATGTTCGTCACGGAACCGTGGCCCGACACCGCCTACGAGTGTGGGTCATGTGAGGCGCTGTTCGACACGGCACAAGAGCACGCCCTGCACTGCTGGGACGCACATCCGTGGGTGCCGAATCCTGAACAGGTGCGCCGTCGACGCCACGCTGACGAGTGAATTCAAGAGCCGAAGACAGGTGTCGGGACCGTCCAGATTATTAACCAACAGTACTGGATTCTTGGGTAGAATGTTGGTTAAGGATGGTTGTTTTTGCGCCCGTGAGAGGGGCGCAGGGCGCGTGATGAGAGCGCCGGTGCGGATGACGAACTCGATTTCGAGGTGACTGCAATGAAAGACCCAGAATCCAGAACCGTGTTCGCGGGCGTCGACGGACGAACCGATACAGAACTACCCGACTGGTACCGCCGGAAGAAAACGGTCGACGAACCGAAATCCTTCGCCGAGACGATTCGTGACCTCCCGCAGGCCGTCGAGACGACAGTCGCATACCGGAATCCCTACTCCGACGAGTGGGTCGAAACGGAGCGCTTCAACGCCTTAGTCGAGCCGACGAGAGCGCGCGACCACGCGACAGACGATGAGCCCGACGCAGACCCACTATTTCACGTCCCCACGGACAGTTACGCGATCATCAATCCGGTCGACGTGTACAGGCCCTTGGAAGAGGTTCTTCGCGAGAAGACCATCGACGGGACGCCGCTCGGCGATGTGATGTTCGGCGAGATCCGGCGCTACCGGGGCGGGGGCGAAGTCCATATGGACGTGATGTTCGACGGCCTCGAGGTGCGCCTTCCTGGCCGGGCGGACCCGATCACGATGGGCGTGACCTCCGGCTACGACTTCTTCGGTGAGCACGCAGTCTACGTAGAGGGATTCGCTCAGGACGGGTACTGCTCGAATTCGATGCGCTCGCTCACCGACAAGGAAGTCATCAAGCACGTCGGGGACGTTCGGGACTTCCGGACTTGGTGGGAGGAGATTCTCGCCCAGGTCGAACTCGTCGCCGACGATCTCTTCGAGTTCATCCGAGATGTGCAGGAGATTGATCTCGAGTTCTCCGAGCTCCCGTTCACCGTCACCGAGTTTTACAGCCTGCTGGGATTCCCGGACTATCTCGCAGAGCGTGCTGCCGAGGATGCCGAGGCGAACGCTACGTCGCCGTTCGAGATCGATATGTGGACGCTGCACTCCGGCGCGACGTACGCGCTCACCCACTTCTTCCAAGGGAAAGAGGGCACGTCCCTCGACCAGTACGTCCGCGTTGCAAACGACATCCTGTTCAACCCGGAAGGCACCATCGAGCGCGTCGAACGAGCCTACGAGGAGCAGCTGGAAGCTGACGGCGAGGACGGGTCGCAGGCGTCGCTCGCCGGCGAGCGGGCGCTCGCGTGCATCGAGCGTGTGAACGAGGACCTGCAGGACAACGTCGAGCAGTTCGAAGCGCGTGAAGAGGCGCTTCGCGAGCGGTTCCAGCAGGTGACGAACTAGCGCGGTCATCCGTTTTCGCGTTTCCATATGGCAAACGAGAACGCCCACCAGCAGTGTCCCATCTGTGATCGCCGAATCGCGAGCGTGACGATCGTCGGGGTCGAGTGAAGCAGCGGTCGCGCCGTGCGGGCATCGTGTCGTTCCCCATCGACTCGATTGAAGACTTGACTCCGCTGAGCGGACACGGTGGCTACGTCGTCTCTATATTAACCAACGATATGGGGGTTCTGGAGACTGGTGTTGGTTAATAGCGGACTGCGGCTCCGTTTATTTCCTCTCCAAGAGGGTGCAGGGCGGCTGGATTCGCCCTCACAGCCCGTATTCATGTCGCTCAAAATCAACTCCAGCAGCAGCAGCATTGAACGCGACATCGCCGCTGCCAGACAAGCCGACGTCGTGGCGTTCCTCCATCGAGCGCCGTTCGCTCTGGATGCGTATCGGCTCGGATTCTTGCCCGGGTTCCGAGAAGACTGTGGGTACCAGCAGACCCAGTATCAGAACCTGGACATCCCCGTCGGGATGTTGGATAACGACTTTCGGAATCCCGATCTGGACCGATACGTCGCCCGGTTTTTCGAGCACGAACCCGAGGTCGGCGTCATCGGAGATGCATACGAGGAGGACGACGTCGACGAATACGTGGCCGTCGCCCGTAAGATTCAGGCGAGCTACCCCGATACGGAACTCGTCATCGTCCCCAAGTGCCGGGAGCTAATCGACGCGATCCCGAACGATCTTGTGCTCGGTTACTCGCGGGGGTACGCCGACCGGTTGGCGCACGAGTTCTCCGAGCCGACCGACTGGCGTGGCCGCCGTGTGCACATTCTCGGGGGGAGCCCACTGAAACAGTGGGACGTCATCCAGCAGTTGACCCAACCGACACTCACAGACGACCCACCGGCCGACATCGTCGGCCTCGACTGGAACGGGCTACATCGCGGCGCGCAGTTCGGGGAATTCTGGACAGCTGACGGGTGGAACGACAGTGGTCGCGACACCGACCACGTCACAGTTCGGAAGACAGTCCGACACAGTCTCGCCCGGATCAAGGCCTTCTGGCAGTCTCACGGTGTCTGGCCTGACTCGACACCACAGGACAACTCCTTCGAGATCGAGTACGAGGGCCCGTCACCAGCCGACCTCGATAGTGCTGCGTGTACCGAATGCGGAGCGAACGTCTGGACGACTCGGCGCGGTCCCTTCGTCGCTGAATATGATACCGGCATGCTCTGTGGCTACTGCAGCTACGAGTGCTACTTCTCGCATCGCCACCAGAACAACCTTGAGGAGATCGCCGGCGAGCAGAGCGTGTACATTCCGCCGGCGTGACGCCACGAGTGGTTTTTCGCGCCCCGGAGAGGGCGAGGGCTTGATCCAGAAAGTCCTCCGAGAAGGTGATTTTCCGTGAGTCAACAACAGCGTCCGAACGACGTCTCGATCGACGATATTCCAGTCGACGTATCGAACACCCAATCAGGCGAGGTCGATCCCGCTGAGGTACCCGAGGAAATCCGATCGATCACTCGTGGACTCGCAAGCGAGCAACCGCCGACGAATCCGCTCGTCGTCCTGAAGGCCGCCCGCTGGTGGTATATACATGGCAAGGGTGGGACCGATCCCGCGTTCCAGTGGGCGATCGAGTGGGCACGACACCTCGCGACGGACACGCCGAGCGATGTCGACCAGTTCGACGCGTTCCTTGAGTACCTCGTCACGGTCGGCTTCGCTGACGAGAAAGCAGCGCTCCGATAGCAGCCCCGATCTAAACCCCCCGAAGTCGCGCCGATGTTTATTGTGCGCCCCCGAGGGGTGCGGCGCGTCCTGACTTCTCGGAGACGTCGTCGTACTCGATGTGATGCAATCCATGATGACAGCTAGTGAGTCGGGAGTCTCGTTCGAGGAAACCGACACCCGACACGACGAGATGCACAGTACGATCGAAGACTGGATCGACGAGCTCGTCGCAGACGTCGACGAGGCAAAAGCCAGCCAACAGTTCCAGGAGTGGCTCGATGTCCAGTCCCGATTCCATGACTACTCACATCGCAACACCCTCCTGATCAAACTCCAGTATCCCGAGGCGACCCGCGTGGCGGGCTACAATACGTGGAGATCGGAGTTCGACCGGCATGTCCAAGAGGGCGAACAGGCGATCTGGATCTGGGCACCCATTATTACGAAGCAGTGCCCGGAGTGCGAGAACTCACCGAGCTACCACGAGCAAAGCGACTGTGACTACGACGAGACACCGCCCGAGGAGTGGTCGAAAGGACTGGTTGGATTCAAACCAACGGCAGTCTTCGATGTGTCTCAAACCGAGGGCGAACCGCTACCCGAGCTGGAAACCGAGGCAGCTGGTGACGCCGACGACCTGGTGCCAGCGCTCCTTGATGCGGCAGCTACTCTCGATGTCGACGTCCGTGTCGTCGACGCTGCCGAGTGGGAGCATGGCGACGCGAAAGGCGTCTGCAAACACCGGACTCTCCACGAGGGCCAGCCCGTCGTCGAAGCGAAAGCCCGCTCAAATCAGGCCGATCTCGCGGTGACATTGGTTCACGAGTACGCCCACGCGCTGCTTCATTTCGATGGCGACGACGAGCCCGAGCGCGCAAAACGCGAGGTCGAAGCGGAAGCCGTTGCGTACATCGTCGGGCGGTATTTCAACCTGGATACGAGCGGGTCAGCGTTCTATCTTGCCGCGTGGCAGGACGACGATGCGGAGAGCATTCAGGAGCGACTCGGCCGGATCAGTTCGACCGCGCAGGAGATCATCGGGACGGTCGCCGAGAGCTGAACACGCCTTCCCCGGCTGTTAACCAACGCCTTGGGGGTATCTTGTCCACTCTGTTGGTTAATTCGTTCGGCGTCCGCTCCTGCGTGTTTCGATCGGTCCCAAGACATACCCACCGGCAGTCGATGTTATAGTTCAGAATCGATTCGGCGCTGCTGGTCACGAAGGAACTCAACGACTGCATCGATATCCTGTTCGGGAACCGTTTGCTGTTCGAAGACCCCTTTGAACGCGTCCGCAAAATCCTCCGACGTGAGTCGGTCGAGGACAGTCTCGATGCGACCAGCGAGCTTCTCGGACTCCCCGCGATGCAGATGAGTCGCGATCCGGTCGAAATCCGCGCCAGCAGCCAGCACCACCAGATCCCGGGAGTCTGCCTTGCGACCACTGTGAAGTTTCACGGCAAACAGCAACTCCCGTTCCGGAATCCGGGCTCTTACCGGACGCCCGGTTCGCAGTTCCTGAGTGACAGAGTGCTGGGCCAGATAGCGATACGACCATTCAGCTTCCGTCTGGCGACAGCCCAGCGCGTCGACCATCGCGTCGAATCGAACCGGATTCCCGATGTCCTTCTCAAACCGGATGGTACGGCCCTCGTAGAGCTCATTTCGCTCGACATCGGCCGTTTTCTCGTAGCCGCGGTCGGTGAGAAGCTCGGTGTAGTCGCCGACGCTTGTGCCGGAATGACGACGTCGACATCCGTCGTGAAGCGCTGATTGAACGCCGCAATCGCCCACCCACCGACGAGCACGTACGGCAGATCAGCATCAATGACGGCCTCCAGGGTGTCCAGCAATTCATCTTCGCGTTCACCGAGGCTCATGCATTGAGACGCGGATCCTCGTGGGATGCGTCGATATCGCGGTCGTACTCATCGGCGATCATCTCCAACGCCGGCTCGTAGTTCACTCGGTACTCCAACATGTGCTCGATTGCCTCATCCAACGGAATGACCGGATTGCCGTCGACCCACTCACGGGTGATGTCCCCACTCGTCGGGAACAACACGTACGAGACAGTCGCATCGTAGTCGGTTGCATCCGGCCGCTCTTCGATCCGGCTCGGAACCCCGAACTCATCAAAGAACGCCGTCCACTGGTCGACATCCTGGTCGGCGACCTGGATGAAGATCGGGTAGTCGTCGTGGCCGCGGGCGATCTGATAGCCGCCGTGGGTCCAGACGTAGACGCCGTCGATTTTCGTGTACGCAAAGGGCATCCCGGCGAAGTGTGGAATGACGTAGCCGTCGTCGATCGAGGGGGGAACAGCGCGGGAAATGGCCGCGACGAGATCGTAGTAGCGATCCCTGACAGCGTACTTCTCGATGTAGACGCCGTCCTCACGTCGGATGAAGCCTGCGTCCTCCAACCGCTCGATCCAGTCGTAGACCCACGAGTAGGAGCCGTCGATCTTCTGGGCGATCCGACGGATCGAGTCGCCCGGCCGGGCCGCGACCATGATCTTCGCCGCGGTCTCGTCGACGTATTCCATCATCGTTAGTTATCGGTATCGCATCTAACGGTATTAGTCTTGTCCCCCATATTCCCTATAGAGTTATCTCTATACAGATATACTATTCTTGGCTCCGGTAATCCGATCCGGCTTAGAATTTGAGCAGAGATGAATTAACCAACAGAGGATACGATGGATCGCTATTCGTTGGTTAAGTCTATCAGCGCCCGCCGAGGGGCGGAGGCGCAGTCCGGTCTCCACGAACTATGACCGACCGATATCTAACGACTGTTCTCGACGAGGCAGGGCGAGTCGCAGAGCACCACGAGCAGGTCGCCCAATCTTCGGACCATCCGGAACACGAGTATCTTCGGTACGCCGTCCTTCGGCTGCTCGAAGGCGCGGCTGACGAGACATCTGTGGAGATACCGCAGATTGACGGCGTGACTGTCGGCTACGGAGAGGACGACGCGATGTGCAACAGTTGGGACGACGACGTTGAGTGGTGGGAGACGGTTCCGCCGCAGGAGGCTTGTACTCGATTCCGGGTGTTCTACCCCGACGAGTACGACGCTGTTCCGCGAGTCATCGTCGACGTGATGACAGCACTCGGGGCGTGGCGCGTCTGGAACGGGAGCGCTGCCGCCTGTGGCTCCTACGACCATCGCGAGCGGCGGGAAGTCCACTATCTGTGGCCGGAGGGGCATCCGGTCGAGGCCCTGCTTGCGAATCGGCTCCAGGATCCCGAAGCTGCGGTTGCCTCAGACGGCGGCCGCTCCGGCGACGTGCGCGATCGGATGGTCGTCACGGAGCACTCGCCCCAGTACGACGACCTCGAGCCGCGAACCAGCCGTGCCGTCGACGAATCGATGGCCGTCTCGCTGCTTGAAAAGGGTGGCCGCTATGAGGTCCGATCGGCGTCCGGAAACTGGTACGAAGTCGACGTGATCAGCGAGTCGTGTACGTGTCCAGACTGGCGGAAGCGTACGCCCGAGGGGGGCTGTAAACACCTCCGGCGAGTCGATCAGGAGATCAAGCAGGGGCGGGTCCCACGACCTGATGGTCGACTCCCCTCTAACTCGTAGAATCGTCCAGAGTTCGAGGACACTCGAAGGGCTGTAACATCAGACGAAACTCATTAATACAGAGTTTCGAGTAGTGTTACCGCTGCTGAAGGACCGTTGTGAGCGGTTGGTTACGGATTTAACCAACAAAACTATGCCTCTTGCCTCTGTGTTGGTTAACACAGATCGGCCCATGTCCTACAAGCCACCGACCCCTCCAGCGGACCTCCCCACGGATGTCGTCGACACACTCGACGACTACTCGCCCAAGCTGCTCCGAGACGTTGCCCACTATGCCGAGGACCTCGCCGAGCATCGCGAGCGCCAGGCCCGCCTTGCCGAAGCGGAGGAGGAAGACGAGATCGACGAGCGACCCGATGACCTCCCCGATGATGTCCCGACGAAGGCGACGATCACGATCAAGGAGATCAACGACAACCGCTACTACTACTGGCAGTGGAGAGAGGAGGATAAGGTGACGTCAAAGTACAAAGGTCCAGTCAGTCCGGATGAGTAAACCTACTCGGGCCCCCACCCCGCGTTGCCGTCGTTTCCTCGCAGTCTCCCCATTATCGCTGATACTGACGGCAAAGAAATCGTAGGAACCCCCCGTTATCGAGTTGTAAATGGGAAAGGGTGAGGAGATAGTACAGCACATCGCCCGGCATATCGAATCGCTTGGCTCACCCACCCCCCGTTTTCGAGTAGTAACGAGACATCCCGACGACCGACACTCCCCATTTTCGAGTTGTAACACATCACGCGGGATACGAACCCCCCCCGTTTTCGAGAAGTAAGTGCAGGAAGAATACGGGCGAGATTAGTTCTTACTCCGGAACTGCTTCAGCCGTTCGCGGACAACTGCACTGATTGTCGCCTCTTCGTGAGCTAGATCTTCGAACCGGGAATCCTCACGGATCGTCTCCATGATCGTTTCCGGATCCTCAGAGAGGGAGAAATACATATGCACTCCTCTGCCTCGACCCTTACCTCGACGCTCGAAGTCCAACACACCGTACGTACTCTGCTCAGTGACGTGATTTACGAACGTCTCGCGACTGTACTGGTCCGCGTCCAACGTATCAGCAATGAATTGGTACGTCTTGAACGCTGGTCCAGCAGGGATCCACTCAGGGTGTTCTCTTGCGTAGTTGGCCGTTGCCGCCACGGCGTAGATAGAGAGTTTCTTTTGAGTCGAAATTCCGCTGATATGGCGGAGTTTGCGGTTTTCGGTGTATTTCTCCTGGGCTTCACGGACATCAGTCTCAGTAACCGTGTCAGCTCCACGCCGCTCAGCTAATTCGCCAGCCCATCTGAGGAGATCAATCGCCTTCCGCGCATCCCCATGCGTTTGGGATCCGAACGCGGCAACAAGCGGAATGACATCATCTGCAAGTGATTCTGGCTTGAAGGCGTCCTCCCGGTTGTGGAGAATACTACGGAGTTGCGTCGCATCGTAATCGTCGAAGAAGATGTCGTCGGGATTGTAGGAACTTTGTGCGCGGCTGTTGAGGTCCTTCATGAAGTCGGCGTAGTTCGTGATCGTCGTGAGTGAAATGGGACCATCAAAGTCGGCGAGTTTGCGAGCCCGTGAAAGCTGGTAGATGAGAGAATTGTACTCTGCTTCCTGATACGGTCCCTCGAGCATATCGATTTCATCGAGGATGAAGATGACACCATCGTAATACTCTCGCATAAGTTCGTACAGTCGCTCGAGCTTCTGATCCGTTGAGACGCCGGTTTGGGGAACACCAGGATCGACACCGAGATCGTTGGCAGCAGCTTTAACTAGCCGGTAGACAGCCCGATCCGCAGTCTTCGGTCCCTCGCAGTTGATAGAGAGGACCCCGAAGGTCTTGTCTTGTGATTCACATAGTTCGACAATCTGTTTGCAGACCGCATGAATGATGAGCGACTTCCCCGTTCCAGATGGCCCACTCAGGAGCATATCGGGGATCCCTTCATTCTGGAGGACCGGTTTTAGATTATCGACGACACGGCCCAGCTGGTCGTCGCGACCGACGATACGGTCCTCGTCGATGATAGTATCTGACCGGACGAGGTCTTTGTTCGCGAACACGCCACCGGACGACTCGGTTTGGAGCCGATCACGAATCGAGATGCCACCACCGTCGCCGTTAGTTGCTTCTTGAGACGAATCGGCGGGATCTGATCCATTTCCGAAGGTCGTTTGTGACGTGCCAGGAGACGCCACCTCCTCATCCATCGACTCGGGATTTTCAGGATCAGCAGAAGAAGATTCACGATCCTCCTTACTTTCCGGATTATTCGATCCTGCTCTACGTCCCTCTCGTCCCATTATGAATCCCCTCGAACCCTGGGTATAAAAATGTGGACCCTTGTGGAGTTGTAACCGGGCGAAAACAGGCTATCTAACGACTACAGACCCGTATCCTCTGAATGAATCGGATACCGTCTTCGGAATCTATCCCCCTCCGTTGTCGATTTGTAACGGTTCGACGATAGCGAGCTTCGTCGATCTTCCTCGATGGGCCGGACCCCCCGTTTTCGAGTTGTAAGATGTTGGGGAGCGGTAACACACCTGGTTCGATGCTCCCACCCTCACGTTGTAAGGAGAAGTGAGTCGAGGTGGGTCTCGGAGTAAAATCCACATAATCCGGATTTTGTGAATGTTGCTCAGGGTGATACGGTCTTTCTCACACTCCCCGTTTTCGAGTAGTAAGCGCCAGAATAGTTGCGAAAGAACGACGCTCGTAGAACCCGTTCACGAGTGAGAGGAATGCCGGGTTTCGGACATGATTGCTGGTGAAGCTGCTTTGGTGATCTCGAATGTTTCACCCCCTCCCCCCTTTTTCGAGTTGTAAGTCGATGGGAACAGGTCACACCAGACGCCATGTAACGAGCGTTGAGTTAACAGAAGTTGGCGTAGAGGCGATGAGACATGATAGTACACGGGATCAGAACCACGGACGAGATGAAGAGGTTATCTACTCCAGAGATCTTAATCGTCTAGCCGGAGCTAGACGATTTGTTTTCTTTGTCTCTAGTGCGGTTATGGTAAGGTAATGTGCAACATAAACTTTCGCATTTTTAGTCACAAGTTAGAAGATGAGGTGCTCACCCCCTCTATCGTGTATATCTGCCACAATCAGCTATTTTGCAGTCTCTCTTGCTATTCACCCCTCCCCGCCGTGACGAGTTTACAACTCGAAAAAGGGGGGAGGGGGTTCGTCTGGTTTAGTCTGTGATACCGATTTTGATGAATGAGGAGTTCAAACGTTGTCGGACTTCGATTCCGGCACTAATTCGTAATTTCCTATCTTCTGAGCCGGTTCCCTCGAACACTTGGATCCAAATCGTCTCACTATTAACCAACATCAGCAGTTCCATAGCTTGGACTGTTGGTTAACAGCTGCTAACTCAGCCCCAATTTCTGTATGTTCGGAATATTAATGCTTGATATCCCGTTGTATGGAGTGCGCTATGAGCTATCCTCAAACTCACGTCAATCACCGCGATCCGGATCACCACGAGGCAATCCACCCTACCCGGAATATCGGCAATGCGCACGTTGTCGCCGGCGAGTTTCTCACGTCAAGGTACCACGATGCACTCCAAACCGTCCTCCGTCCGCTCGGTGAGTCTCTCGATATCCACGACCAGCACGCTCTTAATGACCTCGGGATCGTCCACACCGACGGGAGCCTCAACGAGCTCTCTCCTATTGTCCGCACTTACGTCAAGCTTGAGGACTATTGGACACGCACACACCGAACTGCGCTCAATGAGTTATTCGCTGACCGGCGTGCTCATATCTTGAGTTGTTGTACACGCTGTTTCCTCTCCGAATTTTCTCTCCACACTTTCGAGGTTGAGAGTGGGCGTACCGATTCCGCGCTGGATGCCACCCTCGCCCCGTTTCTCCAAAGCGGTTTCCTCTCACAGTCGGATGATGATGAGGAACCTTCCTATACCGTTGACGAGCATCACGCACTCTACCGACCGACTGAACACCTTTTTGACGCGCTCTTGGACCAAGCACCGGTCCTTTGCGAACTCCTTCCCCCATCCGACTTCTGAGACCACAGCGTTGTCGAGATATCTGGACACGAAGATCCCTCGTCATCGAGCCCCTGAATTATAGGCAATCAGGAGGTGCTGAATATAGTTCGAGGTGACTTAAAATCCTCCGGAAGTTACTGAACCGGTGAGGTAGCCGTCGAATCGACGAGCGAGTACTCCCGATCTCTACTCGTCCCCTCGGCCTCAAGAAGGTTGTACTGAGCCATTTTCGAGAGATACGTCCGGACAGTTCGCTTTGTCCGGGGGTCATCAACCTCCTCAGTATAGCGGTCGTGAATCTCACTCGGCCCGAGTGGCCCGCGGTCGCGAACAATATTGTAGACGACCTGCTGGTGGGGCGTGAGTGAATCGATGCTCTTCTGCTTAATCTGGGCCCGGGCATCCTCGGCGGCGTCCAGGAGGATGTCGTCGGTGATGCGCTCGTGGTTCTCGCGGTCGGCCTTGCTGGCCGCTGTTCGAAGGATGCCGATAGCGAGGCGGGCGTCGCCGGCGGCTGCATCGGCGATGCGGTAGAGTTGGTCGTCGGTGATGGCGTCCTCGTCGAGCCCCCATTTCGCGCGAGCGCTCAGGATATCGTACAGCTGCTCGTCGTGGTAGTTGTCCATCCGGACGTGTTCGCTGGAGCGTAGCCGACTCACGAGCCGGTCGTCGACGCGGCTGAACAGCTCTTCTTCCTTGTTCGCGATACAGATGATCGCGAACTGCGGGAGGCTGTGGAGGTCGTAGATGACGCTGGGATCCTCGAGTTGGTCGACCTCGTCGAGGATGACGACGGTTCGCGGGCCGTCGTGCTGCTGGAGGCGATCGACGAGTTCATCGTGCGGTGTCGACTGGCGGTGGATGTCGATAGTGGCGCCGAGGTCGTCGAGAATCTGGTAGAGCGTGCGGAACCGGGTGTAGTTGCGCCAGCAGTTGACGTAGATGGCCTCGACGTCGAGGACCTCTTCTCGAAGTCGTTCCGTGACGAACTTCGAGATGCAGGTCTTGCCAGCGCCGCTGGGTCCAGTGACGATGGCTGTGTCGGCGGGCTCTCCGTTCGTGATGGGCTCAAGAACGCTGGAGAGGTGATTGACCTCGGCGTCGCGATGCTCGACTTCCCGAGGGACGAATCCGGCCCGGAGGACGCGAGCATCGCGGATCATCTGTCTCTGACAGACTGATTTCGGGTCAGGTTACAAAAGCCTGACCGGGTTGTTTCCGGAAACTGCATGCTCCCGATTTTGTAATTGGATTTCTCGCGTTGTTTATGCCTCTTTTCCCCAATCACGGAGAGATGCTTCCGGAAATTCTCTGAAAATTCGAGATTTCCTGAATCGGTGAGTGAGTACCCCGGGACTTGTTTCGTATTTGACTGTTCGTGTTTCTGGAAACGTCCTCGGAAACCCTGTACCGGGGTGGTAGATCCAGCCACGGGGTGCCCTTGACACCTATATTGTTGAAACTCGGAAACGACCCGGATTCACACTTCAGGGCGGCACACATAGTGGGGGTACTGGCGCCGTGATATTCCAAGTGTTGTCCTTCCTACCATGATCGATTTCGAGGAGCAGATCTCGTCGATACTCGCAGCCGATACTAACGACCTCTATGAGCGTGATCCTGAGACGTTTTTTGCAGCCCATATTGGCTTCTGTCCGCGCCAGCTATACGTCAACAAGCTCGGGCTCTCGAAATCCAAAACGTACTGGGGCAAGTATCGTGCGTCGCGTCTGATCCAGAACTACTTCGAGCAGCAGATCAGCGATCGCAATCCGACGCTGGAGACCGAAGTGAGCTTGAATATTGACGAGGGCCCTGTCCGATTTCTCGGTCGGTGTACCCTGTATGATCCCGCCGACGAAATTGCGTACGTGCTGAAGGTACGGAACGGCTGGTACAAATTCTCACCACCGATCGACCGCCATCTCGACCAGCTTCACATCTATATGCAGGGATTAGGAGTTGAGCAAGGAAAACTCGTGTACGTTTCAAAAAACGACCTCAGCGATATTCGGGAATGGCCGTGTCCAGACGCTGACTCGTCTGCCATCCAGTTCGACGAATCACGATATGAGCAGTTAGTCACGAAGGCAAAGCGGATTCGCAACCAGATCTGGACGCACGGCATCGCGACAAGTGAGGCCGAAATTCCACTTGAGAAATGCGGCTGCTACTTTTGCCAAGAGGAATCGTTGGCTTTCCCGGATGCAGTGCATCCAATGTCGGACGGGTCTGGTGAGCCAGCTCTCGATACGTCTGAAAATAGGGGTTGCATGGCAGAGGAGACTGTCGAGACCGGCGTGACTGATTCGACTGACCAGACCTCTTCTACTGAAGCGGAAACCAGGGATCTGCTTGATGAGCCTGATTCGAACGATACACGTATTTTGGATGTGGATAGTTATCATATCCCTGTGGAATTGCGTGACTTGGATATTTGGGTTGTCTGGGATGGTCGGTCGAAAGTCGCTCTCGCGCCCTGGCAGGCGGACACAATGTATCCGTGTGAATGGGCCGCTTCAAAGGACGTGAATCCACGTCGAGGCTTTCAAAAAGCGAAGATGGTAGCGGATCTTCCGCTTCGTGAGATTCATCGTGCGTGGCCGTTCCCCGATGGTGAGGATCTTCCCGAGGCTGTGCATCCAGCGGTTCTGCTCCCACATGATCCACCAGATCCTCCGCTCTCGTTCGTGGATTTCGATGATGTTCGGGATCCAGAGACGGGTGAGGTATCAGACGAGGTAGCAACTCTCGTTGATGCGCTTGATGGATACACAGAGGTAAGTCAGAGCGGGACAGGGCTCCACGTGTATGTGCGCGGTCGTCTTCCGGAGGGGGTCGGGGCCTTTGCGACGGCCCTTTCCCAGCGCGGCGCCTTGGAAATCTACGATCACGCGCGATTCACTGGTGGGACATGGCGACATGTCGCCGGGACTCCACTCGATAGCGTTCCTGAGGCGACGGATGTCCTCGCTGCAATCGTTTCCCGGTACTAGTCCCGATATTGTTTTGCCAATTCGCGGATTTTCTCTTTTTTCTTCCTGATGTTCACCGAATGCCACCTCGAAAATTCTTCTATAGAAATGTTTGTTCGAGCCCCCACTTAGCTCGGCTACTCAGGATGTTGTACAACTGCTCGTCGTGGTACTTATCCATCCGGACGTGTTCGCTGGAGCGCAGTCGGCTCACGAGGCGGTCGTCGACGCGGCCGAACAGCTCCTCTTCCTTGTTCGCGATGCAGATAATCGATACGCCGCCGACAGGCGACGGCTGAGCCGAATACTCCACTTTCACTCCGGTAGGCTGTTACTTATCAATCTCGCATACAATAGGCTATCTGTGGCGAATCAGGTCACTCGAACCTATGTTGCGTCCATTCACAACCACCAACAGGTGTGTGAGGACCTCGATTCGCTCGGGTTTGCGGCCTCAAAACTTTGGAACGTCGCTCGGTGGACCTGCGACCGTATCTGGGACGAAACCGGCACGATACCAGACCACGGTGCTCTCAAAGCGTACCTCAAGAACAACGAACACTACGCGGATTTGAACGCACAATCCAGTCAGGCAATTCTCGAAGAATTGGCTGAAGCGTTCGACTCGTGGTACACACTCCGTGGGAACGGTGACAAGAAGGCGAACCCGCCCGGCTACCGCAAGCACGGTGATGACCACCCACGCTCGACGGTCACGTTCAAAGAGGATGGGTTCAAGCACGACCCCGACCACGATCGGATTCGACTCTCGAAGGGGCGGAATCTGAAAGATGGGCGTCAAGACTTTATTCTCTGTGAGTACGCTGTTGACCCGGATGTGACCGTCCAGAACGTCCAGCAGGTCAGAGCTGTCTGGACCGGCACCGACTGGGAGTTGCATATCGTGTGTAACGTCGAACGAGACGACCCGGACCCACCCGGCGACCGAGTGGCCGGTATCGACCTCGGTATCTGCAACTTCGCCGCCGTTGCGGTTGGCGACGACGCTTTGCTGTATCCCGGTGGCGCACTCAAAGAGGATGATTACTACTTCCAGAAACAGCGGGCGAAGTGCGACGATAGTTCCTCCCGCAAAGCACAACGGCTGGACCGCAAGCGTGGCGAGCGCCGGACACACTTTTTCCACGCTGTCTCGAAGGACATAGTAGCCGAGTGCGCCGCCCGAAACGTCGGAACGATTGTCGTGGGCGATCTGACTGGTATCCGCGAGAACACAGACTGGGGTGACCACGGCAACCTCGATCTCCATGGGTGGGCGTTCGACAATTTTACGCAGATGCTGGAATACAAAGCGGCCGAATACGGCATCAGTGTTGAGCGCGTGGACGAACGTGGTACCTCCAAGTCCTGTGGTTCGTGCGGGACCATCGACGACAGCCAGCGTGTTGAACGTGGTCTGTACGTGTGTGACGAGTGTGGGCTGGTCGCTAATGCCGATGTGAACGGGGCCGAGAACATCCGACAGAAGGTACTCCCGAGTCTCGCCTGCGACGGGGGAGATAGGGATAACGGCTGGATGGCACAGCCAGCGGTGCGCCTGTTCGACACATCGACGGGGAGGATAGCCCCACAAGAACAGGTGACCTGCGAACCATAATCTCCCAACGCTCGGGAAACCGCGCGGAGAACGGCGCGGAGGATGTCATACGGAGGTGAGTCAAATCAGACCACGTGTACGTGCGTGGCCGTCTCCCAGTACTAGCCCTGGTCTTGCTTTGCCAATTCACGAATCCTCTCTTTCGTCTCTTCCTGATGTTCACCGAATGCCACATCGAAAATCCCTCTATAGAAATGTTTGTTCTTCTCGAGAGTGATGTCTTCACGCTTCAATTGCTTTTTTAGCCGAGTGAATGTCACCTCAATGTCCTCACTCTGCTCCGGTTCAACGTATATAGTGGCGGAATCCCAGTCTTCACGGATATTCAGAGGTTCGCCGTCTGATTCCTCAATCGACGATTCAGTCTCCGCTGTAGGGGTCTCTCTCTGCTGACGTGATTGGTCTTCGGTTGCTGTTGTCGGATCACCGTCTCGGCTTTCTCCGTCCGGTGTGGTCTCTGTCGGCTTGTCGTCGGCCGTGGCTTCCTCGTCGTCTGCTTCCTCTGACGGATCCTCAAATCGCTCGTCCATTCCTCGGGGCATCCTTACACCTCCACCTGCGTTTTGTCGAACGCTCGTTCCATTGTCTCAGCAACCTCCAGGAAGAGGTCGCGCTCGACTTGTTGGTCGTTTGCGTCCTCCCATTCGAAAATATCGCAGCCGTTGTCCCACGCGCGCTGTATCGCTACCCGCATTGGAAGCTTGAAGATCGGCGCTAGTGACGCATATGACTCGTCAAATGCCTCCAGAAACTTCTGTGACTGACCATCATCTCTATACATATTTGCCAACAGTCCAACGATTGCAATCTCGATCTGTTGATTATCCTCGATGGATTCCAGCTGGTCCCAGAGATCGTCTAGGGCATCTCGTGATGTGGCTTGGGTTTGTGCGGCCAGGAACACGTTCTGCGCCGCGATAAAGGCTGCATCCGTCAGCACCGAGAGATCAGGTGGGCAGTCGATCAAGATAAAATCGTAGTCGTAACCGTCGTCCACTAACTCTTCGAGGGCAACTTTCAACGAGAGACGAGCGCCTGCGTCGTCCATCCAATCCCGGGCAAGCCCCATGTCCTTGTGGCTCGGCACGAGATCGAAATTTAGGTGTTCGTACTCGTCGCTGTGGATCATAATTTCTGAAAGCGTCGTGTCGTCCGTGCGCGGATTGTCGACGAGGACGTCAAGAAGATTTGCGTCATCGGTAGCGAGCGTATTTGGAAGGTCGTTCTTCGGGCTTGAGGGGTCGTTGTCGTCGCCCGGGCCGAGACCCAGGCCTTTCGTCATATCGGCCTGTGGATCCATATCGATCGCGAGGACATCGTGATTTCGCGAGACCAGTGCCGCTGCACTGTTTATCGTCGCCGTTGTCTTCCCAGTCCCGCCCTTCTGATTGCCGAAGGCGATCGTGGGAATACCGGTCGATGGTGTGACGCCCCAGCCACGAGGTGACTCGGTCATGGTACGATCATTGATTCAATGACTCATAAATCCACGTCAGACATCTAATCCCGCTCTGAAAATTCTAAAGTTCCGTATTCCGTGGTATAAGCCGCTAACAGGCGGTTTTGGTGTTGTATTTGGTGGGAATTAAAGAATCACTGATTCATTGATTCAATACATCCTGGAATCCCCGCTTTGCTGGTTCCTCGTGGAATGGTGGTTGCTACTGCCCGTTACTGAATTAGTCACTCTGTGCTTCTCGGAGTAGGTAATTCATTGAATCACTATCTCTTGGATTCACTGATTCATTGATTCACTGGCTCCATGATTCGCCACATCCTATTGGATTCCAAGAATCAAGTACTCCTTAACTCCCTGATTTATGGCTTCACTGAATCACAGATTCTGTGAATCAGTGAATCAATGTCCGGGCCATCTCGAGCATTTACTGGGGTAATGGATGAAACTAATCGAAGGTGTCACTGACGGTTGAGGGTCTCGATATTACGTGATCTCTGCAATCAGCTCAAAGCCGTCTTTGAACGTGATTTGCCCGTCGAACCCATGAGCTTCGATTGCAGTGACGACGCCGTTCCCTGCATCGTCATCCGTCGTGAGGACACAGATAGACGCAGCCTTCTCGCTTTCTAAGAGGTGGGCTGCGACGCCACCAAGTGCGGCATCCGCTTTCTCGATGTTGTCCTCGGAGCGATTCGACTCCCGTGCAATGAAGCCACGCACTCCGTCCATAACGCTAGATACCGTCGGATTCGTGTAATCTAATTCATCAGCGACGGTCACCCATCCAGTCTCAATCGCACTGTTAATCGGTGTCTGGCCGGCCGTACTGCGGTCTGGCGCACCGCCAAGTTCCTCATACACCCGCTGCGGAATCACAAACGTAATCTCGTTCCGCTGGGCGAACCGTTTCAGCGCTGTATACTTGTTCCGCTGTTGGCGGCCACAGGCAATGAAAACGCGTAAACTACCCTACCCTACTTCGCTCACCCTATACGGGGTTCGCTCATTGAGGGTAGGGCTTTGATGTGGACTCCCGGCAATCAGTCCCCAGCAATAGGCTGGTGACTCTCACCGTTCAACGTCCCACCATTCACACGCACGTCTACTTGTGCGTCTCCGCTCCCCGACTTGGGCGAGGATCGGAGTTTGTGTTGTCGCTTCCGAGCGTACCGCACGCCAATATTCTTTGCGGCGTTGTAATCCGCGTTCACTTCATACCCACACTTCTGGCACTCGAACTGTTCGTCGTGGCGATTGCCGTCGTGCGTAAAGCCACAGTCCGTCCGAGAACAGCGTTGGGATGTATGGTTCGGCTCGACCTGCTCCACGGAGACCCCCTGTTCAGGGGCTTTGTAGGAGACGTATTCAAACAGGCGTCGGAACGCCCAGACGTGGTGCCACTTCGCCTGTGGAAGCCGCTCCCGAATGTCGCTCAAGTCCTCGAACGCGATTACGTCGCAGTCGTGTTCGACAGCTTCCGAGACGAGTTCGTTGGCGATCGTGTGGATGTACTGTTTCCGCCACGCTTCTTCACGCTTCCCGAGGCGAAGAAGCGCGTTGTGTGCGGCCTGCGTGCCGCGTTGTTGCATCTCACCACGCCGCTTCTCGAACTCACGACACCAGTGGTCGTAGTCGTCTCCCTGCCAAAACGTGCCGGTTGAGGACACAGCGAGGCTGTTGACGCCGAGGTCGATACCGAGGACCGTTTGGTCGGAGTGCCCGGTATCTTCCGAAACCTCATCGTCACCGTCTGTCCGCCGCGTCGAAATGTTGAGGTAGAACTCGTCAGTGGCCGCGTCGTACCGAAGCGTACTCTCGCGGAACTCGTAGTCCTCAGAGAGTACGTACCGCTCGTAGGGTGTCGGACTGTCTGCCGGGAGAACAAACGACGGTTCGACTCGGCCCTCAACAGTTGCCAGCGACACCTTGTTCCGGTAGAACGTCGCGCTTCGCGTGTCGTAGTCCATCGTTTCAGCGGTGAACGTCGGTTGAGAGACGCGCTGTCCCTTTTTCCACCGTTCGACACACGCTTTGACAGCTTCGACAGCGCGTTTGATAGCGGCTTGGACAAGTTGGGCCTGTAGGTTTGTCTCCTCTCGAAGTTCGGCGTAGAGTGCGTCACGAACCTCTCGCTTGTTGGTCTTACACTCGGCGTAGGAGGTGTCGGACCAACAGTAGTCGGCGGTTCGGTTCGCGCAGTACAGGTATTGCTCGGCGGTTCGGTGGAGTGCGTCGCGTTGCTCGTCGGAAACGGCGAGTTTCACGACGGCGGTTCGACGCACGTCCATAGTTTCAGAGAGCACTCGACGGTACTTATACGATTGGGAGTCGGTCGGTCGGGGTGTGGCGGTTGTGTCCTCCCTTGTCGGTTTCCTCCCCGACCTACTCGCTCACTCCGTTCGCCCCTTGAGGTCGGGGGATCCACCTCGAAAATGCTGAATCAGCAATCCATACCGCGTTCTCAGGTATCGACTCGGTCGTCCCTTGCATGTATGAGAGAATTCCTACGCTTCCTCGTCGACCGGCTTGTCACGCGCATTCCGAATTTGGTCGAAATATGGATCGTACTCCCGCATGTCGAGAATCACCTCGCGGAGTGCCTGGAGTACCGCAATCCCAAACGCAGGTTGAAGGTTGAGTTCGCGTGCTGCGAGGCGTTCGGTCATGCCGCCCTCAACATACGGAATCGCGTACGTTAGCGCTGCAGCGAGCTTGCCCATGCCATGCTTCTCGATCAGCAGGTCGAGATCCTGATCCTGGGGCGACCGGCCGATTGCCTCGACGAGCGTGGGCGTGATCGTGTACGTGTCGCCATCGAGATTCGCAGTGAGCGTGATCGGGATGGCCGTGTAGGTGTGCGTTTTCTGCGTTTCATCCCGCGTGAGTACCCCGAGATCAACGAGTGTCCCCGTATCCGCATACGCGGTCGTGCGGGGCGTGTCGATGTCGGCGACGATTTCATCAATCGTCACTTCGCCTTCACGGAGAATATACGTGTAGAGGCGAGCGAGCCGTGGCTCTTCGAGTAGCTGTGCCACTGACATGAGGCCATTAATGGCGCGTTCAGGGTCCCCCGTCGCTTTCGACATACAATACATGATTCGTGTACTGAGTAATAATGCTTGGGTTGTGACCGAAGTCGGAGGTGTCCAAGTATCACTCTTCGCTTGGTTCGAAGGCAGCAGCTAGCTGCTCGCGCATATACTCCCGGCGGAGCGTCCGGGCCCGCGAATCCGAGAGATAGTTCTGCAGGACGACGTCGGCGCTCGCGCTTCCCTGTTCGGCAGCGATCTCGTCGAGACTCCCGAGGACAACGTCGAGCGATGCAGAGTACGCATCGTACCAGTACCGCCGCCCCATCTTCGGCGCCGGTGCCACTCCGTCGATCTCGTCGGGCAGCCCCGCACGGTCAGCGAGCTGTGAAAATCGGTTCCAGACCGTCCACCGTGAAATTGGCCCGCCCGAGGCATGAGGTGACGGAAACAGGTAGCCGTCCCAGTCGTTGTGGTCGGCGAACGTCGCGAGTCGGTCCTCGAGGACATCCCGACCGTAGAGCAGCGACACCTGGCCGGGACCGTTCTTGCGCTCCTCGAACGCAATATACGGGACTTCGTCGGTGGAAACGTCGAGGACGAACTGGCGCGTGTGGAGGCGCGCGACCTCGTTCGGACGAAGGCCCCACGCACACAGTGCGAGGACCAGGAGGCGGTCTTCCGGTCCGTCAGCTGCCTGGTAGAGCGCGCGAACGTGCTCGGTGGCGAGACACGGCGTATCGGCATCATCATCATCGGTATCGTTCGACCAGTCGAACTCCTCGTCGAGGCCGTCAGCCGGGTTGACGGCAGCCCATTTGCGCCGGACCAGATGGGCGTACCAGTTTGAGACGGCGAGATGAATCCGGCGTTTGGTTTGCCCGCCATTGAGATCCTTGTGCAAGCGGTCGAACGCTGCCCAGCACGCATCGACCGCTTTGTAGGCCGGGACGTCGCCATCGCGAGCGACGGGCGTCACGAGGTCGTCTGTGTCGTTCTCGTCGCAGTAGGCGGCGACGTAGCGGTTCAATCGGTAGCGGAGCGTATCGATCGACGAGTCCGCGAGGCCCTTTCGCTCTCGACGGGAGGTGAGGAACGATTCGAGCGCCTCGATAGTCCGTTCGTGGTCGGTCGCCCAGTCATAGCTCGTCTCCGTGGATTCGAGCCCGAGGTCAGTCGACCAGAACTCCCCGAACGTCATATCGTGGTACTCCCGCAACGCGTAGAGAAGCGGGCGGAAGTCGTGGTCGCGGAGCCAGCTGTGCGTCGGCTTCTCCTGGTCGGGATCGAGACCGTCGGCTTCCATCGCGGGGGCGACGACCGCCCAGTACGCGTCGACGAGTTCCTCGCGGTCGAGCAGCGTCCAGGAGACGTCGTCGATGTCCTCCCAATCGGAGTTTGTCGCCGGCGTCGTCGCGTCACTCACGAGGGACACCCCACCGTTTCCAGTATTCGGTGCGCTGGGACGCGGCGTAGCGGCCTCGCTGAGTGGGTTTGCGATTTTAAGGCAGGCATGTTCGGGCAATAGCGCGTTTCTCACAGATATGATATAGGTTTTGGGGACTCACTGACTGCTGGAGTCTGTGTGGACACCGACAAATAACACTAGAACGCATGTCTATTCTATAAACTGTATATCGATATAGCTTCCCCAGAAATGACCACGGATATACAGCATGGACATACACTCGCTCGGACAGCGATGGGCAGATAGCAATCCAAGAGGAGATGGACGACGAGGGCGGTGAGGCCCGTGTCATGGTCTTCTATCTCAATTGGTATTGACACGTGGTTTTTTCTCCGGTAGCCAAAAAACGCGACGTTTAGAACGGTTAGCGAACGAACACCGGTTGAGATGTCGTGGCGTCCGCACCTGATGGAAGTGAGATGAATCGAAGACGAAATCCATCCGTCACATCACGGAGATCGATTTCCGGACACTTATATCAGCCAGTCGTTCAAAGAAGAACAGATGAGCGATGCGGACTCCAGGGAATCAGACGAGCCACACGTAGCCTTTTATTTGCCTTCGCTACGCGGTGGCGGTGCTGAGAAGGTTATTCTTAATCTGGCGTCGGAATTCGCAGCCCGTGACTATCAAGTCGACATTGTTCTCGTGTCGGCTCATGGTGAGTATCTGTCGCAGGTTCCGGACACAGTGAATGTCGTTGATTTCGATACCGGTCGGTTCTTCCTTGCACTTCCACAGTTAGCCGCGTATCTCAAGCGATCGGAGCCCGACGTGATGTTGTCGACCATCGATACGGCGAATGTAGTCGCCATCTGTGCGAAGCGTGTCGCGCGAGTCTCTACTAGGGTAGTTATTCGAATTTCAAACATGCTCTCCACGAAGGAGGCTAATGGAGAATTGAAGCATCGACTGGTCCATCGGGCAGCGAAGTACGTGTATCCGTACGCGGACGAAGTGGTTGCGGTGTCCGATGGCGTTAAATCGGATCTGTTGGAGATGACTAATCTGTCGGCGGTGCAGGTGACGACCATATATAACCCCTCAGTGACCGAAGAACTGCTACGTAAACGAACAGAGACAGTGGATCATCCCTGGTTTGCTCCGGACGCTGAAATGCCGGTCGTGCTCGGCGTTGGTGAACTAAGCGAACAGAAGGATTTCGAGACACTGATACGCGCGTTCGCGTCAGTGGCGTCGGAACAGTCGGTGAGGTTGGTCATCCTTGGGGAGGGTGATCGGTCGAAACGTCTGCGAGAGCTAACTGCGGAGCTCGGCGTCGACGATTTGGTGTCGATGCCGGGATTCGTCGAGAATCCATTCGCGTATATGGCGAACGCGGACGTATTCGTCCTTTCCTCACAATGGGAGGGGTGTCCTAACGTGTTGATTGAGGCGTTGGCGTGTGACGTTCCTGTCGTCTCGACGGACTGCCCGAGCGGACCGTACGAGATCCTTGAAGGTGGTATGTGGGGACGACTGGTGCCGGTCAGGGATCATAACGCGATGGCCAAGGCGATTGAGGCTGTTCTGAATGATGAGATAGTACGCTCAACCGAGGAGTACGCTATCTCTCGTTTTTCGGTTCACGAAGTCACAAACGCCTATGAGCAAGCGCTTCGATTATGACGAGATGTGACTTCAGGTATATTGGCCACCGTTTTGTCTATCGCGACGCTTTGAGGTAGCGGCCAGCCGTCGTCCAGCAAAGTTTGGAATGGTTTAAGGGGTGCTGTCGGCCGAGCACTTCCGGATGTATGTATCGACGACGTTCTGGAGGCCGACCGAGTTAGTCTTCACCGCCTCAAAGGGGTTGTACTCACAAATATCGACGTGTTTCATCGCTGCGGTGAGAACGATGACATCCACTCCGGCCATCGCTCACGAGAGGCGATAGCTGTCCCGAACTTTCCCGGCAAAGAACCGACATCGTTCGTCTGAGAGTACGTGTTTAGCCCCAGTAAATTTCGCCACTGTCTCGTAGCAGGCGGCCAATCGGGGAGATATGCACCCTCAGCAAGGGCTAATTGAA
>NZ_AOII01000039.1 GCF_000337615.1 Natrinema pallidum DSM 3751
GACGGCGGTCGAATTTTACGGATTTCTAATTGAATTCCCCGATTTTGAACCTACTGTCCTCCTGCGATTTCTGGGGGTAAACACATACTCTGAACACTACCCTGCGCGCTCGATGGTCCCGACGCGGGATCGGCAGGGCCGGCCGACACGTGGGGACACCGTTAGTCGTCGGGTAACGTCAGCACGTTCTCCCGCCCGATTCGGAACACCTCGATCTCGTCGTTCTCGCGCAGGTCGCCGACGACCTGACTCGTCTTGGCCTCGGTCCAGTCCAGTTCCGAGACGACCTGCTGTTGTTTGACCCGGCCGCCGCGTGCCTCGAGCAGTCGCAGGACGCGTTCCTCGTTGCTCAGCAACTCCGGCGGGGGGTCGTCGGGGACGGACCGCTCGGAATCGGCCGCGCCGTCGGGTCGGTGGACGGCCTCGTCCTCGGCGACGGTCGCCTCGCCGTCCGACCGTCTGCGACCGAGCAACCAGCCGGCCGCACCGACGGTCGCGAGCAACGCGAGCGCGAGCGCGACGATCGTCCACGGCATCGACGGTTCCTCGGCGGACTGGGGCTCGTTCGCGCCCGCGTCGCTGTCCCGTATCAGCACGACCCGGGGCTCGCCGTCGGGGAAGTTCCGTTCGCCCTCCCAGCCGACCGATCCGGCACCCGACTCGTCGGGCGACGGCTTCACCTGCGGCGCACCCTCGTTCTCGTAGATGGCGTACTCTTCGGGCCAGCGGAACTGCAACGTCGTCCCGTCGGTGAGCGTAAAGCCGGAGAGCGCAGCGCCCGCCTCGATCCGATTGACCTGGACGTGTGCGAAGTGAGCCCACTCGAATGCAACCTTCGCGTGGCCGATCTCCTCCGGTCTGGACGTCGTCTCCGTGGTGATGGAGACGTTCGAGAGCGACATCTCCCGATCGGTCGCATTTTCCCCTTTGGAGAGCGTCTCGTTCCAACTCCGGCGTTCCTCGGCGACGTACCAGTCGGTCTCGCTCGAGATGTTCGCCTCCAACGACTCCCACTCGGCCGACCGGTTCTCGTCGGCGAGGTAGAACTGGTAGTCGACCGTCACCCGCGCCGAGCCGTTCTCGGTGATGAACACGTCGATATACGTCTGGTCCGCCTCTCCGAGCGTCGGCGTGCCGTTCGCGTCGCCCCCGGGCGCTTCCTGTAGCGCCGCTCGCTGTGTCCCGACGTCCGCCGTGACACCGGCCGCCGCCGAGACGAACGCGATCGAAGACGCAACCACCACGAGCACACACAGTAGGGCCCGCAGCCCCCTCGCCTCCATTACTATGACATGCCGGAGCCGTCTAAATAGGTCTTTCCGACCACCGTACCGACGTGTTTTTCAGCTAGTCTCCCAAGCATGGCCGTATGTTCGACACGCGCGGCGAACTCGAGATCGAGACCCTGCTGAAACTCGTCCTCGGGCTGGTCGCCGTCTTGCTCGTGCTCGAGATCATCGGCGCGGTGATCAACGGTCTCACGAGCCTGCTCGGTCCGTTCGCCCTCGTCGTCCAGTTCGCGATCGCCGTACTGATCGGCCTCTGGCTGCTCGACCGACTCTAATCCGGCGTCGAATCGTCCCCCGTGAGACCAGCAGACTGATAGCCGCCTCGGCCCAACCGCGACTGAAGTGTACAGCGTCAACGTTCCGGTCCCCGGTCGCGTCCGGCAGCTCGCGAACCGGCTCCATCCCGACCTGATCGGGTTCGAGACCGTCCGCGAGGATCACTCCTGTCTGCTCAAGCGACTCGGCGAGGCCGACCACGTCGCACAGCTTCAACACCGTGCCCACCGCGCGCTCGAGGGAACCCCCGCCGTCGAGGCCGCGATCACGGGCATCGACTACTTCGAGGACCCGCCGCTCGGTTCGGCTCCAGTGGTCTATTTAGCCGTCGACAGTCCCGGACTCGAGGACGTTCACGCCGCCCTCACCGAGGCCTTCGAACCCGTCGACGGGCTCGAGGGCGGCGACTACGTGCCGCACGTGACGCTGGCCCGCGGCGGCGACCTCGCGACCGCACGCCGACTAGCCGACCGCGAGATCGACCCGATTCGATGGACGGTCAGCGAACTCGAGTTCTGGGACGGGACGGACAAGCTGCCGGTGAGCCGCGTTTCGTTGCCGTCCTGACCCCGCGGGTTGGGGTCACGGAGCCGGCGGGTCGCCGTCGTAGGCGTCGTGACCGCCGTAGAAGTTGAGCATCGAGAACTTGAGCTTCTCCGGGTCGATATCGATCAGTTCCTCGCGTTCCTCGTGGGGGAAGATGCCGTTGACGCTATACTTGCCGAGGTCCGGTTTCGCACGCCTCGAGTAGCGTCGGTCGAGCAGTGCGCGGACGCCGACCTCCTCGGGTGAGCGGATGACCCGGCCCAGGGCCTGCCTGGTCTTGCGGATCGTCGGGATCTCGACGGCGTAGCGCCAGCCCGTGTCGGTGCCGTCGAAGGCCACGTCGTAGGCGTCCTGGACTGCCTCGGCGCGGTCGTCCAGGTGCGGATAGGGGACGCCGACGACCAGGACCGTGTTCGCGTCGTCGCCGTCGAAGCTCACGCCCTCGGCGAGCGTGCCCCACAGCGAGGTACAGAGCACCGCGCCGTCGTCCGCGACGAACTGCTGCCGGAGTTCCTCGACGGACTGGCCCGGCTCGTCCAGGTAGAGCGTCCGATCGCTGCGGCTCACGAGCCGGTCGGCGTACCGGCTCGCCTCGCCGTAGTTGGGGAAGAAGGCGAGCGTGTTGCCCGGCGTCATTCGGACGGCGTCGTGGATCGTCTCCGTGACCGTCTCCTGGACGGCAGGATCGTCGCGATCCGAGGAGAACAACGGCGGCGTCTCGACGGCGTACGTGCGGCGATTCTCCGCGGGGAACCCCAGCCCGTAGCCCATCGTCACCGTGTCCTCGAGACCGAGCACGTTCCCCGTGACCTCGAACGGCTGGATGGTTGCGCTCATCAGGACGGTCGCGTAGATCTCGTCGAACAACGTGCCGGTCACTTGCCGCGGGAGACAGGAGTACAGCTCCGCGCGGCCGTACACCTCGTCGGTGCCGGCGTCACGGGTGACGGCGACGACCGGATAGAGCCCCTCCGCCGAGCCCTCGGCCATCCACGCACTGATGAAGCCGGCAGCCTGGAGGGTTTGACACTCCGTCCGCGTGGCCGTCTCGCCCTCCCGATACGCTTCCTCGTACTGCTCGTCTAGCTTCCGGCCGAGTTTCATCGCGGCCTCGAGATCGTCCTCGATCCCCCGACCGGAGTACCGCTGGAGGAACGCGAGCGTGAGATCGTCCTTGCGGTCCTCGTTGGCGATCGACACGTCGGACCAGGTGTTGTCGATCCCCTCGCGGTCGCCGAACCCGAGGGACTCCTCGTAGGTCTCGACGAGCGCGTGGTGGAACGCCGAGAGGACGTTCGCGGCGTCCTCGGAGCGCGGATCGTCCGCGTCGGCTACCTCGTCCAATGCGGCGTCGAACGTCCGCTCGGAGCAGGTCCGAGTCGCGTGCTCGCGGGCGGCGTCCTCGACGTTGTGGGCCTCGTCGAAGACGGCGATGATATCGTCCGGATCGCGGCCCAGCCAGCGGAAGAACTGCTCGCGAATGGTCGCATCGAGCAGGTGATGGTAGTTACAGACGACCAGATCGACGCCCTCGAGCCCCTCCTTGAGGAGTTCGTAGCCGCAGAACTGCTGTCGGTCGGCGTAGTCGTAAATCTCGTCCGGCGTGCGGACGTCCTCGAAGAGCCACCCGAAGAAGTCGTCCGTGTTCTGCGTCAGGTTGTTCCGGTAGTAGTCACAGACGGTCTGCTCTGCTAACTCCTCGAGTCGCTCCTCGATGGTCTCGAGTTCGTCCATCACCGCCGAGCGAGCGTCGGCCGCCGAGCCGTCGCCGTCCTGACTCGCCGCGAGCAGTTCGCGTTGCCGGCGCTCGAGTTGCTCGCGGTCGCGTTCGGCGTCGACGACGGCGCGGGTGTTGTCCCGCAGCGTCTGACACTCCTCGTAGCCGACGTCGATGTGACACATCGACGCTTTTCCCTTGAACACGACCGCGCGGATGGACTCCTCGCGGGTGATCGCGCGGGCCTCGGCGACGAACTGACGCATCTGCTGATGGACGTTGGTCGTGATGACGACCGTCTTGTCCTGCTCGCGAGCGATCTCGAGGGCGGGGACGAGCGACGAGAGGGTCTTGCCGGTCCCGCAGGCCCCCTCGAAGAGGACGTCCTGACCCCGGTGGAGGGCGTTGTGGATGCGGTCCATCGCCTCGCGCTGGTTCTCGTACGGCTGGTCGTACGGGAAAAAGCGCATGTACCCGGCAGTCTCGGACACACGAGACGATAGGTTCGCGCTGCGATAAAAGGATTCGTCTCGATTCGGACGCTCCGTTTACATGACCGACGGCGGGGATGCCCGCCAACACCCGGCCGGCGATCGCGCGCTACAGGGCCATCCGTCTCGAGTCCCTGCCCCTCGTATGCCCATTCCCGGATACGATTCGAGTGCCGTCGCCGAGTATCCGCTCGAGCGGGTGGGGGCGCGCGTCGACCTCGTGGCCGGCGTCGTCCCCGACGCGTTCGGCCTCCGGAAGAGCGGCCACGAGCCGCCGGTCGACGCGCTCGCCGATCCCGTCGATCTCGTGGCGTACGAGGAGTTGAAGGCGGTCGAAGCGGTCAGGATCGCTCTGGTCTACGATCCCTCGAAGCTACCCCCCGGCGCGAGCCCGACCGACGTCGCGGTCGCCGTCGACACGGCGGACGGTTGGGAGCCCCTCGAGTCGACGGTCGATCTCGAGGAGACGACGGTGACGGCGGTGTTGAACGATCGGCCGCCGGGCTCGACGGTCGTAGCGAGGTACGACGATACGGACGACAAACGCGAAGAATAGCGCGGTCGGACGACCGCGGGCTACGTCTCGGGCTCGATGTAGACCTTCTCGACCTGCTCGTCGTGGTCCATCAGGGCGAGTTCGATCTGGGTGATACGGTCGTTGATCGTCTCGGCGTCGAGATCGGGCTCGAAGGCCACGTCGGCGGTGACGAGCAACTCCTCGGCACCGAAGTAGACGGTTCGGAAGTCGACGAGTTCGGTGACGCCGTCCCAGCCCGCGACGATCTCGCGAAGTTCGTCCTCGGCCTCCTTCGGCAGGCTCTCGCCGAGGATGAGCCGCTTGTTTTGCCAGGCGAGCGCGACCGCGAATCCCATGAGCATGAGTCCGATGAGGAGCGCGGAGGCGGCGTCGTACATCGGGTTCCCGGTCGTCCGCGTGAGATACACGCCGAAGAGGGCGATCCCCGCACCGGCGAGCGCGATGGTGTCCTCGGTGAGCGCGGTCAGGGTCGTCACGTCGCTGGTCTTGCGGAACGCCTCGCGGAGGGTGGTCCAGCCGTACTCGTCCATCTGGCGGCTGATTCCCTGGTAGGCCTTCCAGAGCGCGTAGGACTCGAACACGATCGCCCCGAGCAACACGGCGTAGTTGACGAAAACCGGATCGAACGTCTGTCCCAGCAGCGTCACGTCCTCGCTCGCCCGGTGGACGCCGCCGTGGGTCAAAGCGTCGTAACCGTGACGGGCGCTCTCCCAGCCGGCGATCCCGAAGAGCATGACGCTCACGAGAAGGCTGTAGAAGAACTGCGCCTTCCCGTGACCGAACGGGTGTTCGCGGGTCGCCTCCTGTGCGCCGTACGTGATCCCGATCAGCAGGAAGATCTGGTTCCCCGTGTCCGAGATCGAGTGATACGTCTCCGACAGCATCGCCGGGCTCCCGGTCAACAGAAACCCGCCGAACTTCAGAACCGCGATCGCACCGTTCGCGAACAGTGCGGCGAGCACGACGGAGGTACTACTGGCCATCGACGGCGACTACGAAGGGACGCCCTAAAAGTATAAGCCGCTCTAGATCGGCTTCGGCCGCCGACCGAAGCCGATCGACTCCCCTCCGGGCCGCGCTCCCGGACGCATCGCGGACCGCATCCGAAAGGGACCTGTCAGTGACGGGCGAAGGCCGATCATGATCGCGATTTTCTCCGACACGCACAGCAGTCGCGGCCACGAACTCGAGGGCAACGCACTGACCGCGGCCCGGGAGGCCGACACCGTCATCCACGCCGGCGACTTCACGACCGAGGCAGCGCTCGAGGCGTTTCAGACGGAGTGTAATCGGCTGGACGCGGTCCACGGAAACGCCGACAGTGCGGCGGTACGCGACCGACTTCCGACGGCGCGCGTCGTCGAGGCCGGTGGCGTCCGGTTCGCCGTCACGCACCGACGGGACGGCGGCGAGACGGGGCTCGCGATGTTCGGACGCTCGCGAGGGGCCGACGTCGTCGTCTCCGGACACACCCACCGGCCGACGGTCGTCGAGACCGACGAGGCCGTCCTGCTCAACCCCGGCAGCCACGCCGATCCGCGCGGGAATCGACCGGGGTTCGCCGTGCTCGAGGAACGCGGGGACGGCGAAAGCGGGCTCGAGGGCGAGATTCGCGAACCGGACGGGGCGGTGCTCGAGGCGTTCGGCGTGCCGACGGCGTAGCTCGCCGAGACTGTGGGGAGGACGGTGGCGAGCCGGTGGAGGGGAGCGACAGAACGAGCGACAGCGCCAGCGGGGACCGGCGGATATGCGATCGGTATCGATCGGTGCCGGCCGCCCGTTCGAACCGGAGTGTCGGACGGGAACGGGCACGAGCGGCCGGTGCGATCGGGAGGTAGTGATCGTCGGGGACGGTGGCCTCGATCTCGAGGGCGATCCTCGAATCGGTGGAGGGGAAGCGATCGAGGCCGATCTCAACCGAGTAGTCAGACGACGTTATAGTCAGCGCAAGCTGAAAGACCAGTTTTAGTTACTATTTCATTAGCGAGACGTCGGCGCGGATTCAACCAAGCGAGGTCGAAACTGTTAACCACACTGACAGTGTAGCCGCGGCATATGCTGGATTCCATCATCGGTCTCCTTCCCGACGATCCCGTCATCGTCGCGGTCGTCGTGATCCTGCTGTCGCTCGTCTTCTTCGGCTATCTCCTCGTGCGCCGGACGGTCCTCGAGTTCCGCGACGGAATGCGCGGCGACCGCTGATCGCCGAGACAAGCCGTCATACGGATTACTGTAACGATTTACCGGCGCACCCCCAGAGCATCGGGATTGCGCCGGCAATGACGTACAGCAGACCGTATCGGCTGAACGCGTCCTCGAGTTTCCAATCAAAAATTTGGCGAGTCTGGCATGTCCCGTTCCCCCGCATACATATTCAGCATCAAACGTAGAACGATATACTTAGCAACTCGGACTCACTGATCGCTAGTCGTATCCATCCACTCGTCAGGCCGCTTCCACGGCGGCCAGTACACGTATAGCCACCGTACCGTCATGATGGTGATGGTAATACCGCCTAGCACCCCGATGGTTTCGAGACCGGTGGAATAGAGGTAGTATGCGAGAAAAACGGCGACGACCCATTTCGTTAGCAAGGCGAGACCTGCGCCGATTTCTAGCGATGTTCTAACTCGCGGTTCTTGATCGGAAATTTTCATAGGTAACCCACACCATTGACATACAAAAAACTCCCCATTAGCGGCCGGTTCTAAATAGAGGACTCAGTCGGACCGAGCCGGAGAACTTGACCGAACAGGCCGCGAATATCGAACTCGAGCACCCCCGCGTACGACCACTGTCCCCAGCGATAGAATTGGGGAGTGATGGCGGTTGTCGGACCGAATTATAGCGGTGTACTGGAGTGTGAAATACAGTTCGTGAGAGCCGCTCACTTACTGGGTTGCGTCGCACCAACCGACCGCTGTGCACGCTGCGAGCGTACCGACGGTACAGGTGACGCCAGTCTGCGAAACGAGGTATGTACACAAGGCACCGACTGCCAGGCTGCCCAGACCTGATAGCGCAGCCGTAGCGACGACAGCGTCAACACAGGCACCATAGCTGAGGGTACCCGAGCCGATAACACAGGCCGAGTCTACTAGCGTCATACAAACCGTACAAGATGGCTCCGGAAAGCTCGCTTTCGGCTGGAGGTCCGAAGAAACACCAACTGCTGATTCAGTCGTTTCATTGATCTTCCTAACACGTCCGTTTTGTTGTCCGAACGTGGTCATTCGGACCTGACTGCCCGCTTCGCTGCTTTGAAGACTAAGATCACTCTGAACATTTGCCCCATCAGTACGTTCGCGAGCACCTGCGAAGGCGGCGATGGGGTTCCGCTCCCCATCCTCTTTGATCGAAATCGCGAAAATAATACCGCTGTTGTTTGGCGAGAATTGTTCCGCGTTCGGCGGTTTAAACGGGATGTGTGTGATGACCGGCTCGGCGGCATTGAGTTTCTGGTTATCCGTAACGAGCTCGAGAGAAAGCGGAGTCTCAAGGTCTCGTGAGAGCCTCGTTTCTGCCTCCACACTGTCTGCTAGTGACGTTATCTTCTCGCTGTCGATAATCGCCTCTGTATCTTCAACGGACCGTCCTTCTTCGCGCGGTTCAATTCTCTCAATCGTTACGTCGTTATCGATATCTTGCTGATCAGCAGCCGCGATACCGGGAATAATGGAAATCGTTCCACCGATTCCTATTGATTTTAATACGTTTCGTCTATCGAAGTTTGGTGAATTGCTGTTCGCCATATACAACAGACATATCTGATGCAACTTATAATTTTCCGTCATATTAGTTTTTCATATATTAATATTGCATATTTCATATATTAGTAATCGTGGGTGTGGTAGGGAGATCGATGGCAGAAATCTATGAATAGAGAACGTAAATTCGAAAGAGCGACCGATCAGATTCCAAGAGTAGGGTGACTCAATTGAGCACCTTCTGTGGCCAGGTTCGGTCGCACTCGGTAGAGATCCGTTTGAGTTTCCGATCGATGTCTTGCATCGTCTAAAAGCGACTGTCAGACGAGGGGGCGTCTAAATCCCGCTTCGAAAACAGTATCCCGCCGTCCGCTGTACGTTCATGCATGGACCCGCGAATCCGCGAACACGCAGAGATCATCGCCAACCACTCGGTCGATCTGGAGGCGGGCGACAACGTCGTCATCGATGCCCACCCGGTCGCCGAGGATCTGGTCGTCGCGCTCCACGAAGTGATCGGCGACCTGGGAGCGAACCCGGTCACGACGAGCCAGCGAACCGGCAAACGACAGCAGCGTGCGTATCTCCGCGCGGCCGACGACGAGTTCGAAACGCCCGAACACGAACTCGCGCTCATCGAGAACACGGACGTCTACATCGCCGTTCGCGCGACGGACAACGCCACCCAGACCAGCGATGTCGACCCCGAAATCAGCGCGGCCTACCAGCAGGCCCAGCGCCCCATTCTCGAGGAGCGGCTCTCCAAGCGCTGGTGTCTCACGCAGTACCCCGCGCCGGCCAACGCCCAGCTCGCGGAGATGAGCACCGAGGGCTACGAGAACTTCGTCTGGGACGCCGTCAACAAGGACTGGGACGAACAGCGTGAACATCAGGCGAACATGGTCGAGATCATGGACCCCGCCGCGGAGGTCCGCATCGTCAGCGGCGACACGACCGACGTGACGATGTCCGTCGACGGCAACCCGACGATCAACGACCACGGCGAGCATAACCTCCCCGGCGGCGAGGTCTTCACCGCGCCCCAACCCGACAGCGTCGAGGGCGAGGTGCTGTTCGACATGCCGCTGTACCATCAGGGCCGCGAGATCACGGACGTCTACCTCGAGTTCGAGGGCGGCGAGGTCGTCTCCCACTCGGCAGCGAAGAACGAGGACGTGCTGACGGAAGTACTCAACACCGACGACGGCGCGCGCCGACTGGGCGAACTCGGTATCGGAATGAATCGCGACATCGACCGGTTCACCTACAACATGCTCTTCGACGAGAAGATGGGCGACACCGTCCACATGGCCGTCGGTCGGGCCTACGACAATACCGTCGGTGAGGGCAACGAGGCCAACGATTCGGCGGTCCACGTCGACATGATCGTCGACATGAGCGAGGACTCGTTCATCGAAGTCGACGGCGACGTGATCCAGCGAAACGGGACGTTCCGGTTCGAGGACGGCTTCGAAGAGTAGGTTCCGAGCGGGCGGATATCGGCACGCATCGCGTGGGCCCGCGGGACGAATCCGCCGTCGGGGCCGGCGACAACAGGCGTACGATCGACGACGCTGACCGGTACCGGCGATCGCGACCCGGGTGGGTGCCACCGAATGGGTTTATACTCTCGGAAGAGCTATCAGACGTATGGAAGTACTCGTCGCGTACGATGGGTCGAAGCCCGCACAGAAGGCAGTCGAACACGCGTTTTCGACGTATCCGGACGCCGAGATCGTGCTGCTGCGCGTCGTCGAGGCGGCAGGCGGGTCCACGGAGGCGGGGATCAATATGGTCCAGGAGATGCTTCGGGAGCGAGAGGAGACGGTCTCCGAGGAACTCCCCGACGAAATCGCGGCGATCGTCGGCGACCCCGACATCGAGTTTCGGACCGAGACCGTCGTCGGGAAGCCCGCGCGCGAAATCGTTCGGTTCGCCGAGGACCACGACGTCGACCACATCGTCATCGGAAGCCACGGACGGTCCGGTCTCTCCCGCGTCCTGCTCGGCAGCGTCGCCGAAAAAATCGTCCGACGCGCCCCCATGCCGGTTACCGTTATCCGCTGATCGGACACGCGAGGACGGCCGTGGCTCACTCTCGCCGCTCAGTCGACCAGCGCCGCAACTAGGTCCGCGACGGCCGCCAGTTCGTCCTCGTTGATGCCGTGGCCCATCCCCTCGTAGAGCCGTGCGGTGACGTCGGCGTTCATCTCCTCGAACACGGCGGCCGTGTCGTGGACCCGCTCTTCGGGAATGTGGGGATCGTCGTCGCTACAGCCGAGGAAAACCGGCGTTCCCTCGAGGTCGCCGGGGTAGTCGTCGTCGAGCTGCGCGCCGATGAGTCCGCCGCTGAGGGCTGCCACCCCGCCGTACCGCCGCGGGTTGCGCGCAACGTACTCGCTGGCGAGACAGCCGCCCTGCGAGAAGCCGAGTAGCATGACCCGATCGGTCGGAATCCCGGCGTCGATGGCCGTCTCGATGGCATCGCTGATGGCCTGCAGGCCCGATGATCTGCCGGGCTCGTTGCGCTCGACCGGTGCCAGAAACGAGTCCGGGTACCAGGTCTGTCGCGCGGCCTGCGGGGCGAGAACCGCGACGCCCTCGCGGTGGACCTCGTCGGCGATCCGGAGCATCCCGCGGGCGCTTGCGCCCCGGCCGTGAGTGCACACGAGCGCCGCGTCAGCGTCCGCGAGGTCGGTCCCGCCCGTCACGAGCGGCTGGTTTTGATGCGGCCCGTCGATGCGGTCCGCGCTCATTCGACGCCACCGACGCCCGAACTGGCTTCGGGAAGGTCGTATTCGATCACCTCGAGACCCAGTGCGTCGATCGCACCGCGGAGGTGTTCGTCCTTGGCGTACTCGGCACCGTCTTCCTCGCGGCGTTCCTGTGCCTTCGCCAGCACGTCGCCCCGGCGGTCGTCGGGAATCTCGTACTTGTCCGCCGAGAGTTCGATGACGAGGCCGTTGTTGTCCGTGGTGTAGATCGAGTGGAAGATGCCCCGATCGAAGACGTTGTACTGGTGGCCGGCGTCCGCCAGCGCCCGCATCGTGTCCTCGTACTCGTCCGGATCGATGCTGAAACAGAGGTGGTGGACGGCACCGGTACCGACGCGCTGTCCTCGCTGGTTCGACGGGCGGTCGTCGCTGACGAAGACGGTGAGGATGCGACCGTCGCCCGTGTCGAAGAACAGGTGGGTCTGAGAGGGGTCGTCGAGGTTCGGCTGGCGCAACACCAGCGGCATCCCGAGCAGGTCCCGGTAGAACTCGATCGTATCGTCCTCGTTGGACCCCCAGATGGTGATGTGATCGGTTCCGGTGGTGTGAATGGGGCTGTCCGGCAGTTCGGCGGTGACTGGAGTGCTGTGGTCGTCTGACATGGTGGTTGAATCTGGTCTCGTATCGGTCCCGACACGGGTTCGATCGGGTTACTCCGCGAGGTGGTTGCCGAAGACGCGCTCGGCATCGGCGGGAACGTTGAAGTCGTGGTAGTGCTCCCCACGAACGCTCGAGAGGATGTTGAGCGCTGCGGCGGCCCCGTCGCCGACGGCGATCGCGGCCTGCCACTCCTCGGCGCGGACCATCGCGCCGGTCGCGTAGACGCCCGCGAGGCTGGTCTCCATTTCGACGCCGACATCGACGGTCCCGTCTTCGGCGAAGGCAACGCCGAGGTCGTCGGCGATGTCGCGGTTCGCGCCCGTCGCCAGGACGACGAAGTCGGCCTCGTACTCGCCGTCGGCGTCGACGGCGTCGCCGTCTGCTCGTTGCGTCTCCGACACAACGCTGGTCTCGACCACGAAGCCGTCGCCGGCCTCGCTGACCGCGGTCACTTCCTCGTTCTGTCGGCGATCGGCACCGAAGTCGTCGACCTGCTGGCGGGCCGTCGCCATGAATTCGCTGCCGCCGACCGAGCCGATCCCGAGGTAGTTGAACAGGTGTGCCTTGTGCATCCACGTCTCGTCGGTGTCGAACAGCGTCGTCTCGAGGCCGTTCTTCGCGGCAAAGAGGGCTGCACTCAGGCCGGCGGGGCCACCGCCGACAACGATCACTGACGCGTCGTCTACGGTCGCTTCGTCGCTCATGTGGGTACACAATGTCCCGCAGTCGTATCAATCCAGCAGCTACCCCGGGACAACCTCGTAACACCGGTGTTACCGGTCACGGGGCCCACCGACTGCGGCCCGGCCTACCACCGACCGACCGGGCGTGGGTCCGCTATTTCCCGCCACCGTGATGTCCGGGTGTGTGGCCGCTATTGCCCGGCGGGCTACCGCCGTGGCCCGGTGTCTGGCCGCTGTTGCCGGGACCGTTGCCGCGGTGGCCCCGCGCGTGACCGCTGTTGCCGGGTGCCTCGTCGGCGTCGTCCGTCCGGTCCGACGGCTCGTAGGCGTCAAACAGCGGGAAGGAGTGATTAAACGCCGCCGTCTCGAGGACCGCAGGATCGTCCGCGAGGTTCCGATCCGGGTCGACGACCCGATCCGTGTTGAACCGGAGGTCCGTCCCGAGTTGGGCGGCGAGTCGATTCAGGTGTCGGGTGTGATCGGCGTCGGCCGCCGCGCTGCCCAGCAGGACGACCGCGCCGCCCGCGTTCCGATACTCGCGCAACGCGAGGCAATCGCCGACCGCGAGTTCGTGCGCGGGCGCGGAGAGCAAAACGGCACGCGGCGGCTCCGATTCGTCGGGCAGCGTGCGCTCGAGATCGTTTATCTGGCGGAGCCGTTCGTCGACCCCCTCGAGATACCGGCGGTAGTACTTACAGTCCTCGAGGGAGAGCGAGCCCGCGGCGTTGAACTGACCCTGTCCGCCGGCGAGTATCACGTCGCCGTCGGTCTCGGAGAGGCAGTCGAGCAGGTTCGTCAGGAACGGGAAGTTGCCGTAGCCGCTCGTGTCCGCGCCGAAGCCCTCGTCCGCCTCGTAGCGTTCGTCGATCAGCAGCCCGCCGACGAGCGCCACCCGTCGCCGTTCATCGACGCCGACCAGCGGAACGTCGCCGTCGTAGGCGACGCCATCGCCCTCGAGGTGCTGCTCGGCGCTCGCGGCCGCCGACACGGCGACCCGCTCGTCCCGGACGCGACCGCCGGTCCGGCCCCGAGCGCTGCGAATGCTCCGGGCCGATGGGACGAACAGGTCTTCGACAGGCTCGTTGCGAATGGCGGTGCGCGCGTCGACATCGGATGCCGACCAGACCCCTCGACCCGCCGCGAGGGCGTTCTCCTCGAGCGCGGCGAACTCGTCGTGGGCCGCGAAGCCCGACGAGTAGACGCGGGCGTACCCGTCCGCGACGATCCGTCGGTTGTAGTTCACGGCGAACGAGCCGGCGTCGAAGTCGGCCGTGAAGTCGTCGGGATCGTAGTGGAGGTACCCCAGCAGTCGCCCGTAGTTCCCGCGTATCGGCTCCGCCTCGTCGAAGGTGATCTTGACGTGGCGACCCTCGAGATCACCCTCGTCGACCGCCGCGCCGTCGGGTGCCAGCCGCTCGAGGGCGAACGCCGCCGCGCGCTCCCCCCAGTCGTGGAGGTGAACGGTCGCGTCGTCGGGAATGCCGACCCACTCCCTGGGGCTGGCCGCCGTCGGCGGCGTCTCCGCAGTATCGACGCCGACGTTGCGAACGATCTCGCGGTGGCCGTACTCGGTGTCGAACTCGACCTCGACGGTGTCGCCGTCGAACACGCGGGTGATTCGTCCGTAGTACTCTCCGTGGCGGTCGAACTCGATCCCGATTCCGTCCCGCCCGTCGAAGTAGTCGAATGCGGGCGAGAACTCCGTCGCGACCGGCTCGTAGACCGGACCGGCGTTTCGGACCTCGTCTTCGACCTGTCCCCCGTTGAACCGGAAGGCGAGGTCGAGTCGCTCGGCGATCTCGTTCAGAATCCCCGTTCGATCGTTCCCGCCGAAGTCCGACTGATCGAACAGGAAGAGCGCGCCCCCGTCGGCGACGAACGACTCGAGGGCCGCGAGTTCCGACTCATCGAAGGTCGACTGGGGCGTCGTGATCACGAGTCCGTCGGCGTCCGCCAGCCCGACCGATCCCGACTCGTTCGGGACGTACGTCTCGTCGACGGCCGCCGTCGTGAACACGTGCTCGTCCCAGCCAGACGTATCGTCGGCGACCTGATCCGCGTTGAACCGGAACCCGAGGTCGAGTCGCGCGGCGATCTCATTGAGGGCACCCGTCTCGTTGTGGCCGCCGTAATCGGACTGGTCGTGGAGCAAGACGGCCCCGCCGTCGGCGACGAACGACTCGAGGGCCGCGAGTTCGGCGTCGGTAAACGCTGTCGCGGGCGTCGTGATCACGACCGCATCGGCGTCGGGAGCCGTCGTTTCGTCCGCGCCGTCGCTCGCACCCTCGAGAACCGCCCGCAGGTCGTCGGCGGCGGTGACGGTGTACCCGTCGCCCTCGGCGTCGGCGATGAACGTCTCGAACCGGTCGGTATCGTAGTACTGGTCGTGGCTCTCGTCCCAGTAGACGGTCCCGCCGTCGATCACCGCGTCCCAGACGCCCCGGACGAACGCCCGGTTCTCCTCGTGATCGCTGTCGTCCTCGACGAGCGGCGCACCGATCCCGACCACCCGATCGTCGCGGGTGAGCAGCGGAATCCGCTCGGCGTCGCCGTACTCGACGGCATCGGACCCAGTCCGATCGCCGTTCGTCGCCGTCGGTTCCGCCCACGCCAGGACCTCCAAGTCGTCGTCCGCGGTGAGGTGTGCCTCGGTCAGCACGTCGCCACCGGGTGCTACCTGACTCGCCGTCGAATAGAACTGCAGGGTCGTTCCATCGGTTGCGAACTCCTCGAGCGCCCGGAGTTCGTAGCCGTTGTCGTCGGCATAGCGCCGGAAGGTGTCGTGCCTTGAGAGGTCCCAATACTGCTCGTGACTCTCGTCCCACAGCACCGTCCCCTCCGGCCCCAGCAGTTGCTCCCAGGCGTTCAGGACGAACTCCTCGTTGCCGACAGTGAAACCGCCGCGCTCGTCGCTGAGAAAGCCGGCACTGCCGATCCCCATCACGGTGCCGTCCTGCGTGATCAGCGGGATGCGTGCGTCCTCGTATGAGACGACATCAGCGTCGTCCGTTCCGTCGTCGGTACTCGTCACGTACGCGTTCTCGGACGCCCACGCGACGACGTGTTCCTCATCGGTGAGTGGCCCATACGCCGCGCTCACCTGTGACGCCGTCGAGTAAAATGAGAGGGACTCGAGTCCATCGCCGGACGCTGAGTCAGTAGTCGTAACCGCGTCGGACGATCGGGACAGCGCGAGCGCACCCGTCGTCGTCCCGAGCAACGAGACGAACGCTCGACGATCGATACCGCTCTCACCGATGGCTCGAAACGAGACCATACTCTCGCTGCGATTGTTTCGAACGTGAGTGTTCCTAATAGTAATATATCGACGTATGTAGAGTATCGATCGTCGCCTCGTTCAACTCCCATCGCTCGAGTAACTTTCCGGTACTGCGGTGGCACGGTGGTGGTGATTACTGTGGAACCGAGCGGCGAAGGTTTCGTTCGATTCGAGCTAGCCTCTCGTATGCCTGTTAACAGTGAGTGTATCATATACGACGAAAAGAGAGGCTGAAAGAACGAGAACCCAGCCAGCGTAAGAGAGGGGTGGCGATTCGAGCAATGCAAGGTAGACCCCAACGAGAAGTGCAATACCGGAGATAAGGCGGCTCATCGCGAACCACCGCCCCGTTGAGTAGTGCCGGACTGTAGTGATCGCTTGCTAGACCGCGATCCGAGAGAACCAATAAACAAATATCGTCTTAATTGCATTTCAGTATTATGAACGAACAACAAGGTGCTCCGCAGTCTAACCCTCCAATAAAGAACGTTCTGGTCGTCTCTGCAATCATTCTCAGCACCGCCTTTGTTGGGGTTTGGGCCGCCGCCGATAGGGCTAGTCAGGGTCCCATAACGACGTGGATATGGACCGGGATGGGATTTTCCGTGATCTACCTCCTCTACGATATTGCCAACAGTGTGAAGGAACTCACGTACGAGTCCTAACTCCTCAGTACCGCTTGAGGACTGTCCGCCGTCGACACGAACTTCCGATCGGCGAGAGGGTGCGTTCAACTGCTGAACGAAATTCCGGTTCTCGGACAGATAACCGAATCGGTAATCCGTCGAATCTGAGCAACACCGACCGTAACACGGACTTCTGGTTAGCAGTCCGAAAACGATAGTTTTCGTACGGGCACGATGGGATTTGAACCCACGACCGTCGGATTAGAAGTCCGACGCTCTTTCCGGACTGAGCTACGTGCCCTCGAGTCCGACTCCACGACGGAACGGTATAAGCGGTTGGGATTTCCGATCGCGATCGACCGTCTCTTCGGGAGGGACGGACGGACAGTTCGACTCACTCAGTACCCCAGTCCCTGGGATAGCCGTCCGGATACGGGTCGTCGAAACCGTTGCATAGAAACACCGGGGAAAGATCGTCAGTCGACTCGAGCCGCCAGTACGGTCCACCCCGTGTGACGAACACAGCGTTTATGCCCGCCTCGCCGGTACGTGTGCTCGATGCACGTCATCGGAACGGTGGGACTTCCCGGCAGCGGCAAGGGCGAGGCCGCCACCGTCGCACGCGAGGACGGACTCCCGGTGGTGACGATGGGCGATGTCGTCCGCCAGGAGACGGCTGACCGCGGGCTCGACCCCGCGAAGGATCATGGGACGGTCGCGCAGGCGCTGCGCGAGGAGGACGGCCCGGCGGCGATCGCCACGCGGTCGCTGCCGCTGCTCGAGGACCGCCTCGAGCAACACGAGACGGTACTGGTCGACGGTATCCGCTCCGGCGTCGAGGTCGACGTTTTCGAGGAGGCGTTCGGCGACGCGTTCACGCTGGTCAGTATCGAGGCTCCCTTCGAACTCCGCGCCGAGCGGCTCGACGAGCGCGGTCGGGACGCGAGCGAGGGTGATGGTGGCGAGGGACTGGCGGCGCGCGACGAGCGCGAACGCGGCTTCGGGATGGACGAGGCCATGGATCGCGCGGACGTCGTCGTCGAGAATACCGACTCGCTCGAGGCCTTCCACGAGGAAATCCGGTCGATCATCCGGGCAGGAACCGACGAACGGAAACGCGCGGAAGCGGAATCGGACCCATGAGCGAAATCTACCGCATCGACGTCGAGATCACGGCACCGGTCTACGATACCGAGGTTACGAGTCGCGTACGCGACGCCGTGGCCAACGTCTTTCCCACCGCCGACATCGAGGAGGGAGTCGGTGAGATCAGGGGCGAAGCCCACGCGCTCGATCACTTCTCGGAATTGCTCCACCGCCAGGAAATCCTCGACACTGCCCGCGGCGAGTTCTTCGCCACTCGCGAGGGCGACACCTTCTCGTTTGCGCTCAAAAAGCAGGCGGCCTTCGAGGAGTACGTCAACTTCTCCGTGGGTAAACCGGACGAACTCGGCGAGATTGCCGTTCGAGTCCGCGTCGAGGACCCCAGCCTCGAGGAGTACGTCGATCATATCGCGCCGCCGACCGAAGACGGGCGGCCGGTCGACGCCTGAGAGCCCGACTCGTACCACAGCGGTGCGGCTCTCGAATGGGACACGGTCGTGACGCGGGCGAGGAACGATATGCCTCGCGCACGTAGGACCATCAAATGCACGACACGATACCCGTCGCGGAGGTCATGCTCGAGGATGTCGTCACTGCTTCGCCCGACGCGATGGCGACCGAGGCGGCGACGCTGTTGTGCGACGAGGGCGTCAGTTCGGTGGTCGTCGTCCGGGACGGCGAACCGATCGGCATCGTCACCGAAGGCGATTTCGTCGCGCACCTCTGTGATCGGACGGACCTCGGCCAGCTCGAGGTACGCGAGTTCATGTCGACGCCGCTGACGACGATCGAGGCGGCCGCTTCGATCGTCGACGCCGTCGAGCTGTGTCGCACCACGGACGTCGAACACCTGCCCGTCGTCTCGAGCGACGAAGACGCGACCGAGCTGGTGGGGATCGTCACGACGATCGAACTCTCCTACTACGTGCCCCAGCTCGTCCGCCGCGCCACGGACACGCACGAGCAGCCGCCTCGACGGCGAGTGCGAACCGACACCCTCTACGAGCGAGACGACTGGACGTTCGAGTACCGCGGTGCGGACGAGACGACCGTCTCGGTGGGCGATGTCGCCCGGTTCTCGAAGACGATCTCCGAAGCCGAGGTCGAGGCCTTCGCGGAAGTGACGGGCGACACCAACCGGGTACACCTCGACGCGGCCTACGCGGCCGAGACCCGCTTCGGGGAGCGTATCGTCCACGGCGTCCTCGCAATCGGGCTGATCAGCGCGGCCCTCGCCCGGCTCCCGGGACTGACGATCTATCTCTCACAGGAGAGTAGCTTCCGCGCCCCGCTCTCGATCGGGACGGATGCGACCGCCGTGTGCGAGATCGTCGAGGCCCTCGGCCGCTCGAAGTACCGGATCGAGACGACCGTCACCGACGGCGACGGCACCGTCGTTCTCGAGGGTGATGCGGTGGTTCTCGTTGACGACCTCCCCCCGATTGCGGCCCGCGAAGACGACGCGACGCCGGCCCAGTAAGGGGTCAGTCCGAGCAGTCCCCGACCCGGTCGAGGGCGGCTTCGGCCTCGGTCCGGTGGTCGCTCGCCGCCGGGTCCCGCTCCGCCGCAGCGGTCGCCGCATCGGCGAACGCCGCCGCCGCGTCCGCCAAATGGCCCGTCTGACACGTGGCCGTCTCGAAGTAGCCGACGAGTCCGTCGGGCGCGTCCGCCGTTCCGTTCTCGAGGCGTTGGTGCGCGTCCGAAACCGTCGATTCGGCGGTCTCGAATTCGTCCCGAGCGGCCTCGTACGCCGCCTCGTCCAGGTGGTCCCGGCCGCGGTCGAGCGCACCGTATCCCGCGTCGCCCAGCGTCGCGTCGTACGCCGCGGCCAGCGTCTCGAGTGGTGTCACGACCTCGTTGAGGGCGGTCGCTCCCTCCTCGAGATCGGCCCGCGGTACGTCGGCCAGGTCGTCCAGCCTGTCGGCGTCGATCCCCTGAATCGTCGCGTCCGCCGCGGCCAACCGCTCGGTGGCGGCGACGATGTCGGCGTGCCGATCGCCGACCGTCGTGCTCGCTTCCTCGATCCCGCGCTCCGTTTCGAGCGCCGTGGTGACGGTATCGACGTCCTTGGAAAGCCCCTCGTCGGTGACGGTCACAGTAACCGCGATCAGCCCCTCGAGAGCGTCGGCGTACGACCGCAGCGTGTCGATGTCGGCCGCACGGTCGTCCCCCAGTTCGGCCGCGGCCGTCTCGAGGTGGTCCCGACCGTCGGCGAGCCGAGCACGCGGTTCCGCGGGCTCGAACTCGACCGCGCTGGGGTCCTCGAGATCGTCGAGTTCGTCCAGCGCCAGCGCGGCGGTGTTCAGATCGCCGGCGGCGCGATCGAGCGCCCGAACGCCGGCGCGGCTGCCGGTATCGCCGTCATCGGCGTCGGCCGTGTCGTCGGTCGCGTCGCCGGACCCAGTCAGGTCGTCGAGACAACCCGCAAATCCGGTGAGAAATCCGACACTAGCGCCGGATGCACCGGTTCGTACGAGATACTGTCGGCGGTTCATCCTACTCGAGGATGGGTCTAGAGGTGTATGAACGTACTGGCGGGGAGAACGAAAACAGAACTGACAGGTCCGATGGCAAACGAGCGACGAGATCGGGTGTGGCGGCCGCCGGAGAGTGGGTCGTGGGACGAGTGGCGACGGCGGGCCGCAGTTATCCGAACGGACCCATGCCGCCCATGCCGCCACCGCCACCGCCGCCCTGTTGCATCTGTTTCATCATGCGCTGCATCTCCTGTTCGGAGCCCATGCCCTGGAACTGCTTCATCGTGCGCTCCATCATCTTGTACTGCTGGAGCAGTTCCCGGACCTGTTCCTCGTCGGTCCCCGAACCGCGGGCGATGCGTTCGATCTGGCTCGCGCCGATCGCCTTGGGGTACTCCTTTTCCGTCTCCGTCATCGAGTCCATAATGACGGTAAAGGTCCGCATTCGCTCCTGAGTGACGTCCATCGCGTCGTCGGGGAGCTGGTCTTTGATCCCGCCGCCGAGCCCGGGGATCATGTCCATCACCTGATCGAGCGGCCCCATGTTGTTCATCGCCTCCATCTGCTTTTGCATGTCGTTCAGGGTGAACTGTCCCTGCAACATGTCCTCGGGGTCCCAGTCGTCCTCCTCGATATCGGTCTCCTCCATCGCCCGCTCGACGCGCTCGGCGAGCTGACTGAGATCGCCCATGCCGAGCAACCGCGAGATGAAGCCGTCGGGTTCGAAGCGCTCGATGTCCTGGACTTCCTCGCCGGTCCCGAGGAAGGCGATCGAGGAGTCAGTCTGGTCGACGGCGGTCAGCGCACCGCCACCTTTCGCCGTCCCGTCGAGCTTCGTGATGACGACGCCGTCGATCCCGATCGACTCGTCGAACTGCTGGGCCTGGTCTTTCGCTCCCTGCCCGATCGCGGCGTCCAAGACGAGCAGGGACGTGTCGGGCTCGACGACGCCCTCGATCTGCTCGATCTCGTCGATCAGGTCCTCCTCCAACGCGTGGCGACCCGCCGTGTCCACGATGTGAACGTCGGCGTCGCTGGTCTCTTCGAGCCCCGTCCGGGCGATCTCGACCGGATCGTCGTTGTCCGGATTCCCGTAGAAGTCGACCTCGGCGCGGCCGGCCATCTCCTCGGCCTGCTGGTAGGCACCGGGCCGGAAGGTGTCGGTCTGGATGACCGCCGGACGCAACCCCTTCGTCGAGAACCACCAGGCCATCTTCGCGGCGGATGTCGTCTTCCCCGACCCCTGCAGACCCGCCAGCAGGATCGTCTGTTCCTCGAGCGGCAGTTCGGTCGAGTCGCCGATGAGATCGACTAACTCCTCGTAGACGATCCGGAGGACGAAGTCCCGTGCCGGCGTGCCGGCAGGGGGTTCCTCCTCCAAGGCCCGCTCTTTGATGTTGTCCGACAGTTCCATCACGAGCGAGACGTCGACGTCGGCGGAGAGCAGCGATCGCTGGATCTCCTTGACGATCTCCTCGATGTCTTCCTCGCTGAGTCGCGACTTCCCGCGGAGCTTGTCCAAGGTGCCCCGCAGAGAACTCCCGAGATCGTCGAGTACCATTTGCCCACTCTACGGGGCGATGGCGTTAAAGGCTTTTTCTACTGTCCACGCCTCGTACGGAACCCCACCGGCGGCGGCCCGCTGTTCGAAACGCAGGCGTCGGGCTTCTACGAAAACCTCTACTTCAGCTACAGCAGTTACACGACGATCGGCTACGGCAACATCGGTCCCATGGGACCGCTCGTCCGGTTTCTCGCCGGCTCCGAGGCGTATCTCAGTACGATCCTCGCCGCCTTGCTCGTCTACGCGCTGGTCAACCGCTCCGAGCTGTGAGCGAGGCGGGCGGCGTCGATGCGTATTTGACTCGAGCGCGCCAATCCTCGCCTATGAGTTCCGACGCAGACGTCGACCCTTCGGAGTACGAGGGGCTCGAGGACGCGGACGTGACCATGCGAGTCAACGACCACGACCTCCACATCGCCGACGACGAGGCAACCGGCGTCTCGAGTCAGGGACGGACGCCGGCGGAAGCCCTCGAGAACCTCGCGGAGGCGGTCGAGACCTACAGGGAAGCCACGTCGGACGATCCCGGCGACGACTGGCTCTAGACGCGCTTCCGTCCGAACCGGACACTCGGTTCGGGGATGCATTGGTGTACTGTCCGTCGGCTACTCGCCTTCGGACGCCGCAACCGGCCCCGTTTCGACCTCGCCGTCGTTGGCGAGCCACTCCGTGAGACTGCCCTCGTAGAAGCGGACGTCCTCGTACCCCAACGCCGTGAGCACGACGTAGGTGTGGCTGATCCGCCGCGCGGTGTTGCAGTAGAGGACGATCTCGCGGTCCGGCGTGATGCCGTGAGCGGCCAGCAGGGCCTCGAGGTCGGCCTCGGGTTTCAGCCGCCGCGTCTCGTCGTCGACGACCTCTCGCCAGTCGAACCGCACGGCACCCGGCAAACGCGCCTCCTCGAACTCCTCGAGTTCGCGCGTGTCGACGACGGCGGCGTCGCGCTCGAGGGCGTCGACGACGGCGTCGTAGCCGACCAGCGGACTGTCGTCGGGCGCGAGCGGATCGGGATCGTAGTCGGTCGGCTCGAATGCGGCCGTCTCGGACGTGGTTTCGTACTCCCGGTTCCAGGCGCTGTAGTCCCCGTCGAGCAGGCGTACGTCCTCGTGGCCGTACTCGAGCGCGGTGAGCACGAACCGGGCGGCGAAGACGCCGTGGGTGTCGTCGTAGGCGACGATCGTGTCCTCGGGGCTGAGACCCGCGTTGCCGAGCAGGTCGGCGAAGGCTTCGGCACCCGGCAGAGTCCCGCGGTCGACATCGCTCTCGTCGCGGTAGCTGTCGAACGGGACGTTCACCGCACCGGGGAGGTGCCCGATCCCGTCGAACTCCCAGGCGTCCCTAACGTCGACGATGCGCACGGCGGGATCGTCCAGACGCGATGCGAGCCAGTCGGGGGAAACGACGACGGAGTCGTCCATTACCCCGCCGTTCGGACCGGAGACTCGAGTACGCACCGGTTTCGGCCCGATTCGCGGCTACCGGGACGGTGGCAATGCTTGCTTGTTCTTAGTGGGGGTCCCGCCCCGTCTCGTTCGACGGATCGCCGATTCGTCGCGAACCCGTCGAATACAGTCGCTGTACGGACGGCTATTACGATCGGCTCCGAACGAGTCGGCAATTCTTTCCGGAAGGGTCGATCGGTGTCCGATTTATCCGGTTAAGAAGTTCATTTGTGTGATGCCATTGTAGGGACGGGTATGGCAACCGACTACGCCAACGACGTACTCGTCACGGCCGACTGGGTCGCTGACCGACTCGACGACTTCCAGGACGACAATTCCGACCACCGACTGGTCGAGGTCGACGTCGACACGGAAGCCTACGAGGACGAACACGCGCCCGGCGCGATCGGGTTCAACTGGGAAACCCAACTGCAGGACCAGACCCAGCGCGACATCCTCGAGAAAGCGGACTTCGAGGACCTCCTCGGGAGCCACGGCATCAGCGAGGACGATACGGTCGTCCTCTACGGTGACAACTCCAACTGGTTCGCCGCCTACACCTACTGGCAGTTCACGTACTACGGTCACGACGAGGTCTATCTGCTCGACGGTGGCCGCGAATACTGGCTCGAGAACGAGTATCCGACCACGGACGAGGTGCCCGACTTCTCGGCGACCGAGTACGATGCCGCCGGTCCACGCGAGAGCATCCGCGCCTACCGAGAGGACGTCGAGAACGCGATCGACCGCGGCGTCCCGCTGGTCGACGTGCGCTCGCCCGAGGAGTTCTCCGGCGAGATCCTCGCGCCCTCCGGCCTGCAAGAGACCGCCCAGCGTGGCGGCCACATCCCCGGCGCGAAGAACATCTCCTGGGCGGCCGTGACCAACGACGACGGCACGTTCAAGGACCGCGCGGAACTCGAGGAACTCTACGCCGAGGAGGGTATCACCGGCGACGAAACGACCGTCGCCTACTGCCGCATCGGCGAGCGCTCCTCGGTCGCATGGTTCGCGCTCCACGAACTGCTCGGTTACGAGGACACCGTCAACTACGACGGCTCCTGGACCGAGTGGGGCAACCTCGTCGGTGCGCCGGTCGAGACGGGCAAAGCAGACGACTAAAGCGAAAATTCGAGCAGCGCGAAGGCGGTCGAATACGCCAGCGGAGACCGGCGTGATCCGCGAGCAAGCGTAGTCGCTGGAGGGAGTCGCGTTCTCCCCTGACCGAACGCCGCACCGTCTCCAAGCGAGATCGATTCTTCCGAGCGGGTCACCGGGCCGACGAGCGCTGTCGGTCCCGGACTATCGGCTCCGACCATCCGGCGGACCGACCTCGAGAGGGATCGCTCGTCCGGCTGGCTACGCCTCGTGGATGTGGTTCGAGGCGATGTCGTCCGGGCCGACGACCTCGATCTCGCCGGCGGACTCGAGGTCGGCGAGATACGAGACCGTCTCCTCGAACGCCTCCCGCGACCCGCCGGAGAGGTCGGGGTAGGTAAGCGTCGTGATCGTCCGGAAGTGGGCCGTCCAGTCGAGGAGTCGGCGCGCCTCGTCGGCGGTGGGACCGACGGTTCGAGGGGCGAGCGCGGGGTTCGACAGGTTGCCGTGACCGGCGTAGCCGCCGACAAACCCGATGTCGTGGTTCGCTTCGACGACGTTCATCGCCGTGTCGTCGTAGCGGTTGAGCGGGTACGAGAAGTACTTCGCGCCATCGTCGAACCCGTTGTCCTCGAGCCACTCGATGGCCCCCTGAATCTGGTCGCGCTGGGCCGACTCGGTCGCCTCGGAGAGGTCGGCAGCGGTCGTCCCCTGACTGCCGATCGTCCAGCCCTCGCGTTGGAGGGTCTCGAGATGACTGTGGCTGAGATAGCCGCTGCCGCCGACGTAGTCGGTGGGGACGAACGCCGTCGCGGGGAAGTCGTGGTCCGAGAGCGCGGGTCGCGCCCGCGTATAGACGGACTCGTCGCCCTCGAACTGGAGGAGGACTTTGCCGGTCTCCGGGCGGGAGACGAAGTGGAGGTCGTCCACCCACATCGTCACCGATCGGTCCTCGCCCGCCCAGGCGGAGATCTTGACGTGTTTGATCGAACTCAGGTCCGGCTCGCCGTGGGTGTCCGTCACCGCGAGGTCGTGGTGGGCGAGGGGGAGTCCGGGCTTGAGGTCACACTGGAGGAGCAACCGGTTCCCGTCGGTGTCGCTGAGTTGGACGACCGGATCGATGTCGTCCTCGGTGGCAAAGGCCAGCGCGGGAAACTCCGTCGAGAGGTCCCGCGGCGAGTCGAATCGGCGTTTGATCATTACTCGCTGCTGGGACCGGTCGGCCGTCATGCGTCCGGACTGGTCGCCGGCGTACGCTCGCTGCGTGTCCAGTTCCAGCGCCCCGTCCATCACTTCCCACATCGAGAGATCGTCGAACTGGTCGAACGACCCAGGGTTCTCGTCGATCGTGTCGGACGAGTCCTCGGAGTCGTCGCCGTCTGTTTCGTTCGACTCGTCGGCGGAATCCGAATCGCTCAGGGCAGAACAGCCACCGAGCGTCGCTGCAGCGGCCGTTACCAGATACGCTCGTCGTTTCATTCCGCTCGAGGACAGTTCGAGTAGGGTAATTGTTATGCTGCTGTTGGCGGTGGACGGTCGAACGGTAACTGGTGCATATCGACCGACACAGCGAGTCCAGGGAGCGTCCCCAGCGAGCGCCGTCACGATAAGCATAACTCGAGTCCGCTCGAAGGCTCCCTATGACCGATCCGGACGCGTTCGTCGACACCGTCAGCGAAGACAACCAGACCGCACTCTCGCGACTCGGCTCCTCGAAGTCGCTGTACGCCGACACCGGCGGCGAGATCGAGACGGAGCCGGTCCTTGAAGCCACCGCCGACGCCGAGTACGCCGCCTGGCAGACGTTCCGCGAGTGGGCCGACGACGAGACGGACGACGACGCACGCGCGGCCTTCGAAACGACGGCCGCGGAGGAACAGGACCACTACGAGACCGTCGACGGCGAACTCGCGGACGACGGCTACGAGCCCGGCGACGTGCCCGCGCTCCACGAGTACCTGCGCGACCAGACGGACACCGTCTCCCGCGCCGGCGCACTCGTCGGTCGCATCCTCGCAAGCCAGCGCTCGAAGGACCAGGTGGTCGGCTACTTCGTCGGCGACGCCGACCCCCAGACGGCGAGCCTGTTCCGCGGCTTCGGCGAGGACCTGGACGACCAACTCGAGCGCGCGACGGCCCTCCTCGAGACGGTCTGTGAGAGCGACGCGGACTGGGACCGCGCCGAGGAAGCCGCCACGGGCTCGATCCAGACCGCCTACGACGAGTACGTCGAGACGCTCGAGGGGATGGGCGCGAATCCGAAGCCGGTCTGTTAGGGACGACCAGCGGCCGTCCGAGGGCACGGACGCGACCGGTTCCCGGTCGCGGTTCGTGTGCCGGCGGGGTCTCCGGGTCGAGCGGGCGAGACGGATGGCTGCGCTCCGCGGCAGCCATGACGCGACAAAAAGCGACCGTCTCAGCGGTCTCAGACGCCCTCGAGCGTCGATCGGAACTCGGTAATCGCCTCGAGCGCGTCGTCGATGTCGTCCGCGACATCGCCGCCCTCGTCGCCCGCGATATCCTTCAGGATATGCTCGTGGCGCGCGAGTTGGCCGTGATCGGGACCGTGCTCGGCCGTAGCGTAGTCCTCGAACTTGGCCGCCTGGTTCCGAAGCCGTTCTCGTGTCTCGTCGTCGGATGCGGCCGTCGCCGCCGCTTCGATCGACTCGGCCGCGCTCTCGAGTTCGGTGCGAGCCATAGCCGACGTTTCTCCCGGTGGGTACTAAAACGGTGACAGTACGTTCCGGATCGCTGGACGTACCGTCCGGCTAACAAGTGGCCGGGGCCGCGGCGTTAGCGGAGCCGTTCGATTCGGTCCCCGATGGCGAGGTCGGCGACGACATCGCCGGTGAGACCGTAGACGGCGTCGCGGAAGGCCGTCTGGTAGCTCCCCGGTCCCGAATGCTCCATCTCGGCCGCGCGCTCGCCCGCGATTCCGAACGCGAGCGTGCCGTGAACGGCGGCCTCACGGGGGTCCTCGAGCGCGCCGGCGAAGGTTCCGATGGTCGCGGCGAGCATGCAGCCCGTGCCGACGACCTCGCCGAGCATCTCGTGGCCGGCAGTGAGCCGAACCGCGCCGTCGGCGTCGGCAACGACATCCGCGACGCCCGAGGCGACGACGGTCGCGCCGGTCGACTCGGCGACGGAGCGGGCCGTCTCCTCGATCTCCGCGTAGTCGCCGATGGATTCGACGCCTTTCACGTCGGCCTCGACACCGGCGAGGGCACTGATCTCGCCGTAGTTGCCCTTGATCGCGGCGAACTCGACCTCCGAGAGGAGGCTCTCGGCGACCGCGTCGCGCGAGGGCGTCGAACCCACGCCGACGGGATCGAGGACGACCGGAATTCCGCGTTCGTTGGCCGTCCGACCGGCCTCGTGCATGGCCTCGACGCGGCCATCGGGTACCTGGCCGATGTTGAGCACGACCGCACGCGCGGCCGCGGCCATCTCGCCGGCATCACCGAAGGAGTCGGCCATCACCGGCAGCCCGCCCCAGTGAAGGGTCAGGTTCGCCACGTCGTTGATCGTCACCGTGTTCGTCAGGTGCTGGACGAGCGGCTCCGTCTCTCGAACCGCCCGAATCGAATCCGCGAGGTCGTCGGCGGCAATGTCGGTACCGTTCATTTGCTGTGTCCTCCGTGGCCGACTTCCTTCGGCGTTTCGACGGTGGCGGCGAGCGTCTCGGTCGCCGCCTGCGGGTCCGGGGCTGCCGTAATCGCACTGATCACCGCCACACCGGTTGCCCCCGCCTCGACGACCGGAGCCGCGTTGGCAGGCGTGATGCCGCCGATACCGACGACGGGAACCGAGACCGCGTCGGCGATGTCGGCGATCCGTTGCGGGCCGATCCCGTCCGTGTCCGCATCGACGTCCTTCGACGAAGTGCCGTAGACCGCGCCGACGCCGAGATAGTCCGCCCCCGCGGCGGCCGCTTCCCGAGCCTCGGCGACCGTCGACGTCGAGCAGCCGACGATCGCATCCGTGCCGAGCAGGTCGCGGGCGACCGCGACCGACAGGTCCGACTGCCCGACGTGGACGCCATCGGCATCGATCGCCCGCGCGATGTCGACGCGGTCGTTGACGATCAGATCGACATCGGCTGCGGCCGTCACCTCGCGTACCTCGAGCCCGGTCTCGTACCGCGATCGTGCACTCGTTCCCTTCTCGCGCAGTTGCACGGCGTCGACGCCGCCGTCGATGGCCGCGCGGACGATGTCGGGCGTCGACCGATCGCCGGACAGCGACGCCTGCGTGACGAGGTACGTCCGCCAGTTCGAGGGATTCACGGATGATACCAATCGGTAGTCGCACTAAGCGGCTTCGATCGACGGAGCGTCAGCGGATCGTCTCACCGCCTCGGTAGTGAACGCAACGGCCGAGATTCTTGGTCCGCCGGGCGATAACGAAGGTATGGCGTTCGATCCCGACCGTGCCACGACAGTCACGTTCGACTCCTACAGCACGCTCGTCGACGTCGATGCGACCGTAGCCGCACTGGCGGACCACGCCGATATCAGGGACCCGGACCCCGTCTCCCGGACCTGGCGCGAGCGGTCGATGCAGTACACGCTCGTCGCGAACCACCTCGAGTCCTACGAGACGTTCTACGAGATCAACCGCGACGCGCTCGCCGCCGCCCTCGCGGCTCACGGGATCGACCTCCCCGCCGACGAGCGCGAGGACATCCTCGAGGTCTATCACGAACTCGAGGTCTTCGACGACGTCCGGGAGAGCGTCGAGCGGTTACACGAGGCCGGCTACGACACGTACGTCCTCTCGAACGGCACTCCCGAGATGCTCGAGTCGATGGTCGACCACGCCGGCATCGGCGACCTCCTCGTCGATACCATCAGCGCGGACGAACTCGAGACGTTCAAACCCGATGTGGAACTCTACCGCCACGCCGCCGGGCGGACGGGGACGCCGCTCGACGAACTCGTCCACGTCTCGGCGCTGTGGTTCGACGTGCAGGGCGCGATCCACGCGGGAATGCAGGGCGTCTGGCTCGACCGGAAGGGAACCCCCTGGGAACCCTTCGGCGACGAACCGGATCTGATCGCCGAGGGGCTCGCGGCGGTGGCGGATCGACTGGAGGGCTGATCGGCCGACGGCTCGAGTCAGGACAACTCGAGCGAGTCCTCGCCCGTTCGGACGAGGGTATCCCAGTCGTCGTCCTCACGAACTGCCGGGAACGGACGCGGCCGTTCGGGCGGCTCCGTTTTCTCGGCGAGCGGTCGCCGCCACCAGGCCACGTCCTGCCACTCGGCTTGCGTGTAGCCGATCGCCGGAAAGTCGACCAGGCGCTCGAACCCCAGCCGCTCGTGGAACCGTTCGGTTTCGGGGTTCGGGACCGTCGTCACGGCGTAGGCGTCACGAATACCCTGTCGCTCGAGGACGGCGAACAGCGACTCGTAGAGCGCCCGTCCGACGCCGGACCCGCGGGCCGGGTCGGCGACGTAGACCGAGAGCTCGACGACCCACTCGTAGGCGCGCCGTTTGCGCAGCGGCCCCGCGTAGGCGTACCCGACGACATCGCCGTCGATCTCACAGACGAGCCACGGATGGCGCTCGAGGGTCGACGCGATCCGGTCGGCGACCTCGGCCTCGGTGGGGACGGTCTCCTCGAAAGTAACCGCCGTCGATTCACAGAAGGGAGCGTAGATATCGCGAACGGCGGCCGCATCCGCGGGAGTCGCGGCTCGAATTCGAGCGTCGGCTGTCATCAGTCCTCATTGCCATGGGATCGAAATAAGTCCGCTGAAGACGCTCGAGCGAGCCGTCGTGGACCCCTCGAGCGACTACAGTGCCGGGATTCGAACCGGTCGCGGCACTCGAACTGATGCCAGCGCTCCAGTACCGGTGACTTTGCAGCAGTAGCCGACGACGACCGAGAACGAGCGCTGCCGCTGCCGGATTTGGAGATACAAGGAGGACAGCGTCCCGTCATAGCTCTACCTTGTGACCAGAAGCACTTAAACAACGACCGATGATCGCCTCGAGCGCCCGTGACAGACACAACTGCCACGGATGCGAGGCAGAAGCGGTTTAGTGAATGTGTAAAGAGAGCGTTCAATACGGAACACGATGTCCATCGAAAACGACCCCTCCCTGCTCGCGCCTTCGGACGTCGGCAGAAATCCGTGATTCCGGACTGCCAATCAGCACGCTTTGCGTTCTGATGACGCTCGCTGAGGACGGGGGAGTAGCGCCACAATTCAGCTAACTAGGCACTTCGATCGGAGTTGTGCCGTCAAAACGAAGTCCAATGCGAACGGCCGCATCTGGGCCGAGCAATCGGATCACCGGATTCTCTGCGTGACCGTGTCCTCTCCCAGCACTTCCCTCGAGGAAACAGTAGACCGACCGCAAATCACTGACGAGGCCGAACTCGGACTCGAGTCCGAGCCGCTCAGTGACCGTAGTCGTGGGGGTTCAGCTCGGTGCCGTAATTCTCGGCGTGGTCCGTGTACTCGATGAACCGCGGCGCGTCGGGATCGAAGGGCCGTTCTAAGCTCTCGAAAGCCTTCTTCTTGTCCCAGCCCTGGAGTTTGCCGACCGCGGATTTGTCCTCTAAGTCGTGGTAGTCGAGGGTCGGCTCGGTCAGCTCCCAGGCCTTCATGCCCTGCTCGGTGCGGATGATGACGCTCGAGTAGTCGTCGCTCGAGCCGACGGAGCCGACGGTGATGTCCGAACAGAAGCCGGTGAAGTCGGCGCACTCGTCACAGCCCTTGAGGGCGGCGTCGTGGAAGTTCTCGATGTCTTCCTCGACGATCATCTCGCCGTCGTGGTCGTAGACCATCATCTTGCCGTCGAGGACGTCCATCTTGCCGATCTCCGACGGCGAGATACCGCGTTGCGCCTCCAATTGCTCGCCCATGAGGCTGTGGTAGTTGAAGTTCTTCGTACACATCAGCGCGATCGTGTAGTCGACCGCGCGGATGCCCTCGTTTTGGGCCTGGTAATCCCACTCGAAGTCCTGCAGGGCGCGGATACCCTCGATCTCACAGGGCGTGCCGACGATCGCGATGCTGAGGTCGTCCCAGGACTTGTCCGGGAGCTTGTGTTCCCAGCGCTCGAGGTCGAGGTTGCCAAGCGCCATCGTCTGGTTGTAGACGGTGCCGGCGTTCGCGATGAGTTCCTCGGTCGTCGTCGCGAGATAGCTCTCGGCCTTCCAGGCCTCCTCGTCGCTCTCGGTGGCGACGAGCGCGCCGTCGATCTCGCCCGCCTCGAGCAGCGTCGCGAGGACACCGGTGACGACGCCGCCGTCCTGAGCTCCGTCGGTCCAGTCGTCCTCGACCGTCGCGGAGAACTCCGTGATCGGGTCGCCGGCACCCGTGACGTTGTCCTCGCCGCCGGTGATCTTCCACTGGCGCTCGTAGCGCATGCCGCCGCGGGGGCAGAAGTCCCAACACAGCGAACAGCCCGTACACATCTTGACCAGTTCCGGGTGGCCGTCGTCGCCGATGCCGATCGAGTCCGACGGGCAGGCGGCGACACAGGTCCCACACTGGATACAGCGACCCTCGTCGATGACCGCCTCGTCCAGTTCCATGAACCAGGTCTTCTCGTCGGGCGTTTCGATGTCGTTCATCCGCGACCGGATCGCGTACTCCGGCGTCTCCAGATCGACGCCCTCGGGAACCCCGACGCGCGTATCGGGTGCGTCGTCGTAGACGTCCTGGCTGACGTCCTCGGCGGGCTCGGTGAACTCGAGGTCGCCGAGATCGCCCATCTCGTCGACGTTGGCCGCGCCGGCTCCGTCCGTGGCGACGCGTTTATCGCCGGTCGATTCGGCCGCCGGTTCAGCGGTCTTCTCGCCGCAGGTGCAGGTGTCGGGCGAGCAACTGTCGCCCGCCGCGTTCGCGCCGCCGTCGGTCGCGATGGCACCCGCTCGAGCGTGGTCGGTGTTCGCCCGGGATCGGGACGCGCTACCCTCGGCGTCGGGGACGACGACAGCGTCGCCATCGTCGTCCGAGGCCGGAACGTGGGGGAATCGGCGGTCGTCCTCGCCGCTCGCTCGATCCGAGGACTCACTACGTTCGTCCTCGCCCTCAGTCCCCATGGGCAACACCCCGTGCGACCGGCGCGTCGGCCCCTTGCATGATCGTCCGGAGTTGCTCGTTGTCGACGCCCCGACACCACTCGTAGAACGTCTCGCCCTCGTCGCGGTCGGCGGAGTAGGCCTCGAACAGTTGCTCTAAGGCCGGGATCACGGCGTCGGCGGGGACGGCGCTCTCGACCCAGTCGAGGAACTCGTTGTCAGCACCGAGCGAGCCGCCGAGGCCGAAGTCCATTCCCTCGACGATGTCGTCCTCGTCCTCGAGTTTGACGGTCTCGCCCCGGAAGCCGATGTCGGCGATCTGTGGCTGGGCACACGACGCGGAACAGCCGGACATGTGCATCCGTATGGCCTCGATATCGTCGGGCACGTCGATGCGGTCGTCGAGTTCGCGAGCCCAGCGCTTGGTCCGCTTTTTCGTCTCGATGATGGCGTAGTTACAGAACTCGTTACCCGTACAGCCGACCGCGCCCCGCGAGAACGGCCCGGGATCGGGGCTGTACTCCTGTGCGAACGGTTCCGCCAGCAGGTCGTCGACGTTCTCGTCGGGGATGTGGGTGATGAGGAAGTTCTGGTCGGTTGCGAGGCGAACGGAGGCGTCCTCGGTGCCGTACTTCTCGGCGGCGCGGGCGGCTGCGGCGAACTCGTCGCCGCCCATGCGGCCGGCGATGACGTTGAAGCCGACGTAGTTGAGTCCGTCCTGTTTCTGTTCGTGGACGCCGACGTGGTCGCCCTGGTAGCCGACGGTCAGGTTCTGGCCGCCGGTCGGCAGGTCGACCGTACAGCGGTCACGAACGGCTTCCTCGAACGTCTCGGCCCCCAACTGCTCGACGAGATACCGCATGCGACAGACGCCGCGGTTGTTGCGGTCGCCGAGTTCTTTGAACGTCTGGGCGACGGCGCGGCAGAACTCGACGGCGTCCTCGGGCTTGATGAAGACATCGAGTTCCGATCCCATCCGCGGGCCGTCGGAGAGACCGCCGCCGACGCGGGCGTGGAAGCCGTAGAGCTGCTGGCCACCGTCGGACTCGTCCGACGAGCCTCCGGCTTCGCCGGAGACATCGATTTCCTTTTTCGCGGGAACGAGCCCGACGTCGTTGATCTGGGACTGGGCACAGTCGTGGGCGCAGCCGGTGATCGTGATCTTGAACTTCCGGGGAAGGTTGGCGTACTCGCGGTTCTCGGTGAAGAAGTCCGAGACGGCCTCGATAACCGGTTGGGCGTTGAAACACTCGTGATCGTCGAGGCCGGCCGCGGGACATCCGAGGACGTTCCGGGCGGAGTCACCGCAGCCCTGGACCGTCGTCAGGCCGACCTCGTCGTACCGGTCCCACATCTCGGGCACGTCCTCGACGCGAATCCAGTGTTTCTGGATGTCCTGTCGGGTCGTGATATCGAGGTAGGCGTCGCCCCAGAGGTCGTTCTGTTCCTCGCCGCCGTACTCCTCGGGGGCGACCGCGAGGTCGTCGGTGACCTCGCCGATGACTTCGGCCTGTTCCGGCGTGAGCTTCCCGCCGGGAACCTTGGTCCGGATCATGAAGTAGCCCTCCTGCTTCTGGGCGTACATGCCGGCCCACTTCAGGCGCTCCCACTCGCCGCCGCCGGCGCGCGCTTCGATCTCCTCGAAGGAGAGTGCCGCGTCGGCGTAGTCGTAGACATCGTCGACGACATCCAGCGGGTGTTTCTCCTGTTTGTGTTGTTCGACTGTATTCACGCGAACCACCTCGTCGTTCGTCCGGCGACAGAAGTACCGACGCGTCCCGCAGCACGGGCGTTCGTTTGGCAGACCATCGTTTAGCGGGTAATACCACCCCACGACTATACACCCGCGTAACTCGGCGAATCATGACGTGGATCGCTTTCACCGGCAAGTGTTGCACCCTCGGACGCCCGCCGTCGACGGTACCGAACGGAAACCGACGACAGCACGCCACAACGCGCCAGCCGGCATCGCTCCCAGCACGGACGCGTCGGTGATAGCGGCAATCGTCCCCGGTACCGTGTAACCCGTCATATGTCCCCGATCGGCCGGTGATCCCACACGGGCAGCCACTCCACGAGCGCGTCCCGACCGGCAGTCTACTTGATGGGCGGTCAGTCGACGCAGGCGACGAGCGTTCCGTGAGTCCGCGGGTCGGGATCGAACGACAACTCTTCGGCGACGCCGTTGTACCGCGCCCGGAGCAGGATGCGTTCATCGAAATAGTACACGACGCGGACATCCCACTCGGTGCGTTGGTCCGCGAACGACTGGCGCGTCCCCTTCGTCAGGTTGTAGCGAATCGCCACCAAAACGGCATCCCCGGTTCCGGCCGGATCGATCGGTGCTGTCCGGTACGCCGTCCGGTGAAGCGTGACGGTCCGTGCCAGCGACCCGTACCGGGCGAGAAACGCGTTCCGTCGATACGCCCGCTCGAACTCGGTGACGTACCGGCTCACACCGTACACCGCCGACGATCGCGAGCCGGCTGCCGGACTGCGGTCCCCGCCGGCGTTCGCCTTCGACGGCGGTGCTGGATACGGCAGCGACTCGAGTGTGTCCGCACTATCGGTCCGGTCGGGCTCGGGGCGCTCGACATCGCTGCAGTCGTGCCGATCCGCGGGAACGATGCCGGACTCGAGCGATGGGGCGGTCACGCCGCTCGGGTCGGACTCGAACCCACCCGTGGCGACCGCCGCGGTCGTCGCGATCGACGCGAGAACCGTTCGTCGAGAGGGCTGTCTCTTATACACATCTCTGATGGCGCGAG
>NZ_AOII01000040.1 GCF_000337615.1 Natrinema pallidum DSM 3751
GTAGCCCTGACCGACCCCGAGGAACAGGATCGGCTTGCCGGTCACGTGAGCGATCGAAATCGCCGCGCCGCCGTTGGAGTCGGCATCGGCTTTCGTCAGGATCGCGCCGTCGATCTCCGCGGCCTCGTTGAACTCGCGGGCGCGGTTGACCGCGTCCTGCCCGGCGACGGCCTCGTCGACGAACAGCGTCATGTCCGGATCGACGACACGGCCGATCTTCTCGAGTTGGTCCATCAGACCCTCGTCGGTGTGGAGCCGACCCGCCGTATCGCCCAGGACGACGTCGATGTCGTTTGCCTCGGCGTACTCGACGGCGTCGTACAGCACCGCCGCGGGATCGCCGCCCTGTTCGTGGCTGATACACTTCGTGTCCAGCGCGTCGGCGTGTTCCTGGATCTGCTCGTTAGCCCCGGCGCGGTAGGTATCGCCGTTTGCCATCACGGACGAATAGCCGCGCTCCTCGAAATAGCGGCTCAGTTTGGCGATCGAGGTGGTCTTTCCGACGCCGTTGACACCGGTGAAGATGATGGTGATCGGCTTGTCCGCGGCGGCGATGCGCTCGTCGAAGTCGAACTGACCGACGCTGATCACGTCGTAGATGGCGTTGTACAACGCCTCCTCGACGACCTCGCCGGTCGAGGTGGTGAAGGTACGGGTCTCGCCGACCAGTTCGTCGCGGATGTTGTCGAGGATTTCCTCTGCGACGCCCATCTCGACGTCGCTCGAGAGCAGGGCCATCTCGAGTTCGTGTAGCGGGCCCTCGAGATCCTCCTCCTCGATGACGAACTTCCCCTTGACGAGGGATTTGGCCTTCGTCCCGAACCCCGTCGCGTTGCCATCGGCATCGGCGTCGTCGTCTCCGGTCTCGGTGTCTTCGCTGGTTGGCTCGGCCTCGTCGGGAGCCGTGGCGGCCTCACCGGCCGCCGCAGCGTCCGGGTTTTCGTCGACGGCCGCCGTCTCGGTCGGCTCCGCGTCAGGCGTCGCTTCAGCGGTCTGCTCCTCGTCGGGAGCCGCCTCCTCCGACGCCGGTTCGGCGTCTGACGACCCCGTAAAGAGGGATCTGGCTCGGGCACCGAGTCCCGTCCGGCCGCCGTCGTCGGCGTCGTCCGATTCGTCCTCCTCGAGGGGCGGCTCCGCCTCGGACGTCGCCGTCTCGGCCGGCGCTTCGCCGGGATCGGCCTCGTCCACCTCCGGCTCGGGATCGGCGGACTCGGGCGAATCGGGCTCGGATTCGGTCGCCGACTCCCGGTCGACGGCGTCCCGTTCCGGTTCCGGTTCCGAATCCGGCTCCACCGCAGCGGCCGCCGGCTCGGCGGCCGCCGGTTCGGTGGTCGTATCGGTCGCTTCCGCGTCCGTCGACACCGAGTCGTTCGCCTCGGTTTCTTCGTCCTCGTGTTCGTCTTCGTCGACCGCCTCGACGTTCTCTTCGGCGGCCTCTTCGGCGTCTTTCCGGAAGCTACCGAGCTTATCCTTCAAATTATCGAACATGGATACTGGGAGTCCCTACGCCGCGTTATTCGTCGGGCTGCCCCTGGCCCATGCCCTGCATCTGCTGTTGCATCGCCTGCTGTTGGAGCTGCTGGGCCTGCTGTTCGAGCTCGTCGCTCTCGGTCTCGAGTTCCGCGATCTCCGCGTTGAGTTCGTCGATCTGGTCGTCGAGGTGCTCTTTCTTGTTCTCGAGGGCGTCGACGGCGTCGTCCTCCTCGAACTCCGCGGCGTAGTCGGCCCCGAGGTCGACGATCACTTCGTCGATGTTCTCGATGGTCGTGCGCAGGTAGGCACCGCCGCCAAGCGGCATCTGCACGGTCGATCCCGTCTCGAGGGTGTCGAGGGCCTCGATTGCCTCGTCGACCTCGGTTTTCTCCTGCTGGACGGCCTCGACGTTCGTCCGGAGGGTCTCGATCTGTTCTTCGATCTCCTGCAGTTCCTGGGACAGTTGCTGAAGTTGCTGCTGACTCATTGCTGGGCTACCTCCTCGAGTTCGATTTCGCTACGTTTCAGCCCGTGCTGGCTTCCGAGCTGGGTGTAGGTGTGTTCGCGAGCGACGTTCTCGTTCTCGGCGTCGATGGTCGTCTCGAACTCCGCGAAGCCGTCGCGGCTCTTGAACCGACCACTGACCGTAAATTGACTCATACCCATTCCTCCGGCAGGCAGTCGGAAGAATCTTCCCTTCCCTTTCGAGCGGTCGCAACCGCCGACGACGGCAACGAGAGTGGCCAGCGCGCGTCGATCTCCCGACGAGCGGAGGGTCAACGATTTTAACCCGCGGGGCTGAAGCCGCTGGCATGAGCGATCTCGACGCCGACGAGTTATTGCCCAGCGAGCGAATGCGAACACAGGCCCTCGAAGGGGAGGTTACCCAGATCCATCGCGGCCACCGGTACGCCGACGAAGGGGACACGTTCGCGATCGACGGGACGACATTCGAGGTAACCGCCATCCGCGACCGAACGCTCGGGGCACTGACCGACGAGGACGCACGGGCCGAAGGGATGGACGACCTCGAGGGGTACCGGCGGCTGCTCGAGCGCGTCCACGAGGACTTCGAGTGGGACGACGACAGCGACGTCGTGTTACATCGGTTCGAGCGGCGGTGAGAGGCTCCCGCTCGGGTCTCGAGTACAGAGCGCCGCCGGTCGGAGAGTCCGAGACGGCCCGCGCGAGCCGCGTTGCGCGAACGGCGTCGGTCGCGGCGGCTCGAGAAGAAACGGAGGACTGAGAAACGGGTCGCGGCTCGGCGTCAATCCAGATAGCCTAGCGCGTCCTCGATCCGGCCCAGTTCCGGCCCGGTGGTGTCCTCGCCGACGACGTAACCGGCCTCGTTGGCGATCAGACCGGAGCCGACCAGCGGCGCGCCGTAGTTGACGGTGCCGACATCGGCTCGAACGTCGAGGGCATCCTCGAGAACGTCGAGTTCCGCGTCGGTCGCTTTGGGATGACAGAGCACCCCGGTGTTGGTCGCGACCGCGGCGGTACCGACGGTCCGGACACCCGCGAGGTCGCCGCGCTCGACGGGAACCTCGAGGGCGTCCGCGACGATTTGCACCGCCTCGCGGGGCAGGTCCGGATGAACGTAGGCCCCGTAATCGTTCGCCAGCACGACGTTGCCGGCGGCGTTGATGCTGCCCGGCAGTTCGGCAACGGGGACGTCGACCGCTGCCTCGAGTCGGTCGCGTTCGTACTCGAGAACGCGAGCGCTGACGAGCAGGCCGTTCTCGTTACCGGTGGCTAGCGCGCCGACCGTCGAGGAGCCGCCGACGGTCGTCTGAATGACGGGTACCTCGAGTTCGTCTGTCAGGTCGGCAGCAACGTCGTCGTCGACGTCGTGGCGAACGAGGACGCACGAGTCGGTCGCACGGGCGAAGACGCCGACGTAGGCCGACCCGGCGAATGCGAGGCGTTGCAAGTTTAGTCGGCGACCTCGGCTTCGACGACGGCCTCACCCTCTTCGTCGAAACGGGCTGCGCGAACGCGCAGCTTTCGCGGCGGGTTCGAACGGCCGTTCGACCAGACTTCCTCGTTGATCGAGGGGTCCAGACGGATTGCATCCTCGTCGACCGCGAAGTGTTTCGCGAGGTGTTCGCGGACCAGTCGCATCGCGTAGTCGGCGGCCTCGTGGTTGGCTCCCTTCTTGACGTCTCGCAGCGGAACGGTGACGACGCGTTCCTCGAAATCACTTGCACTCATCGTTATTCGTCGGTGTCGTTACGCCGCCAGTTGCGTCGCTTCGGGTTCCGCTGGACGTCCATGTCCGTCTTCATCATAACCCAGGCCGGCACGCGGCTGTTCTGGTTCTCGAGTTTGGCAAGTCGCTTCTTCTTGCCCTTCGATTTCTTACCCATAGTAGCCGGACGTAGCCTACGCTGGCATAAAATCTTGTCCATCTTGCAGGGCATCGCCGGCCACGGCCGCCGGCCGCCTCCGACTGGTGACACCGCCACGGACGACCGCAGGGCCGACATCGCTCCGCCGAACGACGGGGCTTAGCCCTCGAACTGTCGCTCGAGATGGCGTACCACACCCTCACACGTCGCCGCGCTGAGCGCGGTCGTGTAGGTCCAGTTCTCGATGCCGTCGATGCCGTCGTGGCGGGAGAACCGGCTTCGATCGCAGCAGCCGGTGCCGTGAAACCGGGTCCCGCCGCCGATCCGGTCGGGACCGGCGTAGGCGGTCGCGATTGGGGAAATCTCGAGCGTCTCCGCGTCCGTTCGCACGGCGGTCCCGAGTTCGTGATCGCAGTGCGCATCGCCGATCGACGCGACGATATCGTCCGGGAGAAACGTGTGGATCGCCTCGTGGATCGCCATATTCCGGGTTACCGGCCGCGAATCCCATCGCTCAGTCGCGCCGACGTTGACGACCGCCTGTGCGTCACCGGTGTTGCTGCCGTCGGCCTCGCCGGTAATCGAATGCGGTGCCAGCGCCCCGCCGTAGCCGATGCGATAATTCAGCGGCGACCACTCGAGGAGGACGTGACAGCATCGTCCGGTGAGCGCGTTTCGGGTCCGTATGCGGTCGCGAAACCGCTCGAGAAGGCACCGCAGCGACGGGAGCACGGCGTCGATCGAGAGGGGCATCGATGATTGCGAGAATCGGATCGGAGCGCCGCGCTCGACGCGTATTTCGATGTTCTCGAGCCGGGAGCGGTCGCGGGCGTAGGCGCGGACCTGATCGAACGCCCCCTCGATGGCCGAAAGCGCGTCTCGGAGTGGCGTCGGCCAGTCGCGACGCAGGTCGTCGATTCCGTACCACGCCCGGGCGGGGAAGGGGACGCGACCGGGATAGACGCGAACGCGAACGAGTCCGTCGCGGCTGCGATCGGCCGCCATCGCGGTCCTCGATGGATCGGTCGAGGCAGTCAGAGCCGCGCCGCCGAGTGCGAGGAGTGCCTCGCGGCGGGTAACGTGCCACGGGCTGCGCGAACCGCCCGACGAGCGTTCGTCGAGTCCGGGTCCCATCGTTCCGCGGTCGGTATGCGAGACCGGTCCTTGAGACCACCGTCCGTAGTGTCCGACTACAGCCGGCCGAGATGCGATACGCTCCGACTACGGGGACAGCCACGGTTCCGGACCGGGATCCCAGCGGCGGCCGCTCGCCACTGCACAGTTCCGGGCGGCTCGAGGCTCACCCGAGCGGGAACGACTCGACGGTCGAGTAGACCGGTCCCGCGTCCGTGAGCGTGCTCTCCGTCAGGCGGATTTCGTCGACGCGAGCCTCGCCGATCGTCGGCTCGCGTTCCCGGACGAGGTCCTGTACGCGGTCCTTTCCGCCGGCATGTTGCATCCGCGCGAGCGTGACGTGGGGCGTGAACTCGTGGTCTTCGGGATCGAACCCCATCGCCGTCGTTCGGTCCTCGATAGCCTCGTGAAGCCGTGTGAGTTCCTCGCCGCCCGCTTCGACGCCCAGCCAGACGACGCTGATGTAGTCGAGACTCGGGAAGACCCCCAACCCGCCGTAGCGCACCGTGAAGGGATCGACATCGGCGTCGTCGACCGCAGCGGATAGCGCCCGCTCGAGGGCAGGTAGTCGGTCCTCGTCGGTCTCGCCGAGGAACTTCATCGTGAGATGGGCTTGCTCGGGATCGGTGAAGTCGAGCCCGCTGGCGTCGGCGAACTCGTCTTGCAGGTCGGCGACCGGGTCGGCGAGGTCGTCAGGGAGGTCGACGCTGACGAACAGTCGCATAGCCGAACCGTCGCGGGCGGCGCACTCAATACTGACGGCGACGGGGTCGTGACGACCGCGACCGCGCTCGAGGGGTTCGTGGTTAGGGACGCCCGTTATCCGGAGCGGACGCCGAGGGCCGCCAATGACCGACGTAGCCGTACTCGGTGGTGGTATCGGCGGTCTCACCGCGGCCCACGAACTCGCCGAGCGCGGGCTCGACGTGACCGTCTTCGAGGCGAACGACCGGTTCGGCGGGAAGGCTCGATCGATGCCGATCGCGGACGAGTCGGCGGCATTGCACGGCGAACACGGCTTTCGCTTCTTCCCGGCGTTCTACCGCCACGTCGTCGAGACGATGGAGCGGATTCCGACCGACGGTGGGACGGTCGCGGATAACCTTGTCGAGACCGAGGCGACGCTCATCGCGAGTACGACGGCTCCGGAGCGGATCGCCGAGACCAGTACGCCCGACTCGTTGCGCGGCTGGCTCGAGGCGCTGCGGCCGGCCTTCGCCGAGGATCTGCCCCGCGATGACGTTCGCTTCCTGCTCGAGCGCCTGCTGTACCTGCTGACCGCCTGCGAACAGCGACGCGAAGCGGAACTCGACGACATCTCCTGGTGGGAGTTCATCGACGCCGAGAACCGCTCAGCGGAGTTTCGCGACCGACTCGCCTACGCCACGCAGGCACTCGTCGCGCTCCGGCCGCAGGTCGGCAGCGCCCGAACGGTCGGCACTATCTACCTGCAGTTGCTGTTCGGCCAACTCGACCCGAGCGAGCCGACCGAGCGAATCCTGAACGCGCCGACGAACGAGGCCTGGATCGATCCGTGGGTCCGCCACCTCGAGACGCTCGGCGTCGAGTTCCGGGCGAACACCCCTGCACGGGGCCTCGCGTTCGACGGACGACGGATCACCGGCGTCGAACTGGCCGACGGGCGGACGGTCGCGGCCGACGAGTTTGTGCTGGCCGTGCCGGTGGAGGTCGCCCCCGCGTTCGTCACGCCCGAACTGCGCCGGGCCGCGCCGGCGTTGGGCCGGATCGAGCACCTCGAGACGGCCTGGATGAACGGTATCCAGTTTTACCTCTCCGAGGACGTCGAACTGACGCGGGGTCACCAGGTCTACGCGGACGCTCCGTGGGCACTGACCTCGATCTCACAGCGTCAGTTCTGGACCGACTACGACCTCGAGAGGCGCGGTCCGGACGATGTCGCAGGGGTCCTATCGGTGATCGCCTCGGACTGGGAGACGCCGGGAATCGTCCACGGGAAGCCGGCCAGAGAATGTACGCGCGAGGAGATTGCCGAAGAGATCTGGGCGCAGCTCAAGACCCACCTGAACGCGGTCGACCAGCGGCTGCGGGACGACATGCTGGTCGACTGGTTCCTTGACCCGTCGATCATCGAGACCGAAAACGGCGTCGAGAACCGCTCACCGCTGTTGATCAATACCGTGGGGTCGCTCCGGAACCGGCCACCGGCCGACGTCGGCGTCCGGAACCTCACGCTGGCAAGCGACTACGTGCGAACGAACTCCGATCTCGCCTCAATGGAGTCGGCCAACGAGGCCGGTCGCCGCGCGGCCAACGCTGTCCTCGATCGACGCGGCGGACGGGGGCGGGCACAGATCTGGGACCTCAGAGAGCCCGCCGTGTTCGAGCCGCTCAAACGACAGGACCGGCTCCGATATCGCCTCGGGCTGCCACATCCGGCGGCGGTGACGCAGTCGCTCCGCGGGGTCACCAGACGCCTCGGCGAGCGCGTCTGAGAGTCGGGGTCCGCCAGCACCCGAGGACAGCGAAACGCCGCCGATACCGGGGTCGCAGCCCTTAACAGTCGTCGCCGCGACATTCAATTCATGACCGACCGAGACGACGATCGCGACCATCGCTTCTCCGAGGGAGAGGGGTTCGGCGATCCGTACGAGGAGTTCGACCTGGACCCGCCGGAGCTCGGCGTCGACCCGTCGAAGGTCGACCCCGTCGACTCCCGTGTCGTCACCGACACGCTCGACCAGCACAACATCGACCAGGACGACGTCGATGCGAGCGAACTGCTCGACGTCGGCCTGAACTACATGCAGATCAACCGCTACGAGCAGGCCACCGACGCCTTCGAGCGAACCGCCCGCTACGCCGAGGACGACAAACTCGAGCAGGAGGCGTGGGTGAACAAGGGCGTCGCCCACGGCGAACTCGAGGAGTGGGACGAGGCGATCGGGGCCCACCGCGAGGCACTGCGCATCGATGACTCGAGCGAGCACGCCGCCACCGCCGAGACCAACCTCGCCTACGCCCTCTGGGAGTTCGGCGAGACGAGCGAGGCCTTGGAGCACGCCGAGCGCGCCATCGAGATCGACGAGCGCTTCGCCGCGGGCTGGTTCAACCGCGCGTTCTTCCTTTCGGAGCGTGGGCTGTCCGAGGAGGCGCTCAACTGCGTCGACAACGCGATCCGGCTGGGGCTGCGCAACGCCAAGGTGCTCGAGACGAAAGCCGAGATTCTCGAGGAACTCGGCGAGTTCGACCAGGCAGAGGAGATCGCCGATGAAGCGAATCAGATGCGCGAGCGGGCCGAACAGGAGATGATGGACGACCGTAAGGAAAGCCTCGGTGGCGGCCAGGGCGGCCCCGGGGGTGCCGGCGGTATGGGTGCCGGTCCGGGGGCCGGCGGCCAGCCCGGACTCGGAGCCGGACGGCAGTCGCGACCCCAGCAGGGCGATATCGGCCTCGAGGACCTCGGACTGGGTGATATCGGCACCGACGACGAGGACGAGGATCGCGAGTGGGAACTCGAGTGATCCGATGATCGTCAACGAACGGCAGACTCAAGAAGGGATGCTGGTGGCCGTCTGCGACGAGGACGTCCTCGGCGAGACCTTCGAGGAAGGCGATCTCTCGCTGACCGTCACGGAGGAGTTCTACGGCACCAATGCGGTCGACGAGCGCGCGGCGATCGAAAGCCTCGCGCAGGCCGACGTGGCCAACATCGTCGGCACCCGCGCCGTCGAACTCGCCGTCGAGGAGGGCTTCATCGACGAGGCAAACGTCCTCGAAGTGGGGACGACGCTGCACGCGCAGTTGTTGCAGATGCAGTGAGGCAGTCGGAACCGAGCACCGGCCGCGACCGGTCGAGCGCGACGGAGACCGATTTTCCGCGACGGGAGCCGAAGCCGCGACGAAGCCGGCACTCGGGGTGGACGCGGAGTTCTAGAGATCGGCGCGATTGAACCGATCGTAGCCGATCGCGACGGGCACGGCCACTGCCATCGATCGCCCATCAACGGGGGATTCGTGCCGCACGAATGCACTTCCGGAGACACGGCCATCACCGGACCGAAGGAGTGTTTTGTGTTCGGTCCCTGCTAGTCACCAATGAGTCAACAGAACCTCGAGGCGCTCGACGTCGGCACGATCCGAGAGGCGTTCCCGATCCTGCAGCGGGAGTTCAACGGCGAGCAACTCGTCTATCTCGACAACGCGGCGACGACCCAGACGCCCGATCCGGTCATCGACGCGATGAGCGACTACTACCGCGAGTACAACGCCAACGTCCACCGCGGGATTCACCACCTGAGCCAGGAGGCCTCGATCGCCTACGAGGAGGCCCACGACCGCGTCGCCGAGTTCATCGGTGCCAGCGGCGGCCGCGAGGAGATCGTCTTCACCAAGAACACGACCGAAGCCGAGAACCTGGTCGCCTACGCGTGGGGGTTGAACGAACTCGGACCCGGCGACGAGATCGTCCTCACGGAGATGGAACACCACGCCTCGCTGGTCACGTGGCAACAGATCGGTAAACGCACCGGAGCCGACGTGAAGTACATCCGGATCGACGACGACGGCCGCCTCGATATGGACCACGCCGCCGACATCATCACCGACGACACCGCGATGGTCTCGGCGGTCCACGTCTCGAACACGCTCGGCACCGTCAACCCCGTTTCCGACCTCGTCGACATCGCCCACGACCACGACGCGCTGGCGTTTATCGACGGCGCACAGGCCGTTCCCAACCGGCCCGTCGACGTCGACGCCATCGACGCCGACTTCTATGCCTTCTCGGGCCACAAGATGGCCGGCCCCACCGGTATCGGGGTCCTCTACGGCAAGCAAGCGATTCTCGAGGCCATGCAGCCGTATCTCTACGGCGGCGACATGATCACGAAGGTCACCTACGAGGAGTCGACCTGGAACGACCTCCCCTGGAAGTTCGAGGCCGGCACGCCACAGATCGCCGAAGCCGTCGGCCTCGTCGCCGCCATCGACTACCTCGAAGACATCGGCATGGACCGCATCGAGGCCCACGAAGAAGAGCTGGCCCGCTACGCCTACGAGCAACTCGCTGCGGACCCGGACATCGAAATCTACGGCCCCGAACCCGGCCCCGACCGCGGCGGCCTCGTCGGCTTCAATCTCACGGGCGTCCACGCCCACGACCTCGCCTCGATCATGAACGACCACGCGGTCGCGATCCGCGCGGGCGACCACTGTACCCAGCCGCTGCACGACAAACTGGGCGTCGCGGCCTCGGCGCGCGCCTCGTTTTACATCTACAACACGAAGGCGGAAATCGACGAGTTGGTCAGCGCCATCGACGACGCACGCCAGCTGTTCGCGTAAGCGAACGCTGACCACGAGGCACGACTCTTTCACTGGCGCTCGAGGGCCGTCTCGGCAAGCAACGACAAAAAACGAGTGCTCGGCGGCCGGTTATTCGCGCTCGAGGCTGCCGGGCGGGACGGAACAGCCACAGGGGGAGGCGGTGGCGTCGCTGGGGCCGTTGACGGTCACGACCCAGACGGGACGGCCGCAGGCGGGACAGTCGGGAAGCGACCAGTCGGTCGCGTCAGCCGCCTCGTCGGCCGGCTCCGTCCTCGTACTGGCCGGATCGACCCGCTCGTCGTGACCCGTCATCGCAACCCCCNAGCGACCAGTCGGTCGCGTCAGCCGCCTCGTCGGCCGGCTCCGTCCTCGTACTGGCCGGATCGACCCGCTCGTCGTGACCCGTCATCGCAACCCCCGTGGCCGCCGCGGCCGGTCCCGATCATCGGGCGCTGTCGCTGGTTGGTGGCGTTGATTCCATCGTCGGGCGGGATGTTTATATCCCGGTAGAATGTATGCGGTCATGCTTTCAAATCCCTCGTGGGGATTGGAAGCCAGTCTCGGGTGCCTCTACACCCGGGGCATTATCGAGACGTGCCCCCTCCGCTCGCGCGTTTGGAGAGCGGCTTCCATGCTGATTGTCAGCCTATAGTAACTTATATCTATTGTTCGCCGCCCGGAGAAATACCGTACACGGCTCGAGAACCCAAGAATAGACCGCTCGCCGTCGCGACGGTTTCAGGCCGATCGCGGACTCGCGATTCGGTCGCGGTAGCGGAGACGGCGACCGCGCCGAACCGACCGGTATGAGTCCGGTGACTGTTCAGCGAGCGTGACACGGATATTTTACCCGCGCACGTGATACCATCTCCAAATGGGCACCGAAGGCGAGCGAACTGTGGAGCAAATCGATATCCTGCTGGTCGAGCCGAACCCCAGCGACAGCCGACTCTTCGAGGAACAGTTCGCGGACGCGAAACTGCTGAACACCATTCATGTCGTCCCCGACGGGGACTCGGCCCTCGATGTCGTCCATCAGCGAAACGAGTACGCGGACGAACCGTGTCCGGACATCGTCCTCCTCGAGCCCCAGTTGCCCGGCAAGAGCGGGATCGATGTCCTCTCGGAACTGAAAGAGGACCCGGTGCTGGCCGAAATCCCAGTCATCGTGCTCACCAGTTCCGACGCGGGGGAGAAGATCGTCCAGTCGCACGGTCTCGAGGCGGACTCCTACATGCAGAAGCCGGTCGAACCCGAGGACTTCGTGGAGTTCGTCCGATCGATCGAGGAGTTCTGGTTCGCGATCGTCCAGACATCGTCGCAGTGACCGCGAGCGCGGGCACGATGCGACGGAGTCCGGCCGCCGCCGGACCCCGCGGACGGGACACTTATTTTCCGGCTGCCGGAACCACGCAGTAATGCTCGAGGCAGTTCGCGACCGCGCACGCCCGTATTTCGACGACGCGTCACCGGCCCACGACTGGCACCACGTCCAGCGGGTCGACACGCTCGCCGAGACCCTCGTCGACCGCCAGCCGGAACCGGTCGACGAGCGCGTGATCCGTCTCGCCGTTGCCCTCCACGATATCGGTCGCTCTAGGGAGGACCGCGGTGAGATCGACGATCACGCGACGTGGGGGATGCGGGAGGGCGGCCGGATCTTGCGCGAGTGCGGCGCGGCGACGGAGACGGTCGAACGCGTCCAGCACTGTATCCACGCTCATCGCTACTCGAACGACATCGAACCCGCCACGCTCGAGGCGAAACTCGTCTCGGATGCGGACAACCTCGACGCGCTCGGTGCGGTCGGCATCGCCCGCGTGTTCGCCTACGGCGGCGAGATCGGCGATCCGATCCACGACCCAGCCCGGCCGGTCGCCGCGGACGACACCGACGCCGGCGCGACCCAGTACAACCACGTCCACAAGAAGATTCTCGACCTGCCAGCGCGGATGTACACGGCCGTCGGTCGGGACCTCGCTGCGGATCGCGCCGGGTTCGTTCGCGACTACCTCGAGCGGTTCGAGGGGGAAGTTACAGGCGAGCAGTGAGGAACTGATGGCCGACGGCCGATCCGTTGCGTCGCGGGAATAAACGAGAGACGCATCCGCCTTCCCGGACGCGATCCGTTCGAGACCCAGGGCTGCCTGAACCCACCCGTCGACCGGGGTTCGACGTCGCGCTACCAGCTTCTCTCAGCCCTCGAACCGAGGCCCGTCAGCACCGGCTGCGGCAGTGGCTGGATCGTCGACTTCCGAGCATCGATCGATGGCCCTGATCCCGTCGAATCGGGACGTGGGCGGCCGTTTCGCCCCCGGAACCCTTTTACAACTCACTGGCCTATCCGTATCCACCGATGGGACTGGGCTCCGATATGTACCGACAGCAGATCCTCGACCACTACAAGAACCCCCGGAACTACGGGGAACTCGAGGATCCGACGTTCACTCACATCGGCGAGAACCCGATGTGTGGCGACGAGATTCGTATGGATGTCCAACTCGCCGACGACGGGGAGACGATCGAACGGGTCGCATTCCGGGGCGACGGCTGTGCGATCAGTCAGGCCTCCGCCAGCATGCTCTCGGGCGAACTCGCGGGCACGACGCTCACGGAACTCCACGAGATGGACCGCGACGACGTGATCGACATGCTCGGCGTCGATATCTCGCCGATGCGTGTCAAGTGTGCCGTCCTCGCCGAGAAGGTCGCACAGGACGGCGCGGAAATCTACCAGGGCGAACTCGACGTCGACAAGACGACGACTGAAGACTAACCGCCCACGGTGTGACCAGTGGTCGATCGGACGGGTCTCTTTGTTCCGTCTCTCGTGTGAGCCAAACAGGTCTGAATTCCCGTGACGGAGTAGAACCGCGAGCCGCAGGCACGCATGGGACTGCGTTTGAGAAATGCGCCACCTCGTCAGGTGAAACCGAGTACTCGTCGCCTTCCGTCGAGATCACGGTTCGGAGTTGTACGCGGCCGGCCAGTCGCTCCGATCGGGGCGTCACCTTGTAATCGTCAGTCCTCGTCACAGACGACCTCTCGAAGTTCGTCCAGCAGTTCAGGATGATTCTCTTTGAGGACTTTCACGTCGGTAGATAGTTCTTCGTTGATTCGGGATCGAATCTCTGAAATAGACTGATAGCGACGATTTCCGCCCTCTGCTGAGGCAAGCAACTCTCGATCACGCTCCGTGAGAAGCGCCCTCGTCCGAGCCATCTCGGGTTGCTTGTTCGTACACATCGTACTTCCATGTACCGTTCCAACGCCCATTGATTTACTCATGAGCAAACGTTCACCCATGGGAAAACATTTATTGTAATACCTCGTGTAGCTGTAATTGAGAAGCACGGGATGCCTCACAGAAGATGAGGCCGGTGTTGGATCCACCGACCCCGTGCTTCGGAGGCTACCGAAGCATGATGGATTCAGAGACGAGCCCAATTGAAGGCATCGCTCACAACGGCGATAGCGTCGGGCCGGTCGATATCCGGCTGGGTGAGAACGCGGACGGCACGTCCCACGTCTACCTGACGACGGATGGGACGAGTCACGTTATTCGTGACAACGAGCACGTTCAGCGGTTCAATACCGGCACTCGTTCTATCGCCGACTACGTGAACGACGACGGAGATCCGTTCTCCACACCCGCTGGTCACCTCGCGGACGCAACCCGGGTGGCCGCCTGATGCAGCGGCGTCAGTTCCTCGCTGCGGTCGCTGCGCACGCCGCAGTTCCGCAGACGGCGGCTGGCATCACGCCCGTTCCTGAAGCGATCATCGAGAATCGGAGCCTGACCGACGACGGCACGTACTCGGTCACGGACTGCGGTTCCGTTCCCGGTGATCTCAACAGCGTTCTCGTCCGGGCGGATCTGAACGACGGCCCGCTCGAAGTCGAAGGCGTCCACGAAGAGGGCGGCTGGAGTGGTGTCGGTCTCCGATGGACATCCGGCCCCATCGAAGTCGACACCGGCCTCGACCCCGAGGACGCCCGCGATCTGGCTGCTCGGCTGGTGGTCGCCGCCGATACAGCCGAAGGGAAGTACCAAGGGAATCCCTGATGGAGCGCCGCGAACCTCCCACGCTGCCACTGCGGTCGCCCTACGTGGTCGCGTCTCACTCGAGCGGATCGTGCCGGCCGTAGCTTACCGCTGGGAATCGACCTCGGAGAGGGGGTTCGGGACGGTGCCGTGTTCGATCGCGTGAGGTCGCTCGGGGCGGTCGCCGTAGCCGATATCGATCATCCGGTTGCGGTTCAGCGTCAGTTTCGGGAGCGTCGGCTCGAGCAGGTCGAACAGCTCGAACCGCTCCTCGAGTTCGGGGAATCGGTCGTGGTAGTCCTCGATCGCGGACCGAACCTGCCCCCAGAACTCGGTTTCCGGATAGTCGTGGTGGCGACTCAGCAGGTCCGAAAGGTAGCGATAGACGCCGACGAACAGCCCGTAGACGACGAACAGGCGTAGTTCCTCCGGGGGAACCGAGAGGAGCACGTCGTCGAGGTCGTCGGGCAGGTCCTGAAGCTCCGCGAGCGGCGCGTCGGCGACGTTGACGTCGTCGACGAAGTCCTTGACGGCGAGTCTGGCCGGGCGGTCGTCCTCGAGGACGAGGATCGTGTTCTCACCGTGTGGCGAGAAAGCGGTTCCGTACCGATAGAGGTAGTGGAGGAGCGGCGGGAGCATCGTGGCGAACAGCTCATCGAGCCAGTCGGAGAGGTCGAGATCGGACCGCTCGACGAGTTTCGAGACGACCGGCTCGCCGTCCTCGACGTGTAACAGCGCGGAGAGCGTCATCGCCCGCTCGTCGTCGTCGATGAGGCCCGTCACGCTCTCGCGCCAGACACAGCCAAGCAGTTCGGTGTACTGGTAGGCGGGGGCCTCGAGCGCGTCGAACGTCGGGTGATCGAAGTTCACGCCCGCGATTTCGCCGGGTAGAACGACCTCGCACTCGTCGCGCAGGAACGGGTCCCCGTCCCGAACGTCTTTGACGTACTCCGTGACCAGCGGCGCGGCCTCGGTGCGTTCGCCGGGGAGGCCGCGCCAGACGAGCGTGTTGCTGATCTGCATCGGGAGCTTGACGTTGTGCTTCGCCGGCTCGTCGGCGTTGGCGAACGTCCGGATCGACTGCATGGGCAGGTATTCGTCCGGACCGGACCCCAGCGGTACGATGTCGTCCGTCGCGAGCTGGCGGCCGAACAGGGGAACGATCGCGTTCTCCCACTGCCAGTCGTGGACCGGCAGGAACAGGTAGTCGTCGGGATCGAGCCCGCGGTCCTCGAGTTCGGTCCGAAACGCCGCGTAGTAGTCGCCGAGCTCCGACTCGAGGAGCGCCTCGTGGTCGAGGCCCGCGACGCCCACGAACGCGGCGGCCTCGCGGGAGACGGCACACCACGAGAGCCGGATCGGTTCGGACCGCTCGGGCGCGTAGTCGCGGTAGTCGTCGTACCCCCAGCCGACCCGGCCCTTGTTGAACGTGAGCCACGGGTGGCCGGTCATCTCGCCCTCGATTTCGGCGTAGGACATGTCGATGACCGACCGGTCGGCCGCAGTGCCGACGGAGCCCTCGTCGGCAGCGGCAGTCTCGTCGGCGTCGATGTGTGCGTCCGCCAGCAGCGTGTTCGTGTACTCCCGGACGAGATGACTGGCGGTGATCGAATCCATGTCGATCGTCGGCTCGAGGTCGACGACGAACGTGAGGGGGTCGTCGGCGGACTCGAACCCGTCGCCGGCGTCGCGCTCGATCGAGTCGGCACGAACGCTGATCGAATCCCAGAACCGATCGACGGCGTCGAAGCGATACCGGACGCCCTCGAGATCGATCTCGTAGGTGCGCCACTCGCCGTCCGAGTCGGCATCGGCCGGCGCGGCGTCGACCGGCTCCGGCTCGAGGATGTCCTCGTAGGTGAACTCCTGGAGTATCTTCCCGAGCAGTTCCCGTCCGACATCGGTCCAGCGGTCCGCTGTCAGCACATCATCCAGCGTCGCGATTCCGTCGAGTCCGTACTCCGTCTCGGTGTCGTGTCGTGGGTGTTGCATGAGTTACTCCGTGTTGAGCGACAGCGATTGCGGCACGTCGGTGTGTACCGACGCGTGGTCGGCGAACTGGTCGACGTCGAAGTCCTGAAAGAGGGTGTCCCGGTCGACGGGATAGATCTCGTGCCCGGCGAGTCGGTCAACGATGATCGCGTTCCGATAACAGCCCAGCCCGAGGTCGGGCGTCCCGACGCCGTGGCTGTGCAACTCGGCGTTCTGGACGAACACGCGGCCGGCGTCGTCGTCCGGGCCGCCGAACCCCCCGTCGATGCGATAGTCCGCAGTCACGGCGAGCCGCCCCCGATCGTCGAACGCGATGCGGTCCGCGATCGGCTCGAGGAACGTCGGGGTCGGCCGCCGGTAGCCCGTCCCGAAGATCACGGCGTCGGTCTCGAGGGCGAACGCCCGCTCCTGGTGGCGCTGTTCGCACTCGAGCCAGTAGCTGCCTGCAAGACGCTCGAGGTCGCGGACTTCGGTCGTCGCAAGCATGCCGAAGTCGGGGTCGGGGTCGCGGTCGCCGATCGAGCGTTCGTAGAGCGTATCGTAGATCCGCTCGCTGGTCTCGGGATCGATCCCCTTGTACAGCAGGTCCTGGTCGGCCAGCAGGTCGTCCTTGCGCGACTGCGGCAGGTCGTAGAAGTACCGCGCGTACTCGGGTGTGAAATGCTGGAGCCCGAGTTTCGAGTACTCCATCGGAAAGAACCCGTCCGAGCGGGTGAGCCAGTCGAGCCGGTAGCCGTGGCCCGACTGGCGCTCGAGCAGGTCCAGCACGACCTCGGCGGCGCTCTGCCCGGAGCCGACGACGGTGATCGCATCGGTCTCGAGGACGTCGGCGCGGCGCTCGAGGTAGTCGGCGGTGTGGAACAGCGGAGCGGTCCCGTCGGCGTGATCGCGGGCGAACGCCGGCAGGGCGGGCCGGGAGCCGACGCCCATAACGAGGTCGTCGGCCCGGTAGCGATAGCGCTGGCCCGTCTCGGGGGCGACGGCCTCGACGACGAACGGACCGCCGGCCGCTGCGTCGGCGGTATCGCCGTCACCCTCATATTCGACGCTCGTTACCTCCCGCTCGAACTGGGTCGTCGGCACGCGCTCGGCGACCCAGCGCAGGTACGCGTCGTACTCGCGGCGCGGAATCTGGAACGTCTCGTAGAAGTAAAACTCGTAGATGCGGTCGCGCTCGCGGGCATAATTGAGGAAGCTGTGTGGGTTGGTGGGATCGGCCATCGTCACCAGGTCCGCGAGGAACGGCACCTCGAGAGTGGCACCTTCGATCAGCATCCCCTCGTGCCAGGCGAACTCGGGTTCGCGCTCGAGGAAGACCGCGTCGAGGTCGAGCGCAGCGTCCGCGCCGTCGAGCAGCGCCGCAAGCCCGAGGTTGAACGGGCCGAGGCCGATGCCGAGGACATCGTAGTGACCGCGGTCGATGACGGGGCGCTCGTCGCCGCCGTCGGCAGCAGCGGGACGGGTGTCGCCGCGCTCAGTCACCGTCGCTCACCTCGGGGGATCGCAAGTCGGCCCCGTCCGCCGTCGGCGGCCAGACCTCGCGTTCGAACCGCTCGCGCGTGCAGACGGCGAGCGTCGCGGTCTTGTCCGCTTCGCGAAACTCGAACTCGCGGCGCGGTTCGAAACCACACCGGTTCGCGGTCGCGAGAACCGCCTCGTTACGGGCGTCGGGTTCGGCGACGATGCGGTCGGTCTCGGGGTGGCGAAACTGGAGCGCGACCATCGCACGGAGCAGCGGGACCGCGTACCCCTCGCCGAGATACGCTTCCGGACCGATCAGGAGGTGAATTCCCTGATCGGCCGGCTCGGCGTCGTAGTACGCCGCGACATCGTCCGCCGCAGCCCAGTAGCGCTCCCAGTAGCTCATCGGCACGTGATCGAGACAGCCGACGTACAGCGTCTGGTGGTCGTCCGCGAGTTTCTCCCGAAGCGTCTCGCGGAAGGTCGGCAGCGGTTCGTCGAGGTCCCAGTAGGGCTTGACGTGCTCCGACCCCAGCCACGCGTGCAGGCGGCCGAGGTCGCGCTCGAGCGAGACCGGCCGAAAGCCGATGTGGCAGTCGATCGTCTCGTCGTAGTACTCGAAGTCGTACGCCGAGGCGACCGTCGCGTGGGAGCCTCGAGTCGGCTCGGGAGCCGTCATCTGGTTACCTCCGACGCTCCCGAGGTGGCCGACGCCGGCCGGTCGACCAGCGGATTCCGCACGTCGGCATAAACCGACTGCTCGGCCAGCGAGGGCGCGTCGAGTTCGTCTAAGCCGCGGAACCGCGTCAGCAGGTTCGCCTTGCAGGGGACGGTTTCGGACTCGAGCAGCGGGTCCAGGATCGACGTCCCCGGTCGGTCGAACTCCCGGAGTGACTCGAGTTCTTCGCGGAGGACATCGAGCAGCCGACCTTCCGGGACGAGCCCCGCGGTCCCGAAGGCGTTGATCACGCCGAGGCCGTTATTGAGCACGACGTAGTAGCGGATGCGCTCGTCGGCGACCGCGTCGGGACAGATCGAGCCCGCTCGCTCGCCGACGCCGGGACAGATGTCGTCGAGCCGGTCGGAGGTGGATTCGGGGAAGTAGTAGCCCTGATTGTCCCGATAGCGGAACGTGTCGGGATAGCCCGCATCGTCCAACGTGAGGACGCTGTTTTGCTGGTGGGCCTCGAGTCCGATCCCCCGCTCGAGGTAGAGCCACAGCAGCGGTCGGATCGAGATCGCGAGATAGCGGCGGAACCATTCCTCGCTGACGGCGGCGGAGTCGCGGCCCTCGCGGTCGGCGATCGAGGCGACGATCCGACCTAGCCGGGACCGGCCGTCCCCGATCGCGTCCTGGCAGAGCGCGACGACGGGCGTCGCCCGCCGCGCGTCCTCGCCCCGGAAGGGGTTCTCCCGGAGGACGACTTCGAAGCCGGACTCGTCGCCATCGGCGTCGACCGCGTCGGGATCGATCGTCAGGTACGCCGGGTCTCGAACCACGTCGAAGTCGGGGTAACGGTCGCGCAGGTCGTCGCCGAGTTCGGTCGCCAGCAGGTCCGAAATCGCGACACCGCGCTCGAGTTCCGGCCGCTCGTTCGTCCGCACCGAGTTCGTGATCTCGACTGCAAGCGATCCCTTGACCATGAACGGGGCCGCCGGTGCGTACAGCGTCCGGACGGACGTCGTCGGGTAGAACTCGCGACCCAGCGGGCCGAGCGACTCGAGTTTGCCCGCCGAAACGAGGTCCTGTACGTCGGGCCGCTCGAGCAGGCGGTCGGCCTGCCAGGGGTGGACCGGCAGGAGGATATCGTCGGCGGCGAGGGAGTCCTCGAGAACGGATTCGTCGACGGCCGGATCGTCGCGGAGGGCCTCGCGGACCCACGCGGCTGCGGAGTCGTCGCGCGCGGAGTCGCTCTCGACGATGTCGGGGTCCGCGCGGACGTAGTGCAGTCGGAACGATCCCTCGAGTTCCGGGGCGTAGCGCTCGGCGTCGCGCTCCATTCCTCGACGGCTCTTCGGCGTCGGATGGCGGAGGTGGCCGAAGACGAGCGACTGTTCGGCTTCGCGGAACGTGAAGTCCGGTCCGTACAGGGTCTCGCCGTCGTCGGCGCGGGCGTCGACGTATCGATCGACGTTCCGGCAGGAGCGAACGACCCGCTCGAGAAGGTCGTCGCGGTTCGGGTCCGCGCCGCGTGTAAGCTCGAGTTCCTTCGTCACGAGCGTCGCGAGCGTCGCATAATCGAGTTCGACCGGCTCGCCGTCGGAGCCGGAGCGGTAGGAAGCGGGCAACTCGAACAGATGGCGGCCGGTCGGGGATCGATACGCGACGGGGGCGAAGCACTCGATTCCCTGGGTGGCCAGCGGGAGCCGCAGGACGAGCCCGCTCGCCGGCGCACGGTCGATCGGTGCGTCCGCCGCGGGGACGAACTCGCCGGTCCCGGTTTCGTGGCAGTAGCAGTTCAGGAAGCTGTGCATCGTCGCGTCGCGTGCGATGCGCGTCGCATCGACGCGTTGCTCGTCGGTCGGCGTTCGTGTGGGTGGTCGTGAAGTCATGCGGAATCGATTGTCCCTCGATCGCGTTCGATCGTCTCACCGTATTCGATGACCGCCTGGAGCGCCGCTCGAAGGTCCCAGCGCGTCGTCGTCGGGTTCAACAGGGTGAGCTTCAGCGCGGCGGTGCCGTCGACCTCGGTCCGAGCGAGGATGACCTCGCCGTCGGCCAAGAGTTCGTCCCGAATGGCGCGGTTCACCCGGTCGAGAGCGGCCGTGGAAGCGGACTCGCGTCGCTCGTCGGACCCCGACGAGCGGGCGGCAGTGTCCGATCGGTCCGGCCGATACCGGAAGACCACCGCGCTCAGGGCGGGTTCACAGCACAGTTCCAGCGCCGGTTCGGCTCGAATATCGGCGGCGACGGCGTCGGCCAGGTCACAGACGTACTCGACGCAGTCGGCGACGCCCGTCCGACCCAGGGTGTTGAACGTCATGAACGGCTTCAGCGCGTCGAACCGGCGCGTCGTCCGGGTCGACTTCGAGACGAGGTTCGGAACTCCCGCCGCGTCGTCGCGCTCGGGGTTGAGATAGGTCGCGTTGCGCTCGAGGAAGCGATAGCGGTCGCCGTCGCGCAGCAGGAAGGCCCCGCAGCCGATCGGCTGGTAGAACAGCTTGTGGAAGTCGACGCCGATCGAATCGGCGCGGTCGATCCCCGCGAGTTTCGGCCGGAGACGGTCACTGATCGCACACGCGCCGCCGTAGGCGGCGTCGACGTGGAACCACAGGTCGCGCTCGGCGGCCCGGTCGGCCACCTCCTCGAGCGGGTCGATACTGCCGAAGTCCGTCGTGCCGGCGGTCCCGATGAGCGCGAACGGATGACGGCCCTCGCTCTCGAGTCGCGCGAGCGTCTCGTCCAGCGCCTCGAGATCGATCCGCCGCTCGTCGTCGGTCGGGACCGTGACGACCGCGTCCTCGCCGAGCCCGAGGTGGTGGGCGGCCTGTTCGGCGGTGAAGTGGGCGGCCGCCGAGCAACACAGGCGGAGGTCAGTCGCCTCGGGCGGCAGTCCCGCAGTCTGGACGTCGTGATCGAACCGCGTCCGGCAGTACCAGTCGCGAGCCAACAGCAAGCCGAGGAAATTCGATTCGGTGCCGCCGCCGGTGAAGACGCCGTCAGCGCCGTCCGGATAGTCGAACAGGTCACAGCAGGCGTCGACGACGCGCTCTTCCAGGACGGACGCCGCGGGGGCCTGATCGAACGAGTCCAGCGACTGATTGGTCCCCGAAAGCAACAGCTCCGCGGCCAGCGCCGGGATCGCTGGCGGGCAGTGAAGGTGGGCGACGCAGCCGGGGTCGTGGACCCGAACCGAGTCCGCGAGCACGTCCTCGCCGACCGTCTCGAGGACGGCCGCAAGCGGATCGCCCTCGTCGGGAAAGACGGTCAGTTCGTCGATCCGCTCGCGGAGCGTCTCGTGGTCGGTCCCCGCGTAGGGTCCGTCGACCGTTGCGAACGAGTCGACGAGACAGTCGCGTGCCCGGTCGATCGCGTCCTCGTAGGCGGCGTTTCCGGCCGGGTCGCCGAGAAAGGCGTCCGCGGCGGCCGGCGGCGTCGGCTCGTCGGGTGCCAAACGGGACCGGCCGACCAGTCCATCGCTCGTCATACCGACGCCTCCGCGCGGTCGTGATCGTCCGCGACGGTCGCACGGATACTCTCGTGGACGATGTCGCCGATCCGGTCGATTCGCGAGGCCGAGATCGTCAACGGCGGGAGGAACCGGACGACGCTGCCGTCACGGCCGCCGGTCTCGACGATCAGCCCGCGGTCGAACGCCGCCGACTGGACCGCCGACGCCAGGTCGCCGTCCGCGGGGAAGCGACCGAGCGAGTCGCGCTCGTCGTCGGGATCGACGAGTTCCATTCCCAGCATCAGCCCCCGACCGCGGACGTCGCCGACGACGTCGAAGGTCGCGGCCGTCTCATCGAGGTGGTCCCGCAGCCGGTCGCCCATCGCGGCGGCGTGGGTCTCGAGATCGTGCTCGAGGACGTACTCGATGGTCGCCGTGCCGGCGGCCATACCGAGCTGATTGCCACGGAACGTGCCGGCGTGTGCGCCGGGCTCCCAGACATCGAGGGACTCGTCGTAGACGACGACCGACAGGGGAAGCCCGCCGCCGATAGCCTTCGAGAGCGTCATCACGTCGGGCACGATGTCGGCGTGCTCGATGCCGTACAGTTCGCCGGTGCGTCCGAGCCCGGTTTGAATCTCGTCGACGATCAACGGCACGTCGCGCTCGCGGGTGATCCGGCGCATCTCCCGGAGCCACTCGGCGGGCGCTGGCACCGCGCCGCCCTCGCCCTGGACCGGCTCGAGGATCATCCCCGCAGGGTCGACGATTCCGCTCTCCGGGTTCGAGAGCGTTCGCTCGACGTACTCGGCGCTCGTCCGCCAGCAGTCCGCGTCACCGAGCCCGAACGGGCAGCGGAACTCGTAGGGAAACGGGAGATGGTGAACGTCCGGCATCAGTCCCGAAACCGGTTCTTTCGCCGCCGTATCGCCCATCAGCCCGAGCGCGCCGTTGGTCATCCCGTGATAGCCACCCTGAAAGGCCAGCATCGATCGGTTGCCGGTGGCCGTTTTCACTAACTTCAGCGCGGCCTCGACGGCGTCAGTCCCGGCAGGGCTGCAAAACTGGACCGTCGCGTTCTCGGCGAACTCGTCGGGGAGACTCTCGAGCAGGCGATCGACGAACCGCTCTTTGACCGGCGTCGTCAGGTCGAGCGTGTGGACGGCCCGACCGCGCTCGAGCAGGGCCTCCATTCGCTCGACGACCGCGGGATGGTTGTGACCGAGCGCGAGCGTCCCCGCACCCGCCAGACAGTCGATGTACTCGTCGCCATCGACGGACTCGATGATGGCACCCTCGGCGCGCTCGATCGCGATCGGCAGCGAGCGGGGGTACGTCCTCGCGTTCGACTCCCGACGCGCCTGCTGTGCGAGGAGCCGCTCGGACGGCGATCCACCGTCGGTCACGCCCGCTCACCTCTCCGCGGTGACTGCCGCTCGATCCGATCCAATGGTAATTGCTTCGTCGGCATGCAGACTTTAGGCCAGCCTAAAACATTAAAAGCGTACTGGTTTTTAGGCCAACCTAAAGCTTATATGAGGATTTCTGAAACGAAGAGATTCGGCAGCCAGCGAGGCTAAACCGAGGTCACGAACACCCGGCCGACCGACGTGCCGGGGGCTGTTTGAGCGCGGGTCGGGTCAGTCATCGCCGTTCCGTCATCTGGACGAGCGGACGACAGAGCGTCGAGAAGGGACGATCGCGGGGAATCAGTGCTCCGCTCGCGGACGGACGACGGGTCGCGGGAATCGGCGTTCAGTTATAAGCGATCGTCATCGCGGGCGGCGGGTAGCGGTTCGGCGGCGTTCAACGGCGGGGCGGACTCCCCGCTCTCCGGGGACCGTGGCAGTGCTCGATAAAACGGCTCAGAACGGCTACAGCGGACGGGAGACGCTTATTCCGGCTTCAGACCTTCGTCCTGCACTCGCATGACGGCCTCGCCGTCGGCCAGGTTCGGCGCGTCGACCAGCCGAACGATCCGCTTGTCACCCTTGGACTTGCGGAGGTAGATTCGGAACGTCGACTTGTGACCCAGAATGTTGCCGCCGATCGGTTGGGTCGGGTCGCCGAAGTAGGAATCGGGGTTCGAGGCGACCTGATTGGTGACGATGACGGCGGCATTGTAGAGGTTGCCGACCTTGTCGAGGTCGTGGAGGTGCTTGTTGAGTTTCTGCTGTCGGTCCGCGAGTTCGCCACGGCCGACGTACTCCGCACGGAAGTGGGCGGTCAGCGAGTCGACACAGAGCAGCCGAACGGGGTACTCCGAGTCCTCGTGTTCGCCCGCGAGCTCTTTCGCCTTCTCGGCGAGCAGCATCTGATGGTTCGAGTTGAACGCCTTCGCGACGTGGATCTTCTCGAGGACGTCCTCGACGAGTTCGTCGACCGCGTCCTCGTCGTCCGCCGAGCCCTCGATGTCGCGGTCCTCGAGCGTCGCGTCGATGGCCTCGTCGGGCAGTCCGCGGACCATATCGTCGATCCGCTCGGGCCGGAAAGTGTCCTCGCTGTCCATGAAGATGGCGCTCCCGTGGAGGCCGCCGACCTCCTGTGGGAGCTGGACGTTGACGGCCATCTGGTGGGTAACCTGGGACTTGCCGGCCCCGAACTCGCCGTATACCTCGGTGATCGATTGCGTCTCGATGCCGCCGCCGAGCAGGTCGTCGACCTCGTCGATGTGCCAGCTCAGCTTGCCGATCTCGTTTCGCCGCTCGAGGACCGTCGAGCCGGTCTCGAACCCGCCGATGTCGGCGGCACTGCGGGCGGCGCGAACGATGTCCGCAGCCGTGGACTCGCCGACATCGGCCGTATTCGACAGTTCCGACGGCGAGGCGACGGCCAGACTCTGATAGGAGTCGAAGCCTGCATCGTGAAGTTTGTCTGCGGTCGCCGGTCCGACGCCGGGGAGTTCCTCGAGATCTGATTCGGGCATACTTCCTCGTTGTGCCGGCCCCCTCATAAACCCTCGTTAACAGGGAAGTGAAAGTGAAAGTGCGGGCAGGCGGCGGGGCCGATCGAAGGTGAGGGAGTGGATTGAAATGTGAAGGCGCGTCGACGGGGCGAACCGAGACCGCGTCTCAGTACGGGCGTTCGTCGGCGTCCCACTCGAGGCAGTGGAGTCGTTCGGCCTCGCTACCGACGTAGAGCCGTTCGGCGGCGAGCGCGGGCGTTCCGCTGATGGCGTCGTCGGCCGCGAACTGCCACAGCGGTTCGGCGTCGTCGACGTCGATCCCGTAGAGCGAGCCGGTCGCGTCGCCGACGCAGAGCACGTCGCCGGCGACGACGGGACAGGAGCGAATCGGGCCGTCGAGTTCGATCCCCTTCCGCGAGAACAGCCAGCCGCGCAGCTTTCGCCGGCCGACGGTCGTATCGGTAACGTGACAGTAGCCGTCGTCGGCACCGATGAACGTCGTCTCGGCGGCCGGGAGCACGGTCACCGACGTGGTAAAGCCGTCGCCGATCTCGTAGGCGAACCACGTCTGCCCGGTACCGGCGTCAAGCGCGAGCAGCGTTCCGCCCTCGTCACCGACGTAGACCCGCCCGTCGGCGATCGACGGTCCGCCAGCGACCGCTCCGGTAGCAGGCGCAGTCCAGGCCTCCTCGCCCGTCTCGGCCGCGAGCGCCAGCACCGTCCCGGCCGCGGTCCCCGCGAACACTCGCTCCTCGGTCGCTCCCCACTGTCGATCCGGCTCCCGAACTCGCTCCGCGTCGAGCAGCGACGGCGCTTCCGACTCGAGGATGTCGTCGTCCGGGGCCTCGCCCAGCGCGGAACGGCGCTGTTCCCCCTCCCGTCCGTCGGCGATCGCCGGCGCGCCGACGACGGCCGATTCGGTCTCGTGTGTCCACAGTTCCGTCCCCGTTTCAGCTTCGAGCGCGGAGAGTCCGTCCGCGTGGCCGGCATAGAGCCGGCCGTTCGAGAGGGCGAGCGCGGCCTCGAGCGAGCCCGGCAGCGCCGTCCGCCACCGTTCCTCGCCGGTGGCGGGATCGAGGGCGGAGACGGTCCCGTCGTCCGTTCCGAGGTACAGCCGTTCGTGGGTGACGACCGGCGTCGCGTCGGTCGCCGCCGTCGTCTCGAACGTCCACCGGCGGCGACCCGTCTCTCGCTCGAGCGCATAGCAGTGTCCCCGGGCCGTGCCGACGTAGACGGTGTCCCGATCGAGCACCGGCGACCCCGGCGGCCCGGTGAGGTCGGTCGTCCACGCCTCGCTCACGCGGTCCGGCCCCTCGAGATCGCGGCGAAGCCCCGAGTTGTGCGGATCGCCCTTGAACTGGGTCCACTCAGTCACTGGTCGCGGCTACTGACCGCACCGTCATAACAGTCGGTGTCACCGCTCTCCGGGGACGCGGGGTACCGAAGCCAATGGCTCGAGTCGGTCGGTCACGTCGCCAGGGTCCAAACCGTCCACTCGAAGTGGACGGCGGTGGTCCCCCGCGCTCACTCCCAGGGATGGGTCCCGCGCTCGCTGGGCCAGAGCGGATACCAGTACTCCTTGTCGGACTCGACCTCGAGTTCGCCGTCCAACGCCGACTCGAGGGTGAACTCCGCGCTCGAGTCGCGCTCCCGGCCGGATCGGGGGACGAAGGGGTAGAAGCGGCCGCGACGGAACGAATAGATCCAGTAGGCGGGGCCGTCGCGGTTTTCGTAGGCGAAGACGGCGGCGAGCAGGCGCGAGCCGTAGCCGTGCTCGATGAAGGTGTCCGCGGCGAAGTGCATGCTCGTGATCAGGTCCTCCGGGTCGTCGTCCGCGAGAACGACCCAGTGGTAGCCGTGATCGTCCGACGACACCGAGAACTCCGTGCCGGTCTCCGCCTGCCCGGCGTCGAGGATCGCTTCCACCTCGTCGACGGCGTCACGGAAGTCCGCCGAGTCGACGCCGGAGAAACAGAGCGCGGCGACATCCAGCGACTCGTAACCCAGATCGGCCTCCATCGTGAGGTAGGCGGTGCTCATTCCGAAGAGGTCCTCGGGATCGGCGTCACGTCCGGCGTCGGCCTCGGCGCGCGAACCCAGGATAGCGCGAAGTCCGTCGAGTAGTCCCATAGGTCGTGTGTCGGTGTCAGTTCCTTAGAACGATTGCATTTCGCGCTCGAGGTCGCGGAGCTGTTCGACGCGGCGCTCGGTTGACGGATGCGTCGAGAAGAGCCGGCCGACGATGCCGGACTTGATCGGGATGATGAAGAAGGCGTTCATCTCGGCTTCCTCGCGCATGTCGTCTTTCGGGACCTTGTCCATCTCGCCGGAGATTTTCAGGAGGGCGGAGGCGAGCGCCGACGGGTTGCCGGTGATGGCGGCAGCCCCGCGGTCGGCGGCGTACTCGCGGTACCGGGAAAGCGCCCGGATGAGCAGGTAGCTGATGATCCAGACGACCAGTGAGACGAGGATCGCGACGATGATGCCGCCACCGCCCTCGCGACCGCCGCCGCGCCTGTGTCCGCCGCCGAAGAACGCCCCCCAGCGGACGATCATGAACGCGATCGTCGAGAGGAAGGAGGCGATCGTCATCACCATCATGTCGCGGTTCTTGACGTGGGCGAGTTCGTGGGCCAGCACGCCGTCGAGTTCGTCGGCGTCGAGCGTGGTCATGATCCCGGTCGTCACGCAGACGGCGGCGTTTTTCTGGTTGCGCCCGGTCGCGAAGGCGTTGGGAACTTTCGAGTCGACGACCGCAACCTTTGGTTTCGGGAGGTCGGCCTGCTGCGAGAGTCGCTCGATCGAGGCGTGCAGTTGCGGATACTCGTCGGCCGAGACCGTCCGCGCGCCCATGCTCTTCAGCGTCAGCGTGTCGCTGAAGTAGTACTGGACCAGCGAAAAGCCGCCGAACAATATCGCGAACAGCCACAGTCCACCACCGATATAGAGGGCGAGCGCGCCGGCAAAGACGATGTAGAGTGCGAACAGAAGGAACATCGTCACGAACATCCGAGCGCGTAGCCCCCAGTCCGCCTGCCAGTTCATGCCGTAACCGACGGGCTCCGGAGAAATAAGTGCCCTGTCGCGACGGTCGAGTCGCCGTATACGATGCCGACGTGGTGTCCCGCTCGAGCGCTGTCGACCGTGTTGTCGCGGGCGCGGCTCTCACCGATCACCCCGGCGGGTCTCGGAACGGTCCCCGCCGAGCCGTTCGGACGTCTCGAGCGTCATCTCGAGGGTCCGGCTGATCGTCGCGTCTCGACGCGATGCTCGTTCGTCGACGAGTCAGCGTCAGCAGTCGATCGCGCCCGTTTCCGGGACGAATGAGACGATCCGAACTCGTGTCACCAGCACCAGCGTTACACGGACGGATGCGGGTAGACCCGATGCGAGGGGCGGAATAGCAGCGGTCCAGCGGTCTCGAGTCCGACCCAACCCAGCGGGCGACTGAGATGGGTCGTCCCAGCCCATCCCGGCTGACCGCAAGCGATATGTGGATTGACTGAATCGGCCGAAACGGCGGATGTCTTCTCCACGCGCAGTACTCCTCGAGGAGTGCACATGGCCGGAAGTCGAAACGGCGCTCGAGAACGGAACGCGGACGGTGATCGTGGCGGTCGGCTCGATCGAACAACACGGACCGCACCTGCCGCTAAACATGGACACGCTCGACGGCGACGAACTCTCGCGACGGATCGCCGCGGAACTCGGCGACGCGCTGGCGGCCCCGACGATTCGGCCCGGCTGCTCGGGCCATCACATGGCGTTTCCGGGGACGATCACGATGCCGCCGGAGACCCTGATGGACGTGATCCGCGCCTACTGCCGCTCACTTGCCGAACACGGGTTCGAACACGTCGTCCTCGTCCCGACCCACGGCGGGAACTTCGCGCCGGTCTCGACCGTCGCGCCCGAAATCGCCCGCGAGATCGACGCATCCGTGATCACGCTGGCGGACCTCGACGATCACATGGAACTGCTGAACGAGGGACTGCGCGAGGCCGGCGTCGAATACCAACAGGACGTGATCCACGCCGGGGCCGCCGAAACGGCCATGATCCTCGCGATCGAGGAGGGACTCGTCCGGACGGACCGGCTCGAGGCGGGGCCGGAGGGGTCGATTTCGACCGCCAGACTCCTCAGCGAGGGGTTCGATTCGATCACCGAAAACGGCGTCTTGGGGGAGCCGAGCGAAGCCACCGCCGAGGCCGGCGACGCGATTTTCGACGCCGTCACCGACGCGTACGTCGAGCGGATCGAAGCCGAGCGCGACGCCGTGTGCGATGACCGGCAGTGACTCCCACTGTGGATCGTGTGTGCATCGCAACGAGTTCGGTCACGGCTCGATCGAACCCCTTCGTTTCGCATGGAGACCCTGTGACGGAGTCACGTCTGACGCGGTCGAATCGGCGGCTGTGTCCCGGCTGGGAGTTCGCTCGCGAACCCCTTCGTTTCGTGTAGAGCGACTCGAGGGTCACGAGACGCAACCGGCCGCGGATCGCGGCCGAGGGCTCGGCGTCGCTCGAGCGGAATGGCCGACGCGAGCGAGAGAACGCGTCCCTTAACTCCGCGAGACTCGAAACGGTGCCAATGAGTGAGTCGCGTGCGTTCTGTCCCCGGTGCGGGGATGCAGTACCCGAGCGGTCGGCGAGCGACGCGAACGGTCCGTTGCGGCCCGGTGCCGAGGTCGAACTCTGCGACGCCTGTTACTTCGAGGACTTCGACTTCGTGGACGCACCCGAACGGATCGACGTTCGCGTCTGTGCCCGCTGCGGTGCGGTCTACCGCGGGAATCGATGGGTCGACGTCGGCGCGGAAGACTACACCGATATCGCCATCGAGGAGGTCAGTAAGGCGTTGGGTGTCCACGTCGACGTCGAGGACGTCGCCTGGCAGATCGATCCCGAACAGGTCGACCAGAACACGATCCGGATGCACTGTTTCTTCACGGGCGTCGTTCGCGGAACGCCGGTCGAGGAACAGGTGACGGCCCCCGTCAAGATCGCCCGCCAGACCTGTACTCGGTGTGGTCGGATCGCCGGCGACTACTACGCGAGTATCGTCCAGATTCGCGCCGAGGACCGCACCCCGACGAGCGAGGAGACCGATCGAGCGACGGAAATCGCGAACGAGATCGTCGCCGACATGGAGGCCACGGGCGACCGCAACGCCTTCGTCACCGAAGTCGGCGAGACCGACGACGGACTGAACATCAAGGTCTCGACCAACAAGATCGGCAAGAAAATCTCGAACAAGATGCTCGAGGAGTTCGGCGGCACCGTCAACGACGCCGAAACCCTCGTCACGGAGGACGAGGACGGCAACGAGGTCTACCGGGTCACCTTCGCCGTTCGACTCCCGCCCTATACTCCCGGCGACGTGATCGCCCTCGCCGACGACGACGGCGGCCCCGTCCTCGTCCGCAGCGCTCGGGGCAACCTCAAGGGCATCCGCGTGACGACCGGCGAGCGCTACGAAGCCAGCTACGAGGAGGGGAACTCGCCCGACGCGCGCAAACTCGGCGAACTCGAGGACGCCGCCGAAGCGACGGTCGTGACCGTCGAGGACGAGAACGCCGTACAGGTTCTCGACCCCGAGACGTTCCAAGCGAAAACGGTCTCGCGGCCGGACTACTTCGATCCCGATGCCGAGACCGTGCCCGTCCTGAAGAGCCGCGCCGGACTGCATATCCTGCCCGACGAGACCGATGACTGACGAGGACGCGACCGGCGAAGACGCGACTCCCGCGGGCGAGACCGACCCGATGACCGCGGACGACGGCCTCGAGCGGACTGTCGACGAGGTCCTCGAGCCGGCGGTGGCGGACGCGCCGCTCGCGGCGATCGTCCGGAAACAGCGCGCGGAGACGGCCATCGAATCGCTGCGCGCCGAGGGCGTCTACGACGATTCGCGTCGCGTACGCGAGGCTCGGGGACGACGCGATGCGGACCCCGCGGACGGGGTCGCGCTGCCGGTCACGGAGCCGCCGACCGAGACCGCGGTGCTCGAGGTCGTCAAGCAACTCGAACCCGAGCCCCGACGCACCGATCTCGAGGCTCTGTTGGCCGACCGCGGCTGGAGCGACGCGGCCCTCGAGTCGGTGCCGGGGTCGTGGGCGGTGATCGGGTCAGTGATCCTCGTGACGGTGCCCGAGGGCTGTCCCGACGAGGCCGAACTGGGCGCGGCCTTGCTCGAACTCCACGGCGAGGCCGACAGCGTGCTGGCCGACGAGGGGATCGCCAACGACGGCGCGGCCGGGACCTACCGCGAGCCCCGTACCCAGCTGCTCGCGGGCGACGAAGACACGGAGACGATCCACACGGAACACGGGACGCGATACGGCCTCGACCCCGCGACAGTGATGTTCTCGCCCGGGAATCAGGCCGAGCGCGCCCGAATGGGCGAGCTCGGAAGCGCCGACGAGCGCGTGTTCGACATGTTCGCCGGCATCGGTTACTTTACCCTCCCGATGGCCCGGGCCGGCGCGCGAGTGACGGCGACCGAGATCAACCCGACGGCCTTCCGCTACCTGCTCGAGAACGCCGTTCTCAACGACGTCGCCGATCGCGTCGACGCCTACATGACGGACTGTCGCGACCTCGCCGACGAACTCGAGGCCGATCGGGTCGTCATGGGCTACTACGGGAGCGCGGACGGGGCCGACGAGACCGCCAAGGGCGGCGAGGACGGCGAGGGGACGGCACACGGAACGCGAACGGACGAGGCACACGACTTCCTCGACGACGCGCTCGCGGCGCTGTCCCCCGGGGGCGTCGTCCACTACCACGAGGCGACCCCCGAAGCGCGGCTGTGGGAGCGGCCCCTCGAGCGCCTCGAGGCGGCCGCCGACGCGGCGGACCGAACGCTCGAGATCCTCGAAAAGCGGCGGGTGAAGAGCCACAGCGCGGGCGTCGCACACGTCGTCGTCGACGCGCGCTTCGAGTGACGTCACAGCCCGCGATCGGGCGCGCCCGCCTCCGATGGAACGGCTCGAAACCGGCGCGCACGTCGGGAGCTGGAGACGGCGACGCTGAGCGGTCGTGACATTGATACTCGCGGAGCGAATCCGTTCCGATATGAACCGGAGTCAACTCATCGCCCTCGCCTTCGCGGTCCTCATGATGACATCGATGATCGCCGGGAGCGCGATCGCGGTGTTCTAACGCGACGCCGTGACGCGAGCGGCGGCTCGTCACGGGTTCGGGCCAAGAAGACGTACCGAATCACCGATCGCACTAGTTCTCCGTGTCCCAGACGTCCGCCAACGGGCTCGAGCGGGCGGACCCGCTCGAGCGTCGCGAGCGCGACGACGAGCGGTCGCTGCGTCCGCCGTCCGGGTCCGTCCCGTCCGCTCGGCTTCGCCGTGCCGACCCGCGTTTCGAACGGGTGCTGGATCGACCGGCTGCCTCTGGCGACCGCCCGCTGAGCGCGGCTCGCGGTTCGAAGGTCGGGAGGTCGGGTCGCGACATGCGATCGACCTGCGCTTCGAACCAGTCCGGCATGTCCGCCCGGGCGCGATCGAAACAGTCCAGCAAACTCGCGTCCGCCAGGTACGTCGCGCCGTAGTCGTCGGGCGCGCGGACGACCCGCCCGCAGGCCTGCATGATGGTCCGGAGCGTCGTCCGATAGTACCACGCCCACTGTCCCTCCTCGAGTCGGTGGGCCACCCGCGAGTCGCTCGTGTTGAGGAACGGCGCTTTACAGATGACCTGCCAGCGGCAGAGATCGCCCTTGAGGTCCAGCGCTTCCTCCATCTTCACCGAGAGGAACACGTCGGGGTCGTCGCTCGCCTTCCAGGCCTCGAGCGCGGCGTCGCGGCCGTCGCGGTCGTGCGTTCGCACCCGATCGCCGACGCCGAAGTCCGCGAGGAGATCGGCGAGGCGCTCCTGAATGTCATAGGAGTGAGCGTGGATCAGGCCCTTCTCGTCGGGATGGTGTTGCATCAACCGGACGATCGTCCGGGCGATCTTCGGCGTGGTCTCGTCGCGCTCGTCGTAAGTCATCTTCCCCTGGGTGACGTCGTACAGCGGCCGGTTTTCGACGGGGAAGGTATGCTCGACATCGACTAGGGCGACATCGTCGGGGTCGAGCCCGACCTGCCGACAGAACGCCGCTTTGTTGAGGATCGTCGCCGAGAGGAGCGCGAACTTGTTACCCCGGTCCCAGACGGTGTGCTGGAGGTACTTTTCGGGGTTCATCGGCTTGATCGTCAGCGGCCCGCCCTGTGGGTCGTCGTCGGCTCCAACGCTGCCGGCGTCGCGGGACTGGCGTTCGGACTGATCGACCAGCCACGTCGTCGGGCTCTGCGGATCGCGGTAGTCGGAGACGAACCACTCGAGTTCGCCGATGAGTTCCTGCAAGCGGTCGCGTTCGCGCACGTCGGCGGGCGAGAGCGAGTCCTGTGCGAGCAGGTCGTCCTTGCGGCGCGTACACGTTCCCGCGAGGCGATCGGCGTAGCGCACGGCCCGCTCGACGTCGTCGACCTCGGGAATGCGCAACTCGTCCCAGAACGGGACGGTTCGCGGTCCCAGTTGGATGGTCGCGTACATCTCGGCCCACTCGGCGAGGCCGTGGGCCTCGTCGACGACGACGACATCGCGTTTGCGGAAGACCTCGCTCCCGGCGGTCTGCATGAAGTAAGCCAACGTCATCGCGGCGATCTCGCGGTTCGACGCGATCGCACGGTCCGAGAAGTACGGACACCGGTGTTTGACGGAGCAGTCGTACCCCCGTTCGCGGACGCAAGGGGCCTGATTGACCGGCGTCTCGCGTTCGTCCGGCAGGATGCAGGTGTAGTTCGACTTCCCGCGGATGACGTTGAGGTCGGCCAGTAGATCGTCGGCCGCCACGTCGTCCAGTTGGGAGACCTGCGGTGTCGTGTAGTACGCACCCGTCGCGTCGCTGGGGGACCCCTCGCCTGCGCGGCGGGCACAGCCGGCGACGGCGCGGGCCAGCAGGGACTTGCCGCTACCCGTCGGCGCGCGCACGAGCACGACATCGTTGCCGGCCGCGAAGGCATCGCGAACGTCCCGGAGGGCCTGCTCCTGGGTCCCGCGATAGCTCGGTGCGGGGAACGCCTCGAAGATCCGCTCGGTATTCACCGTTCGATCCAGGGCGCGGCCGCGTCCTAAAGGCTGCGGACCGTCGCGCTCGGTGTGAATCGGCCGAGCCGCAACGGCCGGCAAACGAGGTCGAAAGCGGCAGCTACCCACCGGTATCGACCGCCTACGGATCGCTGGTGACCGGCGGCCCGGCGGGTAGCCGCCCGATTACAAAGACGAACCCCGCCGTCGGATCGACCCGCGGAAGGGTCGCTCAGCGGTAGAGCACCGCGGTGCCACCTGGTTCCGCGGCGGCATTTCGCCTCGTGGCGTTCGACTCCCACCCCTTCCGCTCGCGGCTGCGATCGGTCCGCGGTGTGGCTGCGGATCGTAGTTGTGGACCGCGGTTGTGGTTGTGGGCCGCGGTCGTGTGTGTTCACCGAGGGCGGTGCGTAGGGACCGTCCCGTTCGCCTCCATTCCCCGCCATTTTCCGGCATCGGCCCGCCGATCACGACTCCCGCCGGCGGGTTACAGTGCGTCGAGCCGCGAGGTTTCGCCGTCGACCTGCTCTAGCCGCTCGATATCCTCGGTAGTCGGATAGTCGGGAACGGCCTCGATACACGGGTAACACAGCAGATGGGAGGTCCCGTCCTCGAGTTCCAGGGTCATCGCGGTCCCGACGGTGCCGGCATCGGTGCCGAACGACCAGAGGTTGGCGATCCCACCCGAAACGGTGACCGTTCGGCCGCAGCCGTCACAGGAAGCCTTCGACATACGCGACCGTGGGTCCCCGACGGTCAAAGACGTTCTCCCCGGGCGACCGATCGCCCGGGTCGTGCCGTTCGGGTGGTGAGATCCCGCACAGCGGTTATAGGAGACAGCACCGTAGCGCCGCACATGGAGGTGCACTGTGCGGGCTGTGCCGGCTGCTGTCTGGACTGGCGACCGCTCCTCGAGAGCGATCCGGCGGCGACCGCCGCTCGAGACGATGCCGAGGGTGCCACCGGGTCCGACGCCGACCGAGGACGCCAGCGACTGCGCGACCCGTTCGACCGGACCGACACCGAGCGGGGAGCCCCGCGAGAGCCCCTCGACGACGGTGCTACCGTCGTCCCGCTGACCCGCGACGAGGGACGAGCGTTCCTCGAGCGCGGCATGGCCGCCGCCCTGCGGCCGCGGTTCTGGCGTGCCCGCGACGAAGCGGATGGCGTCGAGATCGACGGCCACACCCTCGCAGCCGTCGCCGGCCGGCCGGTCTTCGTCGTCGGTCTCCGACGGCCGCCGAAGCCGGTCGCCCCGTTCGGTCGCGAGGAGTCGACATGGCTGCCGGCCTGCGTCTTTCTCGATCCGACGACGCTGCAGTGTCGCATCCACGAAGGCGAACTCTATCCCGACGAATGCGGCGCGTATCCGAACCGCAACCTCGCGCTCGAGCAGGAGACCGAGTGCGAGCGCGTCGAAGCGGCGTTCGGCGGCGAGCGCCTGCTCGAGGCGACACACGACGATCCGGACGGCCTGTTGCTCGGGCCGCGGGCGATCGGCGCGAAGCTCTTCTGTCATCCCCGGCCGGCCGATCTCGCAGGGATCGTCGACCGGGCCGCGACGGGGGACCTCACCCGACGGGACCGCGCCGAACTCATCGCGGTCGCCGCCGCCTCGAGTCCCGGCACGCTGGCGATCTCCGACCACCACTACGAGTGGGCGAAAACGCGGGTGCTCGAGGCGGCGGGCGACGGATCGTGGGTCGGGCCGGCGATCCGCGACTGGCACCGGCACCGCCGGGCGGCCGGCGAGACGGGACCGTCGCCGGCGATCGCCGACGCGATCGAGGTCGACCGGGGGGCACCCGAGACGCCGGGCTGGGGACCCCGCAAGTGAGATTAAGCCCCTGCAGTCCAAATGCGGGGTATGCGCGTACTCGTAACGGGAGCGACCGGGTTCGTCGGGCAGCGGCTCGTCGCCGCGCTCCGTGCGGAGACGACACACGACGTGACGGTCCTCGTCAGGGACGCCGAGAGCTACGAGCCGCCCGACGGGATCACCGTCGTCGAAGGGGACGTTCTCGAGCCCGGAAGCTTCGAGGACGCGCTGGCGGACGTCGACGCCGCCTACTACCTGATCCACGCGATGGGATCGAGCGGCGACTTCGCCGAGCGGGACCGGCGGGGCGCACGGAACTTCGAACGAGCCGCGAGCGACGCGGGCACGGGGCGCGTGATCTATCTGAGCGGGCTCGGTAACGACACCGACTCCCTCTCGAGTCATCTCGCCTCCCGCCGAGAGGTCGAGTCGATACTCCGGGCGGGGACCGCCGACGTGACCGTCCTCAGGGCGGCGATCATCATCGGCGACGGCAGCGCGAGCTTTCGGTTGGTACGCCAACTCGCGACGCGGCTCCCGGTGATGATAACGCCACGGTGGGTCGACACCGACTGTCAACCGATCGCGATCGACGACGTGATCGCGTACTGTCTGGCGGTCCTCGAGCGCCCGGCGACGGCCGGCGAAACGTACGAAATCGGTGGGCCGGACGTGCTCACCTACCGCGAGATGCTGCTCGAGACCGCCGAGATCGAGACCGGCCGCCAGCCGCTTATCGTCCCCGTTCCGGTGTTGAGTCCGCGACTCTCGGCACACTGGGTCGGGCTCGTCACTGACGTTCCCCGAGCGGTCGCCTCCCCGTTGATCGAAGGCGTTCGCAATCGCGTCGTCGTCACGGACGATCGACTCGACGAACTCGTCGATTTCGAGCCGACCCCGTTCGACGTCGCGGTTCGCCGAGCCGTCGGCCTCGCGTCGGACGGCCCCGACGCGGTCGACCGTACCGGGACGACGGCCCCGCCGACGCGAGGCGAGAAATGACACGGTCGCTCGAGTACGGCGAGACGTGGGTCTACGAGAGCCTCCTCGGAACGATTCCCGGCGTCCGCGTCTCGAGTCGAACGGCGATCGGGATACAGTTTCTCGGCTTCGAAGCGGCGATCATCGCCGTCGCGGCGGCCTACGACCTCTGGGGGGCGGTGGTCCCGGGCACGGTCGCGGTCGTCGTCGCGACGATCGGCAGCTGGCTCATGCTTCGATTCAGTCGGAGCGTCCGTGAGCTGCCCACCCCGACGGCCTACCGGCGGTTGCTGTTCGGCTCGAGCATCGACGTCGTCCTCGGTGTGCTCGCGTTTGTGGTGCTCGTCACCTACCTGTTCGTCATCGATCCGAGGGGGAGCAACGCGGACTCGTCGCTGTTGACCGAGCTGTTCGGTGCCGAGCCGCCCGCACTTGCCGTCGGACTCGCGTTGCTCGTCCTCTGGGACGTGGTGTATCGGATCGGGACCTGCTGGTGGGCGAGCGTCGTCGGGCTGTGGCGAGCGATTACCTACGCGTTCGGACCGGAGACGACACGAGCGTACCAGCGTATCGACGCGATCAACATCGGCTTCGCGGCGGTGCAGTTGCTGTTAATGCCACTCGTCGCGGGGGACACCGTGTTGCTCGTCGCGGTCGCGGGCCACGTCGTCGCGGTCCTGCTCGTCGCGACGCTCTCGATCGTATGGCAGGGACGGCGAAAAGCGAGCCGGACGGGGCCTGTCGATCACCGCTAGTTCGACTTGATTTCCTCGAACGTATCGAGCAAGTCCTCGGCGGAGTCGCCGGAATCGTATTCGACCTCACCGTGGTAGATCGTCCGCTCGTCGTCGAAATCGGCATCGACCCTCGAGGCCTGCTGTTCGCGGCGCTCGTGTTCGTCTTCGTCATAGGCACCCATTGACATGGTTAGTATAAACATGGTACGTCGCTGCCGATTATTAATGTAACGGTCCATAACACCCATCGGGCGGCTGAAACGTATTCCGGCTCCGCGAGGCGATGTACCCGGTCTCAGGGGAGCGAACGCGTTCGCTGGCACAGCGAACGATATATGGCTCCCCGCGGCGTAGCATCGAACGTGGCACGGCCGCTTCGCTTTCGGCACTCGCCCCAGTCCTGGAGCGACGGGCGAGTCAAACGCGATATCCTCCAGCCGCTCCGTTCGAATATCGGCGCTCAGGAAGTCTCGCCGTGGTTCAAGTGCGGTGGTGACTGGCAGACACACCGCTTCGAGATGGAAAACGGCGACGTCGCGCTCTTCGCGCGGAACGACGCTGACGCCTACTGGATGGGGAACACGGAGACGCCCTCCGCGCTCTGGAGAACCGACAAGTTCGGTTGGCGGAACGTCCCCTATCACGTCTCGCGGTGGGCCCAACGGGAACTGCTCGCGACGCTGCACGAGGCAGACCCCTGGCTCGCCGACTACCCGCACCTCTCGTGGTTTTTCCTGCCGGTGTTCATGTCGAAGGACGGTCGCGATTCGACCCGCTCGTTCTTCCGCGAACACGCCGGCGGCTTTCCCGACGCCGGCCGCCGGGAGACGACCCGCTTCTTCGAAGACGTCCTCCGTACCGGCGTCTTAGATGAGTACCGACACGTCATGTCGGGGAAACTCGGCACCAGCGATCACGTCGACCGCGTCCGAATGAGCGCCGCGATGGCCGAGTTCATCGCCGCAAAGATCCTCACCGACGCGGGCTACGACCTGGTCCCGGAGATCGAAGTGACGACCGGACACTCGCTGGACTTCCGAGCCGAGAACGCCGAAACCACCGCTCTCGTGGAAGTCACGCGCCCGCAACCGCCGGGGAACCGCGCCGCCGCCGGCCCCGTTGCAGCCGTCCGCGACACCGCCGAGACCAAGACCAACGGCCAACTGGCCGAACACGGTGGCGGTGCCGTCCTCTTCGTCGACTGCTCGAGTTTCCGGGACGACGCCTGGGCCGCGGTTCGGGGCGAACAGCCCGACGTTCGCCACCGGCCCGCCGTCGTCTACCGCGTCCGGCCCAGCGGTCACGTCGAGGGATATCAGAAAGGTGCAGTCCCCCTCGAGTTGGGCGACGCGATGACCGTGCTGGACTGAGCCGAGCGACGCGATGACCGTTCACTCCATCAGCGACTGCAACGGAGTGTTCCCTATTTGTAGTATACCATAGATAGTCACATGCATGCGTGCAGCAGTCCTCGAGGAACACGGTGAACCGCTGTCGATCGAAGACGTCGACGCGCCCGACCCCACACCGGAGGGCGCGATCGTCGAAGTCGAAGCCTGCGGCGTCTGTCGGAGCGACTGGCACGGCTGGCAAGGTGACTGGGGGTGGCTCGGCCTCGAGACCGAGCCCGGGCAGATTCTGGGCCACGAGCCCGCCGGACGCGTCGTCGCCGTCGGCGAGGACGTCGAGGGGGTCGCCGAAGGCGACCACGTCGCAGTCCCGTTCAACCTCGGTGACGGGGTCTGCCCGCAGTGCCAGCGGGGCCACTCCAACACCTGCGAGAACGTCATGCCGCTGGGCTTTATCGAGGAAGCACAGGGAGCCTTCGCCGAACAGCTCCACGTCCCCGTCGCCGACCACAACCTCGTAACCCTCCCCGACGGCGTCTCCTCGGTCGACATGGCCGGTCTCGGCTGTCGCTTCATGACCTCGTTTCACGCGCTCGCCCACCGCGCCGACATCGGCGCGGGTGACTGGGTGGCGATCCACGGCTGCGGCGGCGTCGGCCTCTCGGCAGTCCACATCGCCGACGCGCTGGGCGGCAACGTCGTCGCGGTCGACCTGAAAGACGAGAAACTCGAGAAGGCCCGCGAACTCGGGGCCGTCGAGACGGTCAACGCCGAGGAGACGGAGAACGTCCCCGGCGAGGTGAAGGCGATCACCGACGGCGGGGCCGGCGTCGCGATGGATGCCCTCGGAATCGAGACGACCAGCCAGAACTCCGTCATGAGTCTCGAGACGCGCGGTCAGCACATCCAGGTCGGGCTCACGACCCAGGACGAACAGGGCATGGTTCACCTCCCGACCGACGCGATGGTCATGGGCGAAATCGAGTTCATCGGCTCGCTCGGTATGCCGCCGACCCGCTACGACGAAATCTTTCGGATGGTCGCGACGGGCAAACTCGAGCCCGAGGCCGTCGTCTCCGAGACCATCGGGCTCGAGGACGTCAGCGACAAACTCGATGCGATGACCGACTTCGAGACGGTCGGCATTCCGGTCATCGATACCTTCTAGGACAGGGATGTTGCGCTGCGGGCGCGGCCTTGTCGCGCCCGCGGCAAAATGTAGTGCAAAACCGCTCCACCCTCCGTTCGCTCGCGCTGCTCGCTCACATCAGCCGTCGGCCCGCTCGCTCCCGGTGGTCGCTCGCGGGTGCAGCGCTCGACCAAACCGCAGCGGCAACTCAGTTCTGTGCCGATCGTAAGTGGTTGTACCGAGCGCAAGCGGTTGTACCGAGCGCAAACGAAGTGAACGCTCGGCGTTTTTTCATCAACGTTTTTCGGCGGGGTTCGACTGAGCGAACGGAGTGAGCGAAGGAGGACCCCGTTAAAAAGGTTGGTTCTAGAAGGAAACTGCGTCGGGCGAGTACGGGCTTCCAACAGGGGTCGGATCGCGGTCGCTGTAGCCGACGCGGCCGACGGCCTTGTCGCTGACCGCGGAATAGACCGCAAAGCGCGCGTCCTCCGAATTTTCGAAGGTTTCGGGCTCGAGGCGGGCGAGTACATCGCTGACCGTCTCGGTCCCGTTCGGGAGTTCGAGGGTCCGATCGCCGTACTCCTCGATCAGTTCCTCGGTCGTCGCTGGGTACTCGTGGTCGTCGATGACCTCGCCGGTGCCATTGAGCAGCATTACACGCTATCACACGTGAACGATAATTAGTATGTGTTTACCCCCAGAAATCGCAGGAGGACAGTAGGTTCAAAATCGGGGAATTCAATTAGAAATCCGTAAAATTCGACCGCCGT
>NZ_AOII01000041.1 GCF_000337615.1 Natrinema pallidum DSM 3751
TACGAAGAGCTTCGTCGAGTCATCAGCAGCAATGAGATGCTCTCACGGGCTCACGCTGTGCCGGCTGTCGAGACCTCGGGGTAAACACGTACTATAAATCAAATAGAGGGTGCTGTTTTCAGCCGTCTCAGTGGCTCAGCCAGGAACTCTATGGGGGTAAACACATGCGATAATTATAAACATTGTCCATGCATGTTTCCTAGTAGCACTGTATACCTAATACACCTAGTAGGCCCCTAGAGATCGCGACGGTCGGGACGGGAATGAAGAAATGCCTTTAGCAACGGGGCCGTTCGGATACCGTATGACATATGCGGACTTACACGTCCACACGACCCGCTCGGACGGCAGCCTCGCGCTCGAGGCGGTCCCCGAGGCCGCTCGTCGCGGCGGCGTCGAGGTCGTCGCGGTGACGGATCACGATCGGGTCCAGCCCTTCGACGGGCCGGTCGTCGAGCGCGACGGTGTGACGCTCGTACACGGAATCGAGTTGCGGGTCGAGACGCCGGGGGGACAGCGGATCGACCTGCTGGGGTACGGACTCGAGCCGAGCGCGTCGCTCGAGGCGATTCTCGCCGACATTCAGGACAACCGGATCGAACGCGGGCGGGCGATCGTCGACTGCGTGGAGTCGCGACTGGGGATCGATCTCGACGTGACCATCGACGGCGGATTCGGGCGACCGCACATCGCGCGAGCGATCGAGGCCCATCCCGGAACAGAGTACGAGTATCAGGGCGCGTTCGATCACCTCATCGGCTCCGACTGTCCGTGTTACGTGCCCCGGGACGTCCCGTCGTTCGAGACGGGGCGGGACGCACTGGCCGAGTCGTGTCGGCTCGTCTCGCTTGCGCATCCGCTGCGATACCGGGACCCGGACCGCGCGCTCGCGCTGGCGGCCGACCTCGATGCCGTCGAACTCCAGTATCCCTACGGCCGGGATGTCGCCCGCGAGCCGGTCAAGCGCGCCATCGAACGCCACGACCTGCTCGCGACCGGCGGCAGCGACGCTCACGACGACCGCCTGGGAATCGACGGCCTCTCTCGGCGCGCGTACGACCGACTCGGGTTGACAGATAACTAACCCAAATCCTGGCCGCGAGCGGAGGGTTCAATGTGACGTGGTCCCAACAGCGGGATATGAACTGCCACTACTGTGACCGCGAGGCCGCCTTTGCGGCTGAGTCCGATGGACTCAAAGTCGGCCTCTGCGAGGAACACTTCCGCGAGCGGTTACAGGAACTCGCCGAAGCCGACGGGCTCGAGAGCCTGAAGGAGAAAGTCGACGTCGATCGCGCCGAGTAAGCGTCGCCGCGTCGTTTCAAGCCGTTCGTCCGGCGTCGACGTCGATGGCGTCGACCGGACAGACGTCGACACAGAGCATGCAATCGATACACTGTGCTTCGTTCGCTGGGTCGGCTTTCTCTTCGCTCTCGGGGTGACCCGGCGTATCGATCCACTCGAAGACGTCGACGGGACAGTCCTCGACGCAGGCACCGTCGGCGAGACAGATGTCGAAGTCCACGGCGACGTGCGTTCCGTGAATACCGAGTTCTTCGGGCTCGTCGACGGGGCCCCAGACCGAGTGGCCCTCGTGTTCGTCGACCTGGTCGCGGTTCTCGTGGAACTGTGGGTCTATGGCCATTGCTAGCAGCTTAAATGTGAGACGCGTACTTAAAAGTGCGTACTCGCTGCAATTCGCGTTGCGACGGGACCCGCGGAACGGGACAGCGCATACGTCGAGGGGCCGTGGGACGACCGAGTTGGCCGCCGAGCGACACCGAAACCGGTCGGGATGGCGGCTCCGGACCCGACAGCGGCGAGGATCGATCCGCGAGCGAGGCGCTTTTGCGACTCCTCTCGAAAACACGAATATGGATCTCACCCATCGCCCCCGGCGACTCCGACAGGATCGCGTTCGCGACCTCGTCAGCGAGACGAGCCTCGAGCCCGCCGATCTCATCGCGCCGGTGTTCGTCGATGCGACGACCGACGAGCGCATCCCCATCGAGTCGATGCCCGGCCACGACCGCGTGCCGATCGACGGGATCGTCGCCCGCGTCGAGGACGTCCTCGAGACCGGGGTCGAGGCGGTCATGCTCTTTGGCATCCCCGAATCGAAGGATCCCGAGGGGAGTCGCGCCTGGGCCGACGACGGCGTCGTACAGGAGTCGGTGCGGCGGATCACCAGCGAGACGGACGCTTACGTCATTACCGACGTGTGTCTCTGTGAGTACACCGATCACGGTCACTGCGGTCCGCTCGAAGCGGAGCTACGCAGCGAGGGCGGTCTCGAGGACGGGCCGGCCTGCGAACCCACGATGACCGTCGATAACGACGCGACGCTCGCGGCCCTGGAACAGATCGTCACCTCCCACGCCCGTGCGGGCGCTGACATGGTCGCCCCGAGCGGGATGATGGACGGGATGGTCGGAACCATCCGATCGGCGCTGGACGAAGCGGGGTTCGAACACGTCCCGATCATGAGCTACGCGGCCAAGTACGAGAGCGCGTTCTACGGCCCGTTCCGGGACGCCGCTGACGGCGCGCCCGCGTTCGGGAACCGCCGGCACTATCAGATGGATCCGGCCAACGCCCGCGAGGCCGTACGAGAGGTTCGCCTGGACGCCGAGCAGGGCGCGGACGTGATGATGGTCAAACCCGCGCTCCCGTACCTCGACATCATCAGTACCATCCGCCGCGAGTTCGACCACCCCGTCGCCGCCTACAACGTCTCCGGCGAGTACGCCATGCTTCACGCCGCCGCCGAGAAGGGCTGGCTCGAGCTCGAGGCAGTCGCCACGGAATCGCTGCTGTCGATCAAGCGGGCAGGTGCGGATCTCATCCTGACGTATTTCGCCGAAGACGTTGCACAGCGGCTGTAGCGACGGTCTCGACCGCTGCCGATTCTCTCGTGTGAGCCCCCGAATCGAAACCGACCACGTTCTGCCGCAGGGAACGGTCGATTAGACGAACGTCAATATCGTCCCCGGATCGCGTGACGGGGCGGCAATATCTGCCGCGCGCGGGCGCAATCGCGTCGGGACGGCCCGTTCGGGCGACGATTCGCGGGGAAAGTATTCGATTTCGAGCCGTTCGCCACCCGATCCTGGGTGACAAACACGTAAAATATAACCGCCGCTCGAAAAAGACGTGATTTCCAATGCCCTTATATGCATTAAATCTGCTTTAGCATTGGACGGATAAACCTATTACAGCCAATATTCCGCCCATTCGTCAACGCTAATCCTTAAATAGAGCAGAGACAATCGACCCAAACGTGATTAAGAGGACGATCATGAACGAAGCTGCACTAAAAGAGGGCGATCGTATGGTGAGTGGAAGTTGCAGTGACCGGGAGAGAGGGGTGAGTATCTGATGGAGCCGACGCTCCTGCAGACCGACGTGGACCCACAGGTCATCGCCGACGGGGTCAATCTCCTGTGGGTGCTCGTCGCGACCTTCCTGATCTTCTTCATGCACGCCGGCTTCGCCATGCTCGAGGCGGGACAAGTGCGCTCGAAGAACGTCGCCAACCAGCTGACGAAGAACCTGTTGACCTGGAGCGTCGGGGTCGCCGTGTTCTTCCTGATCGGTGCGGCGATCTCCGGCGTCGTCGGCGGCGATGGATTCTCGCTGACGTTGGCCGCCGAAAACCCGAACGCGTGGGTCGACTGGCTGTTCGGTGCCGTCTTCGCGATGACGGCGGCGACCATCGTGTCGGGAGCCGTCGCCGGCCGTGCGAAGCTTCGTGCGTACGTCGGCTACACCTTCGTGCTGGCCGCGGTCATTTACCCGGTCGTCGCCGGGATGGGGTGGGGCACGGCAGGGCCGCTCACTGCAGATGGCGTGCTCGGTGCCGTTATCGGAGCCGGATTCCACGACTTCGCCGGCGGGATGATCGTCCACGGAATGGGCGGCATCGCCGGTCTCACCGCTGCCTGGGTGCTCGGCCCGCGCATGGACCGGTACAACGACGACGGCAGTGCAAACGTTATTCCCGGCCACTCGCTGACCTTCGCCGTGCTCGGAACGCTCATCCTCGCGTTCGGCTGGTACGGCTTCAACGTCGGAACCGCGGCGACCGTCTTCGAGGTCACCGACTCCGGTGACCTCGCGCTCGCTTCCTTCGCGACCGTCGGCCGCGTCGCCCTGACCACGACGCTCGCGATGGCGTGCGGTGCGATCGGAGCCGGCCTCGTCGCGTGGCTCAAGACCGGCAAGGTCGATACGCTCTACGTCGCGAACGGCCTCCTCGCCGGTCTGGTCGGCATCACCGCGATCCCCGACACCACTGCGTGGTGGGGCGCGTTCGTCGTCGGCGGCATCGCCGGCGCACAGTTACCGATCGTCTTCGAGTTCGTCGAGGACTACCTGAAGATCGACGACGTCTGTGCGGTCTTCCCCGTCCACGGCTCTGCGGGTATCATCGGAACGCTCCTGTTCCCGTTCGTGGCGGCACCGGGCGTCGTCGATAGCGTCGGGACCGCGTTCGCGGCGCAGATCGCTGGCGTCGCCGTCATCACCGTCTGGACGGTCGCTGCGACCGCGATCGTCTTCGGCGCGTTCAAGGCCGTCGGACAGGCCCGCGTCTCCGAGGAACACGAACGCGACGGCCTCGACGTCTCCGAACACGGCGTCGACACCTACCCCGAGTTCGGCCAGCCCGATGTCGCCACCGATGGCGGCCACACGGAGGAGATCATCCGTTCCGACGGCGGCGATCCGAACGACGGGCGGATCAAGATGGTCACCGCGATCGTCCGCCCCGACCGCCTCGGCGCGATCAAGCAGTCGCTGGCCGAAGCCGGCGCACCGTCGCTGACCGTCACCAACGTCTCCGGTCGCGGCTCTCAGCCCGCGAAGAAGGGCCAGTGGCGCGGCGAGGAGTACACGGTCGATCTCCACCAGAAGGTCAAAATCGAATGCGTCGTCGCCGACATCCCCGCCCAGGAGGTCGTCGATGCCATCCGCGAGGGTGCCGAAACCGGCGAACCCGGCGACGGCAAAATCTTCGTCATGCCCGTCGAGGGCGCGACGCAGATCCGCACCGGCAAGACCGGACCCGACGCCGTCTGAATTCGGGACGCGGCCGACCGTGCGGTCCCCGTCGATTCGATCGAAGGCACCGGCAGTCGATGCGGTCTCGTCCGGTTCCCCGGTTTCTCGAGCGACCACGAGTGGCGGGTGAGCGGCCGAGTAAACGACCCCACGCGTACACGTTCGGCAGTTCCTGCCGGCGGATCGGCGTCGAACCTCGGTACTACTTTGCCCCGCGACTGCGAAAGCCCGCGCATGACCGAGGACAATTCACGCGAGCTGTACGACCGGGCGCTATCGGTGATGCCCGGCGGTGTCAACTCAGCGGTTCGCGCGGCAATCGAACCCTATCCGTTCTTCGTGCGGAAAGGCGAAGGCGGTCACGTCATCGACGCCGACGGGAACCGCTATATCGACTGGGTGATGGGGCTCGGCCCGCTGCTGTTGGGTCACGACCTCCCCGAGCAGGTCCAGGCCGCCATCCAGCAGAAGGCCAGCGAGGGACCGATGTACGGCACGCCCACGCCGGTCGAAGTCGACCTGGCGGAGTTCGTCGTCCGCCACGTCCCCAGCGTCGAGAAGATCCGGTTCGTCAACTCCGGGACCGAAGCCACCACCTCCGCCGTGCGACTCGCGCGGGGGTACACCGGCCGGAACAAGATCGTCGTCATGCAGGGCGGCTACCACGGTGCCCAGGAGTCGACGCTGGTCGAGGGCGACGCCGACGATCCGAAACCGTCCTCGGCGGGGATTCCGCAGTCGTTCTCCGAGCACACCCTTCCCGTCCCGTTCAACGACGAGGAGGCCATGCGCGAGGTCTTCGAAGACCACGGCGACGACATCGCGGCGGTCCTCACCGAACCCATTCTGGGTAACTACGGCATCGTCTACCCCGAATCGGGCTATCACGAGTTCCTCCGCGAGATCACCGACGACCACGGCTCCCTGCTGATCTTCGACGAGGTCATCACCGGCTTCCGCGTCGGCGGGCTGGGTTGTGCACAAAGCGAATTCGGCGTCACGCCGGACCTGACGACGTTCGGCAAGATCATCGGCGGCGGCTTCCCCGTCGGCGCGATCGGCGGTCGCGCCGAGATCATCGAGCAGTTCACACCCTCCGGCGACGTCTTCCAGGCCGGCACCTTCTCGGGTCACCCCGTCACGATGGCGGCCGGCCTCGAGACGCTGAAGTTCGCCGCCGCAAACGACGTCTACGACCACGTCAACGGACTCGGCGACCGGCTCCGGCATGGGCTGACCGACATCGTAACCGATCAGGCCCCCAGCTATACCGTCACCGGAACGGACAGCCTGTTCAAAGTAATCTTTACGCGGGACGGGCCGGGTCCGGACTCGCTCGAGGAGCAGTGCGAGGCCGGCTGTCGGCAGGACCCGACCTGTTCGCGATACGACTACTGTCCGAAAAACGCCGCGGACGTCAAAAACGCCGAGACGGAGCGCTGGCGGCGCATCTTCTGGGGCGAAATGAAAGATCGGGATGTCTTCCTCTCGCAGAACCAGTTCGAGTGTCAGTTCGTCAGTTACGGCCACACCGTCGCGGACGTCGAGGAGACGCTCGAGGCGTACAAGGAAGCGCTCTGATCGCGTCCCGTTCGGTGTGTTCCCGACGGCGAACTCGCCGCGACCGGCGGTATCGGCGGGGCCGACGGCGTCACGGCCGCGCGCTCACGGCTCCCGACCGAGCGTCGAACGGCGAAAACCGAGGCGGAGTCACCAGGGTCAGTCGTCGTCGCTGACCGGGTCGGCCGGGCTGCGGTCGCCGAAGATTCGGTCGGCGATGACGTGACCGCTCGTCTCCTCGGCGGTCGCCTTCCGCTGGAAGAGGAGTTTCGCAACGACGTCCCAGGCGAACAGGACCGCTCCGAGGATCAACAGCGTATCACCGGGCATACGCAGCCAGAACAGCGTCTGGATGAGCCCGCCGTTGTAGAACTCGAGGCTTCGCGAGGCGGCATACCCCTGCGTGAACGCGGTCTCGAGTTGGAGGAAACCGACGGGGAGCAGCGACAGGAACAACATCAGCGCGAGGCCGAGGTTGCACAGCCAGAACGACCAGCGCAGCCGGCGTTCGGACCAGTGGGTGTTACGAGTGGTCACGCGGAGGATGTAGACGGCCATTCCCATCGCGAGGAAGCCGAACGCACCGAACATCGCGCCGTGGGCGTGGGCGACCGTCAGATAGGTCCCGCTCTCGAAGTAGCTGATCACCGGCAGGTTGATGAAGAAGCCGATCACGCCGGCCCCGAAGAAGTTCCAGACGGACGAGGCGACGATGAAGTAGAAGGCCATTCGGTAGGGGAAGTCCGTGCCGGCGGTGTCCATCGCACGGTACTGTCCCAGCGCCTCGTAGAGGATAAAGAGCAGCGGGATGAACTCGAGGGTCGAGAAGACGCTCCCGATCGGCAGCCAGACTTCGGGGAGGCCGGCCCACCAGTAGTGGTGAGAGACGCCGATGATGCCGCTGCCCATGACCAGCGCGGCCTGGAAGATGACGGCTTTCTCGGCGGATTTCTTGGTGAGGAGGTTCATCGAGACCAGCGTCAGCGCGATAACGACGATGATGAAGAACTCGAAGACGCCTTCGACCCACATGTGGACGACCCACCAGCGCCAGAACTCCGTCATGACGAAGTTCGTCTCGGGCGTGTAGAGGAAGCCGGCCATGAACAGCAGGCCGATAGACCCGCCCGCGTAGACGATCATATGGGCCAGCCCGTAGCGGGGTTCGCGGTCGAGTAACGGTTTGAACCCGCGTGCGACCAGGGCAGTCCAGCCGAGGAAGCCGACCAGCAGCCCGGCCTGCCAGATACGGCCGATCTCGACGTACTCCAGCCCCTCGTTGCCCAGGAGCCACCAGAGTTGGCCGTCGAAGACGTTGTTGATGCCAAGCCAGATGCCGGCCAGACCGCCGACGGCGACGACGAGCAGCGCGCCGATCAGACCCTTGATGTAGAGGGCCTGCTTGCGCGGTTCGTGACCCGTCAACAGCGGCGCGAGGAACAGTCCGGCACCGAGCCACATCGTGGCGATCCAGAGCACGCCGAGGTCGACGTGCCAGGTCCGGGCGATCGACCAGGGAAGCCACTGGAGGATGTCGAACCCGAGTAGCTCGTTGAGGCCGAAGAAGCCGTCACGCTCGATGTAGTAGTGGGCGAGCAGACCGCCGAGGAACGTCTGGAGAACGAACAGCACCGCCCCGATGAGGATAAATCTGGTACTCAGTAGCTGACTCGGCGTCAGATCGATCTCCTTCGGATGGGGGATCGAGACGCCCCCGGCCTCCGGTTCGGGGAGTTCGACGGCCTGGTAGAGCCAGATCGCGATCCCGGCACCGGCGACCAGCAACACCATCGCGATGACGCTCCAGGTCATCACGGCCCCGCCGGCGTCGTTACCCGCGGCCGGCGAGTACGGGAAGTCGTTCGTGAACGAGACGTCGGTTCCCGGACGGTCGGTGTGAGAAATCCAGGCGGTCCACAGCGCGAAGTCGGCGAACTGCTCGGCCTCTTCCTCCGTCGGAATCAGCCCCTCCTGAATCCCCCGCTCGCGGTCGCCCTCGTGGTACGTCTCGACGTAGTCCTGACGCACCTGCTCGTGGGCATACGCCTCCGCCGCGGAGTACTCGACCCGCTCGCCGTGGGTACTCGACTGGAGTTCCTGACGAACCGTCTCGTCGATCGCGGCCTGTTCGGGCGTCTCGAGGTCCTCGTAGGCCGTCTCGTACTCCTCCTGCGCGTAGTAGTCGCGCATGTAGTCGGTCTTCAACTCGAGGGTATCGGCCGTGTAGTCGACGTCGTAGTAACTACCGCGGCCCAGCATCGACCCCTGGTTCATCAAGCCGTTCTCCTGGAAGACGGTTTTCCCGGACTGCACATCGTCGCTCGTCGCGACCGTTTCGCCGTCCGGACCGACGATCGTGTTCGGGATCTCCGGTTCGTTCTCGTAGGAGAGCCACGCCCCGCCGCCCATGACGACGAGGTTCACGACGAAAATCGTCGCGAGAAACATGGCGAGTTGTTTTCTGGATATCTGCATGACAATCGGACCTCGAACCTGAACCCCCCTCAAATAACCCAGTAGTTCCTACGATCTGGAAGAAGGCCCGAACACGTTCGCAGGGGCTGTTAGGGGACGTGAGTTCGTAGCGATCCCCCAACCGTCCGTCGATCGACGGCGGTCGGGGGCTCCGACCCGCTCACGAAGCGGAACGGGCGAAAACAGTCAGTCCGCGGCCGTGACGATCGCGTCCTGATAGCTCGCGATTTCCTCGAGAACCGACTCGCGGTCGTCTTCGTCGACGTCGAACTCGGCGGGCGCGTCGTCGAGGTGCGTCGCGATGGCCTGGAAGTCCGTCGGCGTGATACCCATATCCGCGTGAACGGCTTCCATCTCGCCGCCATCGTACTCGACCGGACCGCCGGTGACCGAACTGATGAACTGGGCCTGATGTGCGCGCTGTTTCTGCATATCGACGTCGTCGAAGTAGCCGACGACCTGGTCGTCCGCCATGATACGGTCGTAGAATTCGTCGACGACAGCCGTAATCGCGTCTTCACCGCCGAGTCGCTCGTAGAGGGTGTCTGCCATTCGGTCAAATATTCGACTGCCACGTAATATAAATAGCATCCCGAACGTGTTTCGCGAAAACATTGTGTGTCAACCTCAATCGAATGAGTTCGGAGCCACTGCAGCAGTTCCATCACGCGACCCGATTCCGTTCCGGTTCGTGAAATCGCGTGCGTTTCCCGCGTCGGACAAGCGTGCGCTTTTCATACTCGAGGCACCGACTGCACCCTATGAGAACGCGCGGGACGTTGCGACTGGCGACGAGGGGGTCCACACTCGCCCGGCGACAGGCCACCCTGGTACAGGAGGCCCTCGAGGAACGGCGGTACGAGGTCGAACTCGTCACCGTGGAGACGACGGGGGACCAGATCAGAGACGAATTGATCCATCAACTCGGGAAGACCGGCGCGTTCGTCCGCGAACTGGACGAACGCGTCCTCGACGGGGAGCTCGACGCCGCGATCCACTCGATGAAGGACATGCCGACCGAACAGCCCGCGGAACTCGTGACCGCAGCGGTCCCCGAACGGGGACGGCCCGGCGACGTCCTCGTCACGCCCGACGGGGCGACGCTCGAGGAACTGCCATCGGGCGCGACCGTCGGGACCTCGAGTCTCCGCCGGCGCGCGCAACTGCTCTCCGAGCGCTCGGACCTCGAGGTCGAGCCACTGCGCGGGAACGTCGACACGCGCCTCGAGAAGTTGCTCGCGCCCGCGCTGCAAGCGGAACACCAGGAGCGCTCGGAGGCGGACAAAGAGCGCAAGGGCAACACCGGTAACGAGGACTTCGAGCCCGAATACGACCGCACGGTCGACGAGTGGTTCGACGATCTCTCGGAACTCGAGAAGGGCGCGCTCGGCCGCGAGGTCGAGACCGAGTACGACGCTATCGTCCTCGCTGGCGCGGGCCTCGAGCGCAGCGGGCTCGCCCACTACGTCGACTATCAGGAGTTGTCGACGTCGACGTTCGTTCCCGCACCGGGACAGGGGGCGCTCGCGGTGACCGCACCCGACGGGGAGACGGCTCGGGATATTCAGACGCACATCGATCACCCGCGAAGCCGCGTCGAGACGACCGTCGAGCGGACGATTCTGTCGGAACTCGGCGGCGGCTGTATCGCGCCGATCGGCATCTACGCGATCGTGCAGGGCGAGTACGTCCACACGAACGTCAGCGTCTTCGACCGCGACGGCGAGGAGTCGGTGACCGCCAGCCGGGACCTGCCGGTCGAGACGTACGCCGATGCCGCCCGCTCGTTCGCGCGGGACCTCGCGGATCGCGGCGCGGCGGAACTGATCGAGCAGGCCCGAGCGGCGGCTGACGGCGACGACGGGACCGCCTCCGAGGGAGATAAGCCTGAGGGGAAATAGCTAGCGAGTACCGAATGTCAGACAACGCTATCGACGTCGACTCGGGCACCGTCTACCTCGTCGGCAGCGGACCCGGCGACCCCGACCTCTTGACCGTCAAGGCAATGCGCCTGCTCGAGGCCGCGGATGTCGTCCTCCACGACAAGCTACCCGGCCCTGAAATCATCGATATGCTCCCCGAGGACCGCCGCGAGGACGTCGGCAAGCGCGCCGGCGGCGAGCGAACGCCGCAGTCGGAGATCAACGAGCGACTGGTCGAACTCGCCCGCGAGAGGAACGCCGTCGTCCGGCTCAAGGGCGGCGACTCCTTCGTCTTCGGTCGCGGCGGCGAGGAGGCGGAGTACCTCGCGGCCCACGACGTGCCGTTCGAAGTCGTCCCCGCCGTCACCTCGGCGATCGCCGCACCCGCGGTGGCCGGAATTCCAGTCACGCACCGCGATCACGCCTCCTCGGTTTCCTTCGTGACGGGCCACGAGGACCCCACGAAGGAGGAGTCGGCGGTCGACTGGGACGCCCTGGCCGCAACCGGCGGTACCATCGTCGTCCTGATGGGTGTCGGCCGGCTCCCGGACTACACGGACGCGCTGCTCGAGGCTGGCATGGCTCCCGAAACGCCGGTCGCACTGGTCGAGCGGGGCACCTGGCCGGGCCAGCAGGTCGCGACGGGGACTCTCGAGACCATCGTCGACGCCCGTGACGAGGCGGGTATCTCCCCGCCCGCGATAACGGTGATCGGCGATGTCGCCGGCACGCGCGAGTCCATCGTCGACTTCTTGCGAAACGACTACGGGACAGCCGAGGACGAGGCGTAACCGATGAGTATCTCACCTACAGTGGCCGTCTTCCGCCCCGACGACGACCGCCTCGAGCGGGCCGTCGACGTGCTCGAGACCCTTGGAGCCGAGCCGGTCCCCGACCCGATGCTGGCAGTCAACGCGACCGGCACGGTTCCTCGAACAGACGCCGAGTACGTCGTCTTCACCAGCAAGACCGGCGCGGCACTCGTCTCCGAGGCGGGCTGGGAGCCGGGCGACGAGATCGTCTGTGCGATCGGCCCGGCGACGGCCGACGCGCTCCGTGAAAAAGGGTATGCGGTCGACCTCGTCCCCGACGAGTTCACCTCGAGCGGGCTCGTTACGGCGCTCGAGAGCCGGGTCGACGGCGCGCGCGTCGAGGTCGCGCGTAGCGACCACGGCAGTTCGGTGTTGCTCGAGGGGCTCGACGACGCGGGCGCGTACGTCCACGAAACGATCCTGTATCGGCTCGTTCGGCCCGAGGAAAGCGGCCGCTCGGTCGAACTGGCCGCCGAGGGGGACCTCGACGCCGCCTGTTTCACCTCGTCGTTGACCGTCGAGCACTTCCTCGAAGCCGCCGCCGAACGCGGGGTTCGCGAGGACGCACTCGCGGGACTCGCGGATGCGACCGTCGGCGTGATCGGCGAGCCGACGGCCGAGACTGCCGCCTCGCTCGGAATCGACGTCGACGTGGTGCCCGCCGAGGCCACGTTCGATGCGCTCGCTCACGAGACGGTCGCAGCGATCCCGAGTCGGAGCGAGTGAGCCCGTCTCACGGGGCCACCCGTCCCGGGGAAGAATCGGCGATCTGGAAGGCTTTATTTATCGCCGACGGGGCAGGTGTCATTCGTGACCGACCGTCGTCCCGTCCTCAAAACGATCGCCATCGGTTTGAGCAGCGCGGCCGGGTGTCTCGGCACGACCGGCGATGACGCCGTCAAACGACTGGCCCCCGAACGGGAACTGTGGTCGTTCGAAGCCGACGGTCGACTCCTCGCGACTCCCGCCGTGTCCACGTCGGTAGCCTCGATCGGAACGTCTACGCGCTCGATCCGGAGACGGGCGAGGCTCACGCGGTTCGAAACTGACAACGTCGTCATCGCCGCACCGGTCGTCGCCGACGACGTTGCTTACATCGCGAGCAACGACGGACGGGTCTATGCCCTCGACGTACTCTGATTCGAGGCCTCCCCTCCCGATGAGAGACTCGTGTGCGAGGGCGGCGGCCTCGATCACCGTACTGACTGGTGTGGCGGATCGAACGGGAACCGTACTCGATAGCGATCGGACTCGCCACGATCCGCGTGACCGCACCTTTATCCCCGAAGCCGCCCCACAATCCCTCGATGGCAGGGCCGGTTCCCGAACTCGAGGATCGCGCGAGGGCGTGCGCAACACGGCTGTGCACGGCCGATCGCGTGTTGCTCGCTTCCCACATCGACGCCGACGGACTCACCAGCGCCGCGATCGCTGCACAAGCGCTCGAGCGCGCGGAAATTCCGTTCGAAACGGTCTTCGAGAAGCAACTCGACGAGGACGCGATCGCCGCGATCGCGGCGACCGACTACGAGACCGTTCTCTTTACCGACTTCGGGAGCGGCCAGCTCGACATCATCGGCGACCACGAGGATGCGGGCGAGTTCACGCCCGTCATCGCCGACCACCACCAGCCCGCCGACCGGGACACGGAGTTCCACCTCAACCCGCTCCTGTTCGGCATCGACGGGGCCTCGGAACTCTCGGGTGCCGGCGCGAGTTACGTCCTCGCCCGGGCGCTGGCCGACGTGTCCGACACCGATCCGGAGACATCGGTTGCGGCCGATGGAGGGGCCGCCACCGCGTCGGGGACCGCGAACGCCCGCGCCGACAACCGCGACCTCGCCGCCCTCGCCGTCGTCGGTGCCGTCGGCGACATGCAGGCCGCCGGCGGCGAACTCCACGGCGCGAACGAGGGCATCGTCGAGGAGGGCGTCGCGGCCGGCGTCCTCGAGACGGGGAAGGACCTCGCACTGTACGGCAAACAGACCCGGCCGCTCCCGAAACTGCTCGAGTACGCCACCGACGTCCACATCCCCGGCATCTCGAACGACGAGAACGGCGCGCTTCGCTTTCTCGACGGGCTCGACCTCGAGTTGCAACGCGACGGCGAGTGGCGGCGCTGGGCCGATCTTTCAAACGACGAGAAACGGACGGTCGCCAGCGCGCTCGTCCGGCGTGCCGTCTCGAGCGGCGTGCCCGCGACGAAGATCGACGGGCTCGTCAGTACGGCCTACGTCCTGTGCGAGGAACCCGTCGGGACCGAACTCCGGGATGCAAGCGAGTTCTCGACCCTGTTGAACGCGACCGCCCGCTACGAGCGGGCCGACGTCGGGCTGGGTGTCTGTCTCGGGGACCGAGACGGCGCGCTCGAGCGGGCGCGCCAACTGCTGCGGGAGCACCGACGGAACCTCTCGGCGGGCATCGATCTCGTCACGAGCGAGGGGGCGACCCAGGAGGAGCACGTCCAGTGGTTCCACGCGAGCGACGAGATCCGTGAGACCATCGTCGGTATCGTCGCCGGGATGGCGATGGGGAACGCGGGGATCAGCCGCTCGAAGCCGATTATCGCCTTCGCCGAAAAGAACGACGAGGAGATCAAGGTCTCATCGCGAGGCACCCACTCGCTCGTCCGGCAGGGACTCGACCTCTCGGTCGTGATGGGCGAGGCCTCCCGGGCCGTCGGCGGCGACGGGGGCGGTCACGACGTCGCGGCAGGGGCCACGGTTCCGAAAGGGAAAGAGGACGTGTTCGTCGAACGCGCCGACGAAATCGTCGGCGAGCAACTCTCCTGATCCCAACAGGCGACCGTTTTTCGAACCGGCTCGGAGAACGAAGTCCTACAAGGAGGCGAGCGACTCGAGACGCGACTCAGGTCGATCCGTCCATCGAGGCCGGGACCGTCGGTAACAGCGGCGCGCGCGAGGTGAACATGTAGGCCGTTTTCCGCACCGCACCCTTCCCGTACTGGACGGCGCTCTTGTGGATCGGTGTCCGCTTCCCGCGGATCTGGGTCCGGCCTTCGAGGATGGCCTCGACGAGATGGGCACCGTCGATGTCGGCTTTCGTCGGGGTTGCCGTGTCGGGTGTCACGACGACCTCGGTGTAGGCTTTGCCGACGTTCGGCAGGTAGTGGGCGTCGCTGGCACCGATCTGTGGATAGTCGCGGCGCTCGGCGAACGTCCGGGCGCGTCGATTGCGGTAGCCGGTAAAGACCATCGAGTTGTAGGTCTCGATCGCGTCGGCGTCCTCGATGGTGCCTTTTCGGACACCGTGTCGGCTGCGCTGGAACGGATGGGGGACGATCGCCACGCCGCCGAGTTCGCGGACGGTTTCGACGGTCTCCATGAACGGTTGCCCGGCATCGGGCCGCGTCTCGACGCCGATCGCCAGCAGGTGGCCGTGCTGCGTCGAGACCTCGACACCGGGGATACCGATCAGCCCGTAGTCGGGCGCGAGATCGGCGGCACGCCGTGATTCATCGATCTCGTCGTGGTCGGTGATAACGACACCGTCGAGCCCGATATCGGCGGCATGCTCGAGGATGAGTTCGATCGGTTCGTGCCCGTCGTAGGAGTCGTCGGAGTGGACGTGAAAGTCGATCGCGAACGTGATCTGAGTTGTCATAGGGGCCAACGGTGCAGCGGGAGCGCTACCACCAATAACTCGTTATCCCGCATAAACACTGTGCTGCCGCCGGCAGTCACGGATCGGTCGAAATTCAATATATCGTTACTTGGTTTATTGGTCGGATCGTCCGTCCCCGAGGGCAGACGCTGAGGGCTCGAGACGGGGCCACGCGGCCGAAACCGATCGACAGCCGTTCCAACGGTATTGACGACCGAAAACGTCGGGAACCGACGGCCCGTCGAAACAGGTCTCGCCGAAAGCCGGTTCGACGCCGCACTTCGACGGTGGCACGGTTCGAGTGCCCGTCGCAGTTCGATCCTCATGCGCTCTCACCCTGGGTTCGACGACCGCGGATGGGAGAGGACGGGCCGCTCGAGAACTGCCGCGCGGGCGAGTTCGAGCGTGTCGATGGAACTCCGTGGACACCACGAGTTCGTCCGGGAACTCGTCGATTCGGACCGTAGCCGGCCCGATGAGGTCGCCCGTGCGCTACCCAGAAGCAGGCGGTCAGCAGCCCTCCACCGGTCACTCGGAGCACTCGCGTCGCCGATGGCGTCGGAGTCGAATGGACAAACACCGTTCGCGCCGCTTCGCAAGACACTGGTGACGTGGCCGTGCTCGAGGCGATTCGCTGCGGTTCGTCCGCACCGAAAAGAGAACGATCAGCCGCGCGGGTCGGTTTGGTGGCCGAACTGCTCGCGAACGGTTGCACCACCGGCGATGCCGCAGGTCGCCCCAGAACGGTCGTGTGGAACGTCGGTCAGCGGCGCAAAGACTCGAGTTCCGAACCGGAAACGACGGAGCGGATCGACTTTCTGCCCGTGAATAAATTGTATATCGCTACATGAAATTGCCGGTCGGCGTGCCAGGAATCGTCGCGGAGCGTGATTAGGCGGGCCTAAAATTCGGTGGACTTATCATGTTTTAGGTTAGCCTAAATGATAAGCGAGCGGTCCCCGATGGTACTGGTGAGAGCGGATAGCGGTAAACGGGCTTCAGTCCGACTCTCGCCGGCGCGAACGGTCGGGACGGCCGCGACGGAACCCGAACACGACTGGAGGAAACCCATGGTCGGAACGACACTCCGCGACATTCGAACCCACATCGAACGACTGGCCAGCGACGACGGGGAGTACTACGTCGTCTGTGCGCGCTCCGGCGAACGACCCGTGCCGGTCGCCGGGAAGCGGTTCGCGACCCGGACGGACGCGGCCGACGCCGCACAGGCGACCGAACAGTACCGCGCCGCGCTCCGACGGTACGATCCGCAGTTGCCGTTTTACGATCCGGTCGCCTGTCAGGAACGGCCGGCGGACGCGAACGCAGCGGCGCAGGCGGCCGGGGAGTCCAACGCTCCCACGCGAGCGCTTGGGAACGGCGATACCCAGACCACCCCGCCATCGGTCGATCGGGACCCCTGGGACGACAGCCCGTTGATCAGTTTCTGCCACGACGTCTCGGGGGCCGTCTTCGAGTCGCTCTCAGCCCGCGACCACGAGGACGCTGAGCGGGCGATCATGGAGACGTACATGGCCGCCGCCGAAGCGACGACCGACCGGAACACGCTCTGTCTGGTCTTGCTCGAGACCATGGCATCGGAGCTCGAAGCGCACCTCGAGACGGCCGAACGGATGCAGGTACTCCGGGCCGCGGCGACGAACCTCTCGCCGGTCGAACCGGCGGCCGATCCGGTGGAAGCGAGCCTCGCCTTTCTGGACTCGCTGTCGCTGATCCGGGAGTACGGCGTGACGCGGGATTCGACCGATTCGACGGACGGGACCGACGACGTCTGGACCGTCTCCCTGCGGGGCTACGCGATCGAGTGTGGCGAGTCCCGGTTTCCGACGCTGCCGATCGGGATCGATATTCTGCGACGGTCGGGAACGCCGGACGAACCGCTGGGCGTGACCGACGTCACCGCGCTCGGCGAAGGCGACTGGCAGTTCGTCCTGCGAAGCGATGCGACGGCGAGCGGACTCGTCTGTACGTGGGGGGAGCGTCAATGACCGGATCGACCGCCGTTCATCGGGCACTCGACTGTGTCGACGAGGAACGGGCAGCCGTCGAGAAACGGGACGCGGCGTTCGAGGCGTTCGCACGGCGCGTTCGCGAAGTCCCGGCGGAGCGTCCCGCGGCCGCCCGCTCCCAGCAAGCGGTCGCAGCGACACCGGCGATGGCGACGACGGTTCAGACCGGGCGATCGACTACGACGGGCGATCGCTGTGTCACCGTTCGGGAGGCGTTCGCCGAAACCGTCCGTCCCCACAGTATCGCCGACTGCGAGGCGGACGAGTCGCTCACCGAGACGATCGCCGCGGAACTGAGCGAAGACATCGCCGTCGCGCTCGCGTCGGAAACGGGCTGGACGCCGCCGCTCAAACGGGCCGTCCTCGAGACGGTCGAGACCAGGCGAACGGAAGCAGACGTCGTCCAGCAAACCCTCCGGAGCGAGCGGGAGACGCTCACGGACGCCCGCGACGAGATCGACGACATCCTCGCGTGGCTCCAGTCGATGGCCGACGAGTCGCTCCTCCAACGTGACTTCGAGACGTTACGGGAGAACCACGATCGACTCGCGACCTATCGGGATCGACTCGAGACGCTCACGGCGGACCGACAGGCGCAGTTTACCCGCTCGACGAACCGCTACGGACCGGGCGGGACCCGATATCGAACGCTGGTCGAATCCGTCTACTCGGACTGTGCGGTCCGATACCCGCTGCTCTCGAGCGCGACGCGGCTGTACGGGATCTGCGGTGACTGTCAGCGGACGGTTCGAGCGCACCTGTCGCGGCGCGTGTAAGCCGACGGGACGCGACCGCGAACCTGGCGGCTACTCGGAGGACGCGGACATCCCGCTCGGCACGAGATCGGAGAGCGAGACGCTATGGAGGACCTCACGGACCGTGAACGGGTCGTCCGCCGCCGAGACCGTATCGTGAATGCGATGCATACACTCGAGCAATCCGTCGACGGCGGCTCGCTGCGTCGAGACGCGGCCGATCGACTCCGAGATCGCACGGTCCGTGAGGAAATACCGATAGCGAAGCTCCCAACACCGACAGAGACCGAGCCCCGGATGCGACCGGTCGGCCGCGGTGGCCTCCGCGATCAGTTCGATCGGGGGGCGGCTGTGCCGATAGGTGAACCGTTCGTCACGGCGTTCGGCGAGTCCCCATCTCGGCGGAAGCGCCTCCGGCGGGATGGGGTCCTGTGTAGCGGCCATGTACGTTCGATGTCGCCCAGACAGGGAGTGTCCGTTCCGCTTGCGAGCGCGTGGTCCTATATACCGTCCCCCTACTACGGCAGCGACCTGTCACGTTTTCGGGTCGACACGGTCGGTCCGCGATGCGAACGTGCTTCGGTGCGGTCGATCCGGACCGCGGCGTGCCCGCGAAGCGAGGGGGATCGTCCGACTTTTGTCTCCGCCAGCGCTGAACTAGGGTATGGCCGACTTCGATCCCGAGAAGTTCGAGGACAAATACGCCAACTACTTCCCCGAACTCCAGCAGGCGTACAAGAACGCGTTCAACCGGATGAACGACCGCTACGACTCCCAACTCGTCCACGCGATCGACCAGGAGGTGTTGAACGAGAGCGAACCGTTCTACGAGGGCGACGGCGAGTTCCGCGTCGAACTCCCCGACGAGCCCTACGATCGGCTCTCGGGTGTGCTCGTGGAAGAAGAACGATTCGACGATGTCTTGGAGACACACGTCGAGGAGATCGAGACCGAGCTCCGGCGAGTATTCGGGTTCAACTAGGGGGGTAGCCGTCGCCGACGCCGGCAGGCGAACATGGAGGACGGAAGGTTTAGGGGGGCTGATACCCAATGGATTTCCATGAGCACGGAAACCCAGAACGACGGGGACGACCTCGAGGACCGCGTGACGAACTTCCTGCGACGGAACTTCCCGCAGATCCAGATGCACGGCGGCAGCGCAGCGATTCAGGACATCGACCGCGAGAGCGGCGAAGTCAGCATCGCCCTCGGCGGGGCGTGTAGCGGCTGCGGTATCTCGCCGATGACGATCCAGGCGATCAAGAGCCGGATGGTCAAGGAAATCCCCGAAATCGAGAAAGTCAACGCGTCCACCGGCATGGACGGCGGCGACGAGGAGATGGGCGGCATGAGTCCCTCCTTCCCCGGCGAGACCGTCGACGACGACGGCGGCAACGCCGACGAAGGACCGGAAGCACCGTTCTAACTCGTCCTCGTCCGGCGGAGGTCGAACACCGATTCGATGGGTTTGCTAACGTGACCGCAGAGCCCCGACTCCGTGATCCGTCGGTATAGTCGGGGCAGTCCCCGAGAAGCGCGATCGTGGACGGCCCTCATCGCACGTCGCGGCCGCGCTCCCAGGTCCTGACCAGTGTCGTGAGCGTCCGGTTCGTCGGTACCTCGAGCCCCAACGCTGCCGCTCGGTCGACGACGTGGCCGTTGATCGCGTCGATCTCGGTGCGCCGTTCGGCGAGAACGTCCTGGCGCATCGAGGACGTGTTCGTGGCCGTCGCTTCGGCGACGGCTTCCATCGCGGACCGCGCCTCACGGTTCGAGAGGGGGACATCACAGGCACGAGCGACGCGGGCCGTCTCTCGGACGGCCGCCCGCGAGAGGCCATCGGCCGGGTCCTCGAGCACGGCCCCGTTTTCTATCGCTGTCAGGGCCGTGACCGGGTTGATGCCGGCGTTGACCGCGAGTTTCTCCCACAGGCGTCGGGGCATGTCCTCGGCGACGGTCGTCTCGAGGCCCGCCGCCGCGAACGCCTCGCCGAGTCGGACCGCAAGCGCCGACGGGCCGCCCGCTCGCGCACCGAGGACGACCTCACCGACGCCAGTACAGTCGACGACGCCCGGCTCCCGCAGGACCGCCCCATAGGTCGCCGTCCCGGCGAGAACTGGGGCCTCGAGTCGCGCCGCAAGCGTCGCTTCGTTTCCCATGCCGTTCTGGAGCGAGAGAACGCCGTCGAACGTTCCCGTCGCGAGCCGTTCGGCGGCCGCTGCGGTGTCGAACGACTTGACCGTCACGAGGGCCAGATCCGCCTCGAGTCCGGTTCCGTCGGTCGTCGCCGCCGGAAACACGCGGTCGGGGGAGTCCGCTACCGCTCCCTCGAGACGCAGCCCCGACTCGTTGACGGCGCGGGCGTGGGCCTCGCGAGCGACGAGCGTGACGTCGTGCTCGCGGGCGAGCAGCCCGCCGATGAGACTGCCGAGGCTCCCGGCACCGAAAACGACGAGTTCCATGGCTCGAGGTGGTGCGAGCGCGATGATAACGATTACTGTCGGCGGCCGTACTCGAGACGGCAAAAGAGTTTGCCGTGGATATGGCGGCTACCGTACGATCGAACGCGAAACGACGGTTAGTGGTGCCGATCGTCGCGACGAAGTGCCAGCACGGCTGCGAGCAGCGCGCCGATCGTAACGGTGATGCCAAAGCCCGGCATCCCGTCGTCGCTGATCTCATTGGACGCTTTGTCACTGGTATCGTCGGCCGTGTCGTCACCGTTGTCGTCGGATATGCCGTCGCTGCTCTCGTCGGCCGTGTCGTCGGAGTGGTCATCATCCGAGTTCTCGTCGTCCGATCCGCCGTCAGCAACGTCTTCGGGCTCCTCGGTGATCCGGATGTCCGCTCTATCGGTACTATCGCCGTCGTTGGTTTCGATGGTATAGGTACCGGGGTCGATACCCTCGGTGTCCAGTGTAACGTTCCACCGACCGTCAGCACCCCACTGCTCGGTCAATGCGAGATCGAACTGCGTGGCGGACGGACCATCGGTGACCTCCACCGAGATGGTGTTATCGTCGGGCTGGCGGTTCGTGACGCCTGTAACGGTCATCGCTTCTCCGGCGACGACCGTGCCCTCGCCAGCGCTGGCGCTCGAGACGTTCTCGATCGTGGTCTGTGGGTCGGTGTACTGGAACTGGAACAGACGGGAAATGTCGTCGCTCCCGGAGTCCCGCGTCGTTTCGCTCGCGATTCGTTCCATGACCTGCTGTTGGGACGTGGACCCGGTGTTGAGCTGTGTGTACATACTCACGAACTGTTGTTCGACGGTACCGCCGTCGACGCTTTCGACCGATCCGTCCCCGGGGACGTTGTCACGGCCCTTCGAGTAGACGCTCATATAGACCGTCCCCTGGTTGATACTGGTATCAGTGCCGATCTCGGGTCCGAGATTGTTCCCGACCTGAATGTCTTCCGTCTCGAACACGTACTCCGAGTCGGTCGAGATCGGTCTCCGATCGTACGTCCCGTGCGGGCCGTAGAAGGACACGTATACCGAATCCTGGCCGGGAGCGGTCCCGCGGATCGAAAGCGTCTCCCCGTCGGCGACTTGGCCGTCGATAATACTGACGTGGTCGACGGTCAACTCGCCCTCAACCACACGCAACGACGAGGTGGTGCTCGTCCCCTGGTTGAAGTCCGACGTGGAGATGGTGTTATCGTCGGCCATCACCTCGTCAGCATCCGACTGGTCGATGACGCCGAAGCGGTACGTACCGGGCAGGCTGAGGCTATCGGAACCGGCCCCGCCGTCCCTGGAGAGCACGTAGTCCTCCTCTTCGAAGGTACCGTCGGAGTCGACGGCGATCCCCTGCTCGACGAGTCTCCAGTCGGCGTTATCGCGAACGAAGACCGCGACTTCGTCGGAGCCGTCCGCGGTACCGTTGATATCGATTTCGGACCCGATGACGTAGGAGTTCTCCGGGTTCTCGATCGTGATGTCGCCTCCCGAAACGTCGAGCGAGACGTCATCGATGGAGTCTGCACCGGCATCGACATCGGCAGCATCCACGCCGGTGTCGTAGACGTCTACGTCAACGGAACCGTCGTCGAGGTACTGGGTTTCGATCTGGCCGACGGCCGTCGTGCCGCCGATCCCGACTTCGGCCCACGCGAAGTCGATGTTCTCAGTGTCGTCGCTCCCGGGATAGACGCCAACTGCTTCCGTATCGTCGACGTTCCGGAAGATGCTCTCGGCATTGTCGGCAGTGATGCCGTCGCGGAATTCGGAGCGTTCGATCACAACGAGATGGGTGTCGCCATCGCTCCCCCCGCTGACGGTGTACCCGACGTTGTCGCCACGGACGGCACTGTCGGTGTCGACCTCGAGACCGAGGTCGGCATCGGTCCGCAACTCGACCGGTGCGGTTTCGACCGCATCACCGGAGTCGAGGTTCCCGGCACCCTGTGCGGTGACCGTGTATTCGCCGGCGTCCTCGGTGGAGAGATCCAGCCCGATGCTGTCGCCGGTTTTCTCGATCGTATTGTCATCGGTGACCTGATCCGTGACGTCAGTGCCGCTCTCGTCTTCGACGGAGATGTCGATGTATTCCGCATCGTCGAAGGAGTACTCCACGGCAACACTCATCGTATCGGCGTCTTCGGTCGAGATACTCGAGCCGTCGACGGCGTTGACGCTGCCGTCGTCGTACACGTTGTTGATCGTGAGGCCGGTCACGCGCGGGGTAGTGACAATCACGGTGTTCCCGTCACCGTCCCCGTACGTGCCGGTGAGCTGTGTCTCCGGAACGGGGGGCGCGAGCTGTTCGCCCTCGGCACCGCCGTTCTCCACACCGTTCAGCGTGTCTCGGGTGAAGTCATCGGAGAACTCGAAGTCGTCTTCGCCCTGATAGACGACATCGCCGGGATACACCGTCTGATCATCGTGATATCTCGCGTTCTGTGCAGCCGTTGCTCCGCCGACAAACGCTGCGGACATCGCAACGACGGAGAGTACCATCATCGCAGTGAGGAGCACTGCCCGACCCTTCTCGTGGACGGTTGCCGCGTCAGTTTCGGTCATCATTAGCTTCCAGCACCGAGTTTCCTGGCCGTATTCCGCCTCACGTTGAACGGCCTCGAGCGGGCTCGGTGCGACTCGGGCTCCCTGCACCCGGCAAGCACGAACGTGCGTGTCCGGTCGGTTTTACTCGGTACCTCGGCAACAATTGCGCCTTTGTTTGATAATAGTTCACTCATTGCGAACCGTTTTCGCAGTGTGTAACGATTGTTAATAAGACTGTCGATTTACACAACCAATATTTGTGAAGAAAACGTCGCGGACGATGCGCCCCGACGAAACCGATCACCCGGACGGGACTCGCCGCGCCGCTACCGGAATACCCGCCTTCCGACGGTGAACGACGGGATGACGACGCTCACTACTGAGACCGCGACCGAAAAACGGCCCGACCGTCGATGAGGGGCGAGGGTTCAGTGTCATCGAGAGAGGACCGATCGCTGAAACGGGTCTGCCGTCTCTCAATCTTCGGTCCAATAGTACAGTTCCTCCCGGTCGGCACCACAGGAGGGACACGCGTCGGGGATATCCTGGTCGAGTCGACCCAGTTCGCCACACTCCCAGCAGCGCCACATCAGTTCGGCCTCGCCGAACGCCTGACCCGACCGGACGTGTTCGACGCTCATCCCTTCGATGCCGTCCCGGAGCGTGATGTAGAGGCCGTTCTCGTCGATTCCCCGAACTCGCCCGATTTCCGTGCCGTCCTCGGCGTAGACCGTCGTCCCGAACGCCAGTCGCGGCTGTTCTTCTTTCATGTGTACCACTCGCATGGACCTACACCGTGAGCGGGAATAAATCCTAATGTGCTATAGAGAATTACGCAGTGCCACCAGCGGAGCGACAGCAACGAGTCAGTCCTCGGTCCAGTACATCAGGTCCTCCCGTTCGGTGTTGCAGTTCGGACACTCGTCGGGCAGTCCATCGTCGATCTCGCCCATCTCGCCACACTCCATACATCGCCACATCAGGTGCGCCTCGCCGAACTCGTGGCCCGAACGGGCGTGTTCGACGCTCATCGCTTCGGCACCTTCGCGGGTCGTGACGAAGAATCCGCTCCGCTCGAACCCCCGAATGCGACCGAGTCGGTTACCGTCCTCGTCGTAGACGGATTGCCCGAAATTGAGGTTCTCGATCTCCTCGACGGCCGCGTCGTCCCCTTCCGTCGCCGGCGTCTCGCCAGTGTTGACCATGACCGGGCTACATCCGCGACGTGAATAAAGTCACAGCGCGCATTGTGCAAGCGGTTGCTCGAGGTCGCAAACGTCGCTGTGAGCACGAAGCTGCGGTAGTCACGACACAACCAGCCATGATAGGAGGGAACACGGTAATAGAAAGTGATATACGGTCCTGGGATAGAGGTGGAGGGTATGATACACACCCACACATACAAGTCTCCATCCACTGACTTTTCGGCCGGGGAACGCTTTCCCCAGTTACGAGGGATGGGGCAGCCGTCGTTCGGTTCCACCGGGATGAAACGGACCGGGGTGGGACGGTCGGGAGACAAAAGTTGCCCATTGTGGCCACTAGACACGGCTATCAGGCGAAATCCGACTGCTAATACGGCCTCGGTCCTTCCCCCCTGTGACGTGATTCGATCATGAGCGGCACCGGCGTCGCCACCATCGGCGACTGTCGAATCGCCTACCGACGTGCGGGAACGAGCGGGCCGCCGATCGTCCTCTGTCACGGCGCGGGGATCGACGACGCGACCGTCTCGTGGCGACACGCGATCAACGCACTCGCGGCCGACTACCGCGTCTACGCGCTCGATTGGCCCGGATACGGGAACAGTACGGGCGAGGTCGATCACACCGTCGAGACCTACGTCGACGTGCTCGAGGGCTTCCTCGAGACGCTCCCCTTCGAGCGCGTCTCGTTGGCCGGCATTTCGATGGGGGGTGGAGTCGCGCTCGGCTACGCGCTGGACAACCCCGACCGCGTCGAGCGGTTGGCGCTCGTCGACAGCTACGGGCTGGGCGGCAAACTGCCGAGTGCGCTCCAGTGGAAGGTGCTATCACAGGTACCCGGCGCGACTGAGTTCGGCAAGATCGCGGCCAGCACCTCCACCAAGAGCGTTCGCATGGTCCTTGATAGTCTCGTCGCGGACGCCGACCGACTGCCCGACCGCTTCGTCGACGACATCAGGCAGAAACTGATGGAACCGGGCTCGATACGGGCCTTCGAGGAGTTCCAGAACAACGAACTCTCCTTCAACGGCCGCGTCGCGACGAACTTCGTCGACGACCTCGAGTCCCTGTCGGTCCCGACGCTGCTGATCCACGGCCGGGACGATCCGCTGGTACCCGTCGAGTGGTCGAAGCGAGCAGCGACCCTGATCCCGGACGCCGAACTGACGCTCGTCGACGACTGCGGCCACTGGACGCCTCGAGAGCGACCGGAGCGGTTCAACGAGCACCTTCGGAACTGGCTGCCGGACCCCCACCACACACCGGAACCGCGATACACCAAGGAAGGGATGCCGGGAGTCACGCGCGCCAGCAGCGATTAAGGCCGCGTCGCTCGTTATTCGGTTTCAATTCGGCCGGGAGCGCGTGTTCGCCGCGCTCCGCGGCGAATCGCGCGACCCGGGGGAGGGCAGGCCCTTCCCCAGTATCGACCGCGAGCGAAGCCGCGGCTGAGCGAGCGGGCCGACGACTGATGTGAGCGAACGACCGGCGGGAGTGAGAGAACGGACGGAGGAGTGCTTTCGATCGAACTGTTACCGCGGGACAGCTTTGGTAGCCCGCAGAGTGCCATTTCGGTTCACATGAAGTCCTCGATCCCGCTCTGCTTGTTCTTGTCGTTTTCGAAGATACTCTCGAGTGAGCGCTCCAAGACCTCTAAGCGTTGTTTCGTGTAGTCACGGCAGTCGTACTCGTCGGCGACCTGAATGGCGGTCTGCATGTACTTGTTGACCGATCCCTTGTGAACGGTGAGATTGACGCGACCGCCACACTCCCGACAGTCGCCGGTCAGGGGCATCCGCCGGAACTTCTCGCCGCAGTCGAGACAGCGCGTTTCCTGTCGGGAGAAGGCCCGCAGGTTCCCGATGAGGTCCGGCAGGAAGTGGTACTCGATGACCCGTTCGGCCACGTCCGTCTCGTCGACGGCCTCGAGTTTGCGCGACAGCTCGAGCTGGGCGTCCATCTTGTCCATCATCGAGCCCAGCGTCTTGTACGCCGAGAGGTCCGGCCCCATCGCGATGTTGGTGGTATCGTGGGTGTGGTCGAAGCCGGTGTACTCCAGGTCGGTACCGAGGTTTTCCTCGGCGATTTCGATGTCGACATCCTCGGGGTCGGCCTGCTCGCGGGTCGCGAGATAGAAGTCGCGGGGGTACTGCGTGACGACGTCCATGTTGTGGGCTTCGTCGTCGATCTCGGAGGGATCGATCCGGGAGGACATGACCAGCGGGGCGTCCATCTTCCCCCCGCGCTGGTCGGGCAGAAACGTCTTACTAAAGTTAAGTAACCCGTCAAGTAGCAGCATCACGCAGTCCTCGTCACCGTCACAATTCCGTCGTTTAGCGGCGTGAAAGTACGGATGTGCGTATCCCACGGCCGCGCTCGTGAAACCAATCACCCTCCCGACAGTTGCTGCCGAGGTGTGAGGGGCCATCCCGAAGACGAGTTCCCCCACCAAGTCCTGGCGGTCCTCGAACTCGTAGAAGGACCCGAGGCCGTAGTACTGCTCGAGCAGGTCGTCGATGAAGCCGGCGGTCCGCAGCATGTGTTCGGCCGCGCCGTCCGAGAGGACGATGTCCTGCACTTTGAGTTCGACCAGCTGGTCCTCGTGAGTCAGGGGTTCGCCGTGGATGTCTTCCTCGTAGCCGAGCGCCTGGAGTTGGCCGACATCGATATCGAGTTCGCTGGCCCGAACCGACGTGACCGGGAGGTCGGTCATGTCGTAGCGGACGGTCCCGTCCTTGAACGAAGAAACGTCGTGTTTGGCCCGCAGAATGCCCTTCTCGATCGGTTCGGGGACCTTGATCCGCGACGAGAGTCCCTTGACGCCTTTGAGGATCTCGAAGGCGTTCTCGCGTTCCCCAACTGACTCGAGGGCGCTTCGGAACTCGTCGTTGACGTCGATTTCGCGGGTCTCGACGCAGGTACCCTCGCGCTCGCAGCGGTCACACTCCACGCGGCCGGCCTCGTCGGGCTCGAGGGACTGGTCGCAGTCGGGGCAGCGATAGTCCGGCGTGGTGCGGTCGTCGCAGTCCGGACAGCGGTTCTTGAAGGTCTCGGTCCCACACGAGTTACAGCGCTGGCGACCGACCTCGAGTTCGACGACGCCGGGGGTGTCGGACATCGTCTCGGCGTGTTTGGCGGCGTCGGCGACGTTGCGCTGTGTACCGCCGGCCTCGCCGATCGGGAACAGCGTATGGACCGCCGGGCTCAGATCGCGGCTCTCGGACTTCTCCGGTCGGCCCATCCGGTTGCCGATCCGCGTGGGCGCGCGTTCGCGAACCTGGAACGGCGCGACCTCGTTGACCGCCTCGATGGCGTTGTCGCCCGCCGCTTCGTGACCCCAGGTACGGGCGCGATCGGAGAGGTCGTCGTCCGACCACGTCCGCTCGAGTTCGATCGCCGTCGCCCGTTCCTCGCGCTCGAGCGCAGCGCCGTCGGCGGCAGTACGCCGGGGCTCGAAGCCGACCGAGCGGACGAACGGCCGCCAGTCGTCGATCTCGATGCGGTCCTCGCCGGGCCGCTGACGGTGTTCGATGACGATCGTCTCGAGGGCGTCGGCGACGGTGTCGTCGGACGCGAGGACGAGGATGCTGTCGTCCCCGTTGCCGTCGACGCTGCCGTCGCCGTCGCGCTCGATCCGACCCTCGGCGACCGCCGCCGCGAGGTCGCAAAAGGCGTCGACCGAGATGTCGTGCCATAGGTAGGTGTACTCGGGATGGAGGGGGGCATCGTACTCCGTGGCCCACTCGACGGCCTCCTCGGGGTCGGGAAACTCGAGATCGATCCGTGGATCGTCCTCAAGGGCCTGTACGTCGACGCCGGCGGCCGCAAGGTCCTGAACCCACCACTCGTAGGTGTAGGAGGCGGGCGCAAGGGGGTGGTTGTTCTCGACGAATTCACCGTAGTTGACCAGGTATTCGCCGAGGTCGAGGATTTTCTCGACGCCGTTTCTGATCTCGAGGGCATCTTCGGGGTCGTCGATCCGGCGGACATCGCCGTTGGCGAGTTTGACCGTCGGCCCCTCGATGGAGTCGACGGGGACGACGCCGGCGGCCTTGCCGGGCCGTTCGGTCTTGATCTGAGTGCCCGTCGCGAGGAAGTCGTCGACCAGGTGCATCGCGGCGGGGTGGACGCCGGCGGTCGCGAAGCCGTGGTTGCGCGCGCGGCCGTAGCGCAGTCGGAACCCGCCCTCAGCACAGGGATGGGAGAAGACCGGTCGGCCGGCGATCAGGTCCCGGAGGAACTTCTCGGAGGTGTCGACGCGGGGCGGTCCCTCGGGGTCGTCGGCGGTGTCGTCACCGTCGTCACCATCGTCCCCGTCGTCCGTGTCCGCGTCCACGTCGGCGTCGTCCGACGACACATCGTCGGCATCGTCCCCGTCGTCGGCGGCCTCGGCCTCGTCGTCGTAGTTACCGTCGATGAGGTCCTGCAGCCACGGCCAGTCGATCTCGTCTAGGTTCCGGGTGTAGCGCTGGATCTTCGGGGCCTTCAGCGCGATCCCCTCCCCGAGGACGAGACACATCCCGCCGCGGGCGCTGTTGGTATCGACCCGCTCGAGGTCGCGGAAGCCCGAGACCTCCTCGTCGCCGGTGGCCTCCCCGTCTAACATGATCGGGAGGTGGTTGGCGATGAATTTGGCCTCCTTCGCCTTCGGGCAGTACTGGAGTCCCGTCTCCTTGTCGTAGAGGGCGATCTCCTCGGCGTAGCGCTCGACCTCCTCCTGGCGGGCGTTGAACTGCTCGATGCCGACGAGTGCGCGCGTGTAGTCGGCCACGAGCACCGACAGCGCCTGTGCAGTCCCCCCGGCGGAGCGGATCGGGCCGGCGTAGTAGACGTTGACGAACTCCGTCCCGTCGTCGTTCTCGAGGATTTCGACCTTGTCGATCCCCTCGATCGGGGCGGCGACGACGCCCTCCGTCAGCAGGGCGACCGCGGTCCGGACCGCACCCTCGACCTTGCCCGCTCTGGTCTCGTAGTCACCGACGCGTCCCTCGGCGAAGTCCTCGGCGAGTTCGAGGGCCGCCTCCTCGCGTGACATCTGGCACTCGAGTTCGCGGACCCGCTCGGCGACGCCGTCGATCCCGAGGATGTTCTCGACGCGGTCGGCCATGTCCTTGGCGACCGGAATCTCGACCTCCGGTTTCGGATCGCCGCCCCGTTCTTTGGCCCGTTCGGCGACATCGAAGGCGTCATCGAGTTGGTCCTCGAGCCGCCGGAAGTAGCGTTCGTCTTCCGGGCGCATGTTAGAGCCAGAGGTCGAGTTCGGTGGTGTCGTCGTACTCGCGCTCGAGAGGCTCCTCGAAGACGCGCATGTGGACTTCGCCGGCCCAGACTGTCGCCTCGTTCAGGTGGCCGGCGACCGACTCGCCGTCCGGCCCCGAGAGGACCGCGTGAGTGTGGGCAAAGCGTTCGCCGTCGAACCACGAGACGTTCCCCGTACAACTCGCGACCTCGAGCGGGTCGTCGAACGCGATCGACTCGTACTCGCAGGCGTCCTGATCGTAGAACCACAGTTCGGCGTCCTGGACCGCACCGAGCGCTGTAAACCAGGCGGCGTCGGCCTCGACCGCGTCGGCGAGCGACTCGATCTGGGCCCGCCAGTCGGCACCCGTCTCGAGGCGGGCGACGTACTCACCCGTGGTCTCGACGGCTCGATAGTTCATATCCAGCTACTGGATCGGCCGATAGAAAAAGCTCATCGTTTGTTCGGAGGGGAATACGGACGTGACTGTGGTAGTAGCAAACATCGATGGCTATTAATAATACGAACTACTTCCCACACAGATATGGGAGACCATCACCATCGAACATGCATGACGCCTCGACAACTAGTTACGTTCCAGGATAGAACTTTCCGGCATATATAGCGTTAACACCAAAAATTATATATTCCATCTCATAGGAGTTGTCATTGGTATGTCAAACCACACGTCAGAACTGTCCCGACGACGGCTACTCGCGTCGGGCACTGCCGTCTCCGCGGCAGCGATCGCAGGGTGTATCGGTGGGAGCAGTAGCGACGGTGAAGTGTTCCACTACACGCAGGAAAAGTCTCGAGAGGACCAGTACGATCCTATCGTCTCGAACGACACCTACAGCTTTCAGGTGATCGAACGGGTCTTCGACGGACTCTACGAGTACAACGAGGGACTCGAATTACAGCCCAAAATCGCGGCGGGCGAACCGACGGTCGAGCGCGATGGAACCCGGTATATCTTCGACATCAAGGAGGCCGCAACGTTCCACAACGGTGACGACGTGACCGCCGCCGACGTGGGTCACTCGTTTACCGCGCCGGTCGAAGAGACAACGGAGAACGCCGCCGAATACAACATGATCGAGAGCACCGAGGTCATCGACGACTACCAGCTACAGGTCGACCTCGGTGACGATCCGTACGGCCCGTTCGAACTCACGACGATGGGCGTCCCGGTGGTTCCCAAGGACATCCGGACCGACGATCGCGACAAGTTCAACAAGGACCCGATCGGTGCGGGGCCGTTCAAGTTCGCCGAACCCGGGGACAACTACGTCGAGGTCGAGAAATGGGACGACTACTGGGGCGATCTGGAACCGAACGTCGAGCGAATCCGCTTCAAAGCCCACGACGACAACGCAGGTCGCGTCTCCAGCATCCGTTCCGGAGACACCGACGTGATCTCGGAGGTTCCCAACGAGGACTGGGACGTGCTCAAGAACGAAGAGAACATCAACCTCCATTCCTCGGAGAGTTCGACGTACATGTACATGGCCTTCAATTGTAACGAAGGGCCGACGACCAATCTCGAGGTACGACAGGCGATCGCCCACTCGTTCTCGATGGAGAGCTTCATCGAGAGCAGCGCCGAAAACGTGACTACCCCGATGTACAGTCCGATTCCGCCGGTCGTCAACGAAGTCTGGGGGTTCCCGGAAGACGAGTACAAGGACATGCTGCCGGAGTACGACCCCGACCGAGCGAAGTCGTTGCTCGACGAACACGCACCGGACGACTTCGAGCCAACGATCCTCACGCCGTCGGGACTTCGGGCACAGCTCGCGGAACGAATCGCCACCCGACTCGACGCAATCGGCTACGGTGCCGACGTCCAACAACTCAACTTCGCGACGCTGCTCGACAAGTACCACACGGGCAACGCCGACGATTACCAGATGTACCTGCTGGGATGGTCCGGCGGTGGCGACCCGGACGACTACTTATATGCACTGTTCCACGAGAGCCAGACCGGTGCAACCGGCAACCAGGGCCACTACTACGAAGGGAGCGATTCCTTCCACGACGACCTCCTTCGGGCGCGGAACATGGCCGACCAAGATGAGCGATACGACATCTACGACCCCATTATTCGGGAGATCGTCGAGCAGATTCCGGTCCTGCCGGCGTTCACGCAGGACAACACGATGGCGTCACGCGACTACGTGAACGACCTCCAGGCCCATCCGGACTCCGCGACGAACCCGGTCTTCGTCTCCGATTACGCCAACGTCTCAATAGAATGATTGATTTGGCTGGGAGAGATTCGCCGGGAGTACCGACGATTCCCTGAGCATAGCGGGTTGAACGACCGCAAACGAAGATGACCGCGACGAATCAACGGACAGATTCACGGATTCATGAAATTACTCAAATACGCGACATACAGGCTCTTGCAGTCGATCCCCGTCCTCATCGGGATCTCCATCATCACGTTTCTGCTTGCGAACCTGGGACCGGGCGACCCGGTCAGTCTCATGCTACAGGGGCAGGAACAAAACGAGGCGTTGGTACGGGCGATCGAACAACGGTACGGACTCAACAAACCGCTCCACGAGCGGTACCTCACGTACATGGGCGGCCTGCTAGAGGGAGACCTCGGGCAGAGCATCCACTATCGACGGCCGGTAACCGATCTAATACTGGAACGGGTCGGGCCGACACTTCTATTGGTCCTGTCGGCATATGCGTTCGCCCTCGTCACGGCGATCCCGCTCGGAGTCATCGCCGCCAACAAGCGAAACGAACCGAGCGATCACGCGTCCCGAGTTGCCGCGCTCATCGGTGTCAGCACCCCATCGTTCTGGATCGGGATCGTGCTGATATTGATCTTTGCCGTCAAACTCGAGTGGTTACCGTCGAGCGGACTCATCTATCCGTGGCGGCCCCCCAGTACCTATCGGTCGATAGACGGCCACCTCGAGCTGTACTATCAGTCGCTCAGACACTTGCTGTTGCCGATGATCGCACTGGGAACGCTGCAGATGGCGACGATCATGCGCGTCGAACGGACCCAGATGATCGAATCACTGCAAGGCGAGTACGTCAAACTCGCCCGCGCGTACGGCGTTCCCGAGCGAACGATCCTGCGAAAGCACGCGTTTCAGGTCGCCCAGTTACCGATCGTCACCATCGTCGGGGCCAACCTGTCGACGGCGATCGGCGGTGCCGTCATCGTCGAGACGGTGTTCAACATCAACGGCATGGGACAGCTATTCGTCGACTCGATCCAGCAAAACGACTATCAACTCATGATGGGGGTGACGATGATGCTTGGCGTGTTGTTCGTGCTCGGCGTCATCGTTACCGACATCTCGTATGCGTACATCGATCCACGGGTCACCTACGGTGAGAGTGAATAACTATGGCAGTCGGTGAATCACAACTCGACGGCGAGACGGAATCGGGAGCCGAAGACGAAGTCGAGGCACGTGTCGGGTGGCGGTACACCGTCGCACGGATCAAACAGGACACGACGGCCCGGTTGGGGTTGTACGTCGTGTCGTTTACGTTGTTCGTCGCGATGTACACCCTGATCGACAGCAACCTGTCACGGCTCACGTTCGGACAGGTGTCCAATTACACGTTCGCACAAGTGCTGCCGTTCTTCGATCACCCTACGCACATTCCGGATCCGGGTGAGGGCACCCAGCACATGCCGCCGTACTTCCCGCTGGCGGAGCAGTCGTGGAACCCGTTGCCGGCGGGCGGCACGCTCGAGCATCCACTGGGAACCGACCACACCGGCCGGGACTACTTCACCAGAGTCGTCTACGGCACGCAGGTGTCGGTGTTCGTCGGGCTCATCTCGACGTTTATCGGCCTCAGCGGTGGAACGGTCATCGGTGCCGTCGCGGGCTACTACGGTGGAAAAGTCGACGACATCCTGATGCGGATCGTCGAGACGGTGTACGCCATCCCGCCGCTGATCCTCATCATCGTCTTCACCGTCTTCATCGGCGGGGCCAGCATCTGGTATGCGGTACTCGGTGTCGGGATCGCCTTTATCCCGATCTTCGCCCGCATCATCCGGAGCCAGGTCCTGAGTGTCCGCGAAATGGACTACATCGAAGCCGCTCGAGCGGCCGGCGTGAGAGACCGCAACATCATCATGCGACACGTCGTCCCCAACAGTTTCGCCCCGATGCTCGTGTACGCGACGCTCCAGATCGGCGTCACCATCCTCATCGTCGCGGGACTCTCCTTCCTCGGGTACGGTGCACAGCCACCGACCCCGGACTGGGGACAGATGCTCAACATCGCGCATCGCAACTACATGCATTCGAATATCTGGCTCTCGATCTGGCCCGGTATCGCGATCATGATCACCATCATGGGCTTCAACCTGTTCGGCGACGGCCTGCAGGACGCCCTCGACCCACAGATTGACGATTAACTATGAGCTCCGAACCACTACTTCGCGTCGAGAACCTCAAGACGCAGTTCTTCACCGAGGAAGGTACAGTACGCGCGGTCGACGGCATCTCGTTCGAGGTCCGCGAGGGCGAGATCGTCGGCCTCGTCGGCGAGAGCGGCGCCGGGAAGTCGGTCGCCTCGATGAGCATCATGGGACTCGTCGAGAGTCCCGGCGAAATCGTCGGCGGCGAGATCACGTACAAGGGCGAGACCCTCTTCGGCCTCGAGGAGGGGCCGGACGGCGAACTCCGGGAGCGCGACGACATGCTCTCGAGCGAGGAGATTCGCACCCGAATCCGGGGCAACGAGATCGCGGTGATCTTCCAGGACCCGATGGAGTCGCTGAACCCCGTCTTCACCGTCGGCGGCCAACTGCGCGAGTTCATCGAACTCAACCGCGGGCTGCCGGAGGACGAGGCGCGAACGGAAGCGATCGACATGCTCCGCGAAGTGGGCATTCCGGACCCCGAAGAGCGCTACGACGAGTACCCCCACCAGTTCTCCGGGGGGATGCGCCAGCGCGTCCTCATCGCGATGGCGCTAGCCTGTGAGCCCAGCCTCATCATCGCCGACGAGCCGACGACGGCCCTAGACGTCACCGTCGAGGGACAGATCCTCGATCTCGTCGACGACCTCCAGGAGAAGTACGGGACGAGTTTTATCTGGGTCACCCACGATCTGGGCGTCGTCGCGGAGATCTGCGACCGGGTGAACGTCATGTATCTCGGCGAGATCGTCGAGAAAGCACCGGTCGACGACCTGTTCTACGATACCAAACATCCCTACACGAACGCCCTGTTGAACTCGATTCCCCGTCCCGACCGGACCGTTACGGAACTCGAGGCGATCGAGGGTGTGATGCCCGAAGCGATCAGCCCGCCGTCGGGCTGTCGGTTCCATCCGCGCTGTCCGGACGCGCGGGAGGTGTGTAAACGCGCCCATCCCGAGGCGAAGACGGTCGCCGACGCCGATGGGGAGCCACATCAAGCGGCCTGTGTGAAACACGACGCGTTCGATGCGGGCTACGACCAGAGCTCGCCGCTCGAGGGAGCCGCGGTCGACGCCGGACCGGCGGCGGTCGAGGAGCCGGAGTCCGAGCTCACGGCAAATCCGGCCGGCGACGACAGCGGAGGTGAGCAGCGTGAGTAGCGGCATTCGAATGGACGAGGACAGCGGCTACGACAGCGACGACGCCCTGCTCGAACTCGACGGCGTGACGAAGTACTTCGGGCAGGAGTCGGGGCTGTTGGCCGGACTGGAGTTCGAGCCAAATCAGTTCCCGCCGGTCAACGTCAATCGGGAGACGGTGAAGGCGGTCGACGACGTTTCCCTCGAGATCCAGCCCGGCGAGACGCTCGGGCTCGTCGGCGAGTCCGGCTGTGGCAAGAGTACGCTCGGGCGGACGATCCTGCGGTTGCTCGAGCCGACCGACGGGGACATCTACTTCAAAGGCGAGAACCTCGCCGACCTCGGCGGGGGAGAACTCCGCCGGATGCGCTCGGACATGCAGATGATCTTCCAGGACCCACAGTCCTCGCTGGATCCCCGGATGAAGGTCGGCCAGATCATCGAGGAGCCGATGCGGGCCCACGATATGCTCGACGACGAAGGGCGGCGAGCGCGGGCGAAAGAGCTTCTCGAGAAGGTTGGCCTCGATCCGCGCCACTACAACCGGCATCCACACGCGTTCTCCGGCGGCCAGCGACAGCGGATCAACCTCGCACGGGCGCTATCGGTCGACCCCGATTTCGTCGTCTGTGACGAGCCGGTCTCCGCACTGGACGTCTCGATCCAGGCGCAAGTGCTGAACACCATGGAATCGCTCCAGGAGGAGTTCGGGCTCACGTACCTCTTTATCGCCCACGACCTCTCGGTCATTCGGCATATCAGCGACCGCGTGGCGGTGATGTACCTCGGAAACATCGTCGAACTCGCCGAGAAGGAAGAGCTGTTCGAGAACCCCCAGCATCCCTACACGCGTGCCTTGCTCGATTCGATTCCCGTCCCGGACCCGCGAGAGAACGGTGTTCGGGGCGTACTCGAGGGCGAGGTGCCGAGCCCGGTCGACCCGCCGTCGGGGTGTCGGTTCCGAACGCGGTGTCCGCGCCTGATCGCACCCGATACATACGACTGGTCCGAGGAGAAGTGGGCACAGACGCGAGCGTTCATGCGGGCAGTCAAGCGACGCTCGTTCGAACCGATGCCGGCCGCTCGGATCGAGGCCGAGTTCTTCGACGGCGACCGGCCCGGAGGCGAGGCGGGATCGATCATCGACGAGGCGATCGATCTCGTCGCCAGCGACGGCGGCGGCGGTGGGGACGGTGACGACAAATCCGACCGGTGGGCGACCGCGACCGACCTGTTGCTCGAGTCCTTCGCCGAGCAGAGCATCTGTGCACACGAGCGACCGGCGTACGACCTCGAGTCAGAACACGGCGACGGCGACCACTTCGCGGCCTGTCACCTGCACCGGTGAGGGTCCGGACCGAGCCTGCACCGATCGCTGACCGAGAAGCGGAACCGGCCGTGCGAACTGTTCACTGATACGCCGGTCAGTGATGGTTAAACACGGTCAATCATCGCAAAAACCCTTAAGCCGCTGCCGGAACTATTTACTCATACATGAGTAAGACACTCGCCATCCTGGCAGCGCACACGAAAACCGGTGCGAAGGTACAGCGAACGATCGAACACTCGCCCTCGTTTTCGGGCGTCCAGACGAGCGACGACGGCCAGCCCGAGACGCGCGTTTCACCGGGCGGGTTCCTGACCGGATAGCCGAACAGTCGATCCGCGACGGCACCGAACCCTGATCGCTCGAGATCGGAGTCGACACGACGGATTATGGACGGCACGGGGCCGCGGGACCCGATGAGTTTCGAGTCGGCACGGCCGATCACGCTGAAAGCGAGGAGTCAATCGCGTCACTCGCAGGGAAGTGTGGCAATCGAACAAGGTTCAGATAAGTCCCGGTAGATGACGGTATTGCTCGAGGAGAGGTCCTGAAACTGCACCGAGGTCGGTTTTGCGTCCACGCAGAGAGTTTTCGTCTCGCCGCTATCGACAGTCTGAGTGTTGGTCGTGCCGCCGTTGCAGTTCGACGTGGTGTGGTGGACCGTCACCGACGACCCCTCCGTGACTTCGATTTCGAACTCCGTCGCGCCCTTGTACTCGTCCAAATCGTATTCGGCGTAATCGATGACGTTGAACGCGAAGTCGGTCGAGCCCTGCGGATCGAGGGTAAGCGTCCGATCAGTGCGACCGTCAGGATTGAGCAGCCACCCTTGTCGTTCATTGGGGAACACCGTCGTCTCGAAATACCCCTCGGAACTGTCTCTCGATGAGTCGTAACTCCCACACGGGTACACATACGAGGCGTCGAGTTCGTATCTCACGTCGATCGGTTCCGCGGACGTATAGAGGTCGAGTTCATCCGCGGTAAACCACGGGTCGCACCCGTTCGCTGCTGCACCGGTATTGGCGAGTCCGATCGTTGCGACGGTACCGACTGCGACGCCAGCGCCGTTCTTCAATATTGATCGTCGGTTGTATTTCATTACTGCACCTACACCATCAACAGTTGTTAACGTGAATGTTCGACATAAAATTTTGTGTACCTAATGTATATGGGTTCTGGACGGAGAATTGTTGCAGGCCCGCATTCCGATCACATTAGTTGCTACCATACGTCACGAATCCTACGGCCGAAGACAAATGGATCGGTCGTAGTGGATCGGAGCGAGCGGTCGGGTAGTACCACCGATCGGAGAGCGCCAGTGTCACTCGAGTCGGATCGTCGTCACGTCCGCGGGCCGAGCCGCCCCCTCGGCGGTCGCGACGAACGCCCGAATCTCGTGTTCGCCGGCGTCGGGGACGATTGATTCGTGGCGATCGCCGCCGGTTCGCTCGAGGCGACCGTTCCAGGTCACCGAGACCCGTTTTCGCTCGCCGCCACGGAAATCGAAGGTCGCGGGCCGCTCCGGTGTGTACCGGCGCTCGTCGCTGGCCTCGAGGTAGCCGTCGACGGTCCAGCCCCAGCGCCGTTGCCGTGGCGTCGGGAGTTCGACGGGCACCGGGAGCCGATTTTCGAACGTGACGGTGATCTCGACGGGCTCGTCGCGCTCGTAGACGTCTCGGTCGGTCGTGACCGACACGGTGATCGCGCGCCGGGCGACCGCGCGGGGAACCAACGACGCGAGGACGGTGACCGGCGAAAAGCGCGAGCCGTCGCGCTCGAACCCGAACTCGTCGCTCGAGTCCTGCGACTCCTCCCGTCGCGGCCGAGAGCGCTCCATGGATGCAGCGACCGGTGCGTCGTACTAAACGGTAGCGGTCGTCGACCGTCGCCGCGACCGGCCGGTTCGCGGTGAGTTCGGCGGCTGCCGTCCGGTCGGCGGTCCGGTCGGGCAGCGATCACAGCCGGCAACGGACAATGAGACACGAAACGATCCCCTCCCACCCCCAGTTATCGCCAGGCCGAAAGCGTCGGTGCGTCATCTGCCTGCATCGACAGCCAGGCACCGTCCGCGGAGATGTCCGCGATGACGTACTCGTCGCTCGTAGCCGTCGAGTCGATCGAACCGACGATCGTATCATCGGACGCCATGGCGTGGGGGTTCGTCGCCATGTGAGAGAGTGACAACCAGATACATATAAACTCATCGAATCGGACTGTCCAGCTGCGGGACTGATCGGAAGCCAAACCGATATCGGGTGTGAAACACTGGGTTTATACTCATTTTCGCCGTACCGTGGGGATATGAACGTAGCCGACGCGATGACGCCCCGCGAGGACGTGGTCACTGCCGACCTGCCGGGTACTCGTTCGGACGTACTCGAGTACCTGCAAGAACAGTCGTTCTCGTCCGTCCCGGTCGTCAAACCGACCGACAACGGGCCGGAGTACCGCGGTCTCATTTCCCGAGAGAGCCTCATCGAGCAGCCCGACGAGGACCAGCTCGTGATGCTGATGGAAGAGAACGTCCCGACGACGACCGCCGAGACGAACCTCGAGGACGTCGCGCGAACGATGGTCGAGGCGAACGCGCGCCGCGTTCCGGTCGTCGACGGCGAGTTCGAGGGGATCGTCACCGTCACGGACATCATCCACGCGATCGCGACGGGCGATCAGCCGACCGAGGGCACCGTCGGGACCTACGCGAGCGGGGACGTCAACACGACCTACGAGGGGACGCCCCTGCCCGTCGCCGAGCGGGAACTCTCCTACGCGAACGTCCCCTACGCCATCGCGCTCGACGACGACGGTCGCATGAGTGGTGTCCTTACGGAGGTCGACGTGCTCGAGGTCGCCCGGATCGTCGAGGGCGAGGAGGAGACGGGCGACAACTTCGGCGATCAGGACGACGACTGGTCCTGGGAGGGCATCAAGGCGGTCGGCAGTCGCTATCTCCCCACGCGGGACATCGAGCTTCCGGCGGGGCCGGTCCGGGAGTTCATGACCGACGAGGTCGTGACGGTCTCGGCAGAGATGTCGATCCAGGAGGCCGCCCAGCGGATGATCACCAACGACATCGAGCAGATTCCGATGGTCACGGGCGAGGACCTCGTCGGCGTCGTCTGTGACGTCGATCTACTGGAGGCGCTCTATGAGTGAGCACGAGCACGCGGCGAGCGCGGACGAACCGACGAGCGAGAAACTGGTCGAACTGGCCAAGCGGCGGGGCTACTTCTTCCAGTCCTCGGGGGCGTACGGCGGCGTCGGCGGCTTCTACACCTTCGGCCCCCAGGGCGCGGCGCTGAAGGGCAACGTCGAGGACGCCTGGCGCGATCGCTTCGCGGTCGCGGAGGGCAACATGGAGATCGACGCGCCGACGATCATGCCCGAACCCGTCTTCGAGGCTTCGGGCCACCTCGACGGCTTCGACGACATGCTCGTCGAGTGTCCCGACTGCGGCGAGAGCCACCGCGCGGACCACGTCGTCGAGGACAACACCGACTACGAGGACGCCGAGAGCCTCCCCATTCCCGAGGTCGAGGAGGTCATCGCCGAGTACGAACTCGTCTGCCCCACCTGCGGTGCGGGGCTCGCGGGGCAGGCCGTCGACGCGTTCAACCTCATGTTCGCGACGAACATCGGCCCCGGCGACTCCGACCCCGGCTACCTGCGTCCCGAGACCGCCCAGGGCATCTTCGTCGAATTCCCGCGGCTCAAGGAGTACGCGCGCAACCAGCTCCCCTTCGGCGTGACCCAGATCGGCCGCGCCTACCGCAACGAGATCAGTCCCCGGCGCTCGATCATCCGCACCCGCGAGTTCACGCAGGCCGAACTCGAGTACTTCATCGATCCCGAGGAGGACGAGCCGGACCTCGAGAGCGTCGCCGACGTCAAGGTGACGCTCTACCCCGCCAGCGAGCAGAACAAAGAAGACGGCGAGGAGATCCGGACGACGATCGGCGCGGCCGTCGACGACGGAACAATCGCCAGTCCGTGGGTCGCGTACTTCCTCGGCGTCGCGAAACCCTGGTACGATGCCGTCGGCGTCGACATGGATCGGTTCCGGTTCCGACAGCATCTCTCGGGCGAACGCGCCCACTACGCGGCGGACTGCTGGGACGCCGAAAGCGAGATCGACGGCAACTGGATCGAGATGGCCGGCTTCGCCTACCGGAGCGATTACGACCTCTCGAAACACGCCGAACACTCCGGCGACCGCTTTACGATCTTCAAGCAGTACGACGAGCCCAAAACCGTCGAGCGCGCGACGGTCGATCCCGACATGAGCTACCTCGGCCCGGAGTTCGGCGGCGACGCACAGGCCGTCGTCGGGGAACTCGAGGCGCTCGCCGAACGGGACCGGTCGGCGTTCGACGGCGACACCGTCGAGATCGAACTCGAGGGCGAGAGCCACGAGATCCCCGTCGAGAAGACCGGCTTCGCCGTCGCGGAGCAAACGGAAGCGGGCGAACACATCGTTCCGCACGTGATCGAACCCTCCTTCGGGGTCGACCGGCTGGTCTACACCGTCCTCCACCACGCCTACCGCGAGGATGAGGTCGCCGGCGAGGAACGGACCTTCCTCGAACTCGATCCCGAGGTCGCACCCACGTTCGTCGGCGTCTTCCCCCTGCAAAACGACGGCGAACTCGAGGAAGCGGCACGGGACATCGCCGCGGATCTCCGCGAAGCGGGCCTATCGGTCACGTACGACGACTCGGGGAACATCGGTCGGCGCTACCGCCGCCAGGACGAGGTCGGCACACCGTTTTGCGTGACGGTGGATTACGAGAGTATCGAACAGGACGAGGGTGGCGTCACGGTCCGCGAACGCGACTCGACGGACCAGAAGCGACTCGCGATCGACGAGCTGCCCGAGACGCTGTCGGCGATTCGCGCCGGCGATCTCGCGTTCGACGATCTCGAGGAGTAGGCGACGGCACCCGCATTGCAGAGAGGCCGTTTTGCGACGGGGGTGGGAACGATCTCGGTCCCACTTTGCGGAACGATACGCGACGGCGCACGGTGAAAATCGGCATCGGTCGTCGCCACGCCTTTAAATAATATATAGTACTCGGGAGAACTAACCGACGGACTGAAGGTCACCTCTCCCAAGGCAGGACATGATGGCCGACGAACTGAAGCGGCGACTCGTCCACGCCAGCGGTTCGGGGCTGGTCGCCCTCTATCTGCTCGCCGACTTCCTCGAACTCGGGCTCACCTGGCCTCGATTTCGGGTCCTCATGATCGTCCTCGCGACCGGCGCGCTCGTCCTCGAGTTCCTGCGACTCCAGGTCGGGCTCGACTGGCGGCTCTACGACGTCCTCACCCGCGAGTACGAACAGGATAACCCCGCCGCGTACGCGCTCTACCTGATTAGCATGGCCGCCGTCGTGGTGATCTTCAAACCGGCGATCGCGCTGCCCGCGATGTTGATGCTCGCGCTCGGCGACCCGATCAGCGGGGCCGTCTCGGACAACACCCTCCAGCGGGTCAAATCACCGACGGTGCTGGGCACGATGTTCCTCGTCTCGACGATCATCGCGCTCCCGTTCCTGCCGCTCACGGCGGCGCTGCTCGCCGCAGCGGGCGCGACGCTCGCCGACGGCGTGACGGTCGAAATCCGCACCTACATCATCGACGACAACCTGACGATCCCGATCTACGCCTCCTGTCTGGCGTATCTCGTCCTCGAGTTCACGCCGGTGTCGATGTAGGCTCGCCGACCGCCACACCGGTCGTTCGGCCGTGAGGCCGGATCAGGCGTTCAACCGCCAGAGCTCGAAATTGAGGACGACTGCGAACGTTACCCACGCGAGATACGGGACCAGCAACGCTCCAGCGCGGCGGTCGACCCGTCGGAAGGCAACGAGCGTTCCGACGACGAGCCCCCAGAGGACGACGACGATCCCCAGCGCGACCAGCGGGGCCTCGAGCGCGAAGAAGGCGGGCGTCCAGGCGACGTTGAACAGCATCTGGAGGACGAAAGCACCGAGCGCGAGGCGACGCCCGTCGGCGTCGCTGCGCCAGACGAGCCACAGCGCGATGCCAAGGAGGATAAAGAGGAGCGTCCAGACGACCGGGAACGCGATCGTTGGCGGATAGAACCACGGTTTCTCGAGGGCGCGGAACCACGGCGTGTCGGGCGAGGAGAACACGCTGGGAGCCGCGCCGACGATGGTGACCAGCAGGACGAAGCCGATCGCCGTGAGGATTGAACCGCCGTCCGGGAGGTGGTGGGTGATCGATCGGAACGCCATACACGTCCTACGTCACCGGCGGGGTTATACGAGGGGCCCGCGCGGGGTCGACTACGGACCCGGCTGCCGGCGACGGGTGGGAACGAGCCGTATCGGAGGCTACACGTTGTGAGGCACCCGATGGACGACCTCGGTCGTTCCGTCGATGGTGGCGGACACGACCAGTTCGTCCCCGTTCGGATCAAGGGTGATCGTGGCGGTGTCGGTCGCGCTCGGATCGTCCATCGTAGCGGAGGCACCGAAAACCGTCGATTCGACGGTCACTACGTCGACATCCGGCGCGTCCGCGAACTCGACTCGAGCGCGGTGTCTGGCACCCGACGTGTCGAACGAGACCGCGTCGACGACGCGTCCCTCTTCGTCGATGATCGAGTCGTCGCGAATCTCGTCGGGGTCGGACCGGGCGGGAAGCCACCAGAGAATCGTCCACTCCCCGTTCTCGGTGACCAGAACGATCTCCACCTCGTCTTCGAACGCCTCGCCGGCCGTGTCGCCGGGTTCCATCGTCGCCGAAACTAGCGCCGTGTCACTGCCCTCGACGACCGTCGCGAGGTCGTCCTCGACGAACAGCTTGGCACCCGGGATCGCACGGAGGTCCGCGACGGTGAGACCGGTGTCGTCGAGTTCGGTGTCGAACGACTCGATATCGAGCCCCGGTCGGTCCGTGCCCTCACCGTCCGTCGTCGCATCGAAGTTGTCCGGATGCAGGCTGCTCGAACCGTGGACGAGAGCGGCAAACGCGTCGCCGTCGCCGGCGTCGACGGCGCGGAGAAACGCTCGAGCCGTCGCTTCCGGACCGTCCGGCGTCGCTTCGATAGTCCGTTCGTCGGTCGCGTCGTCCTCGTCGTTATCGTCGGGTTCGTCGGCGATACCGCCAGTGCTCGCGAGGGGACTCTCGTCGAGACAGCCTGCAAGACCGGCGGTACCGACGAGGCCAGCGGCAGCGAGATAGTGTCTGCGATGCATTGCGTCCCATTCGAGGCTGAACGGATGGAAGAACCCCCAGTCGATTTTGGCGGACGGCGACCGACGATCGACTGCTCTGGATCGGCGGTTGGTGGGCACCAAACGGCTCTGTCTCCCGGCGGGGCTGGGGAAGACGACGGTGTGTCTGTTTGTCACCGCCAATCGGCCGATGGACGCCGACAACTCCCGAGATGATGTCCGGCAGTCTCGTTGAGGGGGGTGGCCGCGAATGCCCGACCGGTGACCGAGTCACGATTCCCGTTGGAGCCTCGAGAGCGATTCAATTCGATCGGTCGTCGGTGGGTGTGTACCGAGGAATCGGCGGTTGAGTTGGTAGAGTCGTTTTCGGAGCCACCAGTACGACGGCTCAGCATCGCCTTCGGGACCGAGCATGATCTTTTCGGGTGTCATCGGTTCCAGTGGCAGAATCGAGAGCGAAGAGACAGCCGAACCGTCTCGGAGGTCACGCTCGGGTGCCTCGGAAATTTCCCGATCTAATCGAGAGAGCGCACTGGCGAGGGCGGCGGGTGAGCCGGTCACCTCCGCGGCGGCCCGGTCCGCAGCGCGTTCCCTGGCTCTGGAGAGGTGAGCCGTGAGGAGTCGTCCGACGACCCACACGGCGGTCGACAGAAATACGAGTAGCACGGCCGTCACGATCCCGGGATGATCGATCCGTGCGAGTCGTGACCGGAGTCCGGCCGCGAGAACGACGGGAAGGGAAACGACCGTCATGACCATCGCGTCTCGGTTTTTGACGTGAGCGAGTTCGTGAGCGATTACCGCTTCGAGTTCGTCCGGATGATCGAGCGTCTCGATCGTTCCGCGCGAAAACACCAGATGGATGTTCGTCGGTCGAAATCCGACCGCCAGCGCCTCGGGAGCGTCGCGCTCCGAGACGGCGATCGTCGGCGGTGGCACGTCCAACTGAGCAGCGACGCGAGTCGCTGTCCGGTGCAACTTCGGAGCCGTCTCGCGATCGACCGGATGTGCATCCGAAAGCCGTTCGATCGTCTCGAGGTGTCTGTACTCGATATACGCGATCGCGACTACTATCGTGACCGTAACACCGGCAGCGATCGAGACGGGGGACGCACTTCCGATCAGGACGAGTCCGCCGTAAAACGTCGCCCACACGCCGACGAGGAGTCCGATCGCGACTAAAACTAGTCCGGCGAGCGAAGCGACCATCCGTAATTGTAATCTGCGTACTGCGGAGGGCATACGCGATATTTCGAGACAGTTTTTCAAAAGCGCAATGGTGACGGATTACTAACTACAGGCCGTCTCTCATATATTTTCGGAGAGTAGCTACTACGCACTCGAGTAGCCGCTTCGCGGCCAGTACGGATCATGAAGCAGTCATGAACGAGCGAGGATTCCGGCGTGATGAATCTCTCATTGAATTCGATATGGGTGTCATCACTGTTCGAGAGATCTGGTTCTGTGAGTTCGTATTCCACCGACAAGCGCTCCACCTCCAACGACCACGAGAACACCGATAGTAAGGAGACTTGCACCTCCACGCATGAGAAAGCCGGCGATGGCGAGCGAGAGGATACCGAAGCCAGCCATAATATACCCGAACATCGTTGGACGTACAATTACGATCAAAAGACCCAACCAAACGATTGTTGGATAGAGAGAGAATATACTCACTCCAGCCATAAAGTACCCAACAATACTAATGGCAAATATTAAAAGTGCTAGAACCAAATACACGTATTGCCAGCGTTCCAGCGAAGTCATACAGTTTTTGCTACTGTATAATTATTCATTAATCTTTCTATAGTCAGAACAAGATTATACGAACTAGATATGGCACTATGTCTTTTGATTTGTCGAAATTACTAGATAATCGGAAATGCAAAATATGTGTTTCAATATGTGACAAATATTGGTTTTTTACGTTTGTGTCTACGGAATTGCACCAGGAATAGGCGGGGTAGCAGCCATCGTCGCGAATGCAACTGCAATTCCAATGGCCGTGAGGATCAGAAGCACTCCCGGCGGACTTATGCCTGCCGCATCGTACAGATCCTCTGCGAAACTGTAACTTAGGTCGTACAGCGCTTGAGCGAGTTCGCGAATCGATACCTCTCGTGGATCCGGCATATCCGGGCACTTCGTCACAACACACGCCTTCTGACCAGTGCTTGTCAGTTCGAGATAGAAGCACCCGTTGGCTTCGTTGATCATCGCGTTAAAGCCGATCTGGTATTGAATGTCTCCTTCGACCTCGCCGTCATCAATGTGGACACTGGGCCCGTAGCCGAGCGTCATACCGACACGTCTCCCGGTAAAGTTGACATCTCCGCAGGAAAGCGGCATCTCCGTCACTGGGTTATTAGCGAGTGCGCAGAATTCGTCACCGAGTGGAATGTCAACGCACCAGTTAAAAGGCAGTCCGGTCGGAACGCCGGGAATCCAACTCGGCCAGTTCGGTGTCACTACACCGTCGTCGTCGAGTTCCTTCCGAATCTCTTGTCGGGCTATTCGGTTGAGCTCGGCAACGACAGCATCTTTCTCTTCTTCAGTGAATTCGTACTCGGTGGCGTTCTCAGATGCATTCTCCTTCGCTTGTGCGCTTCCTGCTGCGGAGAGAAGAACACCGGAACTCGCAATACCGAAACCCGCTTTTCGGAGGATGTTTCTTCGATTAACATCACTGTCTTCTTTCCCAACCATATCCGATTAAAACCATTTCCCCCAGCATATTAGTTTTTATATCATTAGTAGTATTAGGAAACATTAATAGTTATAACTATTAATAATAATAAGTGTGTTCATACCAGTACTAGACCTCAAGAATTATATCGGAACGGCAGTCTCGCGGTCGACTATGGCTCGAGAACCACCAAAATTAGTCCCAAGAGCAATTATGTGTGGCCAAAACTGTCCCGATATAATTGGCGGAAATGATCCGGATTGAGCCTTCGAGCGGGCGGCCAGGGAGGACTAATCGGACATCGCTGGAGTAAGGAGAGCGAACTGATCGGAGTTACAAGGATGGTATCACAATACGAGGTTATTACGTCCAGTGCGAGACCGAAGAGTACAACATGTATACCACAATTCATGATCCAGCAGGGTAGTCGACGTCGAACATGATTCGAATACACCGTGAACGACCGCGTTCACTTTCACCCCGCTTTCTCAATGCTTAACCGCGACCGTCTCGAATCGCCGGCAATGGCAGCACAGGACGAGGACGTCGCTTCTATCGAGCATCCGCTCCTCGAGCCCGACTTCTTGGAGCGGCGACTCTACCAGCTGAAGCTCGCGGGGACGGCCGCGAACCACCACACGCTCGTCTGTCTCCCGACGGGGCTGGGGAAGACGACGGTGAGCCTGCTGGTCACCGCACGGCGACTCGAGGAGGTCGGCGGCAGGGCGTTGATGCTCGCGCCGACGAAACCGCTCGTCCAGCAGCATGCGGACTTCTACCGCGAAGCGCTGCAGATCCCCGACGAGGAAATCGTCGTCTTCACGGGCGACGTGAGCCCGGACGATCGCGCCGCGACGTGGGAGTCGGCAACCGTCGTGATGGCGACGCCACAGGTGATCGAAAACGACCTCGTCGGGAGTCGAATCTCGCTCGCCGACGTGACCCACGTCACCTTCGACGAGTGTCACCGGGCGACCGGCGACTACGCCTACAACTACATCGCCGAGCGCTACCACGCCGACGCCAAGCGGCCGCTCGTGACGGGGATGAGCGCCTCGCCCGGTGGCGACGAGGAGGCCATTCTCGAGGTCTGTGAGAACCTCGGCATCGACGAGGTCGAGGTGATGACCGAGGAGGACGCCGACGTCGACGAGTTCACCCACGACACCGAAGTCGAGTGGGAGCGTATCGACCTGCCCGACGAGGTCCTCGAGATCCGCGACGCGCTACACGAGGTGATCACGGAGCGCCTCGAGAAACTCAAGGAACTCGGGGTCGCGAGCTCGACCCAGCCCGATCAGTCCCAGAAGGACCTGAATCGGATGCGGGCCGAGTTGCAAACGTTGATCAACAACGACCAGTCTGAGGGGTTCGAGGGGATGTCGATCCACGCCGAGGTGATGAAGCTCCGGCAGGCCGTCACGCTGGTCGAGACCCAGAGCGTCGAGGCGCTCCGGCGGTACTTCGAGCGCCAGCGCAATCAGGCCCGGACCTCGGGCGCGTCGAAGGCCAGTCAGCGGATGGTTTCCGATCCGCGCGTGCGCGAGGCCATGCGGAAAGCCGAAAGCTTCGACGAGATCCACCCCAAATACAGGAGAGCGCGCGTGCTGCTGGCGGAAACGCTGGGACTCGAGGGCGGCGAGCGGGTGATCGTCTTCACCGAGTCCCGCGACACGGCGGAGGCGCTGACCGACTTCCTCTCGGACAGCTTCGACACGAAGCGGTTCGTCGGGCAGGGCGACCGCGAAGGCTCCGACGGGATGACCCAGAAGCAACAACAGGCGGTCTTAGACGAGTTTCGCGCCGGCGAGTTCGAGGTCCTCGTCTCGACGTCGGTCGCCGAGGAGGGGCTGGACGTGCCCGAGGTCGACCTCGTCCTCTTCTACGAGCCCGTGCCGACGGCGATCCGCTCGATCCAGCGGAAGGGACGGACGGGTCGACAGACCGAGGGTCGGGTCGTCGTCCTCATGGCCGAGGACACCCGCGACGAGGCCTACTTCTGGATCTCCCGGCGGCGCGAGAAGGAGATGGAATCGGAACTGCGTGAACTGAAAGGACTGGCCCCCGAAATCGCCGAGGAACTCGACGACTCACAGCAGTCACTGACCGATTTCGAGGGGGCAGGCGAGGGCGGGGTGAAAGTGGACGGGAACGACGAACACACCGACGCCGTTGGCGATTCCTCCAGCGGAAGCGAGGGGGTTGCAGCGGGGCCGGGACTGCAGGCGTTCGGAGAACGCAACTCGGAAACGGGTAGTGATCAGGACACTGGAGACGAGGCGGACGAGATCGAGACCCACGAACCACACGCCGACGGCGACACCGTTGCGGTCGTCGCCGACCAGCGGGAGATGGACGCGAACATCGCCCGGGACCTCTCGCGACGCGAGGAGTACGAGATCAGCCTCGAGACGCTCGACGTCGGCGACTACGTCCTCTCCGATCGGGTCGTCGTCGAGCGCAAGTCCGTCGCGGACTTCGTCGACTCGCTGGTCGGCGGCGACCGCTCCGTCTTCGAACAGGTCGGCGCGATGGCCCGCCACTACTCGCGGCCGATCGTCGTCATCGAGGGCGAGGGGCTGTACGAACAGCGGGACGTCCACCCGAACGCGGTCCGGGGAGCGCTCTCGAGTCTCGCGGTCGACTTCGGGGCGAGTGTCCTGCGGACCGACGACGAGGACGATACGACCGAACTACTCGCGGTGATCGCCGGCCGGGAACAGGAGACCGCCGACCGGGAGGTGTCGGTCCACGGCGAAAAGGGGACCAAGACCCTGCGCGAACAACAGGAGTACGTCGTCTCCTCGATCGCCGAAATCGGGCCCGTCACGGCCAGGTCGCTGCTCGAGGAGTTCGGCACCGTCGAGGCGGTGATGATCGCGACCGAAGACGAGTTACAGGAAGCGGACGGCGTGGGGACAGTGACCGCCGAGCGGATTCGGGAGGTCATCGGAAGCGACTACACGGGCTGAGCAGCCGAGCGATCCGGTGGCCGGGTTGTGATCGGCCAAGCGCAGTACTCGAGCGACCGGGGTCACGGCTCAGTCGTTCATTTCGGTCGTGAGACCCGTCTCCCGGTCATCCGACGCCGAAACGGGCTCACCCTCCGCACGAGCGACGAGCCGTTCGGCGGTGAGGACACACCACACTCCGAGTACGACGCCCGCGACGACATCGATCAACCAGTGAATCCCCAGATACATCGTCGAGAAGACGACGAGGGCGGCGACGACCGATGCGATCGGGTACCATCTGGGGTATTCCCGGCGCGACCGCCAGGCGAATATCGCGACGATGATCGCCAGCGACGTGTGGAGCGACGGGAAGACGTTCGTGTTCGCCGACACCTCCGCCGTGAGTTCCTGTGTCTGCGGGTAGAACTCGTACATGAGCCCGCTGACGGTCGACAGATGATTGCGCGGTCCGTAGGCGACGAACAGCGTATAAAACACCGAGCCGACCAGGGTGTTGAGGGCGTACGCGATGAGCAGTTGCTTGAAGCGTCGCTGGGTCGCCAACAGGAAGTAGAGCACGAGAGCGGACACCAGCAGGTACGGGAACCCGAACATGTACATCGCGGAGAAGAATCCGATCAACGAGTCGGGAACGATCGACTGCAGGCCGGCGACGAACGAGCCTTCCACGGCGTAGATCTCCGCGGTAATGTCCCAGTCGAGCGCATACGAGAGTTCCAACCTGCGGTAATGCGTCCATCGCTTCACCAATAACACCAGCAGCGTGACGCCGAGATAGGGCGCGATACTCCGGCCCCGGTCCTCGAGTTCGGCGATCGTTCGCGGGAGCGCCGAAGAGCGGACACAGAGCGCACAAGTGGCTGTAACGCCGATACAGACGGTTGCCATCGTAATGAACGTAACGTATCCTAATGCCATCGGTGGCTCGCCTCCGTCTCAGGGGGTGGCAAATGATCGCGAGCCGCGGGCGAACGAGTATCCGGACACGAGGGAGGGCGACGAGTCGTGCGTGGTGGCTACGCTTGCGGCTTCGACGATGCGCGAGTCGAAGCCGTCGGGCCGACGGACACTCGGATCGTGACGGCTCAGCGCCGCGTGTTCCTATCGGGTGGTAACATTCTACTTAATTTAAATCTACTGATACCCAACGTGGCCGAGTCGGACGGGACGCGGGACCGCGAGGCACCGGTGAAAAGCCACCTCTGTGTGACGTGTACGGTCGTGACTCGATGGTGCTCAAACCGAGCGACCGTCGATGGATTCAGCGTGCTGTCGTCCGTCGACGCCGGCTACAGTCGGCATTGCCGCCGTCTCGAGGACGGTCAGCGCAGCGTTGCCAACGTCTCGCCGGCTTCACGAGCCGCCTCGAGACAGTCCGCCGCGTAGCGGGGGTCGTCCGTGGCGGCGGCCGCTTCGGCGAACTTCTCGAGCGACCGGACGAGCGCATCGCGAGCGGCATCGAGATCGCCGTCGGCCGAGGACGGACCGGTTGCGGGAAGCGGTCGGTTGCGGTCGGAGCCGGACCGACGGTCGTCGGGGCGGGGAGTCGAAGCGGCGCGGTCGGCCGACGTGGCGTCGGGACGGGACTGCGAGGGGCCGTCGTCTCGAGCCGGCGTCGACGGCTGCGGTTGCCGGTCCGGGGTCGGCGCACTCGTCTCCCGTCCGCGGTCGGCGTCGCGCGGGTCGGTCGCCGTCGTCTGGTTGGACGCGGACGCCGTCTCGGCCGCTGTCGGCGCGGCGTCGTCGGTATCCGGCGCGGTCGCGTCGGCGGCGTCGGGTCGATCGGCGGACTCACCGGCGGCAGTCCCGTCGCCCGCACCCTCTGCGGCCGACTGGGCCTCGAGATCAGTCCCCTGGACGGCGTCGGGGTTCCCGTGACAGCTGGGGCAGAAAGTCGTTCCGTCGTCCTGGAAGAGGGGGTCGCCGCAGGTCCCGCAGTGAGCGTTGGTCATCGTCGCACCCTTGAGCAGTAGGTCGCTCATCCGCTGGGTCGCCTTACGCTCTTCTTTGTCCTGCTCGTACTTCTCTCGAAGTTTCTCGCGCTCGGCTTCCTTGTCGAAGTCACTCATATTCGTCTAGAGGCGGCGGACCGTCGAAAAAGCTGCGAAGGGGAGGGCGGCCCCATCGACGGAACCGCGCTCGACTCACCGCGGTCGCTCAAGCGCGGCCTCGGCGGCATCGACGGCCTCGGTGGGGGTGTCGGCGGTTTCGATATCGATCTCGAGGGCGGAGATGTCGTGGGTCCCGAGGCCGACGACGGGACGGTCGTAGACCCCGGCGAAGCCGATTTCGGAGAGGGTACCGACGCCGCCGGCCAGCGCGATGACCACGTCGCCGTTCAGCGGGACGAGCGCGTTCCGGGCGTGGCCGAGACCGGTCGCGATGGGAATGTCGACGGCGTCGTTGGCGGTCCCGCGGCGCTCGCCGGGGAGGATGCCGATCGTGGTTCCGCCCTCGGACTTCGCGCCGCGACAGACCGCCGCCATCGTTCCGCCGCGACCGCCGCAGACGACGACGTGACCGCGAGCCGCGAGTTCGCGGCCGAGCGCTTCCGCGCGGGCTGTCTGTTCGTCCGTGATCGTCCCGCCGCCGATGACGCTGGCGCGCATACGCGAGACACCGCGGGCGGCGACCATGATCGGTTCGGTCTCGAGTCGCCGGGGACTCGAGCAGCGGTGAGCGTCGGATCGGGGAAACGGCAGTGAGCGGCCGCTCGAGCAGGCGGGCATACCACGGTCCACGGAGCACGGGACGGAATACGTCAGTCGTCGAAATATTTATCGCCGAATCGGTTCGAAGTCAGAGGTTTCGACGGATTTAACGTGTGTGGTGGGGAATCATTACGTGGTATGACGAAAGTGAGCGTGGTCGGCGCGGCCGGGACCGTCGGGGCCGCTGCGGGCTACAACATCGCGCTTCGGGACGTTGCGGACGAGCTCGTGTTCGTTGACATTCCGGACAAGGAAGACGACACGATCGGCCAGGCCGCCGACGCCAACCACGGTGCGGCCTACGACTCGAACACGACGATCCGACAGGGTGACTACGAGGACACCGCGGGATCGGACGTCGTCGTCATCACGGCGGGCATCCCGCGTCAGCCGGGGCAGACGCGGATCGATCTGGCGGGTGACAACGCTCCGATCATGGAAGACATCGGCTCCTCGATCGCCGAACACAACGACGACTTCATCACCGTCACCACGTCGAACCCGGTCGACCTGCTGAACCGCCACCTCTACGAAACGGGCGAGCGCGCCCGCGAGAAGGTGATCGGCTTCGGCGGCCGACTCGACTCCGCTCGGTTCCGGTACGTCATTTCCCAGCGCTTCGACGCTCCGGTTCGGAACGTCGACGCGACCATCCTCGGCGAGCACGGCGACGCACAGGTCCCCGTGTTCTCCAAGGTCCGGGTCGACGGACGCGACCCCGAGTTCGACGAGGACGAGAAAGAAGAATTACTCGAGGAGCTCCAGACCTCGGCGATGAACGTCATCGAGAAGAAGGGCGCGACCCAGTGGGGGCCGGCGACCGGCGTCGGCCACATGGTCGAAGCCATCCTGCGTGACACCGGCGAGGTCCTCCCCGCGAGCGTGACACTCGAGGGCGAGTTCGGCCACGAGGACACCGCCTTCGGCGTGCCGGCGAAGCTCGGTTCTGACGGCGTCGAGGAGATCGTCGAGTGGGACTTAACCGAGTACGAACGCAACCAACTCGGCGAGGCCGCCGAGAAGCTCTCCGAGCAGTACGACGAGATTTCGTAGACGACGATTACCCGTCGCGATTTTTCGCGGCCATCGTCACCGGGTACTCAGCGGAGCCGAGGACAGAGCGACGGAGCCGTCTCAGGGAATCAACTGCTCGCCGTCGTCGTCGTAGATTTTGATCGCGTCGACGGGACAGGACCGGGCGGCGAACTTCGCGTCCAGTTCCGCATCAGCAGGGACCTCACGGACGAAGATGCCGTCTTCAACTTCCTCGCTGTCGGCCAGAACTGCCTTTCCCTTCGATTTGTCTTTCTCGAAGGCGTCCCATTCGGCGACGCACTGGAACATCCCGATACAGGTGTCCTCGTCGAATTCGACCTTCATACGAGGGTGTTGGGTCGATCGGCGTAAATCGGTAGCGGTCGCCAATCGAGGCCCACGGTATCAGTTGTGATGCTCTGGCGTGGCTTTATCCTTCTGCGGATCACCCCTCGAGTTTCGAGAGCGATGCGGCACGACGGAACCGAGGAGTCCATGGTCCACTGTCGAGCCAACGCTTTTCCACGAGGTCGTAGAATGACAGGTACGAGAGACGGAATGGTCGCACTTTCCTCCGCGGTCCTCGTCGGGACCGCCATCCTGACCTGTCTGTTTATGGCGTGGGTACTCGGGGCGAACAGCAACTCGCCGCCCTTCGCTCCCGCGATCGGTGCGAACGCCATCTCGACGATGCAGGCGGCGTTCGTCATCGGACTGCTCGCGGCTGCGGGTGCCCTCATGCAGGGCGGCAGTATCTCCAAGACCGTCGGCGCGGATCTGATCGATGGGGTGACGATCACGCCGCTTGCGGCCACCGCGGGGCTGCTGACCGCGGCGGGGTTCATGGCGGTCGGGATCTACACGCGGTATCCGATCCCCGCGGCGTTCGCGACGACGGGCGCGATGGTCGGTGTCGGCCTCTCGCTGGGCGGCGATCCGGCGATCGACACCTACCGACAGCTCGGACTCTTCTGGCTGCTGGTGCCGATCATGTCCGGCGGATTGGCGTACGCGACGGCGACCGTCCTGCGGCGCGACGACGTTCCCGAGACGGTCGGCGTTCCGCTGCTAGCCGGTATCGTCGGGGCGATCGTTGCCAACGTCCGCCTCGGCGTGATTCCCGATCCGACCGCCGAACAGGGCACCCTGGCCGGCTTCGTCTCCCGGCAGTTCGGCGGCGGACCGGCGCTCGCCGCCGGCGTCGATCTCGGAACCGTCCTCGTGACCGTCGGGGTCGGCGTCCTCGCGTTCTACTGGAGCCGCGAGCGCGTCCGGGTCTCCGTCGAGAACGGCATCCGCTCGTTCCTGCTCGTCCTCGGCGGCATCGTCGCCTTTTCCTCGGGCGGCTCGCAGGTCGGCCTCGCGACCGGCCCCCTCGAGAACCTCTTTCGCGTCGAACTCGGCCTGCCGGGCATCCTCCTGCTCGCGATCGGGGCTACCGGAATCCTCGCCGGTGCCTGGATGGGCGCGCCACGGTTGCTGCAGGCGACGTCCCGGGAGTACGCTCAACTCGGCGCTCGCCGCTCGATCGCGGCGCTGGTCCCGGGGTTTATCATCGCACAGTTGGCGATCGCGCTCGGGATCCCCATCTCGCTGAACAACATCATCCTGTCGGGGGTCATCGGCGGCGGGCTGGCCGGCGGCTCGGCGGGCGTCTCCCGGCGCAAGATCGGCGTCACGATCACCTTCTGGCTGGTGACGCTCTCGAGTTCGGTCGTCGTCAGTTACGGCCTGTATCGGCTGTTCGCATCGGTTATCCGCGGCTAGCCTCGGGTCGTTCCGACGAGGCGCGTCAGTCGAGCACCGTCACCGGCTGTGCGGTGCGGTCGACCACCGTGGCGGCGATGTCGCGACCGAGAAACCGCCTGAAGAATCCCGTCGATCCCGTCCGAGAGCCGTACATGACGACGTGATCGATCCCCTCCTCGGCGGCGTACTGCGGGACGACGGTTCCGGGTCGCCCCTCGGCGGTCTCGATCCGGACCCGGTCCGAGGCCGCATCGGCGACTGACTCGAGCAAGTCGGTTGCGCTGGCCCGCGTCTGCGCCCGCCGGTCCTCGCTTCGCTCGAGAATGCCGCCCTCGCTGAGCGGCGCGTCCAGCGGCGTTATGACGGCGAGCAGTACGATGTCGGCGGCAGGAAAGGTCTCGAGGGCGTAGGCGAGTGCCTCGTCTTCCCGCGGACGGCCGAGCGTGGGAACGAGAACGTGGTCGGGATGGGAGTCGGCCATACGGGCCTGTTCGACCGCCGGTCGCATCGGTCTATCGGCGTCGAACGACTCGGACGGGAGAAGAAACCAACCGGCTACTCGAGCGCACGCGAACAACCCGATTGCTCGCCGTGAATCGGGGCGGCAAAAGACGATACTTTAAACCGCGGGACGCGCCAAGGGAGGACAATGAATATCGAGGAGCTGTCGGGGCTCCCGGCCGGTGCCGTCGACCACTTCCGGAACGAGGGCATCGAGGAGCTCTACCCGCCACAGGCAGCGGCGGTCGAGGCCGGCGCGACCGAGGGTGAGAACCTCGTCGCAGCGGTCCCCACCGCCAGCGGGAAGACGATGATCGCCGCCCTATCGATGCTGTCGGCGATCGAGCGCGGCGGGACGGCGCTGTACATCGTCCCCCTGCGGGCACTCGCCAGCGAGAAGAAAGACGAGTTCGAGGCCTACGAGCGCTTCGGCGTCACGGTCGGCGTGACGACTGGCAACTACGAGAGCACCAGCGACTGGCTCGCGACGAAGGACATCGTCGTCGCCACCAGCGAGAAGGTCGACTCGCTCGTCCGCAACGGGGCCGACTGGCTCTCGGATCTTACCTGCGTCGTCTCGGACGAAGTACACCTCATCGACGACCGGAATCGGGGGCCGACGCTCGAGGTGACCCTCGCGAAACTCCGCAAGCTCAACCCTCGTATGCAGCTGGTCGCGCTCTCCGCGACGGTCGGCAACGCCGACGAAATCGCCGACTGGCTCGACGCCGCGCTGGTCGATACCGACTGGCGACCGATCGACCTGCAGATGGGCGTTCACTACGGCAACGCACTGAATTTCGACGACGGCTCGACCAGAGAGGTTCCCGTCGAAGGCAGCGAAAAACAAGAGGCCGCCCTCGTCCGCGACATCCTCCAAGAAGAGGGCTCCTCGCTCGTGTTCGTCAACTCTCGACGGAACGCTGAGGCCGCCGCACGACGGTTAGGCAGCGTCTCGAAGAACGAACTGACCTCCGAGGAGCAGACCGAACTCGCGGAACTGGCCGCCGAGATCCGGGACGACAGCGACACCGAGACGAGCAAGGATCTGGCCGAGGCCGTCGAACGCGGTTCGGCCTTCCACCACGCCGGCCTCTCGAGTACCCAGCGAACCATCGTCGAGGATGCCTTCCGGGACCGACTCCTAAAAGTGATCTCGGCGACGCCGACGCTCGCCGCGGGGGTGAACACGCCCGCCCGCCGCGTGATCGTCCGCGACTGGCGGCGCTTCGATCCCAGCGCCGGCGGCATGGCTCCGCTGGACGTCCTCGAAATCCACCAGATGATGGGGCGGGCCGGCCGCCCAGGGCTCGACCCCTACGGCGAGGCCGTGTTGCTCGCGAAGAACCACGACGAAAGCGAGGAGCTGTTCGACCGCTATATCTGGGCCGAGCCCGAGCCGGTGCGCTCGAAACTGGCGGCCGAGCCCGCCCTGCGAACCCATGTCCTCGCGACCATCGCCTCCGGCTTCGCTCGCACGCGCGGGGAGTTACTCGAGTTCCTCGAGGCCACCCTCTACGCCAGCCAGTCGAGCGAGGCCGGCCGGCTCGAGACGGTGACCGACACGGTCCTACAGTACCTCGAGTCAAACGACTTTATCGAACGCGAGACCAGTGGCAGCAACGGTACCGAAGGGGACGACGACGGAGCGTTCACATCGGCGGCCGCTCTCGCAGATGACGGCGGCCGCGACGAGGAACTCGAGGCGACCAGCCTCGGGCACACCGTCTCGCGGCTCTACCTGGATCCGATGAGCGCCGCCGAAATCGTTCACGGGCTTGCGGACGCCGACGAGCGTCCGACCGCGCTGGGACTCTATCAACTGATCTCACGGACGCCGGACATGTACGAACTCTATCTGCGCTCCGGCGAGGACGAACGATTCGGCGAACTCTTCTACGAACGGGAGGCCGAACTGCTGGGGAACGCCCCAAGCGAGTTCGAGGAGGAACGCTTCGAGGACTGGCTCTCGGCGCTCAAGACGGGCAAACTGCTCGAGGACTGGGCGACCGAGACCGACGAGGAGCAGTTGACCGACCGCTACAAGATCGGGCCGGGCGACCTCCGCGGAAAGGTCGACACCGCCGAGTGGCTGCTCGGGGCGGCCGAGTCCCTGGCCGCGGAGATCGACAGCGAGTGGACCGTCGCCGTCCGGGAGGCCCGCGCCCGCGTCGAACACGGCGTGGGTGAGGAACTACTCGAACTCGTCGGGGTCGGCGGGGTGGGCCGCAAGCGCGCCCGCCGGCTCTACGATGCGGGGATCGAGGAGCCCGCCGACTTACGGACTGCGGACAAAGGCGTCATCCTCGCGGTTCTCAAAGGACGGAAGACGGCCAAGACCATCCTCGAGAACGCGGGCCGCGAGGATCCCTCGATGGACGGCGTCGAGCCGAGATCGAACGGGGCAAACGACGGGGACGGGAACGCGGCGGCGAACGCGCGCGGGGACCGCACGGCAACGGACGTGACTGAAACGACGGACGCGGACGACAGTCAAGCGAGCCTGGGTGATTTCTGATGGCGCTACTCGAAGGCCGACTCGAGATCGACGATGTTGACGCGTTCGTGGCAACCCTCGGTGAGATCGGGGACCGCCACGACGTGACGGTTCAGGCGTTCGATGCACGGTACGTCGCCGACCGACGCCACATAGCGCGGGCGGTCGAGTTCGCCGACCGGGCCATCGAACGGGGGGAGAACGTCGCCCGGGACCGGGCCGTCGAGATTCTCCTGTACGCCGCCGGCCGGCGACAGATCGACCGCGCCCTCGAGATGGGCGTCGGCGAAGGGGAGCACCGAGCGGTCGTGCTCGTCGACGGCGCTCACGACGGGGACGAAGCGGCCGCACTCGAGGAACTGCAGGCGCTGGGCGCGTTCGTCGAGCGGGACTCAACGCTCGAGACGCGGGATTCCGAGACGCTGTGTGATTTCTTCGACATCACCGATATCGAGCGGGCGGCCACAGACGCGCCACTGTCGGCGCTGGTTCATGAGCGGGTCGCACTGCTCGAGGTCGAAAAGTAGCCTCGCGGTGCCGAGACGTCCCGCGAGGGGAACGCCGGGTGTACGGACAGCGGACCGCAGTCAGTCGTCGGCCGACTCCTCGGTACGGCGTTCTCTGGCTTCTCGAAGGCCATCGCAGATGCCGCCCTGGCTCGACAGATTGACCTGTGCGAGCCGCCCCCGACGGTGGACGAGGGCGAACGACTCGGCGTCGATGGGATCGCCCTCCGGCGTTCGAAACAGGGGGTCGGCTGGTTCCGAAACGAGGGCAGTCTCGCGGGCTTTGCGGAGGTACCGCTCGATCGGAGCGTTCGGAACGGTGACCGCGAACGAACGATCGGGGACGTAGACGGCGACGGTGTCCGTCGAGTCGGTCATCTCGAGGTCGTCGCGGCTGAGAGCGACGATCGCTCCGGCGTCGAGACCGGCGTCAAGCAGCGCCTCGATCGCGTCGTACTGGCGGGCGACACGAGCCTTCTCGTCGAGTTCCGCACGGACTGCTGCGACGTCGCCGTCGGCGTCCGGAAACGCCTCAGCGAATGACAGACCTTCGTTCACGCCGCGGTTGATCTCCGCCTCGTGCATGTGATCGTGGAGCGTAATCCGACTCTCTTCGACCGCCGGCAGGGACTCGACCTCGTCGCGGGCGTCGATCGCCATCATCCAGGCGAACGCCGGCGAGCACAACGCAGTCGGGAGCGTGAGGTCGACACCGACGCGTTCGCCGTCGATATCGATCCGGTCGATGTACTCGAGTTCGACGATCGAGCGATCCAGTTCCGGATCGGTGACGCGGTCCAGTCGGTCGCGGATGGCCGCTCGAGTCGGAGCGGTGTCGTCGGAGGTTTGTGTACTCATGCTCGTCAGTCGTCCGCAGCAGTGGGTTCTTCGCTGGCGTAGTGATCCCCGAGATCGAACTGCTGGCTGATCTCGTCATCTCGGAACGCCTGCCGTTTTTGCTCGATATCGATGTCGTAGAGGGCGGCGATGTTCTCGCCCATGACTTTCTTCTTGGTCTCGAGGTCCCACTCGACGCCGTACTCTGCGCGGTGCTCCTGGGTGAGTTCGGCTTCCATGACCTCCTCGACGAGCCAGTCGGGGTTCCAGATGGCGTAGTCCGAGCCGAAGATTACGCGGTCCTCGCCGAGCCACCAGAGGAGTTCGGACATGATCTCGGAGAACTTGCCCGGCCGGTTCTGGGCGAACGGTGCGGCGACGGCCAACCCGCCGTAGACGTTGTTCTCCTGGGCGGCGATCCAGCAGAAGTCGTCGAGACGCGGCAACCCGACGTGTTCGACGATAAAGTCGAGCTCCGGGAACGACGAGGCCGCATCGTCGATGTCCGCGACGTCGAACGCGTCGCGATTAAGGGGGCGGATCGTCGGCCCCTTGTGCGCGTGGATGTTCTCGATCCCGAGTTCCTGGCACGTCTCGAGGAATTCGAAAGACTCCTCGTCGTCCAGTCGCCACCCCTTCGAGTCACCGCGCCACTCGGCAGTGTAGAGTTTGACGCCGGGAATATCGTAGTTCTCGTGGAGTTCCTCAAGGTACTCGAGGCCCTCCTCCCCGTCGCGCGGGTCGAAGGTGCCATTGAGGACGAACCGCTCGGGATACTCGGTTGCGAGTTCGGCGTTCTGCTCCGTCGTGTTGAACCCTTCAGTGTAGAAATCGGTGAGGTACGTCGGCTGGAAGATCCCCATGTCTGCGGCGGCGTTGCCGAACAGATCCTCGACCATTCGGTCGGCACCGTATTCGCGATACTCGTCCATGTCCCACTGCCGTTCCTCGGGCGTGAACGTCGTGTGGTAATCATAGAAACACTGGATGAACTCTTCCCCACCCTCGTGTTTGATGTTTTCCTCCGTGGCGTCCCACAGATGGACGTGGCCGTCGATTACGAAGATTTCTTCTCCGTTGTGCTGGTACATCGCACACTGTTTATCGGTACCACACCACATTACCCTTTTTTCGTACAGATACGAATCACACTGCGAGTTGAATATGCATGGTCAAAATTAGCGTATCCGCGATTTTATATCAATCCTCAAATATTCACGCGGAGCGATACTCGAGGGGACTATTATGCCGAATGCCGACGAACTGTGACGCGGTACCATGCAAGCAGCCAGGCTCCACGAGTACACCGACGACATGAGCGACGCGCTGCAGGTCGAGGACATCGACCGCCCTGACCTCGAGCGCTCGGATCAGGTACTGATCGAGGTCGAGGGAGCAGGATGGTGTCAGACTGATAATCATATCATCGAGGGGATGTGGACCGACTACGCGCCACAGGATCTGCCGATGACGCTGGGTCACGAAAACGCGGGCATCGTCGCCGAGACCGGTGAAGAAGTGACGCTGGTCGCGGAGGGGGACCCCGTGATCTGCCATCCCGTTCAGACCTGTGGCATCTGTCGGCCCTGCCGGCTCGGCGAGGACATGTACTGCGAGAACAGTGCGTTCAACGGGCTCACTACCGACGGCGGGTTCGCCGAATACCTGCAGACGAACGAGCGGGCGGTCATTCCGCTACCCGACGTCGTCGACCCGACGGACATCGCACCGCACGCCGACGCGGGAATCACGGCCTACCACGCCATCAAAAAGGCGGTCGACGAACTGAACCCCGGCGACACCTGCGTCGTCATCGGCGTCGGTGGCCTCGGACACATCGGGCTGCAGTGTCTCGACGCGATGAGCGCCGCGGACATCGTCGCCGCGGATATCAAAGACGAGGCGCTCGAGTTGGCCGAAGGGCTGGGCGCTCGCCACGCCGTCAACTCCGCCGAGGAGGATCTCGCCGACGTGGTTGCGGACCTGACCGACGACGAGGGAGCCCAGCAGGTCGTCGACTTCGTCGGCCGCGACGAGACGACCGCACTGGCACCCGAGATCGTCGCCGCCGGCGGTGATCATCACATCGTCGGCTACGGCGGGCACGTCCACGAACCCAGTCAGGCGCTGGTCAACGGCGAGTTCTCGTTCCGCGGCACGCTCGTCGGCAAGTACGCCGAGTTGCAGGAACTCGTCGCGCTCGTCGAGCGGGGCGACGTCGAACTGCGTACCGAACGCCACGACCTCGGCGAGATCAACACGGTCGCGGAACGGCTCGAGCACAACGAAATCGAGGGCCGAGCGGTGATCCAGCCGCCCTGACGAACGCAGCCCGCACCCCGCCCTCGATTCGCTTCCATCAGCCAAACCCGCTGCAGTGGCGCGCGACCGTGCGCCCACGCGACAACGAGGAGCATACGACGGAACTCGGGTCCGGTAACCGGCGGTGAGCCGACCATTCCGAACCGACGCTACGCTCTTGTGTGATCGGACGATATGCCGTACATGGCCACTCTCGAGGACCCGATCGATATCGGCGGGCTGACGGTCCCCAACCGACTCTACCGCGCGCCGCTGCTCGAGTGTGCGGGCAACGGTCCCGACGCGGTCGACACGCTGATCGACGACCTCGAGCCGGCCGCCGAATCGGGCGTCGGCCTCATCTGTCAGGGTGCGACGATCGTCCGCGGCGAGGGCGGCTGCGCCGCCCCGGGGATGACCCGGGTCCACGATTCCGACTTCGTGGCACGGCTGTCGCGGCTGACCGACCGCATCCACGACCACGGGAGCCGGATCGTCCTCCAACTCGAGCACGGCGGCCTCCGGAGCATGGAGACCTGGCACGCCGAGTACCGACGGGAGCATCCGGCCCTCGAGCAACTCGCCGTCTCGGAGCCGCCATGGCAGTTGCGCACCCTCGATCGACTCGGCTTGCTGGAGTACGATCCCCACGTCCTCACGACCGCCGAGGTGTACGGCCTCGCGGCGGATTTCGGCCGTGCGGCCGCCCGCGCCGTCGAAGCCGGCTACGACGGCATCCACCTCGCCGGCGCGAACATGGGGATCGTCCAGCAGTTCCTGTCGCCCTTCTACAACCGGCGGACCGACGAGTTCGGTGGGAGTCCGGAAGCGCGACTCGAGTTCCTCGCGATCGTCCACGACGAGATCCGCGAGCGGGCCGGCGACGTGCCCCTGCTGACCAAGGTGCCGGCCGAAACGCCCGCCCCACCCGCACCGGTCGTCCGCCGAAAGCTCTCGCTCGCGGACGGTATCGAAATCGCCCGTCGGCTCGAGCGGATCGGCTACGACGCGGTGGTCCCCGTCCAGACCTCCGTCGTCTGGGATATGAGCATCGTCCGCGGAGAGTATCCCGAGCGAGCGTGGGAGACCGAGACTCTGCGTAATGAGTACGACGCAGCGTTCGGCGGCGCGACGCGCAGACGACTCGTCGCCCTCGCGAACCGAATCCAGTCGCTGCAGTACGATTTCGAACCCGCGTGGAACGCGGACTTCTGCCGACGCGTACGCGAACAGGTCTCGATCCCCGTCCTCGGGGAGGGCGGGATCCGCGAGCGGGAAGAGATGGACCGACTGCTCGGCTCGAGCGGGCGGCGCGAGGACAGAGACGACGACGGCGATGGCGACGCGGCACCCGCCTGCGACATGGTCGGGATGGCCCGGCCTTTCTACGCCGAGCCGCGGCTGGGTGCGCGGCTGCTCGAGACCGGATCGGACGCGGAAACGCAGCGCGTGCTCTGTGAGAGCTGCAACAACTGTACGGTACCGCAGGTCACGGGTGCACCGGGGATCTGTCGGACGCCTGCCGTGCTCCGACGACGCGGCGAACTCGAGCGGGAGGGTGCGTACGACCGGACTGCAGGAGAGTGAGTCAGGCCGTGACGGTGTCGCTCGTCAGTTCCTTGAGCGTTCCTTCGATCGTATAATCGGGGGCCGCGACCCTGAATCGAGAGTCGGTCGAGCCCGCATAGTGGAGTTGGAGCGTGTACGAGCCGTCGTCGGCAATCGGTGCCGCTTCGGCGCGGTCCGCATCGAGTTGCTTGAGCATGACCATCTCGCCGGCGTCCGTGGCGTCGGCCTGGCCGCGAATCTCGTAGGTCGTTCGCTTCTGCGAGACCTCGGACCCCTCGAGCGGATAGCCGCGATCGACCCAGGCGTTGAATCCCTCGTCGAGCGCGTAGACGTTCTCGTAGCCGTTCTCGATCAGTTTCCCGGCTCGCAATCCGGAGAGGTGATGTGGACAGCCACAGTAGGTCACGATCCGTTGGTCTTTGGACCAGTCCGCAACCGGATCATCGTCCGGCGTGTACGGTGGAGCAGTACTTAGCGCCGCACCGGCGATGTGGGCTTTCTCGTACTGATCAGCGCCGCGGGCATCGGCGACTCTGGCCTCTTGCCGTTGATACCAGTAATAGACGTCATCGATGGGGGCCAACGGCACGTCGACACCATCGAACGTCTGCGTTTCGTACGAACTGGGATCGATCGATCGCTCTTCGGGTTCGGACTCCGAGCCCGGGCCGTATCCATCACCCTCGTTATCACCGCCACCGCCGAGGCAACCCACGACGGCCGTCACGGACGCCGTCGATCCCACTGCGAGAAACTGCCGTCGGTTCATAGGCCGACTATACGCGAGTCACCCCAATATGGGTTCTGGTAACGGTCAGATCGGTCGACCAACCCCTTCGTTTCAACTGGAAACGGAGAGACGGGGCTGGTGAAGTGCTCGAGGTGAAACGAAAGAGAAGTAGTCCATGCTGGATTCGAACCAGCGTCGAAGCCCCCAGAAGGCTTCAGGATTGGCCGCTACCCTAATGGACTGATCGGTTCGTCGGTCCCGCTTCCGACGGTGTACTACACCATAGTTGGGCTCCGTATTAGAGTGTTACGAACTCGGTCGCGATTCGAAACCGACAGCCGAAGTCCGGTATCGGAGCCGGATACACCGCTAATCAGGGGTGGAGTGAGTTGTAGTGTTCCTTCCGATGACAGTTTGCGCAGAGAACGATACACTTCTCGATCTCGTTTCGGATTCGATCTTTCGCGTATCCGAAGGCGATCATCTTCCCGACAGCCATTTCCTTCTGTTCTTCGTCGACGTGATGGAAGTCGAGGCAGACGGGATTCGTCTCGCTACAACGAGCACAGCCACCATTCGCTCGCTGAAGTTCGTTCGCCCACGCCCTGTGTGATGCCCGTCGTTCGAGCGAGCGCTCGGTATTCCAGTCGGCATTCTTATAATGCCACCGCTGGTCGACGGACAGCTCTTTCCACGACGTTCCCTCGGGAAGATCAATCTCGTCTGGTTTCGATCCGACTCGAGATCCCCTCGAGTACGCAGTCTCCAGTCCCGCCATCTCTTTCGCATCGTTCCAGCCGCCGCACAGTCGTTCGGTGGCCTCCTGCAGCGCCTCGAGACAGTCCGCTTCCGTCGTCACACCGCCGTTCGCTGCGCAATCCCATATAAAGTACAGGACGATACCGGCAGCGATCGTTCCTCGAGTGCGAACCGATATCCCTTTTCCCCTTACCCGCGCACCCCCGAGTATGTACGTCGGACGATTCGTCGTCGTCGGCCCCGAAGTCGGAGCGTACCGCGTCTCCTCACGATCGTTCCCGAACCGGGAACTCACCGCTCGAGACGAGGCCCTGACCGTGGGACCCACGGAAGACGCCCCGGAAACGGACAACCCGTACGTCTCCTACAACTGCCTGCGGGTCGTCGAGACGCCGACCGGCGAGACGGCCGCCTTCGGCAACGGCTCGCACGTCGATCCGATCGCGGAGAAACTCGAGTTGGGCTACCCCGCACGCGACGCCCTCGCGGAGAGCCTGCTGGCGCTGGACTACGAGAAGGACGACTACGACACGCCCCGCATCGCGGCGACGATCGGGGACGGCGGCGAGGCACTGATCGGCACCGTTCGCAAGGACGCCCTGCTGGTCGAGACCGTCGACGAGCCGACGCTGGTCGCGACCTACGAGACGGACGCGCCCGAACCGTTCGACCTCGAGGCCGAGACCGCCGAGGCGGCCGCCAGCGAGGTCTACGATCACGAGTTCGAACACGCGGTCTGTGCGGCCGGCGTCGCCCGGACCGACGACGGGTTCGAGACGGCCATCGAGAACGGCGACTGAGAACGGCGACCGGGTGAGCCGTAGCGCAGGACTGGGACGCCCATCGCCGGTCACTGCGGGAACGCGTCGGGCGGCGCGACTCCGTATTCAGCGACCGAAATCGCGGCGTTCGGCATCCCGGTCGTCAGAGCGCGGGTCGCGGACCGCACGCGGGTGCTGTCGATTCGGCAACCTACAAACCCCTCGCAACTGTTACTGTCGTGCATGAAGGTGGGACTCGTTTCGGACATTCACGGCAACCGGGTCGCGCTCGAGGCCGTCCTCGCGGACATGCCGCCGGTCGACGAACTGTGCTGTGCGGGCGATGTCGTCGGCTACAACCCCTGGCCGGGGGAGTGCGTCGACGAGCTGCGAGCGCGTGACGTGCCGACGGTGATGGGAAACCACGATGCCGCCGTCGTCGGGGAGACGCCGTTCCGGTTCAACGGGATGGCCAAGGCGGGCATCGACCACGCCGACCGACGGCTTTCCGAGGCGCAACTCGAGTGGCTCGCCGGCCTCCCGACGGAGCGCCGCGAGTGTGACGGCCGCGTCAAACTCGTCCACGGGCATCCCGACGATCCCGATCGGTACACCCGGTACACGTACCCCGAGGAGTTCTCGCCGCGACTGCTGGGCGACGAGGACGTGTTGGTGCTCGGGCACACTCACAAGCAGGGCGCGCGGCAGTTCGCGGCGGGGATCGTCGTCAATCCCGGGAGTGTCGGGCAGCCGCGAGACGGGGACCCGCGAGCGGGCTACGCGGTCCTCGATCTCGACGCGATGACGGTCGACACCCACCGCGTCGAGTACGATATCGACGCCGTTCAGGCGGCAGTCGAGGACGCGGGGCTCCCGAAGCGAATCGGGACCCGGCTCGCCCGTGGACAGTGATAGCGACCTCGGAAACGAATCTTTTTACACTCACCCCGCTGCTACGTTCGGGCATGGTATCTGCCGGCTCCACCGCGTGTACCGCCCGGAACGATCCTCGACACGCCGTGGGTCGGTGTTGTCGCTCGGCGCGTCGGCCGTCGACGCGAGGCCGGCGGCGCATCGCAATCGATCCCATGAGAACGACGACGGAAAGCGATGTTCGGACGCATGCGTGAGGACGTTCGGGCGATGCGTGAGCGCGACCCCGCCGCGACGGGGTGGCTCGAGGTCCTGCTGTGCTACCCGGGGTTACACGCGATCTGGGCGCATCGGCTCGCCCATCGCTGCTGGTCTCACGGGGCTAGCTGTCGGCTGCTCGCACGGCTGTGTTCCCACCTCGCCCGCTGGCTGACCGGGATCGAGATCCACCCGGCCGCCGAGATCGGCCGCCGGGTAACGATCGACCACGGGATGGGTGTCGTCATCGGCGAGACGGCCGAAATCGGCGACGACGTACACATGTACCACGGCGTTACGCTCGGCGGCGATACGAACGAACCGGTCAAACGTCATCCGACGGTCGAGACGGGGGCACAGCTCGGCGCGAACGCCACGCTGCTGGGGGACATCACGATCGGCGCGGACGCAGCCGTCGGTGCCGGCTCGGTCGTCACGAGCGACGTCGAACCCGGCGCGACCGTCGTCGGGGTTCCGGCCGAGCGAGTCGATTGACCGAGGAGACGGACCGCGACGATCCGCGGCTCGAGCGCGGTGCTGACTCCGTCAGCCCCAGGCCCCACCGACGCCGCCAACCGACGCTTAGACGAGCGGTGCGACCAGTTCCTGGCCCGCCTCGAGCAACTCCCCGATCCGCTCCTCGTCCTCGGCTTCGGCGTAGACCCGCAGTACTGGCTCGGTGCCGCTCGGCCGAACCAGCAGCCACGAGCCGTCGGCCAGCAGGAGTTTGAACCCGTCGGCGGTGTTGACGTTCTCCACCGCGGTTCCCGCGACGGTCTCGGGGATCGCGTCCTCGAGCGCCGCCAGGACCCGCGATTTCTCGTCGTCGGGACAGTCGACGCTGCGCTTGTCCTGAACGACGGTGCCGTGTTCGGCGAGCAGTCGGTCGACCCGGTCGTCAAGGGGCGCTTCGGCGTGCATCAGCGCCGCCAGCAGAGCCATCAGGACCCCGTCCTTCTCTCGGACGTGGCCCCGAACGGTGAAGCCGCCCGATTCCTCACCGCCGACCAGCGCGTCGCCCTCGGCCATCGCCTCGGCGACCCACTTGAAGCCGACCGGGACCTCACGGACGGTCTCGCCGTGGGCCTCGGCAACCCGATCGATCAGATACGTCGTGGAGACGGTCCGGACAGCCGCGCCCGACGCGTCCTCGAGGAGGAAATCGTACAGTGCGGCGAAAAAGAGGTTCTCGTCGAGGTAGCCGCGTTCCGGCGTGACGATCGCGAGGCGGTCGGCATCGCCGTCGTTGGCGATACCGAGATCGACGCCGCTGGTATCGTCGGTGACGGTCGCGATCAGGCGGTCGAGGTTCTCGGCGGCGGGCTCGGGCGAGCCGCCGCCGAATTCGGGGTCTCGTTCGCAGCGATAGCGCTCGAGGGAGGCACCCGCGCGCTCCAGCAAGGCGTCGGTCGTGTCGCGCCCGCTCCCGTGCATGGCGTCGTAGGCGACGCTGAGTTCGGATATATCGGTCCCGCCGGTGATCGACGCGGCGAGTTCGAGGGCGGCGTCGGCGTGAGGGGTGGCGAAGTCGACGTCGCGAACCGTTCCGTGTTCGCTCTCGGGAAGCGGATCGGGGTCGGCGAGGCGATCCGCGATGGCGTCGGTGACGGCCGGCAGGGCCGGCGCGCCGTCCGCGGGGATGAACTTCACGCCGTTGTACTCCGGCGGATTGTGCGAGGCGGTGATCACCAACCCGCCAGCGAGGTCGCGGTCGGCGATCGCATGGGCTACCAGCGGCGTCGGCCGATCACGGTCGGAAAGCAACACGTCGAACCCGTTCGCACACAGCACTCGCGCCAGTTCCTCGGCGAACCCCCGCGAACTCTCGCGGGCGTCGTACCCCACCGCGACCGGTCCCTCGAGTCCGGTGTCCGTGAGGTACGTCGCGACCGCCTGTCCCACCATTCGAACGCGAGGTACGGTGAACTCCGCGAGCGTCGCCCGCCAGCCGTCGGTACCGAAGCTGATCGTCTCCATACCCTGTGGTCATTGCCGGCCGCGAAAAAAGCGACGCTGGCGGACGGGAACCGCAAGCGATGGATCGCCGACGGAGTCAGGCGTCGACATCAGTGAGGCGCTGTTCGAAGAGCCGTTCGCCGGTCTCCTCGCAGGTGACGGCAACGACCTCGTGGGAGGTACAGCAGGATTCGACGACTTCCTCGCCCATCCGGACGTCACCGCCGGACGGACACGTCTCGAGGAACATCCGGAGTCCGTTGAGCACCTCGCCTTTCGTTTCGGGGTCGAAGGCGTCCCAGTCGTCCATCCACGTCTCGAGGGCCCGACTTGCGGCGACATCCGCGATCAGGGCGGCTCGAGAGGGCCAGCGGCCGGCTCCGCCGGCACTGGACAGCAGGGCGCGACTCTCACCGCGTGTCTCGAGTTCGAACTCGTCGGGATCGGCGTCGAATCCGAACGCGTCGACGGCCGCATCGACATCGACGCCGGACTCGGAGAGCGGGTCGATTTCGTCAAACCAGGCGGTCTCGAACTCGTCGGTGAGACAGAGGTCGTCCCGATCCGCGCAGGGCTCGAGGACATCGTGATCGAGGAAGAACGTCTCGAGGTCGGCGACGGCGGGTTCGTCGGTGTCGGCGGTCGACTCGTCGCCAACGGCGTCGGTGTCGGTCGACGCGACGGCATCGGATTCGTCGAAGGTGGTCTCGCGACCGGCTGCCGGGCGATCGGTCGAGTCGACGGTGCCGAGGCCGCTCGCCACCGCCGGATCGGGCTCCTTGCCGAACCAGCGCAGCACTTCCGGCGGGAGGTACCGCTTGGTCAGCGTCGGCGTGCCGGGGACGAGATACCCCCGAAGATAGATTAGCGCGATCGACACCCCCACGGCGAGTACCCCGCCGAGGCGGGACTTCCGCGCGATGACCGAGCCGACCACCGCCGCAATGACGAGATTCAACACGGTACAGGGCTCACACCGGTTCTCACCGGTGTACTCGGCTGTTTCAGGTCGTCGACGACATCGAGTTGCATCTCGGTCATACTATCACGACCTGTATGTATCTATTTTTCGGAGTGGATGTGTGAGATAATGGTCGACGCGACGGACGGGGACATCGAACGGGGGCTCACTCGAGGCCGACCAATCGTTCCTTCGCGGTGCGACTCAGTTGTTTGATTTCGTACTCGCGGGACATGGCGGCCGATTTCGAGTCGAACGTCTCACGGTGGCGGAGTTCGACCGGTGTCCGTCCGCGCGTGTATTTCGCTCCCTCGCCGGCGTCGTGTTCGGCGACGCGCCGCTCGAGGTCGGTCGTGTAGCCGGTGTACAGCGAGCCGTCGGCACACTCGAGAACGTAGACGACGTGATCGGCCATCGGTCGTGGCCAGGCGTGGGAAGGTAAAAAGCGTCTCGTCCGTGGGGGCGCGTGGTTGTTGATCCGCGTCACTCCGAGGTCAGGTACCGCGGGCGCGCTCTTTCGCGGCTTCTGCGATTCCCGCGTTGGCCGAACAGCTGACACACGCATGGATTTCACCGTGTTCGTCGGCGAAAACGCGTGCAAACCGTTCGGAGACGTGCGCGCCGCAGTGATCACACTTGGGCATTGGTCACACCGGCCGGAGCCGGTACTACCGACTACTGGGCGAACGGATAAATAGCCTTCTCCATACACTGTTTGGCTTTTCCGTTGTGGAAAGTATTTTTCCGAAATGGTGCACGCTACGCAGTCACGTGCCGCATCGATCGCTCGAGCGATCAGCGTCGCCTGCCCGCTCGAGACTGGAATGCCGATGACCGGCGTGTCGACCGGTCCCGCCAGGGACATGGTCGCAACTGAAACGAGTGACACACTGATCGCAACCCCGTCCTGCGATCAGGTGTGCAGTGACTGTCAGTTGCGACTATAGCCACCATCGCGTCGAGCGACGGCGGCTCGTACTGAGCCGTCGTCACGCGAACCGTCGGGGACGGTCTCGAGGGCCGACGCACTCGACTCCGTCGACCCGGTCGGCCGAGACGGGACGGAGATCCAGTGACTCGGTATCGCTGAACGCGCGTACGAGCCCCAGAGGGCCGCGCGCGAGCCGAATGCCGGGCTCGAAGAGCCGCGAAATGCCGGACGGGTGCTCATCGAACATATACTTTCCGGTGGTGACGGGGATCGAAACGGGCGAATGAACCGCTGCAACCCCCGTATTTCTACGACTAACCAAAAGCATTATATGAGGTAACGCGAAACGAGTAGATCGTATGGCAGATCTTATCGTCAAAGCCGCCGTCAAGGAAGCGCTCGATGACAAAAACGTTGCTTCGGACTTCTACGACGCGCTCGACGAGGAAGTCGACGAGCTCCTCGAGGACGCCGCCCGGCGCGCAGAGGCTAACGACCGGAAGACGGTCCAGCCCCGCGACCTGTAAGGCACGATTGAACCGCGATTTTTTCGGCCGCTACGTCGATAGCGGTTAGCATCGCCGACCGGAGAAGTGAGCGCCCGCCTCACCCCGAGACGGACCGCACGAACGCACTTAGCGGCGGCGCTGGTCGATGTACTCGTTCGTTCGTCCGAGCACGACGTATTCCGTGTCCCGTAAGTCCGAAAGCGACGCCGAACCGGTGACGAACATCGCCGTCCGCAGTTCCAACACGAGCGTCTCGATGAGTTCGACGACCTCGTCGACACCCTGCCCGGCCGGCCCGAGAAACGGTTTCGCGAGCCCGCCAGCACGGGCCCCGAGCGCGATGGCCTTGGCGATATCCAGCCCGGAGCGAACGCCGCCGCTTGCGATCACACAATCATGGACTGTCGCCGCCTCGAGCGTGCTCACCGCTGTCGGGACGCCCCATGCGCGAAACAGGCGGCCGATCGCTTCCTGTCGCTCGGCACCGACCGCGGCTGCTCGATGGGACTCGATTCCCGACCACGTCGTTCCGCCCTGACCGGCGACATCGACAGCATCGACGCCGGCGTCGGCGAGCCGGGTCGCCGTTTCTCGTGACATTCCGTTGCCCGTTTCTTTGACGATCACCGGCACCGAAAGCTCGTCGGCGACTCGCTCGATCGCTGCGAGACACCCACGGGCGTCGACGTCGCCTTCTGGCTGGACGGCCTCCTGCAGAAAGTTCAGGTGGATCGCCATCGCGTCGGCGTCGATCATCTCCACGGCTTCCTCGACGTCGTCCACGCCGTACTCGAGCAACTGGGCCGCACCGACGTTTCCGTAGAGGAAGGCATTCGGGGCGGCGTCTCGGACGACCGTATACGACTCGAGGACCGCTTCGTCGTCGAGTTCGAGGCCGGCACGCTGGCTGCCGACGCCCATGGCGACGTTCGTGCGTTCGGCGGCGTCCGCGAGCGTCCGATTTAGTTTCGTGGTGTTCGGGTGTCCCCCGGTCATGCTCTCGATAACGATCGGGGCTGCGAGTTCGTGTCCGAACAGGTCCACGGTCGTCTCGATCTCGTCGCGGTGAACCTCCGGGAGCGCCTCGTGGACGAGGTCGATATCGGTAAAGCCTGCACCGGTCGTCTCGACGTCTTCTTCCTCGATAATACGGATGTGGTCGTCTTTTCGATCGGATGTCTCGGGCATTGAACCGTCTCCTCCGAAGGGTCGCGTGTCCGTGTTGAAAAGCTGTCTATTCCGCGTTGCGATCGACGCCACGACCGCCGATCCGCCGGCCGCCGGCTCGAGGTTTTTGTCACGCGCCGTGGGAGGTGTGAGACACATGTTGCGCAAACTCCTGCTCGGCTTCGGGATCGTCGAGATCCTCAAACCGGAGCCGATTATCGGGCTGTGCGAGCGGATCGGGCTGCGAAACTCCGGCGAGATCGAGCGACGGCCGTTGGCGCTGACGGGAGCCCGGATCGAGGGGCTCGTCTTCGTCTGGTTGCTCGTCCGCGGCCGACAAGGATCGACACTCGTCTCTGCGTTGCTGGGGAGTGCCGGACTGACGCTCGTTCTGGTTCCCCGGCCGATCATCGAACTCAGCCAGCACCTAGTCTACGCCGAGACGGACCGGCTCGAGTTACAGCCGTGGGTAGTCCCCGCGGCGCGGCTGCTGGGTGTGCTCTATCTGATCGTGACCCTGCTCTCACGGAGTCCGGGTACCGAATCGGCCGGCAACAGCGGAGCTGCCGAGAGTACAGACGACTCGGCACAGTCGGCAAGCCGACTCCCTTCGCGGTGACTCTCGACATGCGACGAGCACTGGTGATCGGCGTCGGGGTGCTCGAACTACTCGCCCCGAGACGTGTTATCCGGTTCGGCGAACGCCTCGCGTTTGCGAACCCCGAGGACGGACAGCTGCGATCACGGACAGTCCCGATCGCTCGGCTCGAGGGAGTCGTGTTCGTCTGGCTGGTCGGCCGCGAGGNCAGAGATGTGTATAAGAGACAGCGCTGGTCCCGCAATCGGTCGTCGAGATGAACCTTCATCTGGCCTACGAGAACGCGGATGAACTCGAGCTGAAACGATGGGTTGTCCCGCTGACACGCCTGTTAGGCGTTGTTTCCCTGCTCGCTGGCCTGTTCGCGACGCCGGTCGATACGCCGACGGACTCGGACGCGCCTCGACGCGACGGGGCGGCAGAAACTTACCGGGCATCGTAGAGGACGGGCTGTCGAATCGGCTCAATACTGGTGAACGTCGACGCCGTCTTCGGTGCCGACGTAGGCCGCGTCGGCCATCCCGACGAACAGGCCGTGTTCGACGACGCCCGGAACCGTAGAGAGTCGCGTCGCCAGTCGGTCGGGGTCGTCGATCGGGCCGAACTCGCAGTCCAGCACCAGATTGCCGTTGTCGGTCACGACCGGCCCGTCCTTTCGTTCGGCCGCTCTGAGGGTCGCCTCGCCGCCCAGTTCGGTGAGGCGGTCCGCGACGACGGTATGTGCGTCGGGGAGCACTTCGACGGGAACCGAGCGCTCGAGTCGGGCGGTCAGCTTCGAGGGGTCGGCGACGACGACGAATCGATCTGCCGCCGTATCGACGAGTTTCTCGCGCGCATGGGCCGCGCCGCCGCCCTTGATGAGCGCGCCATGAGCGGTGGCATCGGGCGCGTCGACGACCCGATCGGCACCGTCGATCGCGAGGTCGACGCCGTCTGCGGCGTCGAGATCGGTCAGGGGAATCCCGACTTCCAGCGCCAGTTGCCGGGCTTGAAACGAGGTCGGGATGCCCCGGACATCGAGGCCGTCGTCGATCGCCCGTCCGATCGCCCGGATGGCGTGGGCGGTCGTCGACCCGGTGCCGAGTCCGACCACGAATCCGTTCTCGACGTCCGCAACCGCCCGTTCACCGGCGCGCCGTTTCGCTGCATCGGAACCGCCGTCCGTCTTCATGGGTGTGCAAGCGAGCGGCGGCGAGAAAAACGTTGCACCTCCGCCCGGCCCGTAGCGCTACCGGTTGGCCGCTATGGCCGACCGTATCAGAGGTCGACGTAGTCGAACCGCCAGAGGCCGAGTCCGATCGGGACGGCGGCCCAGACCGCGAGGATGACGAACCCGAACCAGGGCTCGGCGACGAGCGGCAGCGTCGAGATGTCGTACGCGCTGGCCACCGTGGGACCGGACTGGTTCAGCACGGCACCGATCGCGGAGCCGTAGGCGGCGTCCGGTGATACCGCGTTGTAGACGAAGTACCAGCCGGGTGGTGACTCCATCAGAAACGTCCCCTCGATCACATAGAGGAGGATCGTGCCGACGATCCCCCAGATGACTTTGAACAGGATCACGACGCAGAGCGCACCGACCGCCGCTCTGGTCGTCGACCGCGTCATCGCGGAGAGCCCGACGCCGATGGCGACGTAGACGAGTCCGAACAGTATCGTCACGGCGGTGAACGCGACGTAATCGGTGAGCGAGACCGAACCGACGAACGCGAAGAGGCCGAGCAGGCCGATGGTAAAGCCCACGAAGATCGAAACGGCCACGACGCCAGTCCGGCCGAGCACCTTCCCGAGAACGACGTCGCGACGGCGGTGCGGGAGACCGAGCAGGAACTTCAGACTGCCGCTCTCTCGCTCGCCGGCGATCGCACCGTATCCGACGATCAGGGCGATAATCGGGACGAGAAACCCGGCGGGTGCCTGGAGAGTGAGGACCAGTTCGATCGTCGACTGGGCACTGGCGTCGTCGGACAGTCCCGAGAGCCACGATGCGAGGGCCGCGCCGCCGACGGTAAACAGGGCGAACAGGACGGTCAACCCGATCAGCACGCGCGACCGAATCGCATCCCGGAAATCCTTCTTCGCGACGATGATCGCACTCATTGTATCACCCCCGCACTGCCGGCCGCGTCCGAGGTGTAGGCGACGAACAGGTCCTCGAGCGAGGAGTCGTCGGTTTCGAAGTCCTCGACTGAGACGCCGTGCTCCTCGATTCGCCGCAGTACGGTCGTCTTCGCGCGGTCCTCGCAGGCGACGATGAGGGTCCGGCCCTCGGGCTCCACCGACGACACGCCGTCGATGGATTCGATCGCCGCGAGCGCGGCCGCGGAATCGTCGGGGATGCGGTCGAGCGTCACGCGGAGCCGGGTCTGGGTCGGCATCGAGTCGCGGAGGCCGTCGATGGTGTCCTCGGCGATCAGGTGGCCATCACGGAGAATGCCGACGCGGTCACAGACCGCCTCGACCTGCCCGAGAACGTGCGAGGAAAAGAAGATGGTCGCACCGCGGGCGTTCTCCTCACGGATGATTTCCCGCATCTCGCGGGCCCCGTTCGGGTCGAGGCCGGTCGAGGGCTCGTCGAGGATCAGCAGATCGGGCTCGCCGACAAGGGCCGTCGCGAGCATGAGCCGCTGGGCCATCCCTTTCGAGTAGCCGCCGGCTTTCTTCCCGGCGGCGTCGGCGATTCCGACCCGCTCGAGGAGTTCGTCGGGGTCGTCGTCGGCCGCTTTCGATTCGATCGCGAACTCGACGTGCTGGCGACCGGTCAGGCGGTCGTACAGCGTGGCCCCTTCGGGAAGGATGCCAGTCCGCTTGCGGATCTCGAGGCTATCCGATCGTGCGTCCAGATCGAAGACGCGGACGTCGCCGCGAGTCGGCCGGATGAAATCGAGCACGAGGTTGATCGTCGTGGACTTGCCCGCGCCGTTGGGGCCGAGAAAGCCGTATATGTCTCCGCTCTCGACGGTGAGGTCAAGTCCGTCGAGTGCCAGTTCGGTGCCGTATCGTTTCGTCACGCCGGAGATATCGATCGCGGTCACGTTAATTATCCAAGTTATTTACGTGCGGATATAAATACCTTGCTTGGGACCCCATCGCAACCGATCGCCGAGTGGACGAGTGCGCCAGCGGTAGCATTGCCCGTCGCCGGCCACTGAGCGGAGAGGCGTCTGCCGGTATCGACCGGGTGGCGTCGTCGTTTCGTGCTTGATCTAGTATATCACTGATGGAAAAGTGAGAAAGAAATATAACACCTATTCGATTATCATCACTTGTATATGAGAGTACTCACGTCGCGTTCGATCGATCGAAGCGGTAGCGATCGACACGGGAAACCCGACGGTCGATCGATGGACGAGTCGAACGGGGTGGTGTGATGGTGCAACTCGCCCTCCTCCCACTGCAGGCCGGCGGCGAAGCCGTCAACGTCGACTCCACGGCGGCCCTCGTCGGGATGATAATCGGGCTCATCATCGGTGTGCTAATCGCGGCCGGTGCCGGATACTGGGTGTACAAAGACGCCTCGAAGCGCGAGAACAACGAACTCCTGTGGGCGATCGGCGTCGCGGCGACGCTGTTCATCGTATTTCCGGTCGGAATCATCGTCCTGATCGCGTATGTCATCGTTCGGGGCAACGAAACGCAACCGGAACCGGTGCAGGAAGGCGGAGCCGCCGGCGGCGACTGGTAGTCGCCGATCGGCTCGACGCCGATCCGGACGCATCGACGACCGGACGGCCGCGCCCCCGCTTCGTTTGCGGCCCGTGCTGTTGCGCCGAACTTTTTTTGAATCGTCCGTGGACGATCCTGCATGGCACGGGAGACGGCGGTCGCCCTCGAGAACGTCCGCAAGACCTATCGGATCGGCGAACCCGTTCACGCGCTCGACGGGGTCTCCCTCGCGGTGCCGCGGGGATCGTACACCGCGATCATGGGACCGAGCGGGTCCGGCAAGTCGACCCTGATGAACCTCGTGGGCTGTCTGGACACGCCGACGGCGGGCGAGGTCGTCGTCGGCGGCCGGCCGGTCGGCGAACTCGAGGACCGCGAACGGACGCGGCTCCGGGGGACGGAGGTGGGGTTCGTCTTCCAGACGTTCAATCTGATGCCGCGGCTGAACGCCCTCGAGAACGTTGCCCTGCCGCAGTTGTTCCAGGGTATCGATCGGGCCGAACGCCGGGAGCGGGCGCGGGACCTGCTCGAGCGGGTGGGCCTCGGCGACCGCGCGGAGCACCTGCCGAACGAACTATCGGGGGGCCAGCGACAGCGGGTGGCTCTCGCGCGAGCACTGGTCAACGACCCGGCGATCGTACTGGCCGACGAACCGTCGGGGAACCTCGATACCGACACCGAAGCGGACATTCTGGACCTCTTCGACGAGTTTCACGCGGCCGGGACGACGATGCTCGTCGTCACCCACGAGCGACACGTCGCCGACCGCGCCGACCGCATCGTCCACCTCCTCGATGGGACAATCGAGCGGATCGAGGACCTCGAGCGCGGCAATGACGGTGGGTCGGCAGTGGACCCGGGACGCGGGACGGAGACGACACCCGACGCGGACGCCGATTCCGAGACGGGGTCGCCGACGGGACGTCGGGAGGCCGATTCCGAATGAATCCGCTCGAGAGCCTGCGTCTATCGTGGCGCTCCATTCGCGGTCACAAGCTCCGATCGGCGCTGACGACGCTGGGGATCGTGATCGGCATCGCGGCGGTGATCGCGTTCGTCACGCTGGGTGCCAGCCTCCAGGCGGGCATTATCGGCGACATCAGCCCGGACGACCGGCGCAACGTCTACGGCTGGGCCGCCGATCCCGACACCGAGGGTGGCCCCTTGGCGGGAGCCCAACCGGTGTTCACCCCGGACGACCTCGACTCGGTTGCGTCGCAACCGGACGTGGCGGCGGCCTACGGGTACGCGACGATTCAAACGCAGGCGATCTCGAACGGCAACGAGACGGTCGCACAGGGGAACGGACTGATCGCCACGGGGCCGTCGTACATCCGTGAGGGCAGGCTGGCCGAGGGCAGGCAATTCGAGCGAGGGGACCGCGAGGCGGTTGTCAATCCCGCGGCGGCGAACCAGTTCGAGGAGAACGTCACTATCGGCGACGAACTCACGGTGACGATCCTCGGCGGCGAGCGCACGACGCTCGAGGTGGTCGGCATCACCGACACCAGCGAGGGACAGAGTCCGTTCGAAGGCTTCGAATCCTCGCCGCGGGTCTACGTGCCGACGGACCCCTACTACGTGGAGCAGGCGGCCGGGCTGGGAATCGGCGGCGGGAGCGATGGAAGCGGGAACGATACCGGTGCCGGCAGTGAAAACGGAACCGGCACCGGTGACGCCCGCTTCCTCGCGATCATTATCGAAGCCGACTCCGCCGCCCAGTCCGATATCGACGCCGCCCGCGAGAGCGCGACCGCCTACCTCGAGAGCGAGCAGTCCGACGCGAGCGAGTTGCTGGGCGACGATCTCGCGGTCACGTTCCAGACGAGTACGGAACTGCTCCAGCAACTCCAGGACGTGCTGGCTCTGCTGCGGAACTTCATCGTCGGCATCGCGGCTATTTCCCTGCTGGTCGGCTCGATCGGCATCGCGAACATCATGCTCGTCAGCGTCACCGAACGGACCCGGGAGATCGGCATCATGAAAGCCGTGGGCGCGCAGAACCGCGACGTACTCGGACTCTTCTTGACCGAAGCGGTGATCCTCGGCGTCATCGGCGCGATCCTGGGAACGGGGCTGGGGCTGCTCGGCGGCTATCTCGGCGCGCAGTACATCGACCTGCCGCTGGTCTACCCCCTCGAGTACGTGGCGCTGGCGATCGGCGTCGGAGTCCTCGTCGGGATTCTCGCCGGCCTGTATCCAGCCTGGCGGGCCGCGCGAACGGACCCGATCGATGCGCTCAGATACGAGTAACCCGTCGTACAAAGCGCTTCACCATCGCTTTCGGCGGTCGGAGCGGCTGGCATCGGTCACGGTCGTGATCACCGATCCGACTCGTACTCCCGGTCACGGTCCGGGTAGCGATCCCCGTCGGACCCGGCCGATGGGTCCCGATCCGACCGTCCGTCGCGGTCCCACCCTCGCGTCGTCTCGGGATCGCGGTCCGGGGACGGCGGGACATCGGCAGCGTGGGACGGGCGCTCCGACGCCGTCGAGAAGCCGATCGTGTCCCGCGTCCGCCGTCGTTTCTCGGGATACTGGCGCGCGAGGTAGGCACCCAGATAGCCACCGAGCACCGAGAACCCGATGGTGTAGACGAGCACGATCAGGAGGGCGACGACGACGAAAATCGAGAGGACGGCGATGCCGCCGCCCGGAACGCCGCCGAGGAGTCCCAACCCGAGGAACCCGAAGACGAGGGCCCCTCCGGTCGCGATCGGGAGGAACATGACGAATCCGGCTATCACGCCCGCGATCGTTCCCGCCCGTCCGTCGGGTCCCTCGAGAAAGCCCGCGACGGCTCCGCCGAGGACGGTCGAGCCGGGGATAAACGAGAGCGCGACGCCGACGACGGCACCGATGACCGCGTTGACGAACGTGCGAGTGCTGACCATGCCGAACGGACGACGGGACCGGTGAAAATTGTGGCGGAGAACGGCGTAAATGGACAGGGGAAACGGTTGTCTCGAAGGGGTACCCGCCGGTCGGTGGCAGCTTCAGTTCGTAGCTGTTCAGTATCACCAGAAGACATATGACCTGGTGGTGAGAACCCAAATGTGAGTTATGAGACATGATCAGGCCACCACAGAGAAGGGACTCTCGACCCGGCCGGACGGAGTCGGCAAGCGCCGATGGGTCGGTTCGAAACCACTCACCGCGGTCCGAGACGGTCGAGTTCTCGACCGCCGACGGCGAACGCAGTGTAGCCGCAGGAAGACTCGAGCGGGCGATAGTGGACCCGGCGAGCAGTGACCGATCACCGTGGACCCAACAACGATGACAGAACCAACCATGCTCGGACGGCTGAATGGAGTATTGAAAGAAAACTATCTTCTTCACGCAGTCATCGCGATGCTCGTCGTTTTCGTTATCAGAATCGGGTTCAACATCTATAACGGAGAGGACCCATCGTTCATCGAAGCAATCGCTTCCGGTGTATTCATGGGGGTAATATACTACGGCGGAATGAAATACGGCAGCTCGTAGTCACCCCGAGGAATGGCACGACACGACCGGACTCTCGTCCACGGACTGCGGATCGGATACGTCGACGTGGTGCGGGACTGGCGGACGCTCAAGCGGGACCGCGTCCGACTCGCGTTGCTCGCTGGTGCCGCTCTCTTCGGGACGCTCTATCTCGGACTGATGGCGCTGGTCGTCCAGGGTCGAACGGCCGACCTCGCGGCTCGAGCCGAGCCGTCGCTACCGCCGGCGGTGGGTTTGCTCGTGACGCTGCTGTGGCTGTCGAGTACTCTCATGTTCGGCCAGCGAGCGGCGGTCCGAACGATCGATATCGACGCCCCATCGCTGGTGCTGACCAGCGTTCGACCGAGAGCGGTGACGATCGGCGTTCTCTTCGCGGAGTTCCTGCGTGGACTCGCGTTCGTCGTCCTCCCGGTCGGCATCCTCGGTATCGGATTCGCCACCGGTGCCGGGACGCCCGTTCCGATCCTGACGCTGCCGCTCGTTACCGTCCTCTTTCTGACGAGCAGCGTCTGCGCAGGCATTGCGATCGGTGCCGCGGTCGCCGTCTGGGGTCGCCGCGCCCGCTGGAAGACCGAGTACGTGGCCGGCGGGCTGGCCCTCTTCGGCGCGCTCGTCGTCGCCGGGGTGATGACACGACTGAGTACGACCCCGGAGCTGGCCGCTGGGCTGCCGACGAGTTGGTACGGCGACCTCTTCGTCGTCGGGACGCCGATCGCGGCGAGCCAGGCCCGCGCCTTCGGCGCGGTGCTCGGGACGGTCGCGATCGGCTACGCGGGCGCGACGGTAACCGAGCGGTTCGCAACGCAGCTCTGGCTCGGCGAAGTAGGAGCGGGCGGTAACGATCGAGGAGTCGCGGCCCCGGGCGAGCGATCACGGCCGTTCCCTCGCCTGCGAGGATGGATCGACCGTCCGACGCGGTACGTCGCGTGGCGATCGCTCCACCGAGTAAAACGCGACCCGACCCGTCTCTCGCATCTCGGCCTCCCGCTGCTGGGGGCCGCGTGGTTGCTAGTCGATCTGGCACGGTCGACGACCGGACGGTCCCTGCTTCCGATCGCCGTCGGCCTCCTCGGGTCGTGGGTCGTCGGGAGCGTCCTGACGCTAAATCCGCTCGGTGACGACGGAGGGGCGTTACCGGCGACGCTGACATCGCCGGTCGACGGGAGCCAGTTCGTGCGGGGAACCGCACTGACGAGCGCGCTCGTCGGCGTGCCGCTGCTCGTCGCGGCCGGAAGCGCGGTCAGCATCGCGACATCGGCGCTTCCGCTCGCGCTCGGACTGAGTCTCTGGGTCGGCGTTCACGGAGCGGCCGCCATCGGGATCGCACTCGCCGTCGGCATGCGCTTTCCCCGGTTCGGCGCGATACGGGTCAGCCGTCGGCGAACCGTGGTCCCGCCGAGTTTGTCGGCGATCGTGATCTACTCGATGACCGTACTGTCGCTCGGACTGATCGGGGTCGGCGCTCTCGTCGGTCCACGGCTCCTTTTGCACGACGGCGCGGCAGCAACGATCGCTCAGGGCGCGTCGGTACTGGTGTGGCTCTCCCTGGAAGGTGGAATCGGATACGGCTGTTATCGAGCGGCGGTACGGCGGTTCGATCGATATACGCTCGAGTGAGCGGTGACTACAGTTCCCGGCGGAGCGTGCCGGCGAGGTCGAAGTAAAACGAGAGGACGGCACACCCGAGCAGAACGACGATCGAACCGAGGTAGAGTTCGAGCCCGAGCGTCTCGAGCATCCAGTCCGGGTCGAGAAAGCCGGTTGCGATCACCAGTGTACAGACGGCTGCGATACCGGTGACGAGGACCGCGACCGGGAGCGATGTCTGCCGATTCATACCCGAATATCTATTGCTAGAGATGATTAATTTAATGGGTTTTATCCAATCCGATCCGATTCCGACAGCATCGTTGCCGGCTACGCCCGGGGAGAGAACTTCGCTCGAGAGGTCGTCCAATACGATCTCGAGAACCTGACGGACGCCGCCGAGGCCAGCATCGTCATCGGTCGCAATCCCGACAGCGGTGAGATCGAAGTCGCCAATCTCGATTACTACTACGAAACCGACGACGGTGTCCTCGACGAGGTGCACCGGTTCGAGCCCACGAACGGACCAGAAACTGCGTCCAACAACCCTCCGTTCCGGAACGAACGACGTGATGCGGACGGCTGTCCGGTAGCGGGACGGATCAGTCACCACGTCCCGGTCAGTCGTCGACGGCCTGCGAACTCGAGTCCTCGAACGTCGTCTCGGTATCGGCAGCCGCGTTTGGCGGCTCCTGGTCGTCGGCTTCGACGAGTTCGGTAAACGTCGTGTCGCCGTTGACTTCGTCGGCGAGCAGGTCGACGGCTTCGACGAAGACCGCGACGATCAGCGGCCCGACGACGATGCCGATCGGGCCGAGCGTGAAGAGCCCGCCGGTAAAGCCGACGAAGTAGAGGCTGCCGGGTAGGCCGGCCGACCGGCGGGAGAGCCGCGGTCGGACGGCGAGGTCGGGCAGCCAGGCCACGAATACGAGCCCCAAAACGCCGATCAGGGTCGCCGCGACGAGGTCGCCGACCGCGACGTGGTAGAGCGTGATAGGGGCGATGAGCATACTCGGACCGATGATGGGGACGAACTGTAAGACGGCGGCCATGATCGAAAGCGTCAGTGCAGCCTCGTAGCCGAGGAGTCGGAACAGTGGGTACGCGACGAGAAGCGTCGCGATCGAGGTCGCGACCTGCAGGACGTAAATCGCGTACAGCGTCTCGCGGGCCCGTTTGGTGAGCGCGTAGACGACATCACGATAGCCGTAGGGAATCGGCGCGACGGCGGCTCGACCCGCTTCGTCACCCTTGAGCAGGAGGCCGAACATGAGAACGATAAACAGCGCGAACTTGATCCCGAGCACCGGCAGCGCCAGCGCGAACGAGGTCGCGGCGTCGCTGAGATAGTCGACCGAAAGCGCCTGTATCTCCCCGGCTTCGACGGTGTACGTCGCCTCGAGCACCGTCACGGAGAACTCCGGAGGGAGGGCCTTGACGGCGTCGAGCACCTGCTCGATGCGGAAATACAGCGCGACGACGATCGGTGCGAAGACCGCGATAGCGGCGACGAAGCCGACGACGGTCGCCGCGAGCGCGCCGGTCCACTCGGAGAGGCCGCGCCTGACGAGCCAGCCTTGAACGGGCAGAAGGACGTAGGCGACGGTGAGCGCAAAGAGGATCGTCCCGAGAACGTCGAGCAGGATACCGCCCGTGAGGACGCCGAGGGCGACGACGATTCCAGCGAGGACGTATCGTCGCCGGCCGTTCGAACTCGCCGGTCCGGTCGATGATCCTGTCACAGCGGTGCGTCTCACCCGGACAATAAAGTCTTTCGGCTCTGACGGCGGTGCTGGAACGAAACGATGCCGATCACGGGCCTTAAGACTACCCAGTGCAACCACCCGGTAATGAGACGACGAACGTTCGTTGGCGCAGTCGGTGGGGGTGCAGTCGCCGGCGTCGCAGGCTGTCTGACACGCGACAGTACGTCGGGAGGCAGCGACGGCGATACGCTTCGCATTGCGACCTACCCCTCGATGGTCGAAGAGGGGGACCCCGCCGGCGTGTGGCTCAAGGAAGCGTTCGAGTCGGCGTATCCCGAAGCCGAGATCTCCTGGACGGTGCCCGAAAACGGCATCAACACCTACATCCAACGGGCGCGACAGGACACCGTCGACGCGGACGTGTACTTCGGTCTCAACATCGACGAACTCGTCCGTGTCGACGACAGTCTCGACGGGCAACTGTTCCGATCGCTCGAGCGGGACCGGATCGAGGGCGTCGATCGGCTCCGGGACGATCTCACGTTCGGCGATCCAAACGGCCGCGTGCTCCCGTACGATACGGGCTACATCAGCCTCGTGTACGACGAGAGCGTCGTCGCCCCGCCGGAATCGCTCGATGCGTTGCTCGGTGCCGAGTACGAGGACACCCTGATCACCCAGAACGCCCAGTCGTCCGATCCGGGGCTGGCGTTCCTGCTCTGGACCATCGCGGAGTACGGGGCCGACGGCTACCTCGAGTACTGGCGCGCGCTTCGGGACAACGGCGTACAGATCCTCGACGGGTGGAGCGAGTCGTACTTCGGATCGTACACCGAGGAGGAGCGGCCGATGATCGTCTCCTACTCGACCGATCAGGTGTTCCACGCGACGGGCGATGAGCCCGACCTCACCAGACATCAGATCGCGTTTCCGAACGGGCAAGGGTACGAGAATCCGGAGGGAATGGCGATCTTCGCCGACAGTGACAAGGCGGACCTCGCCGCCGATTTCATGGCGTTCGTGCTCTCGAGCGAGGCGCAGGCCGAGATCGCGCAGCGAAACGTCCAGTTCCCCGCCGTCGCCGACGACCACGTCGACCTCGACGAGAGCTTCAGCCAGTACGCTCACGCACCCGCAGAGCCGGTTACGTTTACGTACGACGACCTTCGGGGCACCCTCAACGGCTGGATCGAGGACTGGGCGCGCGAATTCGCCAGCCAGTAGGCTCGTGTCTCGACCGAACCGGTCCGAGCGGGGAGCCCGGCTGCGACGGCGATCGGCCGACGTTCGCCGCTGGCTCGAGCGCCGCGCGCTCGCGTTGACGACGCTCGTCACGGCCGGCGTCCTCGCCGTCATGCTCTACCTGCCGGTCGGCGTCGTCTTCGGTGAGGCGGTGATCGACGACGGCGCGGCGACGCTCGCGTTCTTCCGTGCGGTCCTCACCGATCCGTTCTACGTCGGCGTCCTCGCGGACGTCTTCGCGGAGCCGCTGGCAGTGAAAACGCACCTCGAGTCGCTGGTCGGCTGGCTCGGGGCGATTTCGGTGGCCGTGTCGTTCGAGTCCCCGCTGCCCGGCGTTTCGCTGCCGGTCCCGTGGCTCGCTCTCGAGGTGCCGCCGATCCGAAAGGGACTGTTCGGCTTTACCGCGTATCAGGCCGCGCTGTCGACGATCGCGAGCGTCGCGCTTGGACTGCCCGCCGCCTACGTCCTCGCGAACTACGAGTTCCGGGGCCGGCGAACGCTACGTTCGCTGACGATCCTCCCGTTCGTGCTGCCGGGAATCATGGTCGCCGTGGGGTTCTACGCGATGTTCGGCCGGGCGGGCACGCTCAACCAGGGACTCGCTCTCGTCGGACTGGGACCGATCCCGTTCATCGAGTGGAACCCGCTCGCCATCGTGATCGTCGCCCACGCGTTCTACAACGCGCCGCTGGTCGCTCGCGTGACCGTCGCCGCCTGGGAATCCGTCGACGCCCGAAGCGTCGAAACCGCACGCAGTCTCGGGGCGAGTCCCCGTCGCGCGTTCCGCGATGTGGTCGTTCCGCAGCTCCTGCCGGCTATCCTGACGGGCGCGTTGCTGACGTTTATTTTCACCTTCATGACCTTCCCCATCGTGCTCGCGCTGGGCGGGCTCCAACTCGCGACCGTCGAAGTCTGGATCTACGATCGGGTCCGCCGGCTCGCGTACTCCGAGGCGGCGACGCTGGCCGTCCTCGAGACGCTCCTCTCGCTTGCCCTGACCTACACCTACCTGCGGTACGAGTCCGCCCAGTCCGGCCTGGCTCGAGCGGCGACCGCACCGTCCCGAACGCCGCTGTTCCCGGACCGTCGGACGGCACTGTCGCCGCGGCGGCTGGCGATCGTCGGTTACGGGCTCGTCACCCTCGTCGTCTTTGTCGGCCCGCTGGCGAGTCTCGTCGTCGGGAGCGTGACCGACGGGAGCGGGTTCACGCTGGCTCACTACGCGTTCCTGCTCGAGCGCCAGCTCGAAGGGGCGTCGTACCAGACGTTACCGTGGGTCGCGATCCGGAACTCGCTGCTGTTCGGCGTCGCAACGTTGGCCGTCGCCGTCCCGATGGGCGTCGTCGTCTCGGTCGTGACGGTCCGGGCCGGTCGCGGCGGCACGATCGTCGATACGCTGGCGATGCTCCCGCTGGCGGTCAGCGGCGTCGTGTTCGGGATCGGGCTGTTACGTGGCTTGGTCTTCGGCGTTTCGCTGCCCGGCGGCTGGCAGTTTCGGGTGACGGGCGGGGTCGCGATCGTTGCCGCTCATGCGGTCGCGGCGTACCCCTTCGTCACGCGCAACGTCTCGCCGCTCCTGTCGACGCTCGATCCGGCACTGGTCGAGTCCGCGCGTGCGCTCGGGGCTTCCCGGTATCGCGCCCTCCGAGACGTGGAGTTGCCGCTGGTGGCCAGCGGGATCGTCGCCGGCGCAGCCTTCGCGTTCGCCATCTCGATCGGCGAGTTCTCTTCGACGGTGCTATTGGCCAGCGGAAGCCAGACCTACACCATGCCCGTTGCCGTCGAGCGCTATCTCGGCCGCCGCTCCGGGCCCGCGGTCGCCATGGGAACCGTGCTGTTGGTCGTCACGGCCGCGAGTTTCGTCGTCGTCGACCGCGTCGGCGGGAGGTTCGAGCGATGACCGAACTCCGTCTCGAGGGCGTCTCGAAAGTCTACGGGGCGAACGGAACCGGGACCAGCGCGCTCGAGGGCGTCGACATCACCGTTCGCGACGGCGAGTTTTTCACCCTGGTCGGCCCCTCCGGCTGCGGCAAGACCACGACGCTGCGGACGATCGCCGGCTTCGAAGCACCGACCGACGGAACCATCCGTTTCGACGGACGGGAGATGGGCGATGTCCCGCCCGAACGGCGGGATGTCGGCGTCGTCTTCCAGAGCTACGCCCTGTTCCCCCACATGAGCGTCGCCGAGAACGTCGGCTACGGCCTCCGATTTCGGGAGCCACCGGACGGCGTGACAGTCGACGACCGCGTCGCCGACCTGCTCGAACTGGTCGATCTCGAGGGGATGGGCGACCGCGACCCGGATCAGCTGTCCGGGGGACAGCGACAGCGGGTGGCACTGGCACGGGCGCTCGCGCCGGCACCGGACCTGCTCTTGCTCGACGAGCCGATGAGCGCGCTCGACGCACAGCTTCGGGAGTCACTGCGTCGCCAGGTCAGCCGGATTCAGTCCGAGCTCGGAATCACGACCGTCTACGTCACCCACGACCAGGCGGAGGCGCTGGCGATCTCCGATCGAGTCGCGGTCATGAACGGAGGACGGATCGAACAGGTCGGCCGGCCACAGGAGGTCTATCGGGAGCCCGCGACGCGGTTCGTCGCCGAGTTCGTCGGCGACAACAACGTTTTCGAGGGCGACGTACGGGGCCGGAACGGCGAGTACTCCCGGATAGCTATCGACGGCGAGACGTTCTCGCTGCCGTCGATCCCCGACGGAGCCGATCGTGTCACCTTCTGCGTGCGGCCGGGAGCGCTCTCGCAGGCTGCCGATCACAACCGGCTGCCGGTGACCGTCGAAACCAGCGAGTTCCTCGGGGAAACCGTCCGGGTCAACGGCCGATGGAACGGGCGCAGGGTCGTCCTGCAGCTTCCGGCCGTCCCCGAGAGCGCCGAGCTCACCGTCGGGTTCGCGCCCGACGACGCACACGTCATCGACCTCGACCGGGACTGATTCGGATCCCGCCTACCGGGGCCGCTCGGCATGCCGGAACACGCAGGTGATTTCTTTTCCCGACGGCACTGGTAGCATTCCACATGCAGATCACACGACAGCTCCGGATCGACGTCGGGCGGCGGGAGGTCGACGTCGGTACCGAAACGACCGTCCGGGTGCGCGACGACCGGCGACAGCCCGTCGAGGGAGCCATCGTTTCGACGGAGACGAAATCGACGCGAACCGACGAACGCGGGCTGTGTAAACTGCAGTTCGGATCGCCGGGGTTCTGGAAACTCACCGCCGCGAAATCCCCGACCGACCGCGTGGCGTACAAGCCCGCGTCGACGCTCGTTCGGGTCGTCCCGAACGCGGCCGCGCTTCGGCCGTATCGTCCGATCGGCTCCCGGTAACGCCATGTGATGGGATGGTACAGGTTATCTCGGCCGCCGCGTGGAAGACCGTGACGGACACCAAAGAGAGTCGGGACGAGCAGGCCGGCGACGAGTCCGACGAAAAGCAGACGACGGGAGCGGAGTAGCGTCGCTACAGACCCCAGAAGAAATTGATTCCGAGGACGGTCACGATCGAGAGCAGCAACTGGAGCGGTGCACCGACTCGGACGAAGTCGGTGAACTTGTAGCCGCCGGGGCCGTAGACGAACAGGTTCGTCTGGTAGCCAACGGGTGTGAGGAACGCGGTCGAGGCCGCGAACGTCACCGCCAGCACGAACGCAAAGGGGTTCGCGCCGATCTGGTCGGCGGTCTGGACGGCCACCGGGAGCATCAACACGACGCTGGCGTTGTTGGAGATGACGCCCGTGATGAGCCCGGTCGCGAGGTAGAACACCCAGAGCACACCGAGCGGCGGTAGATAGGTGCCGGTCATGGCGACGAGGCTCCCGAGCAGATCCGCGCCGCCGGTCTGCTCGAGGGCGATTCCCAGCGGGATGATGCCGGCCAGCAGGAAGATCACGTCCCACTCGACGGCATCGTAGATTTCCGTCGGCTTGAGCACGCCCGTCGCGACCATCGCGACGACGCCGGCGAGTGCGGTCACGAGGATCGGCAGGGAGAGCGCGGACAGCGCCTCGAACGCGCCGACGCCCGTCAGCCCGGTGAGGGTGGTGCCGACCGTGCCCCACGGCACGGCGACGAAGCCGACGACGCCCGCCATGATCGCCGCTGCGTGGGGAATCTTCTCCGTTCGGTAATCCGGCTCCTCGGGTTCGTGTGCGACGATGAAATCGTCGTTCTGCGAGAGTCGGTCGATGCTGTCCGGGGCCGCCTGGACTAACAGCGTGTCACCGACCCGAATCCGGCGTTCCTCCATGTGATCGCGGACCGTCTCTCCGCGGCTGCGAAATGCCAGCACAGTCGCGTCGTAGCGCTGGCGGAACGTCGACGTCTCGAGCGATTCGCCGACGAGGAACGAACCCCGCGGGACGACGATCTCGACGAGGGTTTGATCGGTCACCTCGTCGGGCTCTAACTCCTCGTCCGTCTGCGGGTTGCCCGCGAGCGTAAGCGTCCCCCGATCGACGAACTGCTGGACGGTGTCGCGGTCGGCGCGCAGCCGCAACAGGTCTCCCTCGCGAATCGTTTTCTGCGCGATCGGTTCGATGAACTCCTCGTCGTCGCGGACGACCTGAAGGATGTCGGCGTCGAACTCGACGTGGTCGATCGCGTCCGCGACGGTCGTGCCGACGATCGGCGAGTCCCCGTCGACGACGACCTCGGTCAGATACTCCTCGATCGCGTACTCCTGGACGTAGTCCTCCTCGACGGGGACGCGCTCGGGCAGCAGTCGGTGGCCGATAGTCATGAGATAGAGGCTCCCGACGACCAGGACGACGATTCCGAGCTTGGTGAACTCGAACATCGAGAACTGGTGGAGTTCGGGATACTCGGTGCTGAGGCGGGCGCTGACGTCGCTCGCGAGGATGTTCGTGGACGTGCCGATCAGGGTGAGCATCCCGCCGAACATCGAGGCGTAGGACAGCGGGATCAGGAGCTTCGAGGGCGAGGTCTTCCCCTTGTGGGCGATATCCGAGACGACGGGAACGAGGATGGCGACGACCGGCGTATTGTTGATAAAGCCGGAAATCGGGCCGCTAATGCCGATCGTCGCCAGGAGCTGTTTGTCGAGGTCGTCGCCGGCGAACGCGGCCATCTTGCGGCCGAGTATCTGAACGACCCCCGTTTGACTGATCCCCGAACTGAGGATCAGCATCGCTAGCACGGTGATCGTCGCCGAACTCGAAAAGCCCGACGTTCCCTCGCTCGTCGATATCTCGGTGGCGTTCACCACGCCGTCGGCCCCGAGCACCATCAGCAACACCATAATCAGGATGGCGGTCACGTCGATTGGCAGCCACTCGGTAATGAACAGCACCAGCGCGATAGCGATGATCCCGAACACGACCAGCATCTGGGGGGTCACGGTGAGCGTTCCTGACTCGGCGGCCAGCGGCACGACCCCGATACCCGGGAGGGGACATCCAGGCACAGTTGACAGTACGGCTATTCGGATCGTCCCGCTTGAAGGCCTCGGTTCGGGACGGGTTCTCGACCCGTGAACATCTTCGGAGGAGTTCCTTTGATTCGGGAACCGGACGGGACACTCAAGTGACTGCTCCGAACACGAACGCGTACGACGGCGGCCGCCGCTCGAGTCGCCCGGACCACTGCGGTCGACCCGCGGTGCTCGCGCGATCGAATCGGACGCGGCGAGCGGTCGACGCCGATCCGGAGACGACCATGAACGAGTATGCGCTCGTCATCGCGATCGCGAACACGACGACGGTGCTGGCGGGAGGTGCAATCGCACTGCTAGCCTATCGTGCGTTCCGGCGAACCGGTGCCACGGCGCTGCGGACGGTCGCCATCGGCGTCGGCGTCATCGTCGGCGGATCGATACTGGGAAGCAGCATACACCTCGTCGGCGATGCGGTGGGGCTCGGGATTGCCCTCCAGAGCGCGGTCACTGCGGTCGGATTCGTTATCTTGCTGTACTCGCTATACGCCGAAACGAGCGATCTGAGCGTTACGACCGAACTGTCACTATGACCGACGGATCGACGGAACGGCCGACGCGTGTCGTCGCACAGGGGACCTTCGACCTCCTCCATCCGGGGCACGTCCACTACCTCGAGGAAGCCGCCGCTGCGGGCGAGGAACTCCACGTCATCGTCGCCCGCGCCGAGAGCGTCGCCCACAAGCCCGCGCCCGTCCTCCCGGACGCGCAGCGCCGTGACGCCGTCGCAGCCCTCGAAGCGGTCGATCGGGCTCGGCTCGGGCATCCCACGGATTTCTCGGTCCCGATCCGCGAGGTCGACCCCGACGTGCTCGTCCTCGGCCACGACCAGCACCACGACGACGACGAGGTCAGAGAATTGCTCGCGGCGTGGGGGATCGACTGTCGCGTCGAGCGGGCCAGCGGGCTCGAGTCGACCGGCGACGAACTGTACGGGAGCAGCGACATCGTCGAACGGGCGGTCGCCGACCGGGCACGGGCCGGACCGCGATCGTCGGGCGAGTTGGAAGCCGACGCCGACGACTGACGGCTGACGACTCCCATCGCCGTTACTGCGATGACAGCCGCGGTCGGAACCGCTCGAGGCCGACGTCGAGCATGTCCGGACTCACCGTCTGGAACTCGCCGTCGTCGGGCAGGTACGGCCGGACGGAATCCCAACTCTCGCGCGCGTAGCGCTCGTCGAGCAGGACGCGAACGCCGACATCGTCGGGACTGCGGATGACGCGGCCGATCGCCTGTCGGGCTTTCCGGACTGCGGGAATGGTCAGTGCGTAGGTGAAGCCGTCGCCGAACGCGTCGTCGTAGGCCCGGCGCACGGCCGTGGTTCGCGGACTCGAGGTGTTGACGATCGGGACCCCACAGACGACGGCAGCGGCGAGGCGATCACCGCTATAGTCGACGCCCTCGGTCAGCGTCCCCCGGAGGCTCGTGACGAGTACTTTCCCCGGACCCGCGAAGAACTCGTCTTTGAGCGACTGCGTGGTCTCGTCGTCGCTCGCGGCGTCGAGCAGGACCGGCTTCTCGACCCGCTCCTCGAGAGTTCCGGCGGCCCACTCGGCCTCGGCGTAACTGGGCATCCCGACGAGGACGTTGCCGGGAAGGCGAGCGACCGTCGCGATGGCATCGGCATAGGACCGTCGCGTCGGCGTCTCCTCGTCGGGGCTGCCCCGATTATCGTAGGTGAACTTCGGCGCGGCGACCGCGAAGCTCTCGCGGTTCTCCGCGGGGAAGTGGAGGCCGTACCGGCGCTCGACGACCGGCCTGTCGTCCTCGCGGGCGAGGTACTGAAGCCCCGTAACCTCGGTGAAGGCGTCCATCGGCTCGAGAGTCGCGCTCATCAGGATGCCGCCGCCGAAGTGTCCGAGTCGGTCGCCGATGGCGTCGCTCGGCACGCAGTTGTGCAGGGCGAACCGGGCGTTATAGGCCCGCCGCCACGAATCCGGCGGCTCGGTGTCGTCCCACGTCCGCTCGAGTTCGATCTCCCGGAAGTAGTCGGTGTGGCCGCGGCGATACCACTCGCCGAGCACGCGGCCGACGGCGGGCGCGGCGCGGGTTCGGTCCTCGTCTTCGGCCTCGTTCAGGACCCGTTCGACGATCGCGCCGACGGCCTCGGCGCGGACCCAGTCGGCGTCGCCGTAGCCCGCCTCCCTGGCCCACTCCGAGAGTTCGTCCTCGGCGGGCTCACCCGGATCGCGGAGCGGGATTTCCGCGTCGTGAAGCCCGGTCAGGTTCGATTGCCAGCCCCGGTGGTTCCGGTCGAGATGGGCCCTGACCCGGCGGTCGAGTTCCTCCCGGAGGTCCCGGACGAACTCGAGCGTTCGATTGAGTTCCTCGAACGAAACGTCGCTCTCGGTCAGTTCTCCGCGGACGAGGTCGGCGTCGGCGGTCTTGGAACCGCCTTCGGCTTGTCGTCCCTCGCGTTCGAATTTGATCGGCTGGATGACCCGCGAGAGTTCGGTTTCGACGTCACGGAGGGTGCGGTCGGCGATCCCGTCGCTGACCAGATCGCGGACGCGCGGCTCTAACATGTGGGCCTCGTCGCAGACGACGAACGTCGACTCGTCGAGGAGCGCGCCGGTGAACGAGCCGACCGTTCGGGGATCGAAGGCGTGGTAGTAGTTCCCGATCACGACCTCGACCTCGCCGAGGGCAGCCCCCATCACGGAGTGGGGACAGGTGCCGTGTGTGACCGACCGGGCGACCAAGTCCTCGGGCGTGACCATCCCCGCGTCCGTGAAGTCGTAGGGAACCGCCTCGGCAGCCGATCCGGTTTCCTCGTCGTCGGGCAGGTCCGACAGGTACTGGGCGTAGAACGGGCAGTACTCCGTTTCGGCACCGACGGGACCACCCTCTCCGTACTCGGGGAGGTCGGGCGGGTACGGCGTGGGCTCGCCCGCGGTCTCGAGGAAGGTGTTCTTCGATTGGCTGCCGCTGTCGGCCAGGCCGATCTGCTGGCTCCGGGCGCGGGCGGCCAGGGTTTCGGCCGTCGTATCGCCGCCCTCGCCAGTGAGGTCGCGGGTGCGATCCCGCAGCGTTTCGCAGCGATCGTAGACGGTGCTGTCGTCGATTCCCGCCGCGTTCTCACGGTTGTACGGACAGACGTCGGCCTTCCCGACGAGCGTGAGTCCCGACACCGGGTCCCAGTCGGCGGGCAGGTTCTCGTTGATCGTCTCGAGGTCCGCTTCGAACTGGCGCAGTTGCTGTTTGACGCTCGTCAGCACGAACACGCGCTCGTAGTCGGTGTCCGGATCGCGCACGAGGTCGATCCCCGCGGTGAGCGCGATCATCGTCTTCCCGGTGCCACAGGCCCCTTCGATGACGGTGTACCCGCCTTCCCGTCCGGTATCGATAGCCGTCTTGATGCCGTCGACCTGCGGGTCGTAGGGCTGCGCGTGGCCGAACACCGTCCGCCAATTCGTCATTCTTTCCGTACTCGTCGTCGGTTGTCCATAGCGTTGACGGACTGGAGTGGCCGCACCATCGGTTGCTGGCAGCGTGACCCTTTACTTAGCTGAGTTCCTACGGCACTATGTGAAGGTCCCCCAATCACTCGAGAACGTCGGACAGGACGTGGTCATCCGCACGTTCGAGTACGGCGACGGCAGCGTTATCGCGGTCGACTTCGGCAGTTCGGCCGCCGACATCGCGGTCGATATCGTCGGCTCGACCGCGATCATCGTGGCGGACGGCGAACAGTTCGAGTTCGAACTCCCGCCCGAGGCGAGCGCCGTCTCCGCGCACAACGGCGTGCTCACGATCGAGGAGTAACGTCCCGACCGGTACGAACGGCTTCGACGAGGTCGATACCACTGTGTCGACGGGGGCGACCGGATTCCGAGCGACTGGCGTTTCGAACCGGGACCGAAGCGCAACGCCTTCCCCGATCCGTCGACTACCCCGCCCATGAGCGATTCGATCGATGTCGACCGCTGGCGCGCGGACCTCGAGTCGAAACGCGCCGAGAAAGACGAGTTCTTCGCGGAGCATCCCCAGTCGCCGATCCCGCCCGACGCACGGGACGGCTTCGAGGGGCTCGCGTATTTCGATCCCGATCCGACCTACCGCGTGACCACGACGGCGACGGTCCACGACGATCCCGAGGTCGTCCTGATGGACACCACCGCGGGCCGAGAAATGCGCTACCTCCGCGTCGCCACGCTCGAGTTCGACCTCGACCGCGAGGACGAAGACCTGGACGACGGCACCGTCGCGCTCGCGGCCTACCGGCAGGAGAGTCCGAACGAACAGCCGCTGTTCGTCCCGTTCCGGGACAAGACAACGGGCCAGCAGACCTACCAAGGCGGTCGATACATGGAACTCGAACCGGATCGGGACCTCGAGGACGGCGACGAGATCGTCGTGGACTTCAACCTCGCGTACTCCCCGTTCTGTGCCTACAGCGATACGTTCGACTGTCCGCTCCCGCCCGAAGAAAACTGGCTCGAAGTGGCGATCCCGGCCGGCGAGCGCTACGAGTAGTCGGCCGTCCCCGGAGAGGTGCGTTTCGACTCGAGTTATCGGCCTCCGTACGTCCTGTCTCGTGTGTTTCTCGGCCTCGAGTGGAAACCGGGGGGTTTTCGCCGACAGGTCGGCCGTCGATAGATGACGCCGACGCGTCAGTGAGCGACGCCGACGGTGAGCAGCGTCCCGAGTTCGCGGTAGCGTTCGACCATGTCCTCGCGGGTGTCCCAGTCCTCCGTGGGGAACTCGGTCGCGTCGGGAATCGTGATCTCGCGGTCGGGAATGGTATCCTGTTCGGCGACGGAGAGCCCCGCATCGCGGAAGGCATCGCGGTACTGGTCGCGGTCCCAGCGGGTCATCTCAATGGTGATGAACTCCTGCCACTCGTGGGAATGGACGTTCTCCTCGTAGTAGTTCACCGCACAGTAGAAGGTGCCACCGGGTCGGAGGACTCGAGCGATTTCCGCGAGCGTATGGTCGGGATCGGCCGCGTAATAGAACGCTTCCATGCTCCAGACGTGATCGATCGAGTCGTCGGCGAAGGGAAGTTCGTCGAAGTCACCGACGAGATAGCCGACGACCGGATCGTCGGTGTACCCCGCGGCGTTGCGCGCCATCTCGGGGGAGCCGTCGAGTCCGTAGACGCGGCCGGCGTCTTTGGTATCGCGCAGCGCGCGTCCGGCGTAACCGCTTCCACAGCCGAGATCGAGGACGGTATCGCCGGGTTCGATTGGCATCCGCGCGAGCGCGTGCTTTGCAGTGTGCCAGTGGCGCTCTTCCATGCCCTTGTCCCGGCCGCTCGAGGCCCAGTCGTCGAACTCCTCGCGAACGCTCATATACAAACCCGTGAACGCCGCGGCCCTAAACCCGTTCGCATCGAAACGAATCTCGTCAGAACCCGACCCTCGTCGGAACCGGGTCGGATCGACACGCGGATCGCTCGAGTCGCCCCCCGCGGCCGAACCGGGCACCCTTCTCACTGTGCTGAGAACCACCGATAGATTCTTTAGGCTAGCCTAAAACATATGGAGTGAAGGGTCGGTGATCGAAATCCGTGGGCATCCGGATTTCGATTCGACGCTCGGTGAGTCTCGCTGTCCCACCCCTCGCCAGTTTTTCAGACCCTTCCTCCGTTTCCGACGCTAACTTCCCCCGGGAGACACATCCGCACGCTTAAGGGAGTTCCCAAAGTTGTTCACGGCACTATGGATTACACACTTGCAATAGACGGGACACCGGAAACGGTTCCCGGCGGAACCGGAATGCTTCTCTTGCACCCGAGCACCGGCGAAACCGACCGTATCGACACGGATTTCCTCAAAATCGATACCGACAACTTCCTCGTCGTCTCCACGCGAACTACCGCTCGCGAGGTCAGACAGAAACTCGAGTACTACGACGTCGACGAGGAGCGCGCCGAAATCCTGGACACCCTCAGCATCGAACGCGGCTACTCGCGGCGCTCCTCCGAGACCGTCCACTACGTCGCCGCACCCGACGACGTCGACGGCATCGTCGAGCACATCGACGGCTTCCTCGACGAGCACGACGGCAAACTCCGCATCAGCTTCGACTCCGTCACCGAACTCGCCTATTACGCCGGCGACGACCAGGCCCTCGAGGCGGTCGAGCGGATTCTCGAACTGCTCGAAAAACACGACGCCGTCGGCCTCTTTCATCTCTCGGAGGAGCCCCACGACGAGGCGGTCGTCGACGAGTTCCGCGCCCTGTTCGACGGCATCATCGATCTCGACGAGGACGGCAGCGTCGACGCCGACTTCTAACCGGCACCCGGCGGTCGAGTGTCGGAAGTTACTCCTCGAGCGAGTCGAACGTTTTCTCGGCCCACCGAATCGCGTACTCCGGGCCGTGGTCCAGATACGCCTCGGTATCGAGCGCGGCGAAGGGTGGTGGCAACTCGATCGCGTGTTTGAGCGCGGCACACGCCAACTCCGTCGCATCGGCGAACGTGGTCTCGCCGCGTGCGACCGCACGCGGGAGTCCGGCAACCCGATCCTCGAGCCGGGTCCCGGCGTCCTGCCATGCCGCGGCGAGTTCCGGGTGGTCGGCGTGCCAGTTCGCGAAGACCGCACGCGTCTGGAGTCCGACCCAGCCGTCGAACAGTGCCGCGGCGATCTGGTACGTATCGTTCGGGTCGAGCGCGACCGCTCGATCGAGATCGGGATAGGCCGCCTCGAAGAAGCCGATGAAGTGTTCGGGCACCTCGAGAGCGACCTGGACGAGCGCCTCGGCGATCAGGAAGTCGACGAACGAGTCGGGCGATCCCTCGACCCGGGGTTTGACGAGAACGATCGGCGGGTCGGTCTGGCGGGTCCAGGCGACGCTCCCGTCGCCCGGCATCCCGACGGTGAGATCCGAACTCGCGTAGCGAGCGAGCAGGGTCGGTGCGTCCTCGGGAAGCCAGGCCGCGGAGTAGCTCGCGGGCTCGAGCGCGTCGACGATCAGGCCGAGGTCCTCGGCGACTGCCGGGTTCAGCGTCTCGAAGTCGCGCTCGCAGTCGAGAACCCGGACGTCGGGCGCGTGGGCCTGACGGACGGCCTCGACCCGATCCGAGAGCGCACGCGCCTCGAACATCAGGCGAACGCGTTCTGGAAGACGAGCAGGATCGACAGCAGCGCCGATACGGCGACCGTGGTGAGAACGACCTTGGTTGCAGTGCTCATGTCCGGTGGGTTGTCTCCGCGTCGCTTAAATCCATCTGTCTCGGTCGCGCTTCCCACTCTGCCAGCCGTCAGCGCCCGTTTCGGCCCCCGCGAGTTCGCGCGGTTCGTCCGTCCGTCGCGGTCGTGTTCTCGTGACTATCGACCCCGCCGGTTCGGCCCCATTGAGACGGGAGGGTCGCGTGGATGGACGACGGTTAGAGGGCGTGGGCGGACGAACGAGTAGCGGGAGGCGTTCTCGAGAACTGGGCTAGCAGTCGAACCAATGCCATGCTGGGAGACAAACCGTGCCGTGCTGGGAGGCAAACCGAGGCGGCCGAGCGGCAGGTCAGTCGTCTTCGTCGCCGTCGTGCCACGAATCCGGGACATCGATGACGTATCGTCCGTCTTCTTGTAGGGAGATGATGTACTCGTCCCGGTTGTAGAGCTCCATCAGGTTGAGTTCGTACTGTCCCGGTCGAACGATCTTGATGCTCTCGAACTGCTCGTTAAGCTCCGCCCGGAGGTCCTCGATCGACGGACGCTGCCCGCTCGGCTCGCTGACGACGCGCCCGTGTTCCGGAGGTCGGTCGGCGTCATCGGAGCCGACCTCGGCCCCGGTCTCGGCTTCGCTATGTGTGCCGGCGACACTGTCCGCATCGCCGTCCGGCTCCGCTCCGCCCTTCTCGGGACGGTCGGAGTGTGCAGGGAGATCGTCCGAGGGCACGACTTCGGTACGGGCGTCGGCCTGTGCCGAGTTCTCGTCGTCCGCCATGGTCGCGGTCGGACCGCTCGATGGGCGGTCCGACGAGTTCCGGGAGTGGGACTGCTCGTCGGAGCCTGCCTCGGTCGGCGATCCGGACCGATCCTCGGGTCGTCGGGCCGTCTCGGGCCACTCCTCGAACTCGCCGTCCGATGGCGGCTCCGAATCGTCACTGTCGGTCTCGTCGCTCGCGGGCCAGGATTGGTTCGACTCCGTGGCTGCCGTCGAGCCGGCAGACAGCGGCTGTTCGGCAGCTTCCGGGCCTGAGTCATCGTCGGAGTCGGCCGACACCCAGTCGCGAACGGTCTCCGCGGCGCGCGTCGCGACGCCGTCCGACTCGGACGAGGACGCGTCCGCGGAGCCGCTTGCGGTATCGACCGATCCGGAGCCGTCAGTTCCCGCTCCACCGGACGATTCGGCTGCGGCCGTCGTGGTCGGCGCGAACTGGAACTTGTTCCCGCCGCAGTTCGGACACCCCGACAGCATCTCCTTGGAACCGTCGGCGAACGTCCGGCCGCAGTTCGTACACTGATGTGGCATTAGTTACGGGACACGAGCGCGCTGATGAGCGTTTCGTCCTTGTGGAGCGTCTCGATCTGGTTCGCCGGCCCGATCACCGTCAGCTTCGCTTCCGTCTCGTCACCCCCCATGATACGACCGAGCAGCGACGAGTCACGGGTCTCCGATTTGGGGTAGGTCTCGATCTCGATCCCGTTGAACTCGTCGGGACTGATTTCGGCCATCGTCACTTCGATGAGGCGGCTCTCCTCGTCCGGCGTCAGCCCCTCCTCCAAGATGACGATATTGCCGTCGTGGACGCCGTCTAAGATCATCCTGATCTTCTCCATGGTCGCCATTCCGGCCATTCGCTCGCCGCTGATCAGGTCGATCTGTACGCCGTCGGGTGCGTCCGAGTCGTCCGCGTTAGTTGCTTTTGGCATCGTAATCACCCGAAGTACTCGGCGATGTTGTCGTACACTTCGTCCATGTTGTCGCCTTCCTTCGCGGACAGGGGAATGGTTTTGTGCTGTGGGAAGGCGTCCTCGATCCGCTTGACGCTCGAGTCCTCGAGGTCGGTCTTGTTCGCGAAGATCAACACGGGGAGATCACGCGATTCGACGATCCCGATGAGCATCGTGTTGACCTGCGTGATCGGATCCTCCGCGCTATCCAGAACGTAGATGACGCCGTCGACGTCCTCCCGTAGCCAGTGCATCGCTTCGGCGACACCTTCGGTCGCCTCGCGAGAGCGTCGGATCGCGTCCTCTTCGTCCATCTCGTCGGTGAACTCCTCGTAATCGACTTTCGTCGTCACACCAGGTGTGTCGACGATGTCGATCGTCACCGTCTTGCCGTCCCGTTCGATCTCGACATTTTCTTTTCTGCGTGCGCGGCGTGTCTCGTGGGGGACGTGGCTCTCCGCACCGACCGCGTCACCAGTCCAGTCACGCGCGATACGGTTCGCGAGCGTCGTCTTGCCGGCATTCGGCGGCCCGTAAATACCGATTCGTTTGGGCTCCTGTTCCGAAAACAGGCGGTCCGTAGCCCGGGAAATACTATCTTTGAGTTCTGTGAACAGTCCCATCTGTAGAGGCCTCCAGCACCGCGGGGTGCATCTGCGCGTACTACAAACTGAACTCACTTAAGCCTACGTCAGACGTGTAGACAATTCGACGAAAAGGAGTTAGTACGATCTGTGACTGTATACGAGGCGGACACACACCTGGAATCTGTCGCCGAGCGGGTGATCGGGGGGTCGTCCCAACTGGAGAGGACAGGAGAGGGAGTATACGGGTACCGAAAGACCAGTACGGGTAACGGAAAACCGTAGCCGGAGTGCCCGATCGACAGCAGATAGTGGTATTATACCACATACTAATATTTGCGAGGTACTCGAGAGGGCGGAGCCCCCCACCCCTTCGTTTCGAGTGGAGATCCGCGAGGCCGTCGGGTGAGATACGAACTGGACAGTCGCTACTGGCGGGGATATCGGCCTGCTTTTCGGCTCGAGAAGGTTCTCAGCCCCATTACGATGGTGTATTCGCTGATACGGACGGTTCTAGTAATCCAGAAGCTAGTCTAGCAATATAGATGGCTCTGAGAACCAGTTCTAGTAGGATCTAGTAAATAGCATTCTATACCTAGTAAGAACATCTTGTTTGCTAGTGCTACGGATACTGTTTCTAGCCGACCCAAATAAATCTTCTCATCACAAATTCCGTCGAACCCCCACCCACCCTCGTGGCTAGTTCCACCTGAAACGAAGGGGTGGGGGGGGGTTGGACATCTCGATGCCTCCACCGTTTGGAAGATATTGCCATACCCGATCCCCGCTAATCGGGGAAATCGTAACCGAACTCGCGACTCGAGTCGATTCGATCCTCCTTCAACTGCTCGATTGCTTTTCACCGACTCGAAACGTGGTCGCAACGAACGGATCGGTTCCGCAACGACCGCCCGTTTCGGTCGGAAACGGGGGGGAAGGGAAGACTTTATTACCATGGTTTTCCTCTGTTTCGTTTGCATCAACTGGACCCGGAACGGGCATTTGGAACGGTGAATTCGGCCATGGAGGCCATCACACCGCTATATTCCCGCTCCCGGGTTCGGTGTTCCACTCGAAATAAGGGGGTGCTGCACGACGGATGTCAGACGACAACTCAGAGATCACTGGCTCGGACGAGGTCGACGGAACGAGCGGTTTCTCGACGGACTTCGAGAGCGCCGACCTCGGCGACGACGAGTCGAATCAGGGACTGTTCGACGACCTGCTCAGCGGCGAGCCCATCTTCGAGAACAAGGAAGTCCTCCGTCCGTCCTACACCCCACACGAACTCCCCCACCGGAGCGATCAGATCAACAAGATGGCGACGATTCTCGTCGCCGCGCTCCGCGGTGAAACGCCGTCGAACATCCTTATCTACGGCAAGACCGGCACCGGCAAAACCGCGAGCGCCAAGTTCGTCAGCAAGGAACTCGAGAGCACCTCACAGAAGTACTCGGTTCCGTGCGATGTCGAGTACATCAACTGCGAAGTTACCGACACCCAGTACCGCGTGCTCGCACAGCTCGCGAACAAGTTCATCGAGAAGAACGAAGCGCGGATCGACGACCGCGTCGCGACGCTCGAGTCGCTGCTCGACGATATCGACGAGTACGACGCCGACGCGGCGCGCCGCAGTGCCGACGCGACTACACCGGACGACGGCGCGGACGACCGGACGGCGTCGGACCCCTTCGATTTCGTTTCGAGCGCGGACGCGGAGCCGGACGCCGACGGTTCAGGTGGAGACGAAACCGGCGCTCAGTCTGGTGGTTCTGCAGTCGAAACAGGGGGGTCTCCGGACGGATCGACGGATGCCGCCGACTCCTCGTCGTCCGCATCGGAGACCGGGCGGGAGGTCGCCGGCGGTCCCGGCCACGACGAGGCCACGACCGATTCGTCCGCGCCCCCGCCGGCCCATCCACTCGAGTCGACGGCGTTCGAGACTCGCGCCGAGGTCGAGGACCGCATCGCCGAACTCGAGGACGACAAGGAGTCGTTCGAGGAGGTACCGATGACCGGGTGGCCGACCGACCGGGTCTACAGCGTTTTCTTCGACGCCGTCGACTACGACGAACGGGTCGTCGTCATCATGTTAGACGAGATCGACAAACTCGTCGAGAAAAGCGGCGATGACACCCTCTACAACCTCTCGCGGATGAACTCCGAACTCGAGAACTCGCGGGTCTCGATCATCGGTATTTCGAACGATCTGAAGTTCACCGACTTCCTCGATCCGCGGGTCAAGTCCTCCCTGGGTGAAGAGGAGATCGTCTTCCCGCCGTACGACGCGAACCAGCTACGGGACATCCTCAAGCACCGGTCCGAGGTCGCGTTCAAGGGGAACGCGCTCTCCGAGGACGTGATCCCGCTGTGTGCGGCCTTCGCCGCACAGGAACACGGCGACGCGCGACGCGCGCTGGACCTCCTGCGGACCGCGGGCGAACTGGCCGAACGGTCCCAGGCCGAGACGATCGTCGAGGAACACGTCCGGCAGGCCCAGGACAAGATCGAACTCGATCGCGTCGTCGAAGTCGTCCGGACGCTCCCCACCCAGAGCAAACTCGTCCTCTTCGCGATCATCCTCCTCGAGAAAAACGGCGTCCACAGCATCAACACGGGCGAGGTGTTCAACATCTACAAGCGCCTCTGCGAGGAGATCGACGCGGATGTCCTGACCCAGCGCCGGGTGACGGATCTCATCAGCGAACTCGACATGCTCGGGATCGTCAACGCCGTCGTCGTCTCGAAGGGGCGGTACGGCCGGACCAAGGAGATCAGCCTCTCCGTTCCACTCGAAGAGACGGAGGCCGTCTTGCTTTCCGACTCCCGACTGAGCGACATCGACGATGTCCAGCCGTTCGTTCAGGCGCGGTTCGAAAACTGACCGCGGCTGTGTCCGCGTTCCCGTCCGCCCTTCGCGTTCGCTGCAAGCGCTTCAATCCCTGTCCGCGTCCCAGCGCGATTCCAGCGGTGATTCAATCGGCCGATATTCCGGCGTCGCGTTCCGATCCCCTTCGTTTCGACTCGAGTTCTCACGGACTGCGACACAGCCGCGAGCCGTGATGCAGCCGCGTCTCGGGGGGCGCGGATTCCGGGTGGAGACAGTCGGCGGTCGGTTCAGTGTCGATGCCGGCCGATCGCGACCGCGGCTCCGGCCCCGGTACTGGCGATGGCAGCGACCCCGGCGAGGTTCCCGTCCGGTCCGACACCAGTGGCACCCGGATCGGCGGGCGTCGGTGCCGGTATCGATCCCTGGGTTGTACTCGAGGGCGACGTCGGAACGAGCATTCCACCGAGGAGTTTGTCGAAGGTCAGGCGGACGTGCCCGAGCCACGGGATGCGGAACATCGCTTTGCCTTGAATCCACGTTGGTTTGACGACGTCGCTAATCCCGTTTCCGTACTGGTCGTATCCGTCGTTGTTGTCACCTTTCGTGACGAAGCCGGCGTGCTCTGCGGGGCAGGTCGCGACATCCTCACAGGTCGCATCCCCGACGATCTCCTCGCTGGCCTTGGTATCGACCCAATGTTCTCCCTTGTCGACCCAGAAGTGGGCGCGGTGGATCACCGGCGTTTCCGCCGGATCGCCGTTGGGTTGGTAGATGATCACGTCGCCGGGATTGCCGAACTTCTCGTGGTCGCTCTCCTGACCGTTTTCGAGGGTGACGACACCGGTTCCGGCGGCGGCAGCGTCACCGGCGAATCGGCCCTCGTCTGCGACGAAGATGAGATCGCCCTTGTGCATGTTCGGCTCCATACTGCCGCTTTCGACGGCGACGAGTGGGGGCCAGATGCCGCTGACGCCGAACAGGAGGAGACCGACGACGGCGACGATGGCGACGCTGCTCAGGATATCCCGCGTCACCATGACGGTCTCGTTGTCGGTGTTGAGGAACCAGCGCAGGAGCCCGTCGTCTTCGATCGTCACGCCGTCGTCGGCGGTGGCGGCGTTTCCGGGTGGCTCCTCGGGTGCAGGCGGCGTTTGCGAACTGCCGGCGCTTCGATCCCGCTCGCGATCGTCGTCGCCGGAATCATCCGGGGGCGACCCGGCACTAGAACCGCTCATCGTCACTCGTTTTGCCGGGCCGTCAAATCAACTTTCCGTTCGCGGGGATCGCCCCGATCGTCTCAGTGACTGCCATCCTCGGCAGCCATCCCGAACAGGACGAGCGCGATCGTGCCCGTCGCGACGAAGGTACCCGTCGGTCCCAACCCGGTCGCTGCGCCTACCGAGCCGACCGCCAGCCGAAGCTCTCCGACCCATGGCACCCGAACCATTGCTTTCCCGGTGATCCAGTCGGGGCTGACGATCGTCGTCTCCGCCCCCGAGCGTGGCAGTTGGTCGTAACCGGGATTGGCGTCGCCTTTCGTAACGAACCCGGCGTGCGGTGCCGGACACGTGGTGATCTCGTCGCAGGTCGCACCGTTCAACGACCCTGGGTCGGCTTTCGTCTCGACCCATCGCTCACCCTTGTCGACCCAGAAGTGGGCGCGGTGAATCGTCGGCGTCTTCGTCGGATCGCCGTTCGGGATGAAGACGATGACATCGCCGGCGCTGGCGAACTTCTCGTGGCCGTTTTCCCGACCGCTCTCGAGGGTGACGACGCCGGTGTCGCCGATGGCGTTTTCGCCGGCGAACCGATCGTCGTCGACGACGAAGACGAGATCCCCCTCCCGGATGTTCGGTTCCATACTCCCGCTCTCGACGGCGACGAACGGCGGCCAGGTTCCGCCGATAGCGAACAGGAGGAGACCGATGGTCGCGATGATCGCGAGACTCGCTGCGACATCCCGACACGTCGTGACTCGCCAGTCGTCGGTCTCGAGCAGCCAGCGACCGATCCCGTCCTCGATCGCAACGCCGTCGTCGTGAGTGGGGTTCCTGCGGTCGTCGGGCGCTCGATCTCGGCGGTCGGGCTCGCGGTCGGCTGGCTTGGCCGCGCGGTCACCGGGGTCGGCTCCCCGAGCCGAGTCCGGTCCCGAGCGTCCGTCAGGGGGTCCGGTCGGGTCGTCGCCCCGCGTCTCGCCGTCAGGCCCATCCATTGGGAACCGCTTTCTCCGAGCCGGGTATCAACCTTCCGGCGACCGTCGCGGGGACGGCGGATGGACGCTATCGTTCCGTCGACTCGAGCGCCGCGAAACCGGCCGCCGCGAGCGGGGCATTCGCTACCCTTTTGACCTCGCTCTCGAATGCGAGAGGTGTGCCACTCGAGGCCCCCGCTCGGATCGTCGGCGAACTCACGAGCCGCGGGTACAACGCCGAACGCGAGGCGGTGACGCGGCTCGCCGCGGCCGAGAACCCGAACGCGGCGCTCGAGCGCGTCCTCGAGGAGATCCCGGACGATGCACTGGTCGTCCGGACCGACCACGTGGAGACGGCCCTCTCGACGGCCGGCGCGGCCGGGGCGGTCGGGGCCGAGACCGTCGCCGGAGCCGAATCGCAGCCGGCCGATTCGACCCCCTCCGTTTCGACTGGAACCTCGCCCGTGGACGGCGACCCGACCGGCGGGTCTCCAGTTGAAACGGAGGGGTCTCGATCCGCCGATCCCGCCCAGCGCTCGCTCGAGATCGTCGGCGACATGACGGGCCAGAGCACGGGGACGGGCGAATACAGCGACTTCGTCTCCGTCTTCCGTGATCGGCTCGATCGACTGGGCGCGAAACTGCGGGGCCGAGTCAACCATCGGCCGGCGACGGCCATTCAGGACATGCCGGGCGGCAGCGAGGTGGCGATGGTCGGGCTGGTCAACGACATCCGCTCGACCGCCAGCGGCCACTGGCTGATCGAACTCGAGGATGCGACGGGAACGTTTCCGTGGCTCGTGATGAAAGACAGGGAGTACGCCGACCTCGTCGGGGAACTGCTCTGCGACGAAGTGCTGGCGATGGAGGGGACCCTGGCGGACGATTCGGGGATCGCATTCGTCGACGCGATGCACTTCCCGGACGTTCCCCGGACCCACGAGCCATCGACGGCGGACCGGCACGTGCAGGCGGCGCTGATCAGCGACGTCCACGTCGGCAGCCAGGAGTTCATGGCCGACGCCTGGAACGCCTTTGCCGACTGGCTACACACTCCGGACGCCCAGCACGTCGAGTACCTACTGCTCGCGGGCGACATGGTCGAGGGGGTCGGCGTCTACCCCGACCAGGACGAGGAACTCGACATCGTCGACATCTACGAACAGTACGAGGCGTTCAGCGAGCACCTCAAGAAGATCCCGGGCGACATCGAGATCGTCATGATCCCGGGGAACCACGACGCGGTGCGACTCGCCGAACCCCAGCCCGGATTCGACGAGGAACTCCGGGAGATCATGTCCGTCCACGACCCGCAGATCGTGAGCAACCCGTCGATGGTGACCCTCGAGGGCGTTTCCGTCCTGATGTATCACGGCGTCAGTCTGGACGAGGTCATCGCGGAACTGCCCGAGGAGAAAGCCAGCTACGACGATCCTCACAAGGCGATGTACCACCTCCTCAAGAAGCGCCACGTCGCGCCGCAGTTCGGCGGTCACACCCGCCTGGCTCCCGAGGAGAAGGATTACCTCATCATCGACGAGGTACCCGATATCTTCCATACCGGCCACGTCCACAAGCTCGGCTTCGGCAAGTACCACGACGTGCTCGCGATCAACTCCGGTTGCTGGCAGGCCCAGACCGACTTCCAGAAGAGCGTCAACATCGACCCCGACGCCGGCTTCGCGCCGATCGTCGACCTGGATACGCTGGACGTGACGGTCCAGAAGTTCTCCTAACGAAATTTTGCGCTGCGCTCTGGTGAGACGACGCCAGCAGAGCCGACACACGTCTCGCCGACGCTCGGCAACAGTTCGATCAAAAGTCCCTTTCCTTCGTTCGCTCATCTCACTCGCTCACATCGGTCGTCGGCCCGCGAGCGCCTCCGACGCTCGCGGAACAACCACTTGCCAAGTTACTTTTGCCACAGCATTCCCTCGACGCTTCGGGACCACTCCGATTACGGCTCGAGTCGAAACCGAACCGTCGGGGAGCCGTCGAACCGCGGACCGTGGCCGCGCCGTTCGAACCCGAGGTCCTCGGCGGCCGTCTCGATGGAGTCGGCGTCCTGTGCCGCCAGCACTTCGACGGCCATCGACTCGCGTTCGGCGAACCGGACGGGTTCGGCCAGCAACCGTTTGCAGGCCTCGCAGGTGCCGTCGAGTTGGGTGACGTGAACGGTATCCTCGCGTGCGTCGAAGCTAATGAATCCCAGCAGGTCCTCGGGATCGGAGCCGCTATACTGCGAATCCGACACGTCCGCGTTCGGATCGTGGCTCCCGTCCTCGGCGACGCGGACCGTTCGGTCGTGGACGAGATTCCGCATCACGTCCGTTGGGGAGTCGGCGATCGACGCGAGCGCGTCGGCGTCGGCCTCGAGTGCGTCCCGTACGTTCATCGGCGTGTGGTAATGAGGTGCACGACAATAAATCCCGGTCGCGCATCCGTTGTCGTGCGCCGCGCGCTCTAGTCAGCGTCGCGATCGCGGGGGCGAACGGGGACAGGTAAAAATGCGGACGATGAACACAGTTATTTGCCCGCTCTGGTTACGGACGGAGTATGAGTCACACCATCGCACCGCTCGCGGCCCGTGAGGTGTCAGTATGCGCGTCGTAGCCAAGTTCGGCGGGACGAGCCTCGGCAGCGGCGACCGGATCAACCGCGCCGCCGATTCGATCGCCGCGGCCGTGGAGGACGGCCACGAGATCGCCGTCGTCGCCAGTGCCATGGGGTCGACCACCGACGAACTGCTCGACGAGATTTCCTTCGAGACCGACGAGGCCGACCGCGCTCAGATCGTCAGCATGGGTGAACGGACGTCGGTCCGCATGCTCAAGGCCGCACTGTCGGCTCGCGGTATCGATGCGATCTTCCTCGAGCCGGGCAGCGATCGGTGGCCGGTCGTCACCGACGAGTACGGCGAGGTCAACGTCGAGGAGACCCAGGAACGCGCCCAGGAGGTCGCGGCGGATCTCGACGGGACGGTGCCGGTCATCACCGGTTTCCTCGCCGAGGGGCCGGACGGCTCGATCACGACGCTGGGTCGGGGCGGCAGCGATACCACGGCCGTCATGATGGGCAAGTACATGGACGCCGACGAGGTCGTCATCGTCACCGACGTCGAGGGCGTCATGACCGGCGACCCCCACGTCGTCGAAGGGGCCCGCAACGTCGGCGAAATCTCCGTCGACGAACTTCGGAACCTGTCGTTCCGCGGTGCCGAGGTCGTCGCTCCCTCCGCGCTGTCGTACAAGGACGGGAAGTTAGACGTCCGTGTCGTCCACTACCAGCACGGCGATCTCCTGTCGGGCGGCACGAGCATCGAAGGCGAGTTCAAGAACTTGGTCGACCTACGCGAGCGGCCGCTCGCCTGTCTGACCGTCGCCGGCCGTGCCATCCGCAATCAGCCAGGTATCTTCAACCACCTCTCGGAGTCCGTCGCGGAGAGCGACATCAATATCGACGCCGTCGCCAGCGGGATGGACACCATCACGTTCTACATCGACGAGGAGGAAGCCGAACGCGCCGAGAACATCCTCCACCGCGAGGTCATCGCCCGCGACGAACTCTCGAGTGTCACCGTCGACTCGCCGATCGCCGTCATCCGCGTGACCGGCGGCGAACTCCCCAACCAGCCGGGGATTATCAGCGAGATCGTCAACCCGCTGGCCGAGGCCCGGATTCACCTGCAGGACATCATCACCAGCGCGACCAGCGTCGCGCTGTTCGTCGACTGGGATGACCGCGAGGAGACCCTCGAGTTGACTCAGGACCTGTTCTAGCTCGAGCGTGTCGTTGTCCGGACGCGACTCACGGTTTCGGGCACCGACTCGGACGCGACCGCTGGTAACACGCTATTATCTTCGTCGTTGCCCGCGTATACAGCTGCTACAACGGTCACGGCCGGTGTATGCAGTCGCTAATATAGCGGTAACAGCATCGTAACGAAGGTGGTAGTCGATGCGGACGGGCACATGAGCACCGACCCGACAGCGACGGCGGTCCTCGAAGAGGTCGAGGCCGACCCGGACGCGATCCTTGCGGCGTTCGACGCGGACTCGCCCGCCGACCTCGTCGACGCCGGCGGCGACCACGACCCGAGACCGGACGACGCCGTCGATACGACGGCGACCGACCTGTTCGCCGACCTCGCGGCCGGCGAGACGGCGGCTACAAACGGTACGGACGGTGAGCCGCCGGCTGCGAACGCCACCGATGCCGATTCCGACGGGATGGGACGCGCCACCGACGCCGACGGCGGAGCCCCGACGCGTGCGGACCGCGAGTTCGAATTCGTCGGCCACCCGGACATGATCATCCGTGGCGACGGCGACGTGATCGATGCTACCGCGGTCGAACTCGGCGCGCTCGTTGCGACCGACGTCGTCGCTGCCGACTCGACCGATCCCGCTGACTGCGTCGACCCTCGCGCGGCACCCGATACCGACTCGACCGACGCCACCGCTTCGTCGCGGACACTCACCATCCGTGACGGGCGGACCGAGAGGCTGGCACTCGTCGGTCCCGAACCGACGAGGACGCGGATCGCCGACGACGTCTTCGGTGGCGTCCGTGTCGACACTCACTGAGTCCGCGGCCGTGATCGTCTCCGTCCACACTGTGTCACCGTCGGCTCCGTTCGCGTGCGGTCCACCGATTCCGTCCATCGATGCGTCGATCCGTCCGGCGGGGGCCGTCTCGAGCCATCGACGCTCACAACCTCTCAGCTAGACTGAACACGCTGGGCGGCGTTGAGCGGGTATGGTCGCGTACAAGTCGAAAGTAGTCGAACGGATCACCCTTCCATCGAAAGAACGACGAACGCAGGCGCTCGAAGCGGCTGGATACAACGCGTTCAATCTCCCAGCGGACGACGTGTTTATCGATCTCCTGACCGACAGCGGGACGGGCGCGATGAGCGACGACCAGTGGGCCGCGCTGCTTCAGGGGGACGAGGCGTACGCCGGCTCGTCGAGTTTCGACCGCCTCGAGTCCGCGGTCGCGGACGTGATGGGGTTCGAACGCGTGGTCCCGGCTCATCAGGGTCGCGGTGCCGAAAACGTTCTCTACGGTAGCCTGCTCGCCGAGGACGACGTCGCGCTCAACAACACGCACTTCGATACGACGCGAGCGCACGTCTCGAATCAAGGTGCCGATCCGGTCGACTGTCCGGTTCCGGGAGCCCACGATCCGGCGACGAACGAGCCGTTCAAGGGTAATTTCTCGATCGAGCGGGCTCGCGAAGTCGTCGACGAGGTCGGCGCGGACCACGTCCCGCTGGTGATCCTCACCATTACGAACAATTCGACGGCGGGCCAGCCGGTCAGCGTCGAGAACACCCGTCGCGTCCGGGCGTTCGCCGACGAGATCGACGCCACGTTCGTGATCGACGCCTGTCGGTTCGCGGAGAACGCCTACTTCGTGACCCGGCGCGAAGACGAGTTCGCGGACGCGACGGTCGCCGAGGTGGCACGCGAGCAACTCGGGCTCGCGGACGCGCTCGTCATGAGCGGGAAGAAAGACGGGCTGGCGAACGTCGGCGGGTTCGTCGCGACCGACGACGAGGCCCTCTTCGAGCAGTGTAAACAGCGCGCGATCCTCTACGAGGGGTTCCCCACGTACGGCGGCATGGCCGGACGCGATGTCGCCGCGATGGCAGTCGGCCTGCGTGAGGCCGTCGAGGAGTCGTACATCGAGGATCGGGTCGAACAGGTCCGCGAACTCGGCGCGATGCTCGAGGAGGCTGGCCTGCCGGTGTACACGCCGACCGGCGGGCACGCGGTCTACCTCGACGCGGGAGCGACTTTTCCGGAGATCCCGGCCGAGCAGTTCCCGGGGCAGGCGCTGGTCTGTGAACTGTATCGGGAAGGGGGTGTCAGGGGCGTCGAACTCGGGAGCTTCGCGTTCCCCGAAACCGACCGACCGGAACTGGTTCGACTCGCGGTCCCACGCCGGACCTACCACCGGGAGCACTTCGAGCACGTCGTCGAGACGGCCGAAGCAGTCCTCGAGAAGCGACACGAGGTATCCGGACTCGAAATCGCTTCCAACCCCGCAGTCCCCGAGCTTCGTCACTTTTCGGCGTCGCTCGAGCCGGTCTCGGCCGAAGCCGCGACCGCTGTTGACGCGGGATCGGACTGACGGACGGGTGCGGCCGACGCGAGTTACCGATTCGAGAAAGCGCTGCGCGCTCGCTCTCGAACCGTCTTCGGTTCGGGCTCGGATCGACTCCTGAACTGTCGCTTCGCGATCGTTTGCAGCCCCTTCGATGTCGCTTCGGACCGTATCATGTCGGCCGCCCAGTCGGGAACCTGTGACTCGAGCTCTCGGCGTTTCTGCGCTTTCACTCTGCTGAATCGGCGAAGCGCGACGCCGACGCCGAGGAACAATCCGGCGTCGACGATCTCGCGTCGGAACCGGTCCCGGTCGTTGCGGACCGCGATCGCTTTCACCAGCGAGAGCAGCCCGATCGCCAGATAGACCTTCGAACTCTTCGACGGATCGCCGCTGAGCATCCGTTGGAGCGCCATACTGGGGCACGTACCACATTCATCCCCGATAAAACGACCCCGGCAGGCGACGGGGCCCCATGAGTCGGGCCATCAGACGCGCCCGGCCGCCACCGCCACACCGCGGTGGCGCTGGTCGTCGATCGGTTCGATCGAAAACCCCAATCGCTCGTAGAACGGCCTGACATCGTCGTCGAACCGGGCCGTGAGCCGCTTTTCTCGCTCGAGCGCCCGGTTGATCAGCGCCGAGCCGATCCCCCGACCCCGGTGGCGACGGCGGACGCCGATCGCCCCGACGTGGGCACCCGGCTCGCTCTCGAGGGGTTCGAGGACGGCCGTACCGAGTACCCGTTCGCTCCCATCGGATTCGCCGGCCGGCTCCGTGCCGCCTCGCCGATCGCCGGCCACGAAGACGTCTCCGTCGTCGATTCGCTGTTCTACGTCGCCCGGCTCGAGCATCGCCGCGTCGAGGATGCGACGGACCTCCAGAACGTCGTCGGCGGTGGCGGTACGGACGAACATGTGTCAGATGCATCGGCCGGCGTGGGCCAACAGCGCGTCGATTGTCGCTCGATCGACTCTCGCTTTCGGCAGGGCAACCACGAGGGACATACGCGGAGTACCACATCGATGGGGAAAGCGGCTGGGCTTTCACCGATCGCGCGAGCACCGAGGGGTTCGTCGTCCGGGAGTGATGGTATTACCGTACATGGTTCCGTGCTGTCGGGAGCCACGATCGACCGATTCCCGCCAGTAGCGCGTCACCGTCGGAGTCCCTGAGGGCGACCGCAGTGAACTCGTGAGGAACCAAGTCACCGTCGGCCGTTCGGAGGGCGGCGTCGACTCGAGTGCTCCCGGTCTCGATCGCCGCCTGGATCGATCCCCTGTCCGGTCCCTCGTAGAAATCAAGCGCGTGCATCGACTCGATCCGTTCGTTCGAATAGCCCGCTCTCTCGGGCAGCCGCTCGTTCCAGTCCTGACGGTTCCCCTCCGCATCGAGGACGTAGAACACATCGTCGATTGCGTCCGCCAGGGCACCGAGTTCGTCGTCGCGATCGCTCGAGAAGTCGACGGCGTCCGCGCCGGCTTCGAATCGCTCGATTTTCGCCGTCAACCGCGCGATCGCGCCCCCCGTGTCGCTGGGGTTGACGAGAGCGAGGAGTTTGACCGTCGGGACTGCGTCCAGTAGCGGCCGGGCCACGATGGACCGAATCGACTATGCGAGTTCAGTAGTCGCTGACCGGCTATTACTGAGCGGGTCGGTGCCGCACAAACTCTTGCTAGCTGAGCATTCATCCCGATCGACTCGGATGCAGGGTGGTAACTGCTCCCTCGAGTCGGAGACGCTACGGACCGAGTCGCCAGCGTTACCCGCCCTTGATCAGCCGCAACACCGTTACGTGGTCGCTTTCGACGGGCTGATCCTCCGGGACCGGACGCCCGTCGACGAGGACGCTCACCTCGTGGGGACTCAACTCGACCTCGCGGAGCAGGTCCGCGTACGTCGGCGTGGCGTCGGTGGGATCGCCGGTCGCCTCCCCGTCAGCCGCGACCCCCGCCACCGCCTCGAGTTCGAGTTCGTAGGTGTCCTCGCCCTTGACATCGACGGTGACGTGCATACGCCCCGTTACGCCGCGGCGGCCTTGAGCGCGTCGCTCGAGGCTCGGCTCGTCGCTCACTCCGCCGCCGGCTCGTCCGATCCGGCTCGCCGCTCTCGACCGCGCTTCCGGCCGGCGCGCCAGTGGCCGTAGAGGGCGCGGACGAGCGCGCCGAGTCCCAGCAGGAGGACGAGCAGGTTGATCACCTGTCTCTTATACACATCT
>NZ_AOII01000042.1 GCF_000337615.1 Natrinema pallidum DSM 3751
CTTGCCAGCCCGCTCAGAGATGTGTATAAGAGACAGATCCACAGCAGCAGGCCGAACGCGAAGCCGCCCACGAGCGACAGCGGAAGCCCGATGACGGTGATCGCGAGCGCGATCAGGAGGACCGGGATCCCAACGGACACGAGCAACCCGACGAGCCCGGAGCGAATGGGACCCGACGCGACGCGGTCGGCGACCCCGTCGGAGAACCGCGGGAACAGCGCGAGCAATGCGGCTCCGAGTAGCAGGTTCACTGCCAGCGCGTAGGCCGTGAACAGCCACGATGCGAAGGGCTGAATCGTCGGTGCGACGTCGACGCCGAGCGAGGAGTCCTCGACGATGTCGCCCGCGACCGCGTCGGTGTTCCCTTCGAGGTCGCCGTCGTACCGGAGATCGCCCGCGATCGAGGCGCTCTCTCCCAGCCGGATCGTTTCCGCACCGATTTCGGCGTTGCCGTCGATCGTGCCGTCGATCGTCGCGCTCCCGACGCCGGCCGTGAGGTCCTGGCCGACGGTCCCGTTCTCGGTGAGTATCAGACTCCCCGCGCCGACATTCACGTCGCCCTCGACGGGTCCCGCGATAGTCACGCTCCCGCCGGCCGCCTCGAGATCGCCGCCGACCGAACCGGTCGGCTCGATCCGCACGTCGCCCCCGACGGCGCTGACATCGTTGGTGACGGTCCCGCGGACGACGACTGAGCCGGCGATCCCCTCGAGGGTATCGACCGTCTCGCCCTCTTCGACGACGATCGTTCCGCCGGTTTGCCCGTTGCTCTGTGCGGCGACCAGCACCGGAACGGTGCCGACGACGGCGAGGACGACCACTGCGATGACGACGAGCCGCGATCGTGTGCTTGAGCCAACCATTGCGCGTGTTCCTTCTTCGAGCAGGGTGTAAAACCCGACACCACGGTGTCAGGGACGAAAACGGTCCGGTCTCGTGATCGGTTCGCCACCCCTGGACTGTCGGCGACGCGATCCGATGGCGACCTTCGGTCGTTTTATCTTGCGGCCCCACCTTCGACCGGTATGAGCGAGGCCGACGCCGAGGCGGCGGAGCCAACACCCGGCAAAACCGAAGTCTGGATCGAGAAGTACCGCCCGGAGCGACTCGACGACATCAAGGGCCACACGGACATCGTTCCGCGGCTCAAAAACTACGTCGAGCAGGACGATCTCCCCCACCTCCTTTTTGCAGGGCCGGCCGGCACGGGAAAGACGACAGCGGCGAAAAGCATCGCTCGAGAGGTCTACGACGACGACTGGCAGGAGAACTTCCTCGAACTCAACGCCTCCGATCAGCGGGGGATCGACGTCGTTCGCGACCGGATCAAGGACTTCGCCCGCTCGAGTTTCGGCGGCTACTCCCATCGCATCATCTTCCTCGACGAGGCCGACGCCTTGACCTCCGACGCCCAGTCCGCGCTGCGCCGGACGATGGAGCAGTTCTCGAACAACACCCGATTCATCCTCTCGTGTAACTACTCGAGTCAGATCATCGACCCGATTCAGTCCCGCTGTGCGGTCTTTCGCTTTACCGAACTCTCCGCGGACGCGATCGAAGCACAGGTACGCGAAATCGCGGCCACCGAGGACATCGCGGTGACTGACGACGGCGTCGACGCGTTAGTCTACGCGGCCGACGGGGACATGCGCAAGGCGATCAACGCGTTGCAGGCCGCCGCGGTGATGGGCGAAACCGTCGACGAGGAGACCGTCTTCGCGATCACCGCCACCGCCCGCCCCGAGGAGGTCGAGGCCATGGTCGACCACGCCATCGACGGCGACTTCACCGCTGCCCGTGCCGCCCTGGAGGACCTCTTGACCGAGCGCGGGCTCGCCGGCGGCGACGTCATCGACCAACTCCACCGGTCGGCCTGGGAGTTCGACGTTCCCGAGCGGGCGACCGTGCGGTTGCTCGAGCGACTCGGCGAAGTCGACTACCGCATTACCGAGGGCGCAAACGAGCGCCTGCAACTCGAGGCGATGCTGGCGTCGCTGGCGCTCGAGACGGACGCCTGATCGGCGGTCGACGCCCCGGCTAGTGGCCGTCGCTGGCGTCGACGCTGCGGAACGCGACGGCGATACGTCCGTCGTCCGCCGCAACGCCGACGGTCCAGCCGTGGGCGTCGGCGATGCGCTCGACAGTCTCGAGTCCGAAGCCGGTGCCGTCGGCCGCGGTCAACTGGTCGGAGTCGGGCTCCGTCTCGATCCTTCCGTCGGCGTCCGCGGCGTCGGGTTCGGCGTCGCGTCGCGCGACGTAGAACCCGTCATCGGTTGCACCGACGGTGACGACCGCCGTCTCGGCCGGCGTTTCGTCGCCGCTTTTCGTTCCGCAGTCGCTCCTCTCGGCCGTGTCGATCATGGTCCCCAGCAACTGCTCGAACAACTCCCGTAGCCGCGCCTTGTCCGCCTCGAGCACGCGGTCGTCGGCCGTGTGCGTCACGAGCCGTGCATCGCCGGTCTCGACGGTGACCCAGGCCCGCCGCGCGACGTCGTGGATGGCGACGGGTTCGGTCTCGACGAGCACGTCGTCCCGCCGGACGATCGAGACGAGCCGATCGACGAGTTCCCGCAGCCGCTCCTGAGCGTCGTCGACCTCCGCGAAGTGTTCGGCAGCGCCGGTTTCGGCGGCGAGTTCGAGGTAGCCACGGGCGACGTTCAGCGGCGTCCGCATCTCCTCGTCGACCAGCGTCTCGATCGTCTCGAGTCGGGCCTCGGCGGCGGCGACTTCCCGCTCGCGGCGGCTCGTCTCGGTCACGTCGCTGTAGACGAGCAGCCCTTCGGGAGTGTGAGCGTCGGATGCCCCCCCGTCGCTCGCGCCAGCGTCGACCGGTACCAGCGTCAGCAGGAACTCGCGGACGCCGTCGACGGTTTCTCGACGACTGTCGAGCTGGCAGCGCTCGCCCGCCCGGAGCGACTCGAGCAGCGCCGCCCGTCGGTGTTCGAGTCCCGGCGCGACGGGCTCCTCGCCGCCGACCCCCTCTGGAGCGGTCCCGAAGACCTCGTCGAAGGCGTCGTTGCTGTCCCGGACGAGCACCCGTCCGTCGTCGATTTCGTAGCGGACCGCCGGCTCCGGGATGGTCGCGAACAGCGCACGGAAGCGGTCGCGTTCGTCGGCGAGGCGGTCGCGCTCGGCCGCCAGCTCGTCCCGCTCGCTGGCCAGTCGGTCGCGGTCCGTCCGCAGCCGATCGCGCTCCCGCTGCAGTTGCTCGCGGGCCGTCCTGTGGCTCGCGTCGGCATCGATCCGCTCGAGGACCGCGGCGGCGACGCGACACCACGCGGCCAGCGAGTCACAGTCGCGGTCGTCGAACGCGGCCGCCTCCTCGGCGGCGACCTGCAGGAGTCCGATATCGCCCACCGGAACGCAACACAGCGACGTCACCCCGTCGAGGGGGGCCGTCAGTCGGTCGTCGCTGTCGATCTCGTCGATCCGAAGCGTCTCACCGGTTCGAAGGGTCTCGTCGAGGACCCCGTCGCGCGAGATCGGCTCGAGGTCGTCGTCTGAGACCCCCGACGCGGTCGCTCGGGGGGTAAACTCCCCGAAGTGGACCGTCGAGAGCCAGCAGGTCTCGCAGTCGAGGGCGTCCGCTGCAGTCTCGACCAGGCGTTCGAAGAGTCGGTCGCGGTCGCGACAGGCCGCCACCTCGGGGACCGACTCGAGGAAGCGCTCGGCGGGTCCGGGGGTCGACGCGGCGCGGTCGGCGCTCACCGCGTCCCCGGTCTCACGACAGACCCACTCGATCTCGTCCGCGAGGTGGGCGACGGCGTCGTCGGTGTCCCGGCGGACGTAGCCGTCGATGCCGTCTGTCGACCGCGCGGCCGTCGGCGCGAACGACGGCTCGGTAAAGAGGATCACCGGCGTCGAGCCACAGCCCTCGATCACCTCGAGCAGCGAGGCACCCGCGGCCGTCGTCGGCGTCTCGGCGAAGACGACGCAGTCGGCCTCGGGGGCCCAGTTCCGGACGCGATCGACGGCCGTCACGGCGTGGACCGATCGCTCCGGTCCGGCGTCGACCGCCTCGAGAGCGCCAGCGCCGTCGCTGGCAGCCGCCTCCGCGTCGGCCACGTAGAGCACTGTTCGCGGTCGCTGGGTCGCTGTCGCCGTCGTCATCCCCTCGCCGTTCAATTGTCTACGTGCTGTGACCGTCCGTCAGGGTAAAGCTTTGCCGTCCGTCCCGGACCGCGTTTGAGGACGCGTGAAAACGCCCCGCTTCACCGTTCACGCGTCCCTACACACGACGGTCGATTACCCCGATCTCGTCAGGCTCCGGCCCGATCACGACGCGATAGCCGGCATAGTCGAAGCGAACGGTCACGTCCGGGTTCGACTCGAGGACGGCAGTCAGCGCGTCGGGATCGACGGCCTCGTACAGCGGGGGGAGGGCTGCCGGGGCACAGCCCTTACGGGCCGCGATACGATCGAGAGCCGTGGCGAGTGCTGGATGCATGGGCATCGTGCTCGGGGTCTTCGACGAGCGAGAGCGCGAACGTCGTCTCGCAGTCGGAGCAGGTCGTCGTGTCGTCCGTCGGCGCGAGACGGATGTCTGTACCACAGTCGCAGCGGAGTGTGAGTCTCGAGACCATATGTGTAGCTCCGTGTACAGGCCCCGACGCGACAGGAAGCGATCCGGCGAGCGAGCCAGCGAGGGTTGCGACTGGTCGACGGACGTCGGCAGGTCTTTATTTCGCCAACGCCAATGGTGGATTGCTCCCGCTACGCGGGGGCGGATCGTTGAGCCGGAGTGCTTGGTTGGATGCTGTGGCACTCCGGCTTGGCGCACTTTCGTGCGCATCCGTGCGGTACGCAATCTATCCTAAAGAACGTTAGGATACTGATCGGTTGGGATCGACGCCCGACGTCGCGCGACCGCGCGCTCGAGGAGGGCGGTGACCGAGACGGTCATCGCGTGGGCGAAGCCGTCGATCGGCGTACGATATGGATCATCTGCGGGAAATATTTATATAGACGTATATTTTTTTTTGAATAAAATGTACCCGCATCCCGACGACCGGACCCGACGGTGTGGCCCCGCGACTCGAGGGGGTGGCTAAATGCGAGAGAAACAGCGGCGCACGCGGTCATCGACATCGGACGCCGACGAATCGGCGGCCGAAACGCAGTCAGCCACGCGGACCGCCGACCACTCCGAGCGCGATCCCCGTCCGCTGGCGGAACAGTCGCCAGCGGCGCACCCGGCCCCAGCACAACCGGACACCGCAGTGCCGGAGGCAGCGACCGTCCCCGACGGCGCCGCGGTCCCGTCACCCGGCGACCGCGCCCGCCGCAAACGCGAGCGGAACATCCAGCGCTCCCTCGCGGGGACCGACACTTCGCGTGACGATGTCCCCGAGCAGGTACTGGCCGTTATCGGCAGCGGCGGCATGCCCCTGGACCTCAGCCTCCGACGCCCTCTCGAGGAACGGATGGATGCCGACTTCTCGACCGTCCGAATTCACACGGGCGGAAAGGCCGCCGAGGCCGCGGAGGCGATCGACGCGAGGGCCTTTACCTGCGGGACCGACATCGTGTTCAATGCCGGTGAGTACGATCCTGAGTCACCGGAGGGACAGCACTTGCTGGCCCACGAACTCGCCCACGTCACACAGCAACGCAGCGGCGCGACGATCAGCATGATGCCCCAGGAAGGGGCTGATCTCGAGATCGATCTCGATCCGCGCTTGGAACGGGAAGCCGACGAAGTCGCTGATCAGGCGTTGGCGGGTGAGGAGCCGCTGGTCGTCAATCGGATGGGAAGCGATATTTCTATCCAGCGGAGTAAAGAAGGTCCGAATACAAAAGATATAACGGAATTGTTGGGAGAAAATATGGGGCTATCTATTGATGTCTCACGAAACCTTTCAACAAGTGATGCGAAAACAATCAAAAGGTTTCTGGATCTCCAACCATTATCGGAGGAAGATGTTACTGTTATAACGGATATTTTTGGAATCGAAAAAGAAAGCGAGGTTCGAAAAGCTGAACCCAGAATACGGTGGATTCAGAAGAACCACGAAAAATTAACTCAAATTCTATCCGGCTCGGAAGCTAGTCAGGAAGAGCGGTACCCTGATTGGTACGACCCTCCGCACGATCCAGACTCGCTAGTTCTTCAATTCATTTCTAGCGGTGATATGAATGATGATGTTGAGATGCTACGAGCGCACGGAAATGACAACCAAAATGGGTATTGGCTCATCCCTCCGGAAGAGGTTGGTGGGCTAGATCCAACTGAGATAGATAACGTGACAGCAGAAGAACTACAAAACAATCTGGCTCTTCCGGAACGTCCAAAATACATCTCAACGGTTACAGTCCCTGCAGAAACAGCAATGCGTATAAGCACCATCAAGCCGAATTTTGGCCAGAACGGGGGCTGGCCGCAGGTCGAACTTGAAACTCGTCTAAGTGATGATGCATACGAGATCACGAAAACATTTGAAGAGTCTAGTGACGAACCAAGAGGTAAATCGCCATGACAACTGTAAGCGTTGATGGGAAAGAGTTGACGATTGGGGAGACAACGGTTACTCTCCGCCACCCAATAAAGGAGACAGTTCGAGTTAATGATGTAGTCGTGGTATTACTCGATGTACCGATCGGAACGATAGATAATCAGAACGTTATAGCCTTCTCGAAAAATGGAGATCGTCTTTGGGAAATAGAACCGATTAGTGACGACCCGACTGCAGACCAAGCATATGTTAATATATATATAAATGAGCGTGGTGTTTGGGTTGTAAACCCAATCGGTGCACGATGTCGGGTCGACGTAGAGACGGGAATTCTAGTGGAAAAAGAAATAACGCGTTGATCTACGGTCTTATTGAAACTGATTAAATTACTAAAATCGATTCAGCGACGGCGAGTACGATCCTGAGTCGCCGGATGGAGCATTGCTGGCCCACGAACTCGCCCACGTCACACAGCAACGCAGCGGCGCGACGATCAGCATGATGCCCCGGGAAGGGGCTGATCTCGAGATCGATCCCGATCCGCGCTTGGAACGGGAGGCCGATGATGCGGCGAGGGCTGCGCTCTCCGACGAACCACTGACGATCAGTCGGATGGGGACGACTGTCCATATCCAGCGGCACCACGACGATCAGATCCGATGGGAGAACGGAAAGTTTGGACCGCTAAAAGAGGAGATCGCTGCACAGCGAACCGAACGCAAGGAGAAACCCTACGGATACGAGAGACGTCCTGACTACGCACCGGGACAGCGAGAAGCGGTGTGGAACAGGTGGCAGGATCCTGATGGCGATGTGCTTTGTGCAGTTGAGGGCATACCGCTTGATCGGGATAACTGGTGTATGGGGCACAAACCCAGACGAGAGTATCGGTATCTGGTCGAGTACTATCTGAGAGGAATCATTTCCCGTGAGGAATTCTTAACAGAGTATAGAAACCCTGACCATTATCAACCGGAATGTCCACACGCGAGTAGTTCCGGAAAACATGAAGAAAACGGACAGTATTGGAAAAAGAAGTGGGGGCCACTGGAGTGATAACCTATGACTGACAATGAGTCCGACGATCTGTACAGTAGTACCGACATCGAGAATGCGATTATCCAGGGCGAGAGAGGGACATTCGACGACCTCATCGACGACGCTGACCTGACGCATCGAGCTAATAATGGGAATACGCTCTTACACGAGGCGGCTGGCTCAGGTCGCCCAGACATAGCCAGGGAACTGATTGATCGAGGAATCGACCTTGATGTTCAGAACGACGGGGGCCTCACCCCGTTGCTTACTGCTTTGGAAGTTGAAAACTATGACACAGCGAAGGTGTTGCTTGAGGAGGGTGCGAATCCGAATGTCTTCGATAATAACGGGAGATGCGCACTTTCGATGGCGGTGACGAGAGGACAAAGAGGTGATAAATTAAAAATGCTCCTCGAGCATGGTGCTGATCCGACGGCATCGGATCAGTCTGGAGAATCGGTGCTGGAGTGGTTGAGACGGATCGGGAAAACGGACGTAGCAGAGCTGATGGTATCCTATGCTGAGGAATAGGTCCGGCTCGATTACGACCTGTGCAACACGTGTGTGGCTCTCGCATGCATTGTCCTCTCCTGTGAGGGATTCCGTGACGAGTCTAGAAATTCGGATCGCTAGCGGTCAGAATGCCGTCGTGTAAGTAGTGACAGTGGACTGACTTGACTGCTGGATAGACAAGTGGGGGCCACTGGAGTGATCACGTCGCTGTGCGTTGCTTTCGATAAACTAGACGCGTGTTGCGGCCGATCACGTTCGTGTCGGACGATCCTTTCGCGGCGTCAGTTGCGGAACTGTTTTACGCGCTGCAGGGTCAATACACGCGTAATGAGCGAACTAGAGGAGGAGTACCGCCTCGAGTACTTCGAGGAGGAAGGATTCGAGCGCAAGGAGTGCCCGGAGTGTGGTGCTCACTTCTGGACGCGCGACGAGAGCAGGGTGACCTGTGGTGAACCACCCTGTGAAGAGTACGACTTCATCGATAACTCGGGATTCGACGAGTCGTACGACCTGACCGAGATGCGCGAGGCCTTTCTCTCTTATTTCGAGGCGAACGATCACGAGCGCATCGAACCCTATCCGGTCGCGGCGAACCGCTGGCGCGACGACGTCTTGCTGACACAGGCGTCGATCTATGACTTCCAGCCGCTGGTGACCAGCGGCGAGACGCCCCCGCCCGCGAACCCGTTGACGGTCTCCCAGCCCTGTATTCGAATGCAGGACATCGACAACGTCGGGAAGACGGGCCGGCATACGATGGCCTTCGAGATGATGGCCCACCACGCGTTCAACACGCGCGAGGATGTCGCCGAAGACGAGTACGCCTATCACGGCGAGGTCTACTGGAAGGACCATACCGTCGAACTCTGCGACGGCTTCTTCGAGTCGATGGGCGTCGATCTCGAGGAGGTCATCTACATCGAGGACCCGTGGGTCGGCGGCGGCAACGCCGGGCCCGCCATCGAGGTCATCTACCGCGGCGTCGAACTCGCGACGCTGGTCTTCATGTCGATGGAGCAAGACCCCGACGGCGAGTACGAGATGAAAGACGGGAACCGCTACAGCCCGATGGACACCTACATCGTCGACACGGGCTACGGCCTCGAGCGGTGGACCTGGGTCTCCCAGGGCACCCCGACCGTCTACGAGGCGGTCTATCCCGATATGATCGCCTTCCTCAAGGACAACGCCGGCCTCGAGCACACCGACGAGCAGGAGGCTCTGATCCATCGCGCCGCGAAACTCGCGGGCCACATGGACATCGACGAGGCCGAGGACATGGCAACCGCTCGCGGCGAGATCGCAGCCGAACTCGACGTCGACGCCGCCGAACTCGAGGCCCTGATGGAGCCTCTCGAGGATATCTACGCGATCGCGGACCACTGCCGCACCCTCGCGTACATGCTCGGCGACGGGATCGTCCCCTCGAACGTCGGGACGGGCTATCTCGCCCGGATGGTCCTCCGACGCACGAAGCGACTCTGTGACACGGTCGGCGTCGACGCGCCGCTGGACGAACTCGTCGACATGCAGGCCGACCGACTCGACTACGAGAACCGCGACACGATCCGCGACATCGTCCGCACCGAGGTCGAGAAGTACCGCGAGACCCTGGAGCGCGGCGGTCGCCGGGTCGAAGCGCTGGCCGAGGAGTACGCCGAGAAAGGCGAGGCCATCCCGACCGACGAACTGATCGAACTCTACGACTCCCACGGCATCCAGCCCGATATGGTCGCCGAGATCGCCGCGGAAACCGGCGCGGATGTCGCGGTTCCCGACGACTTCTACAGCCTCGTCGCGAAGCGCCACGACACGCCCGAGACGGTTACGGAGGCCGAGGAGGACGAGGACGAGCGTCTCGAGGACCTCCCCGAGACGGAGAAGCTCTACTACGATGATCAACAGCGGACCCAGTTCGAAGCGGTCGTTCTCGATGTCTTCGAGCGCGACGAGGGCTACGATGTCGTCCTGGACCAGACGATGTTCTACCCCGAAGGCGGTGGCCAGCCCGCCGACACCGGGACGCTCTCGACGGACGAGACGACCGTCGAGGTCGAGGACGTCCAGATCGAGGACGGCGTCATTTGTCACCGGACTGACGAGGACCCCGGGAAAGGCGAACTGGTCAACGGACAGGTCGACGGCGGTCGTCGTCGACAGCTCATGCGCCATCATACGGCGACCCACATCGTCATCCACGCCGCGCGGCAGGTCCTCGGCGAGCACATCCGGCAAGCCGGTGCCCAGAAGGGCGTCGAGCGGTCGCGGATCGACGTTCGCCACTACGATCGAATCGGCCGCGAGGACGTCAAGCGGATCGAGGACCGTGCAAACGAAATCGTGATGGACAACACTGCGGTCTCCCAGGAGTGGCCGGATCGCCACGACGCCGAGGCCGAACACGGGTTCGACCTCTATCAGGGCGGGATTCCGCCGGGCGAGCAGATCCGGCTGATCCACGTCGACGATGACACCCAGGCCTGCGGTGGCACCCACGTCGCCCGTACCGGCGACATCGGGGCGATCAAAGTCCTGAACACCGAGCGCGTTCAGGACGGCGTCGAGCGGCTCACCTTCGCGGCCGGCGAGGCCGCCATCGAGGCGACGCAGGAGACGGAGGACGCTCTCTACGAGGCCGCCGAAATCCTCGACGTGTCGCCCGAAGACGTCCCCGAAACCGCCGACCGGTTCTTCAAGGAGTGGAAGGCTCGAGGCAAGGAGATCGAGGATCTGACGGAGCAACTCGCGGAGGCTCGCGCCGGCGGCGCTGTCGGCGGCGAGGAAGTCGCGGTCGGCGACGCGACGGCCGTCATCGACAGGATCGACGCCGATGTCGACGAACTGCGGGCGACTGCGAACGCCCTCGTCGAGGCGGGCAAGATCGCCGTCCTCGGGAGCGGCGAGGGCAGTGCCCAGTTCGTCGTCGCCGTTCCCGACGATGTCGGCGTCAACGCCGGCGAAGTCGTCGGGGAACTCGCCGGGAAGGTCGGCGGCGGCGGCGGCGGCCCGCCGGACTTCGCCCAGGGCGGGGGCCCCAACGTCGAGGACTTGGACGACGCGCTCGAGGACGCGCCCGACGTGTTGCGACAGGTCCTGAACGCCTGATCGGTCGACGTTTTTTCTTCCGGACTCCGATTGTACGCCCCCAGCCGTGTCTCCGTTCAATGGGGCGTCAGTTACGCGGTCTTCGAAAACGTGAGGACGCCGAACGCGGAGACACCGAGGGCGACCGCGGCGATCCCGGCGATGAGGAGCGTATTGGCGTAGCCGACGATCGAGGCGACAGCAACGAACACCGGCGGTCCGACAGTCGTTCCGAACTGCAGCACGCTTGTTCGGATACTCATAATGCCGCCACGGAACGCATCGGGTGCGAGTGTGTTCAGTGCGGTATCAGTAATGGGCTCCGCAAACCCCTGCCCGATACCGAACAGGAACAGTGCGCCGGCAAGGACGACGACCGAGTGGGTGAGTGCGGCGAGTGTCATCCCGATCCCGTAGGTCACAAACCCGAGCGTGATGAGTCGCGGGGGCGAGAGATGGCGAATGAGCCGGGACGACTGCGAGGATGTCAGTCCCATCGTGACTGCCGGGAGTCCGAGCAACAGCCCGATCGTTCCGGACGAAAACCCGTAGGATTCGTCGAGAATGAACGGGATGACCGTGAGCTGTGCGCCGTAGAGAATCAGGAAAATGCCGAACACAGCCGCATACAGCCCGATCGCTCTCCACAGTGGGACCGCCTGGACCGCGTTAGCGACGTAGGAGAGGCCGGACGAGCTTTCGCCCCCCTCGGGTTCGGTAAGGACCGCGGAGCCGGCAATCGCGACGACGATCCCGAGCCCGAAACAGACGAACGGGGCGGCCCACGAGAGCAGTGCGAGGCTCCCACCAAGTAGGGGGTAGCCGGCCGCGCCGATGGCGAGGATTGCCGCGTTCAGTCCGATGAGGCGGCTCCGTTGGGCTCCCGAAAACAGGTCACCGAGCAACGTCACGGTGAGACTCATAATGGCACTGCCGGCGATTCCCTGGACGACGCGGAGACCGAGAATCGTCGTGAAGCCGCCGACAAACACGACTGCAATGCCACTCACGCCGAACAGGAACAGCGCCGGGACGAGGACGCGCTTGCGGCCAACGCGGTCGGCAACGAGTCCGACGAACGGTGTGAGAACGACACCGGGCAAAGTAAACGCCGAAATGAGCAGGCTTGCCTGACTCGCCGAAATGTCCCACGCCGTCTGAATCGTCGGCAGTACCGGGCTGATGAGGGAGACGCCCATTACGCTCACGAGCGTACTCGCAAAGATGATAACGACCGTCTGTGATTGCTGCGTGTCCGTCAGTGGAGTAGATAAATGCGTTCGCATAGACGCTGTTGCTTGACACGTGTCTGCGAAAAACCTATCGTATGTGTTTACCCCCAGAAATCGCAGGAGGACAGTAGGTTCAAAATCGGGGAATTCAATTAGAAATCCGTAAAATTCGACCGCCGNACTGAGAGATATATAAATCAAATAGAGGGTGCTGTTTTCAGCCGTCTCAGTGGCTCAGCCAGGAACTCTATGGGGGTAAACACATGCAACCTATCGAACAGTGATACCAACGGTTGGCCTCATCCGTCCGGGTTCGCCTTCACAGTCGGGAACGGCATGCTCACGGACCTGGCTCCCGACTGCGTTTTCTCGTCCCTGGGTCGTTTCCCGCGAGCCACCTCGTCGTACCGCTCCCGGTGACGCGAGCCGTCGGTTGGAATCGAAACCGTCGCCTTGCTCCACCCGGATAGTCCTCGTATGCCGACCGCATCGAACGGAGCCGTCTCGCTGTACTATGACCGCGCTGGCGAGGGCGAGCCCGTCGTCTTCGTCCCCGAGGCCGGTCTCGGCGGCTGGCTGTGGGGCTGGCAACACGCCGCCGTCGCCGGCCCCCACGAGGCCGTCGTCTGGGACCTGCGGGGAACGGGCCGCTCCGATTCGCCGCCGGGTCCCTACACCCTCGAGACGCTCGTCGCCGATCTCGAGGCGGTGCTGGCCGATTGCGAACTCACCGCCGCGCACCTCGTGGGCTGTGGCCTCGGCGGAGCGATCGCGCTCGAGGCCGCCCGGACCTCGAGTCGCGTCGCGACGCTGACGCTGTTCGGAACCGCAGCGCAGGGTTCGGCGTTCGACCTCGCGCCGCTGTTTGCCCCGCCCGACGATCGGGATGCGCTCGAGGCGTCGCTCGAGACGGCCCTCTCCCCGGCGTTTCTCGAGGCCCAGCCCGACGCGCGCGAGGGGATCGTCGACTGGCGGGCCGACGGCGACGCCGACCGGGCGGGCTGGGAGGCACAGGTCGCGGCGCTCGAGGAGTTCGACGCGACCGACTGGTTGGTCGAGGTGACCCAGCCGACGCGGGTGATCCACGGCGGCGCGGACGAACTCGTGTCGCCCGCGGCCGGGAAGGAGTTGGCGCGAGGGCTGCCCCGCGGGGAGTTCCGGGCGCTCGAGGGCGCGGGCCACCTCTGTTTCGTCGAGCGCTCGCGGACGGTCAACGATCTGTTGCTGGGCGCTCTCGAGGCGCAGACGGACGAGTCCGAGTGATTCGGTCGGGCGGCGGGAGGACTCGAGAGAGAGCGTTCGCGGCGTCGGCTCGGCGACAGCGACGCTTACCCGATCGATTGTGACACCAGAGTGAGCCACGCCCTCCCCACCCGATTCGCTCGCTTACCGAGGGGACTCACTTCGTTCGCCCCTCGCACCGCTCGCTCATCCCTCGCGCTTCGAGCAGCGATTCGCCCCCCGCTCATCGCTGCTCAGCGCGCCGTCCCAGTCGTCCGTTCGGCTCCCGTTCCCGTGCTTGCGACTGAGCCCCGCCCTACTACGTACGCGAGGGTGGAAGCGACCGCCGTGACCCTCTCGCTGGCCCGCCGGGCGGACCACTTTCCCGACCGGACGGCGATCGTCGACATCTCCGAAGCCCGCCTCTCCGCGCCCGCGGCGACGATCCACGAGGATCGGGTCTCCTACGGCGAACTGTCGGCGATCGCGGCCCGAACCGCCGAACGGCTCGCCGCGCTCGAGATCGGCTCCGGCGATACGGTCTGTCTCATCACGCGAAACCGGATCGCAGTGGTGGGGCTGTTTTTCGCCTGCCGACGGCTCGGGGCGACGCTCGCGCCAGTCTCCCATCTCCTGACACCTGCATCCGTCGAGCGCCCGTTCGACATCCTCGAGCCCGAGCTCGTCGTCGCGGAGGCGGCCCAGCGAGATCTGATCCGGTCGGTCCCGTTCGACCGGTGGGTGACGCTCGAGGAGTTGTCCGAGACTGATCACGCCGGTCTCGCGGTCGACGACCGACGGCCGGGCGAGGCCCCCCTGCTCGCCCTCCACGGCCGGTCGGGACGACCGGTCGCGGGCTACGCGAGCGAGACGCTCGAGCGCAACTGCCGGACGGGGATCGCTACGTGGGGGCTGGCGGCCGACGACGTCGTCCCGCTGACGACGCCGCTTTCGGCCCCGGACGGACTCGTCCGCGTCGCGCTGTCGGTGCTGTACGTCGGCGGGACGCTCCTGCTCGATCGGGCCTTCGATCCCGGCGACGCGACGCGGGCCATCGCCGCGGAGGGAGCGACGCTGTTGCCCGGCCGGCCGGCGGCCCTCCGCGATATCGCGGCCGAATCGGGTTTCGACGCGGCCGCCGACTCACTCGAGCGGGCGATCTGTGCGGCCCCGGTCGACGGGGGCGTGATCGATGCCTACCGAGACCGTGACGTACCGGTCGCACGGGTCTACGGTCGTCTCGAGTGTCCGACGGCCCTGAGTGAGGGAGTTGCCGATGATGCCCGCGTCGGCGACGCCGACGAGTCACCGGTCGGCCGCCCGGTTCCGGACTGTCGTGCCCGGCTGGTCGACGACGATGGGTCGGTCCTCGAGGGGGCAGCCGTCGGCCGCATCCAACTTTCGGGACCGGTCGTCGCCGACGGCTACGTAAACGCTGCCGGAACCGCCGACGAACGCCGGGACGAGCCGGCTCCGCTCCCGAGCGCCGAGAACGATGCCGGCGATAGCGGTTGGGTCGCCGACGGCTGGTTCGATACGGGCGATCGGGCCCGCCGGGACGACACCGGGAACTATCACCTGCCGTGAGACGCGGCGAGCCGATCCGTTCCCGCCCCCGATCTCCCGGACTCGAGTCTCGAGATGTCAGCGCGCCACTCGTCCCAGTGGCGCGTCTCGCCGTCGGCGGTCGCGGCAACCACGGCACCGGACGGAACACCTATTCTTATCGAGTGGCCACTATGGCGTAATGAGTCATCCCCGAATCGCCGTCCTGAACGCGGCTCACCGGGACGAGAACACGACGCGAAATTTCCGGCGCGAACTCGACGGCTCGCTCGCGGAGTTCGACGCCACCGACGGGACGGTCCCCGACGACTTCGACTACGACGGTGTCGTCGTTACCGGCTCCCGATCGTCGGTCTACTGGGACGACGACTGGATGCGACCGGTCAAGGAGTGGGTCGGCGAGGCGATCGACCGCGGCATCCCCTTCCTCGGGGTCTGTTGGGGCCACCAGCTGCTCGCCGAGGTCCTCGGGGGCACCGTCGAAGACATGGGCGTCTACGAAGTCGGCTACAGCGAGATCGAACACACCGGCGAGTCGCGGCTGTTCGACGGCATCGACGAGACCTTCCTGTCCTTTACCAGCCACTCCGATGCGGTCACTGCCCTTCCGCCCGGTGCCGACCCCCTCGCGGCCAACGACTACTCCAATCACGGCTTCCGCAAGGACCGCGTCTTCGGCGTCCAGTTCCACCCCGAGTACGACGCGAAAACCGCCCGCGAACTCGTCGGCCGCAAGGACCTCTCCGATGACCGCCGCGAGTCGATCCTCGCCGAGATCACCGACGAGAACTATCGCCGCTCCTGCGAGGCGAAACTCGTCTTCGACAACTTCCTCGAGTTCGTCCGCGAGGTGAAGGCCGAAGACGCCGTAGTCATGGCCGAGAGCGAGGATTCGGCGGCATCGACCGGTCGTTCCGACTGACCGTCTTTCCCTGTCGTTCGTTTTGCGCCCTGTACTGTAGCCGTAACCACTCCTGTACGCCGGACCGTCCGTATTCCGTTCCGATTCGGGAGAAACGTATTTTTAGTGGAATCCGCTACTACTGTGTATGAGCACGTCGGTCAAAGTCACCGATCGGACGAAGTCCCATCTCGAGGAGCTACAGGCCGAGATCCGCCTGGAGACGGGCCGAAAAGTGACGCAACAGGAACTGCTCGAGCGAATCATAACCGAAACGTACGAATCAAAAGACGAACTGATCGATTCCTTCCGCGATGATTTCGAACCGCTCTCGGACGACGAAATCGAGCAGTGGTTGTCCGGCAGTTCGGACTGGGGTGTCGAAACGAACGAAGACGAGATCGATGCGGTACTGTACGGCGAATGAGCCTCCTCGTCGATACCGGTGTTTTCGTTGCCGTTCAAAACGAGCGGGACGAACACCACGAAGCAGCGACGAACGCGTTGAAAGCCGCGTTGACCGGTGAGTTTGGTGCACTATATACGAACGATTACGTGTACGACGAAGCGGTGACGCTCACCCGACTGCGGACGGGCAGTCACCGCGAAGCACGGACTGTCGGCGATCGGATCGCCGGGCGCGGTCCGTTTCCCGATCGGATCAAGATGCTGTTCGTCTCCGACGACCGATTCGAGCAAACGGTCCGCGTTTTCGACCGCTACGACGACCATGACCTCAGCTTCACGGACGCGAGCCTCGTCGCGCTCGTCGAAAACAGTGATATCGACGTTGTTCTCAGTTTCGACGACGATTTCGACGGCCTCGTTGATCGAATCGATCCGACGATGATCGGCGACGGGTAACGGGACCGCTGTTCGAACTTCCTCGTTCGATTCAAAAGGCGGATCCGATTCGTCGGCTGCCGAACCGACTGGAGACCGATTAGTCGGCGGCGACTTCGACCTGCGCTTCGTCTGCCTTGCCGATGGCCTCGACGATGAGTTCGGCCACGTCGACGATCTCGATCTCGTCCTCGAAGTCGCCGGTCTTGCGGCCGTCCTCGTACATCGTCATGCACATCGGACAGGCGACGACGAACTTCTCGATGCCGCTGCCGGCGTCGGTGTCCTCGAGCGCCTCTCGAATGCGTTCCTCGCTGGGCTTTGGCTCCTCCTCGAAGTCCATCCAGAGGCCGCCGCCACCGCCGCCACAGCAGAAGGAGTTGCTGCGGTTGCGGGGCATCTCGTCCAACGTACAGCCCGTCGCTTTGATGAGTTCGCGCGGGGCCTCGTACTCGTCGTTGTACCGGCCGAGGTGACACGGATCGTGGTAGGTGACCGTGTAATCGAGTTCGGTTCCGTTCAGGTCGAGTTTGCCCTCCTCGACCAGTTCCTCGACGGCCTGGGTCCAGTGGTAGACGTCGATTTCGCCGTCGTCGTTCCACTGGTCGTCGTACTCGAAGGGCATCATCGGGTCGTCGGCGAACTCGTCGAAGTTGACCTCCGGATACTCGTTCTTGAACGTGTTGTAGGAGTGGGGGTCCGTACAGACGATTTTGTCGAACTCGCAGTCCTCCCACGTCTCGACGTGGTGGCCGGCCAGTTCGACGTAGAGCAGTTCCTCGCCGACGCGGCGGATGTCGTTGCCGTCGAACTTCTCGTCGTCGAAGAGGATGCCGAAGCTGACGTCGGCCTCTTTGAGGATCGTCGCCAGCGAACGGGCGACCTGTTTGTTGCGCTCGTCGTAGCTCGGGAAGTCGCCGACGTACCAGAGGTAGTCGACTTCCTCCTCGCGGGCGTCGGTGACGTCGAACTCGAGTTCGTCGGCCCAGTCGCCCCGGTTGCGCGGCGAGTCGCCGAAGGTGTTGCCGTTCTGCATGACGTTCTGGAAGACGTCCTGCATGCTCGAGGAGACGTCACCCTGATCGGTCTGCTGGCGGTTGAGCCGGGTGAAGCTCTTGAGGTGTTCGATCTCGACGGGGCAGGCGTCCATACAGGCCATGCAGGCCATACAGGAGTCCATCGTCTCGGAGTTGATCACCGAGGTGCCGCCGTCGGCGATGATCGGTTTCTCCTCGCCGCCGGCTGCAAGCTCTTCACGGTAGGATTTCAGGTCGAGGATGACGTTCCGCGGGTCGAGCGGGCGGTCGGAAGCCTTGGCCGGACAGACCGACGAACAGCGACCGCACTTGGTACAGGCGTCCTGATCGAGGATTTCCTTCCAGGTGAAGTCGTCGATGGAGTCGGCGTTAGTCGCGTCCAGGTCCGACGGGACGTTGGGCAGGCGCTGCCCTGCTTTCTCGTCGCGCGTGACGACGTTCGCAAAGGAGGAAATCATGTGGAAAGGCTTGGCGTAGGGAATCCACGCGATGAAAAAGAAGGCGAGCAGCGAGTGGGACCACCACGTGAGCCAGTGGAGCGTCTCGGCGTTGGCACCGAGATTGGCGGACGCGCTGTACTCGGGGCCGGCGGCCACTGCGGCTTCGGTGCTCGGGAGGCCGATTCCATTGAACACCGTTGCGAGTCCGTAGCCGACGAAGCTCACGATTTCGTGGTCCGGAATCCCGGCGATGTAGATACGGAATCCCTCGAGCAGGAAGCCGCCGATGCCGAGCGNTGTGTATAAGAGACAGGATGAAGACGTCGTCCTCGTTGGAGGTGTGTCGATCCCAGAGACGAGTGTTACGAACCCAGTAGCGGCGGTACATCGCCATTCCGATGCCGACGACGAAGAGGAGCCCCAGCGCGTCGACCATGAACTGGTAGGCGAGATAGAAGTCGCCGTTCCAAAACGACATGTGGAGGAGTTTCTTCGCGGCGTACTCCTCGGCCATCAGGATGAGCGTCGCGACGAACAGCGTCAGGAAGCCCCACAGAATAAACGAGTGCATCAGACCGCCGTAGAGGTCCCTGTTGAACTGTTTCTCGTTCGAGAGCACGATCTTGGTTGCGCTCACGACGCGGTGCTGCAGGTCATCGAGTCGGGGGAACGAATCGTCGTCCCCCGCTGCGTAGCGGGCGAACCGCTGATAGACGCCGTAGGTGAAGACGGCGATGGCGGTAAACGCAAGGAGGTAGAACACCGCGTACTCGACGCTGGTGATCCCCCAGTACGTCTCCCTGGCCACGTCCGACTGTGCGAAGGCGTTCATGTCCAATGACGGGGAGGGCTGTAACTTAATTCTTGTCACACCGTCTGGGCGACAACCCCGACGCCGTCTTGCGAAAATTTCCGCACTATTTCGAGTTTATAATTGTCGACCATGTGCGACTCGGCCGCCCAACGTGATCTGGCAACAGGCTTAAATAGACTCCCGTCTGGAGTGTCCACCCATGAACGATAAAACCGAGGAACTCCGTGATATTTTCACCGACGTCACCGACGGCGAGGAAACGGTCACCGAATCGCAGGAGAACACCCGCGGGTCCCTCGAGCGAGACGAGCGATCCGACGCGGACCGGCTCGAGAGCGTCGTTCAGCAGATGCGCGAGCGCTACGAGTTCGAGACGGAACTCTCGGACGACGAACTCATACGGGTCGCCAAAGCCTTCTACGACGGCACTAGCGACGCGGAAATCGCCGACGAACTCGGCGTCGAGGCGGCCGAGGTCTTCGAGGCGCGACTGTCGTTGCATCTCGTCGGGGAGGACGACGCCGACGAGGTCGATCTCGCGGCGATCCGCGACCGCGAGGAGGACGACACGACGCTGGCTGCGGAGTACGACGTCAGCGAAGCCCGAATTCGTCGCTACCGCCGCGTCGCCGACGCGAAAGACCAGTCACGAGCCGCGAACGACCGCTATCGCGACGAGTTCGACAGCATCCTCGCCGACGCCGATCTCTCCGAGCGCATGACCTCCGACCTCCGCGAGGACGGTCTCGAGGACGCGACGGAGGGCATGGAGACCGACGTGGAATTCTGAGGCCGATTTTGTCCGCGATCGTGTGAGCGGGCGTCGGCTTCCCGTGACTGGGTGACTCGAAGCATCGCGAGATCGTCGGCCCTCTCGCTCATCCGTCGGACTCGTTCGCGGCCGCAACGATCCGGTCCGTCCGGTGACCTGTCCGCCGCCCCGCTACGAGACTTCTTATACGAAGCCGGGACCAGACGGGTTGTGACACGTACTCCGGTTTCGTTTAGCGATCTGCGGACCGCCGCCTACTGTCCGCGGAAGTGTTACTACCAGCGACGGCTGCCGGACGAGGATCGCGAGCCGCCGCCCGAGGTCGAGTCGGTTCGAGCGCTTGCGACCCGGTACGACGACCTGCTCGAGTCCCCGCCGGAGGCCCTCGACGAGGAACCGATCGCCGTCCCGGCCGCTCGCTACCGCGACCGGCTTGGGGCGACCCGCGAGCGACTCGTCGACGCGGGTCAGTGGGAGCGTCTCTGTACCCCCGCCGACCGAGCGGTGTTCGCGACCGGCCGCCACTGTCACGGCGTCGTTCACAAGGTCCTCGCCGAGCCGCTCGAGCCGACGCTGATCTCGTCGGGACGGCCGCCCGAAAACGGCGTCTGGAAACCCCAGTCCGTGCACGCGGTCGCGGCCGCGAAGGCGCTGGCCTGGGAGCACCAGGAGACGGTCGACCGGGCATGGCTCGAGTATCCCGCCTACGGCGTGATCCGGTCGTTCGAATTGACGACGCGGCGGACGGCACAGTATCGGAGCGCGCTCCGGGCGGTCCGGGAGTTGGATGGTCCACCAGCGCGGACGACCAACCGCTCGAAGTGCGAGGCCTGCGAGTTCGCCGCGGAGTGTGGCGTCAAGATGCGAACGCTCCGATCGTTGTTGGGGATCGAGTAGCCCATGCGGGCTCGCCTCGAGACGCCTACCGATCCAGCGCGACTTTCAGGAGCGCGGTCCCGGCGGCGAAGACGAGACCGAAGACGAGGCCGACCGGTGCCGCACTCGCGAGCGCTCGATCGGCGATCACGAGTTGGCTCACGGTATAGCCGAGTCCGGGGACGGTGATAGCGAGGACGGACCACAGAACCGGGCGCGTCCGAACCCACGAATCGGTGTGTTGGGAACGACGGCTCATGTGGAGACATGCGAGATATATTCGGCCGAAACCACATAACATTTCCCGGCCGGACAGTTCGCGAGCGGCGCTGTCACCGCCGGATCGTCCCGGCTCCGCTGGCGCAATTCGTCCCGCCGTCAGTGCTGCTCGAGCCAGGCCTCGATCTCGTCGGCCTGTGCTCCGTGGCGGTGGATCGTCCCGCTCGAGACGTCGACGACGGTACTCTCGGTCCCGCCGTCGGTTCGGCCGCCGTCGAGGACGACTGCGGCCGCCTCGCGGATTTCGGGGTCGAGGTCGTCGAGTCGGCGGGCGCTCTCGCGGCCGCTGACGTTCGCGCTCGTCGCGGTGATCGGCGTCCCGGCTCGCTCACAGAGCGCGAGCGCGAGATCGTTGTCGGGGATGCGGACGCCGACGCGCTCGCGGCCCGCCGTGAGTTCGTCCGGCACGGCCGCCCGTCGCCGACAGAGCACCGTCACGGGCCCGGGGAGGAACGTCGCCATGAACCGCCGCTCCCGGTCGGTCGCACGGACGTACTGCAGCGCCGACGGCACCGACGGCACGGCGAAGGAGAGCGGCTTCGTACGGTCGCGTCCTTTTACCTCGAAAACGCGCTCGACGGTCTCGGACTCGAGCGCCGCTCCGCCGAGGCCGTAGACCGTTTCGGTGGGATAGACGACGAGATCCCCCGATTCGATCGCGTCGGCCGCGCGGTCGAGTTCGCTCATTCGGTTCGAAGTCGGCGGATGCCGAGCAAAAAGGTATCGTTCGGGTTCGAGCCCTTACTCGAGGCCGAGTTCCGCCTCGAGCGCGTCGTAGTCGGGGAAGTCGGGCCAGTCGGTGGCGACCCACGCGCCCGCGACCGTGCGGTCGTCGTCGAGCGCGAAGAAAGCGACGCGGGGTTCGCTGATACCGGTCATCCCGTCGAGATCGTGGTCGACGCCGTACGACGCCGCCACCCGGTTGCTCGGGTCGGCGAAGAACGCGAACGGGTGTTCGGTGTCGTCGAGGAAGCGTTTGATGCCGTAGGGTGTCGTGGCCGTGACGCCGACGATCCGGCCCGCGCGGTCGTCCCAGTTTCGCTCCGCGAGTTCGTCCCAGACGTACGTGGCGAGGAAGGAACCGGTCATCGGCGTGAAGACGAGGATAGTCGACCCATCGGTCTCGTTGACGAGCCTCGAGAGCGTCCGGTCCTCCCAGAACTCGTCGGTGACGAGCGGCCGCGTGAAGTCGGGGGCTTCCGCGCCGGGGCCGGGATGATCCGCCGGCCCCAACTCGACGACGTCGAACTCCGGCATCAGGCGTCACCTCCGGCGCTCGCCGCGGCCGCGTCGGGGCGGTCGCCCTCGCCGTAGGTGGACTCGAGGTAGTCGACGATGTTGGCGCTCTCCGCCATGGTGACGCCGGTGTTCTCGTCGACCACGACGGGAACCGTCCGGACGCCGGCGACCCGTTTGACGACGTCGCGATCGGAGTGCATCGGCTCGACGAACCGCGAGCGGTACGCGAGATCGTACTCGTTTAGCAGTCGGGTAACGCGCTCACAGTACGGACAGCCCTGCAGTCGATAGAACGTGATCGGTGGCTCGGCGGTCTCGCTCATGGCCGCCCGTACGGGAAACGCCCGGGTAAACGTGTCGTCGCCGGCGTCGATGGCCGTGAGTCGGTAGAAAATGGGAAACGGTTAACCGATCCAGCTATAACGCTGTATATCAATGGCGTTGTCTCCGCTGTTTGCGGTCCCGTTGGCCGCCTACGAGGTCCCAGTCGTGGGTGTCGGGTTCGATCAGTCGACGGTGACGGTCGTCGGCGCGCTCGCGATTGTCGTCCTCATCGCCCTTTCGGGATTCTTCTCGTCCTCGGAGATCGCGATGTTCAATCTCCCGAAACACCGTCTCGAGGGAATGATCGAGGACGATATCCCGGGTGCGAGCCTGGTCAAGGGACTCAAGGACGACCCCCACAGGCTGCTCGTGACGATCCTGGTCGGCAACAACATCGTCAATATCGCGATGTCCTCGATCGCGACGGCGATCCTGTCGATCCACTTCGGTGGGCTGGTCGGCGTCTTCCTGGCGACGTTTGGGATCACTGCCCTCGTCCTCCTGTTCGGCGAGAGCGTCCCCAAGTCCTACGCCGTCGAGAACACGGAAGCGTGGTCGATTCGAATCGCGAGACCGCTGAAGGCCACGGAGTACCTCCTCTTCCCGCTGATCGTTCTTTTCGATTACCTCACCCGACAGATCAACAACCTCATCGGGTCGACGGGCGCGATCGAGTCGCCGTACGTGACCCGCGACGAGATCCAGGAGATGATCGAGTCCGGCGAGCGCGAGGGCGTCTTGGAGGAGGAGGAACACGAGATGCTCACGCGTATCTTCCGCTTTAACAACACCATCGTCAAGGAGGTGATGACGCCGCGTCTCGACATGACGGCGGTCCCGAAAGACGCCGGTATCGACGAAGCGATCGAGACCTGTATCCAGAGCGGCCACGCCCGCATTCCGGTCTACGAGGGCAGCCTCGACAACGTGCAAGGCGTCGTCCACATCCGCGATCTCGTCCGAGACCTGAACTACGGCGAGGCGGAAGACGGCGAACTCGAGCTCGCGGACCTCATCCAGCCGACGCTGCACGTCCCCGAATCGAAGAACGTCGACGAACTCCTGACCGAGATGCGGGAGAACCGGATGCATATGGCGATCGTCATCGACGAGTTCGGAACCACCGAGGGGCTGGTGACGATGGAGGACATGATCGAGGAGATCATCGGCGAGATTCTCGAGGGCGGTGAGGAACAGCCCATCGAGGAGATCGACGACGACACCGTCCTCGTCCGCGGGGAGGTCAACATCGAGGACGTCAACGAGGCGCTCGAGATCGATCTGCCCGAGGGACAGGAGTTCGAGACTATCGCCGGCTTCATCTTCAACCGCGCCGGGCGGCTCGTCGAGGAAGGCGAGGAGATCACCTACGACGGCGTCCGTATCACCGTCGAAGACGTCGAAAACACCCGGATCATGATGGCCCGACTGACGAGACTCGAGGCGGATGCGACCGCCTCCGACGGGGACGAGTCGGTCGAAGAGGAACCCGATGCCGGCGACGTGACGGACAGCCCGCTCGAGTAGCTCACGAGGGGCGTCTCACGACGATTCGCTGCCGACGACCGAAACGGCATCGTCGCCCCTGCGTCGTAGCGACACGGTGCCGACTGCTCACCGTCCGATGAGACGCCGCAGTCGGCGTCCGATACCCCGTAGCCGCCGTCCGACGAGACGCCGCAGTCGGCGTCCGATACCCCGTAGCCGCCGTCTGACCCGCTCGGAGAACCGGAGTCGACGCGTCTTGACGATCGCTCGAATTTCGACGGCGATCGCGGGTGGCACGGCGATTCGGCGCGGTCCCGCAACGTACTGCCCGTCGGGCTGTTCGTACTCGAGGGAGACGATGGCCGTATCGCCAATCTGCCGGCTGGACACGGCGTTGACCAGCGCGAGATCGATTCGCTGTTCGGGTTCGTAGAGGTAGATCGTCCCCTCCTCGCGGTCGAACGCCCCGACCGACTGCAGGAACGAGGCGAGGACGAGTGCGATGAGAGCCCCCGGAATCAACAGGGCGGCAAGGCCGGTAAACGGGCCGGCACCGGCGGCCAGCAGTTCGTTTTGTGAGACGTACCGCCCGATGCCCATCAGCGCGCCGATGACCGCTCCCATGACGACCGTGCCGACGGCGGCGTCGATCGCACGATTCAGATTCGTTCCCGCCGGTGCGTCGATGGGGAGGACCTCGGCGATCCGCGCCAGATGGGCCTCGGTGTGGCTCGAGGCGGCCAGTGCGAGAACGGTCGCCGCGAACGCCGCGATGAACGCAAGCACGACGGTTCCGCCGGGGCCGCCCGCGGCTTCGCTGCCGAGCCTGTACAGTCGCCAGCAGACGACGGTCCCGATCGCGGCGAAGAACGTCCCGACGCCGAACGCCCACAGGAGTCGCACGGTGCGTGAGGTACTGGCGTCGCGCCGCCACTGCATCGTTTCGTCGGCGGTGTCGGTGCCGTCGACGGCGTCCTCGTCCATGCGTCGAACTCACGACCTCTCGGGTAAAGACCGTTCGATGTCGCACGGATCAGAGCACGAGCGCGGCGACGGTGGTGTAGCCGATAAAGGAGACGGTGATCGCGCCGGCCAGCGAGCCGATCCACGCGAGGACGGTAACGCCCATCTTCCGCGCGCTGACACCGCCACCGGCACCGGCCGCAGCGTAGCCGCTCCCGATGATCGCACTGACGATGATCTCGTTGAACGAGACCGGGATGCCGTAGAAGACGGCGGCCTGCGCGATGATGAACGAGGGAATGAGCGCGGCGATCGACCGGCGCGGCCCCAGCGAGGAGTAGTCCTGCGAAATGGCTTTGATCATCCGCGGTGCGCCGGTCCACGATCCGATCAGGAGGCCGAACCCGCCGCCGACGAGCATCGCGAGCAGCGGCAGGTCGAGGTCGCTCGAGAGCGGGATCAGCGGCCCGATTGCCAGCCCAACCTGACTGCCGCCGGCGGAGAAGGCAACGAGCCCACCGAGGATGAGCAGGAAGTGGCGTTCGCCCCGCTCCGTCCCGTTGCGAAGGTCGACCCCGATCGCGACCGCCCACAGCACCGCAATCGCGAGCGTCGCGAGAGCGGTGCCGACGACCGCCGGACCCGGAAGCGACGTGCTCGAGGCCTGTGCGATCGACGCGCCGCCGCCCGCCGACGAACCGAGGATCGCGAACTCGATGTTGGCGACGATCGCGCCGACGATGGCGGCCAACACGATGATCAGGGACTCCTCGGCGATCACTTCCGCGCGGAGCGCGCGGGCGACCGCGTAGGCGATGGAGCCCCCGACGAACGGCGTCAGTACCCACAGCGTAGCGATTTCGGTATACTTCGCCCACGCGGGATCGCCGCCCATGGCGAGCCCGGTGCCGATGACCGCGCCGGTAACGGTAAACGCCGTCGCGATCGGGTAGCCGGTGAAAATGCCGATCGCCACCAGCCCGGCCGCGATGAGCAGGGCGAGCGTCGCCGCCATCGACGAGAGCGTGACATCGCCGGCGATCAGTTCCGTGCCGACCGCTTCGGAGACGTTCGCACCCTGGAGGACCGCCCCGGCGAAGCCGAGCAGGCCGACGAGAAAGCCGGCCCGCATCACCGAAATCGCGTTCGCGCCGACCGCCGGCGCAAAGGGTGTCGAGCCGCTCGAGCCGGCACCGATCGCCCAGGCCATGAAGAGACTCGCGACTGCGGCCACGGCAAAGGTGCCGAACGTGGCGATATCGACCATCTACTCGGTCCCTATTAGCGGCCCCTACAAGTGTGTGCCGACCTCCTGCCGCCGGGAGAGCGGACGACAACACACGGTACGGGACCGGCTCGACCCGATCACGTTCGTGTCGGTCCGACCCGATCGTCGATCGGCCTCGTCCTGAGTCCCGTTCGAGCCGTATCTTAACACATAAACCATTGCTATTCTAGTGCCGGGTATGGAGAACATGGAACGGACGGACGAAACGGACGCACTCGACCGCCGACAGTATCTGAAACTGTCGGGTACTGCGGGCATCGCTGTCACTGGACTCGCCGGCTGTCTCGAGAGCAGCGGCAGCGACTCCCCGGACCCCGACGACGAGAACGTGATCGTCCCGGGAACGGCCGCCGGCTTCCCGCCGTTCGAGATGAAACGGGGGAGCGATCTGGTCGGGTTCGACATCGACCTGCTCGAGGCCATCGTCGGCGAGACCGAGTACGAACTGGCCGAGTGGAAAGACCAGGGGTTCGACGGGCTCCCGCCAGCCCTCAAGGACGGCAAGATCGACGTCATTGCCGCGGCAATGACGATCAACGAGAAGCGCCAGGAGTCCTTCGACTTCACCGACCCGTACCACAGCGCCGACCAGGCGATCCTCGTCCAGTCCGGCGGCGACTTTCAACCCGAGTCGCTCGCGGACCTCGAGGGAACGACCGTCGGTGCCCAGAGCGGAACGACCGGCGCGGTGCTCGTCAAGGACGACCTGATCGCAGCCGGCCTGATCGCCGAGAGCGACTTCAACTCCTACGACAACTACGTGTTGGCGACGGAGGAACTCGAATCCGGAACGATCGACGCCGTCGTGCTCGACGATCCGGTCGCAGAGACGTTCGCGTCCGAGCGCGACGTCGAAGTCGCGTTCGTCCAGGAGACCGGCGAGGAGTTCGGCTTCGCCGTCCGGCCGGACGACGACGACCTGCTCGAGGCGCTCAACGAAGGGCTGGCTGCGGTCCGCGAGAGCGGCAAGTACGACGAAATCTCCGAAGAGTGGTTCAGCGGCTAACCGAGAGATCATAGATGGACCTCACGCTCTGGCTGGGACAGTCCCTGGCAGCGCTTGCACACCGCCCGGACGGAGTCCTCGCCGTCGCGGAGACGGTCCCGGCGCTGGTCGATCCGGTCGCAGCGGGGCCGCTCCAGGCCGGTGATTGGGAGTTCGTTGCGGCGAATGCTGACTACCTGCTCGGGGGGACGGTATTGACCGTTCTCCTCACAGTGACCAGCCTCGTGCTCGGCTTCCTGCTCGGCTTTCCTGCGGGTGCGATCGAGGTGTACGGCGACGGTGTCCTGCGGACGCTCGTCCGCAAGTTCGGCGTGGTACTGCGCGGAACGCCGATCATCGTCATCATGATCTTTACCTACTACGTGTTGCCCATCGAGATTCCGATCAACGCGATCGTCGCGGTCCTGACGGCCGTCGACGCCGCACTCGGGCCGACGCCGTTTACCGTGCCGACGAGCGTGCCGGATACCTTCATGGCGGCGACGCTCGCGCTCGGCTTCCGGAGCGCGGCCTACCAGTCACAGATCTTCCGCGGCGCTTTGGAGAGCATCGACGAGGGCCAACTGGCCGCGGCCAGATCGATCGGGATGAGCCGCTTGGAAGGAATCCGACACGTGGTCGTTCCCCAGGCGCTCCGCCGGAGCGTTCCCGGGTTCCAAAACGAGTTCACGATCGTACTCAAGGACACCTCGATCGCGTTCGCGATCGGCCTCGCCGAACTGCTCAAGCGCAGCCACGATCTGTTCCTCCAGCAGACCACCGCAGTCCTCGAAATCGTCCTCTTTATGAGTCTGATCTACTTCGTCCTGACGTTCGCCGTTAATCGGACGCTCGACTACGGAAGCAACTACTTCGCAATTCCAGGTGACTCGTCGTGACAGTTCCTCGGACGAACGACGGTGACGGACGCACAGCAGACGAACAACGTGGCGACGGCGACGAGCGGACCGCTTCGCCGTCGTCCGCGACCGCGGCGACGGACCCGCTCTTGCGGATCGAGAACCTCCATAAGTCCTACGGGGCCGAGGAGGTCCTGCGGGGCGTTTCCCTCGAGATCGACCGCGGCGACGTCGAGGTGCTTGTCGGCCCGAGCGGGAGCGGCAAGTCGACGTTGCTGCAGTGTCTCAATCGCCTGACCGAGATCGACAGCGGCCATATCTATCTCGGCGACACCGAGGTGACGGCGTCGGAGACCGACCCGAACGAAATCCGCCAGCAGATCGGGATGGTCTTCCAGGATATCAACCTGTTTGCCCACCTCACCGCCCGCAAAAACATTACCCTCGGCCTCCGGAAAGTCCGGGGGATGAGCGCGGAAGCGGCCCGCGAGCGGGCCGATTCCGAACTGGACCGCGTCGGTCTCGCGGACCAGGCTGACTCGTACCCGGCACAGCTTTCGGGCGGGCAGAAACAGCGCGTCGGGATCGCCCGTGCACTGGCGATGGACCCCGAGGTAATGCTGTTCGACGAGCCCACGAGCGCGCTCGACCCCGAACTGAGCAACGAGGTGCTCGCGGTGATGGACGAACTCGTCGACGAGGGGATGACGATGGTCGTCGTTACCCACGAAATGCGCTTCGCCCGCGGCGCGGCCAGCGGTATCACGTTCCTCGCCGACGGGCAGATCGTCGAGCGGGGGCCGCCCGACCGACTGTTCGAGAACCCCTCCCACGAGCGGACCGCGCAGTTCTTCGAGAACATCAGCCACGACCATGACTGAGGGGACCGACGTCACGACCGCGACCGAGCGGGACCCGGTGGCCGGAACGGAGCCGCGACCGACCGCCCGTGACCGACTCCGCAGTTCGTTCGATCGCGCCGGGCACCTGCTCGCCGTGCTCGCCGGACTCGTCTTCTGGGGCTGGCTGCTGACGCGCTGGCTCTACGACTGGGTGCTCGCGCGCGTGGGCATCGGCCCGGGTGCCGGCGAGGCCTTCCTCTCGCCGGCCCCGCTCGAGGCGTTGGCCGCGTCGCTTTCGTCCGCTGCCGGGTCGTTCGGCCCACTCGGCGTCCCGGTCGGCTGGCTCGCGTCCGCGGCCGATGCGGCGGCGCTCGGCGTCGACATCGGCCCGGCGCTGGCGACCGGCGCTTGGTACACGATCGTCCTAACGCTGAGCAGCCTCACGCTCGGGTTCTGTATCGCAGTTCCCCTCGCGATCCTGCGGGTCTACGGCGGCCCGATGCGGTGGCTCGCGCTCGCGTACACGGAACTGATTCGCGGGACGCCGCTGCTCGCGCAACTGTTCGTTCTCTACTACGGGCTGCCGTTGTCGGCCTGGCTCAACGACTTCTCCGTCGTCGGACGCGGGTTCGTCCCGGGGTACGCGTTCTGGATCGCCATCCTCGGGTTCACGATCAACGGCTCGGCCTACCAGGCCGAGTACATTCGCGGCGCGCTCGAGACCGTCGACGAGGGGCAGCTGACGGCTGCGCGCGCGCTCGGCCTGTCGAAATTCGAGGGTATCCGCCACGTCGTCCTGCCGCAGACGCTCCGATACGCGATTCCGGCCTGGACGAACGAACTCGTCTACCTCATCAAGTACTCCTCGCTGGCGGGCTTCATCACGGTGCCCGAACTGTACTATCGCGCCAACGACATCGCCTCTTCCACCCTCGAGTACACGTCGATCTTCGGGCTGCTCGCGATCGTCTATCTCGGTCTGGTGCTGTCGGCGACGAACGTCATGGGCTGCGTGGAACGTCGCGTCGCAGTCCCGGGACTCGGCGGTGCCGAGGGTCGCCAACAGGAGCCAAACGAGTAGCGACTTCGCTATCGGTCCGCCGCTCGAGTCGGCCCCGTTTACCCACGCCACGAACCGACGCGTGACTCCGACGCGAGAACGCCTGCGAACGCGGCGACTTACTCGACCGGCTCGGCATCGGCCGCGGCGTGCTCGAGAAAGAACGCCCTGTGTTTGTACAGAATCCATAGGCCGGTCAGCCAGAGTGTTGCGGCAGCCACGACACTTAGTAGCAGATCGACATCGTCTTGGACAGTCCCCGAGTCGAGAACCTCAAAAAATCCCAATGTAATGTGCAAGCTCCACCCGAGGACTCCCCCGGCGAGACCGATCGGTCGGCCAGTGATGAGCGTCCAGCCGAGACCGATTGCACACACACCGACGACGATTGCTGGCCAGATCCCGAGGAGGTTATCCCCACTAATGCTTTGACTACCGATCCGAATTCCGTTGATGAGGACTAGCCATCCCAGTATTCCGACGCTGAGCGGTGCTGTATTTGTATTCGGCTCGAGCAGACCGCTTCGCGTCGTGGGTCTCGCCAGTACCATCGTCACTACGTGTCTGCTGTCGTAGATGCACGCTCCGGAGACATATCGTCTATCTCATTTAAAAAAGTAGTCAACTGCGTGGACTGCGGTCGATGAGCCGCCGCCGTTCTCGAGGGCACTCCCGCCGGACACCTCTCACTCGAACCGGTTCGAGCGGTCAGTTCGTCGTCGATTTCGAGTTATCGCCGTTATCCGGCGGCGGCTCCGCACCCTCGATCGCTTCGGCTGCGTCGGTGTTTTTCTCCACTTCGACGTGCCAGCGGTCGATCTCGTCCTCGTACTCGGCGAGGCGGTCGGAGACCGCCTCTTTCAGTTCGTCGTCGTTGACGTTGACCTCGAAGACGAACTGCTCGCCGTTGCCGCCGTTGCGCGTCGACTGCTGGACGTTGGCACTGACGAGTTCGTTGTCGAAGTAGTAGGGCGCGAGTTGGGTCATCACGTTCTGATAGACCGTGTCCTCGACGCGGCGCAATGCCTTCCGGCTCGCCGAATCGGCTGCCCGTGCGACGTAATCGACTGATTCCTTCCAGTTGTCGACCGCGGCCCCGGCGTCGTCCTCCTCGAGTTGCTCGTAGGACTCCGAGAGTTTCTCTCCGGCGGTCTTGATGTCCTCGTCCGGCTCTTTTCCGGCTTTCTCGCCTTTTCCTTCTTCGACGCTGGCCTGATCCGCGGTTTTTTCGCTGACGTCGGAGTCGAGGGTTTCGTGGGCTTTGGGACGCCACTCTTCCCACTCCTCGAAGGCGCGCGCGAAGCGCGAACCGGTCTCTCCGTCAGGATCGTCGACGTCGACGTCTCGAAGCGCGCGCGTGATGCGCTCGCCGTGTTCGACGATGTCGCCCCAGTCACCGCGAACTTTGAACCCCGAGATGCTCTCTTCCATTCGGCTGGGCGAGTGGTAGCGTGCGGATAGGTATAAACTTCTCCCGTCGACCGCTTGGACGGCGGTGGTCTGCAGGGAGCTACCGCTCCCCGTCCGTTCCCTTGCCACCCAGCTGCTGGCCGCCGGTCATCATCTGGTCCGGCCGCCGCTTGGCTGCTGTGTTCCCATCGCCTGCCCACTCATCTGTTGGCCGCCCATCTGCTGGCCCCCCATCTGCTGGCCGCCTTCGACCGTCTCGAGTAGCGTCAGACAGGAGTCTATCGTCCGATCGATCACGGTAATCGTCTCGGCAACGTGGGGGTGTTGCTGGAACTGCCGGAGTTCCGGCAGGCCCTCCTCGGCGATCCGGACGAACGTGTCCGCGACCTCCGGGCCAAACATCGAGTCGCGCGCGATCAGTTTCTCGTTGAACTCGGCCAACTCCGCGATGTCACGACAGATCGCCGCGCACGTCGCGAGCTGTGGTCCCTCCGACGCGCACATCTTCGCACACCAGTCGGCGACGTGTGAGAGTTCGGTGAAGTCCTCGAGCGCGATCCGAAGCTCGTTGGTGAGGTGGTTCTCGAACGACTGCCCGCTCTGGATCTCCTGTCCCGCCATCGGTTGCTGTCCGCTACTCATCGACTGCGGCTGTTGGCCGCCGCTCATCGACTGCGGCTGTTGGCCGCTGCTCATCGATTGCGGTTGTTGGCCGCCGGCCATTGATCGCTGTCCGCTCCTCATTGGCTGCTGGCCACTGTTCGTTCCTTGCGGCGCTCCTTGGCTGCCGCTCATCGTCCGCTCGCTGGGCATTCGTGTCGGCTGCTGTTCGGTCCGCCCTCGCCGTTGCTGTTGCTCGTACTGGTGTCCCATCGTTGTTCAGCGCCCGTGATGAGGCATCGAGCGCTACACGGATGGGTTGATTAAACCGGACGCACCGTTACGACCGTTTCCGGCGGCAAACCGCCGTTTTCACCTCGTGACGACGACACGCGAACTCGGACCGCCGGTCCACGCTCGACCCAGTAATCACGGATTAGCTCTTTCAAGGTGGTGTTTCCTGCGCTACCGCTGATTCGGATCGCGAGCTGACAGACGGTCGCCGGTGATCGACACTGTGAACTACCCGGCGAGTGGCTGTACGGGTATGCCGATCGAAAACCGGGACAATGCCTATCTCATTACGCATGGACTGGCGAAGGACACGCTCTCGCACCTGCGCGACGTCGAGACCGAGCAGGTCAGCTTCCGGAAGGGGCTGGTCAAACTCGGCCGGATCTGTGGTTACGAGATCATCGACGGTCGAATGGAGACCGAGTACGTCGAGATCGAGACGCCCCTGGAGCAGACGATGGGCGAGCGCGTCCGCGGGCTCGACGATGTCGTCATCATCAACGTCTTGCGTGCGGCAACACCGTTCGTCGAGGGACTGCTAAAGGCCTTCCCGCGGGCACGACAGGGCGTCATCAGCGCGAGCCGCGACGAGGAAGCCGGCCGCGCGGAGGACGGTTCCTTCCCGATCTCGGTCGACTACGTGAAACTGCCCGAAATTCACGAGGAAGACACCGTCATCATCGCCGATCCGATGCTCGCGACGGGAAGTACGATGTGTACCGTCCTCGAGCACGTCGTCGAGAACGCGGTCCAACCGGAGAACCTGATCGTCCTCTCTGCGGTCTCGGCACCGGAGGGGCTGCTTCGGGTCAACGACGAGTTCGACGAGGCCGACCTGCTGACGGTGTCGATCGACGACCGCCTCGACGACGATGGGTTCATCATCCCCGGTCTCGGCGACGCCGGTGACCGCGCGTTCCGAACGACCTGAGCGCTCGACCGCCGACTGTCACCGAGCGAACGGGTGGCGACGGACTTTTGCGGGTCCCCCGAACCGGGCCTCCTATGGAGTACGTCGTCGTCGATCTCGACGACCTCGAGCGAGTCGCCGAACGACCCTGCGCGGCCTCCGCCGACTGAGCGAGGCGGCGGGGTTGAACAACCTCGCGATCAATCGGTTCGACACGGAGCCGGGCGAACAGCTGCCGCTGGCCTCCTACGGCCACGAAACGCAGGAGGAGGTGTTTCTCGTCCTCTCGGGAACGCTTCACGTCGAGACACCGGGGAGAGGATTCGTCGTCTCCGAGGACTCGATGTTCGCGGTCCAGCCGGACTCGCTACACCGAGCGTACAACCCCGGCGACGCCGAGGGAGCGGTCGGTCGCACCGCTACGACGCGTCCGTCTCGACGGTATCGATTCCCAGCACGGCGTTGACCGGACACCGCTGGATGACCGCCGTTGCGAGGAGATCGCTTCCGGCGATGAACGCCAGCGTGCCGAGCGTGTGCTTCCGGTGTCGGTAGCCCAGCGAGAGCAGTATCGCTGCGAGGACGACCCGCCCGATGCGGTCGGCCCCGCCGACGTTTCTGTCCATGTCGAACCGACGAACGGGAGCGTACGTATAGCTGCTCCTTCTCCCCCCACGTTTCCAGTCGAACCCCGTTCCCGTCGGCGGAATTCGTCTCGGTCGGATCCGGACGAAGCGGGCGTTCGAGCGCTCCTCGCGTCACGCCGCCGTGTCGTCCTCGTCCGCTTCGTCCGACTGCGCGGAGAGGCCCGCGTCGCGGTCGCGCTCGAGTGCTGGCGGTGTCTCGTGGTGGGCCGAGTAGCCGTCGAACCAGCGAGCGATGCGCTCGAGGCGGTCGACGACATGTGCTGGCTCGCCGGAGCGGGAGAGTTCGTGGCCCTCGCGGGGGTAGCGGACGAGCCGAGTGTCGACACGGTGTTTCTTCAGCCCGTGGTAGAACAGCTCGGCGGTGTTCGCCGGCGTGCGGTAGTCGCGGTCCGAGTGCACCACGAGCGTCGGTGTGTCGACGTCTGGGACGGCAGCGACGGGTGACTGCTCCCAGAGGAACTGGGGCTCCTCCCAGGGCGTCGTCCCGAAATCGCCCTCGAGGAGTTTGAAGGCGTCCGTCGAGCCGTAGAATCCGGTGAGGTCGTAGACGCCCCGTTGGGAGACGGCCGCGCGGAAGCGGTTGGTGTGGCCGACCGTCCAGGCGGTCATGAACCCGCCGAAGCTGCCGCCGGTGACGAACGCGTCGTCGGCATCGACGAACTCGCGTTCGCAGACCGCGTCGACGCCGGCGAGGACGTCAGTCAGCGTGACCGCTCCCCAGTCGCGTTCGATCGCTGTCGCCCGGGCCTCGCCGTAACCTGTCGACCCTCGCGGGTTACACCAGAAGACGACGTACCCCCGCGCTGCGAGCGTCTGGAACTCGTGCCACATCGTGCCGGCCGTCGTCCAGTGGGTGTGTGGGCCGCCGTGGATCTCGACGACGAGCGGATAGAGTTCGTCGGAATCGAAGTCGGGCGGGGTGAGGAGCCACCCCTGTAGCTGGCCAGCAGCGCCGTCGCTCTCGAACCAAACTGCTTCCGGCTGGGAGACGGCTCGATCCGCAAGATACTCGTCGTTGACCCGGGTCAGCCGGGTCGTCTCGCTGCCATCCCGTGTCGTCACGAAGACATCACCGGGGTGGTCCCACTCGCTCTGGACGTAGGTGATCGCGTTCCGACCGACGTCGAACGACTCGACGGTAACGCCGTCGCCGTAGATCGCCGTCGGCTCCTCGCTCGCATCTCCGGGCACCGTCCAGACGACGCGCGATCCCCTGTCCGGCGTGCTGAAGTAGAGCGCGTCGCCGTCAGGTCCCCACTGGAACTCACACTGATGACCGACGGTTCGATCCAGCGACTCCGTCGGGGTGGTTTCCGTTCCACTCTCGCGGTCGTGGACGCGAAGTTCCGTCTGGCGCATCGAGGCCTGCTCTTCCGGCGTGTACTCGAACGCGACCCTGCCGTCCGTGGTGGCGTCGATCGAATCGATCCAGCCGGTCGTCTCCGTGAACGCGTCGACCGCATCCGACTCGAGGTCGTGCTCGTACAGCTCGTATTCTAGCGAGTCGTCGGCCGCTTCCCCGGTCTTGGCGGCGTAGTAGATCGTCTCGTCGTCACCCCACGCTGGGGCGACGTAGTCGACGTCCGCGTCGGTCGGCTCCCCGTCGTCGGTGACTCGCGTGACCGCGTCGCCGTCGGGCTCCGGGGTATTCGAGAGCGCCGTCTCGACCTCGAGGACGTAGACGTGATTGCGCCGGCCATCGACGTACGCCATATCCGCGCGGTAGATCATGCGGTCGATCACTCGCGGGTCCGGCTCGCCGCGCTCGTACTCGGAGTCGACCGCCCGATCGCGTCCCATCTCTCGATCGGCCGCGGTGACCTGCTGGGTGAAGAGCAGTCGGGAGCCGTCCGGACTCCACGCGAGGTCGGTGACGCCGCCGACGACCGACGTGACACGTCGAGCCTCACCTCCGCCTGTCGGGACGATCCAGAGCTGCTCGCGATCGTCTCCCTCGCCGCGGGTGCTGGCGAACGCGAGGTACTCGCCGTCGGGACTCCACCGGGGCTCGCTGTCGACGCCGTTGCTGACGGTGAACTGCGTCGGTTCGCCGCCGCCGATCGGAACGACGTGAATCGTCCCCGTGTACGATTCCTCGTCCTCGGGACGCCGCTGAACGAACGCGACGCGCTCGCCGTCCGGCGAGAGTCGGGGGTCCTCGACGCCCACGATGCCGTGGTAGTCTGTCGCCTCGATTTTGTTCATATTTGTTGTCGCATTCGATCGGTTATATATTTCGCCCCCCGTTCCGAGGCAGTGGATCCTCCTGATGGTCCCCGAAATGCCACTCCTCGTCCTCGAGGCCGTCCTCTCGCTGGTCGGGCTGTCCGTCGGCCTCACCGGCCTCTCCGTAACGCTCCCGCTCCGGACGCTCGGACTGGCGATTTTCGTCTCGCTGTCGTACCGGAACGCCACCCGCTCGTCCGGGTCCGAGTTCGGGTCCGCCGCGCCGGCTCCGGCCGACGCGTAACTCTCTCATTACTATTTTAACACGACCGGTCGAAGGTCGGCTATGACCAACCGGGATGCGGCTCGCTCGCGTGTGCCCGACGATGTTCCTCCCCCGGACCGTGCCTTTCGACTCGCGTTCGGCGGCTACATCGGCGTTCTCGTCGCGGGACTCGTGACGGCGATGGCCGTTCTGCGTCGCCCGGCGATGGCTTCGACTGCGGTGACCGGCACGGCCGTCGCCGGTCTGGGAGGCGGGTGTCTCGCTGGCGTCGCCTTCGCGGGACACAGCCCCGGGCTGGCCGTCCGTCTCGGTCGAACCCGACGCCGACGAGCGGCGCTCCTCCTCCCGGCCGTCCCGTTCGGACTGGCGGTCGCCGCATCACTGGTCGGGCCGCTCGAGTCGCGGTTGGCGTTCGTCGCGCTCGTGTCGATGGTTGTCGTCGCTCTCACGGGCGGTCTCGTCACGTGGATGGCACAGACCCGGTACGTGGACGCCGTTACGAGTGACGCGCCAGTCGCCACGTGGCAGTGGGAGCCGCCGAGCAGTCCCACGCTGGACGCCGTCGTGTTCGCCATGTGGCTGCTGCTCGGCGCTGCCAACGCGTATCGCGGCGACTGGCTGCAATCGATCGTGTGGGCCGGTCTGGCGCTACTCTGGCTCTGTAGCGGCCTCACCGAGGGTCGATGGCGGATCGGGTCGATGGGGGCAACGCCCGAAATCCGCGTTCACGAAACCGGACTGGTCAAGCAACGACCGTACACCCGATTGATCGTCCTGTGGGACGATGTCGACCACGTCAGACTCCGAGCGGACGACCTCGTCTTGGACCGTAGCCTGTTCGACGTGCGATTCGACCGCGACGAACTCGCGGCGCTCGAGGCAGCGCACGAGGAAATCGAACGACGGCTTCCGAACTGACCCGCCGATTGACGCCTCGTGGCGGCCGCCCGACGTCTCCCGCGTCAATCCATCACTTGAGGTCGGCGCGGCCGCTCGTTGCGCTCCGAATGCGGTCCCGGAACGCCTCGCCCTCTGCGCGCGGGACGCGCACGTCGAAACTGACCGTGGCCTCGTAGTCGGCCTCGAACTCGTAACCCTCGCTCTCCAGGATCGAGCGCACGGTTCCGGAATCGTCGTATGCGACGGTGATCACGACCCGTTCGTGTGGCCGCTCCTCGACGATGCCGGCCGCTTCGACTGCCTCTGTCACGGCGCGGGAGTAGGCCCGAACGAGGCCGCCGACGCCGAGGTTTGTCCCGCCGTAGTAGCGCGTCACGACGACCGCACAGTTCTCGAGGTCCTGCTGTGCGAGGACGTTCAGCGCCGGTTTGCCGGCCGAGCCGGAGGGCTCGCCGTCGTCGCTCGAGTACTCCCGGAGGAAGTGGCCGTCCGTCTCCTCGTTGCCGGCTCGGACACGATAGGCGGGCACGTTGTGGGTCGCGTCGGCGTACTCCTCGCGAACGGCGTCGACGAACGTTTCGGCCGCGTCGACGGATTCGACGGGCCGGACGTGCCCGATGAACTCCGAGCCCTGGACGACGAACTCGGCGGTGGCCGGTTCCGGAACGGTGCGATACGCCCGGCTCACGGCCGCCCTCCCTCGTCTCGTCGGCGGACGTACCGACGCGGAGACGGCGTCTCGAAGCGGGTCATAGCGGTGCTACGTTGGGCCACGAAAAGAGACCGTCGGTCCCGCCCGTTTCGCCTCGGGGAACGGGGCCGAATCGTGGGAACGTTTCGCTGGGACCCGTACGCTATTGGTCCTCCATGCGCTGTGTGGACACATGAACGGCGAGACCATCGACGCCGAACTCGCGGACGAAATCTACAGTAGCTGTCGGACGACGGTGGGTGACGAACTGCGCAGCATCACGTACTTTACCGCGGACGACATCGAGCAGTTGTACCTCCGTTCGGACCTGGAACAGACTGCGGACCTGATCGGCTTCGCCGAGCACGAGCGGCTGGGCTTTCGCTCGCAGTCGGCCTACCGGAACACGCAACTCGGCGAGTACCAGGCGACGATCCGGATGTTCGAGAACGGTTACTTGTCCCGGGTCATTCGCGGGCCACACGGCGTCTGGGTGACGACCGACGATCTGTCGATGGAACGGTTCGAGGAACTCACCAGCGCACTCGAGTCGATCCTCGACGACTTCGCGGACACCGTCGCCGTCGGGGACGACGACTGACTGTCGGTCACTGAATCTCGATCTTCCGGACGAACGAGAGGTCCCGGATCGCGGTGATGACCTCGCCCGATAGCTCCTCGTCGGTGATCAGGTAGAGCCGCGGTTCGTCGGTGAACTCGGGGTCCTCGCTGATCGTCTGGCGGATCGAGATGTCGTGGTCGGCCAGCGTGCCGGTGACGTCGGCAACGATCCCCTCCTGTTCGGCGTTGGTCACCTCGACGGAGAGGACGGTCAGGTCTAGGACCGGTGCCAGGTCCATCAGGCTCGGTACCTGCGAGATGTTCTGGAAAATCCGCCGTAGCTCGGGGTCCTCGAGAATGACGTCGGTCGTCGAGTCGACGACTCGCCGGTCGACGCCGATCTCGCGGGCGATTCCCGTGTTCGGAATCTCGATGCCGCCGGAGACGACCCGGCCGTCGTCGTTGACCGAGAACCCGCGCTCGAGCAGCAGTCGGATCACCGCCTGCTGGCTCGGCGATCCCTCGAACTTCTCCATGATCTCGTCGAACATTCGTTGCCGAGTGTACGGCCGCGCCGGTATAATGTCCGGTGATCGGTCTCGGCCGGCGTCGGCGGCGACCCGCTCGCGGGTGGCCGCCCGGCACGTCGTCTGACGGATGATTTTTCACCGTTCCCGTGCAGGCCGACACTATGCGCGAACTCCGGAGCTGTGACTTCTGTGGTGCCGAGGCGATCGGCGCGTTCGAGATCGTGCCCCCCGAACTCGAGCCGACCGAGGCCGAACAGCGCCGCGTCGTTCCCTGCCGTGACTGCAAGGTTCGACTCGAGACGCTGCTCGAACCGCTGCTCTCCCGGGCCGGTGCCGAGCGCGAAACCGACGCCGCGGATCGCGATCGGGACGGAAGCCCGACCGACGCGTCCGACGGCTCCGAGGATGTCGTCGCCAGCGCCGGCCGATCGACGGAGAAGCGACGGCGGACCACAAGCCCGAACGCGACCGTCTCGGACGCGTCGGCGGAGCACGACGAGCGGACGAGCCCTCGAGACGACACTGGGGCTGAAGCCGACCGTGACCCTGCTTCCGACCCCGAATCGGGATCGCAGTCGGACGCGCCCGCGGAGCCGGTCCTCGAAGACGGGATCACCTTCGAGCGCACCGAGCGGGCGGCCCGGGACGGCTCGACCGAGTCGGACGAGACCGAGACAGGGACGGCGGCCGCGGCCGATTCGACCGACGGGTCGTCGGACGACGAGTCGCTGTCCGACGAAGCCGCCACGACCGACGCACCGACCGGTCCGCCAACGGCTTACAGCAAGGTCCTTCGTCTCCTTCGCAACCGCGAGTTTCCAATGGACCGCAGCGCCGTCGAGGAGTTAGCGGTGGGGGCCTACGACCTCGAGCCCCACGAAGCAGCGGCGATCGTCGACTATGCCATCGCCGAGGACGAGTTCGTCGACGAACGGGGCACGCTTCGGCGCTCGTAAGCTGACAGCCGTAACCCAGTTCGGTTCTCGCGTCCGCGCGACAAACGGCTACAGCGTCCCCTTCGTGCTCGGCGTCCCCTCCCGTCGCTCGTCGCGTCGCGTCGCGTCGTCGAGGCTCCGGGCGAGCACTTTGAACAGGGCTTCGACCTCGTGGTGGGCGTTCTCGCCGTCGACCTCGAGGTGGAGTGTCAACCCGGCGTGCATCGCCAGCGATTCGGCGAAGTGGCGGGCCATGTCGCTGGTGAACCCGCCGATCCGTGCCTGCGAAAAGCTGCCGTCGAAGTAGAATCGCGGTCGCCCGCTGACGTCGACGACCGCCTCCGCGACGGCCTCGTCGAGCGGAACCCGCCGGTCGGCGTAGCGGACGATCCCCGCCCGGTCACCCAGTGCGTCGTCGATGGCCTCGCCGAGCACGATCGCGACGTCCTCGACCGTGTGGTGGTCGTCGATCTCGAGGTCGCCGTCACAGTCGATCTCGAGGTCGAACAGGCCGTGCTTGGCGAACGACGCTAGCATGTGATCGAAGAAGCCGATACCGGTCTCGACCGTGGCCGTCCCGCTGCCGTCTATCTCGAGCGTACACTCGATCGTCGTCTCGGCCGTCGCACGGGTGACAGTCGCCGTTCGCTCGCTCATGGGAGAGTCATGCCGCCCCCGATACAAGGCGGTTCCGCTCGCCGTAGTCGACGGACCGTCGACCGGGTCGATCGACTCCGATTCCCGTGTCCGTCCCGATTCGCGAATATCGGCTCAAACCGAGTTATAAAATGTCTCCTGGCCGCATGTCGGGTTTCAAAACGTCGTTTGCCACTCCTTAGCGGGAGTGAAACGGTCCGAAACGACGCCAATCTTCGGCCGATTATATACTCCGGTAGCTGAATGTCATACTCGAGAAGAGGTGACCCGTTTCGATGTCCAACCCCTCCCCCGTTTCGAACGAATCGATCGCCCCGTCGAGCCCTGATGCGGAGCCGAGCCGTGACTACGCCGATCGGTTCGTCCGCTCGCTCAAAGGCCCCGCTCAGTTCCTGTCGTTCTGGATCGCTATCGCCCTGCCCTTCGTGCACCTCCCCCTCCTGGCACAGGGACTCGGCGATCCAGCCGTCACGCTCGCGTTCGTCCTCCTGTTGGTCGCCAACGTTTTCGCTCTCTACGTCGGTCACGGCTACAACAGCTAAGCCCGCCGGTCGCCCCTCGAGTCACCGTCGGGAAGCACGAAGAGCACGACCACGTCCGAGGACGGCGATGAACGGGCCGACGAAGAGCATCGCCGGCAGGAGGCGAACACCGCGGCCATTCGGACGTGGTCAGAGTGCTCGTCCGCGTCAGCCACTGGGAGACGGTTCGTCGTCTGCCGCATTGGTTCCCTTCGTCGCTCGCGTCGGCTACTCGTTGGCGTCGACCGCCGCCTGCGCTTCCTCGAGCGTGAAGTTCCCCTCGTAGAGCGCGCTCCCGACGACGACTGCCGCCGCGCCGGCGTCCGCGAGGGTCCGTACGTCCGCGAGGGTCGCAACGCCGCCGCTGGCGATCACCGGGATATCGGTCGCCTCGACCAGTTCGCGGACGGGTTCGGTCGCGACCCCCTCGAGTCGCCCCTCGACGTCGACGTTCGTAAAGAGGATCGCGGCGGCACCGAGGTTCTCGTACCGCTTGGCCGCTTCGACGGGGCTGATACCCGCGCCCTCGGTCCAGCCCTCGACGACGACCTCGCCGTCTTTCGCGTCGAGGCTGACGACGACGCTCTCGGGATGGCGCTCGCTGATCTCGCCGACGATCTCGGGGTTCTCGACCGCCGCCGTCCCGAGGATGACCCGATCGACGCCCCGCTCGAGCAGGGCGACGGCGTCGTCGACGGTGCGGATACCACCGCCCAGTTGCGTCGGTACGTCGACGGCGTCGATCACCGCGTCGATGGCGTCGGCGTTCGCCCGTTCGCCCTCGAACGCCCCGTCGAGATCGACCAGGTGCAGCGATTCCGCACCGGCGTCGATCCACCGCCGGGCGGCCCCGACCGGCTCGCCGTAGGTCTTTTCGGTGCCGCGTTCGCCCTGCACGAGCTGGACGACCTCGCCGTCCTGAACGTCGACCGCGGGGATCACCTCGAACTCGCCGTCTGCGTCGTTGGCCTCAGTACCCATACTCGAGTGCGCGAGGCCGGCGCGAGTAAAGGCGACGGTTTCGTCGACTGCCATCGCTGCGACACTGTCCCCGCGCTGACCGGCGTTATTGGGATGGTCGTCACGGGCCTCCTCGAGTCGAACGAAGGCTACGACGCCATGCAGAATCCCCAAAGTGATTTCACACGTTGTGCTGAAATGACGGTACGTGATGTGATCCCGTATGGATCGAGTTCGAAATCAACTCGCGACTGCGCTGACGGGGCCAGCCGAACGATGAAGCCACGCTATATCGACGCGATTATCGATCTCGCCTACGGCGGTCTGATTTTCGTCTCAGTCGGTTTGATCGTCGTCGAGGGAACGCGAGTCGGGTTAGCGCTCGGGTTAGGCGTCCTCGTCTCGTACGCACTACACGTCATCTGGAAGATGGCACGCTTCGATCCGGAGTGGATGACGACGGAGATGGAAGAGACGGTCGAAGAGGCCATCGAACAGACGATCGGCGAGCAAGTCGACACGGTCCAGCAACGGATCGAAACCGTCGACGAACGTATCGACCGTCGGCCACGCGAGGACGAAATCGAGGATCTCCTCGAGGAGACGGTCGTCGACACCGACGAACCGGACGAGACCGGCGACGCCGCTCGATAGCCCCTCGTCGCCGATACCTTCCGCCGATCGAAAGCCGCGTCCGACGGCCGTCGATCTTCTCTGCGTACGAGACGGCATAACGAATATCCGAATCGACGTGATACCTGTCTCTCAGTATGGTGTCCGTGTTGCTTCTCGTCGGCATTCTCGTGGCCGTTTTCGTGGGATACAACGTCGGCGGTGCGACGACCGGACCGGCGTTCGGCCCGGCCGTCGGTGCCGATGCCATCTCGAAGACCGCGGCCGGCGTGCTGATGACGGTGTTTTTCTTCGTCGGGGCGTGGACGATCGGTCGCCGCGTCGTCGATACCCTCGGCCGCGAACTCGTCCGGGATCCCGGCGTCTTCACGCTCGAGGCGAGTATCGGCGTCCTCTTCTTTATCGGCGCTGCGTTGTTCATCGGCAACTTCTTCGGCGTCCCCGCATCGACGTCGATGACGGCCGTCGGCTCGATCGCGGGGCTCGGGCTCGCCGCCGGCGAACTCAACGTGGCAGTCATGGGCGAGATCGCTATCTGGTGGGTCGTCTCGCCGTTTATCGGGTTCTGGGTCTCGCTGATCATCGGCCGCTACTTCTACTCGGCTCTCAATCGACGGCTCGCGATGGTGCGCAGTGAGGGGCCTCTCTACCGGCTCGATCAGTCCCGTCGGGTCCCGGTTCCGGTTCCGACCGACACCACGAACTGGCGCGAGCTGGGGGGCGTGGCGATGGTAATCGTCATCGGCTGTCTGATGGCCTTTTCTTCCGGCACCTCGAACATCGCGAACGCGGTCGCCCCGCTCGTCGGCAGCGGCCAACTTGCGATGAACCCCGCGATCGTCATCGGCTGTGCCGCGGTCGGGATCGGCACGGTCACGATCGCACGGCGCACCCTCGAGACGATGGGGAACGATCTCACGGAGCTGCCGTTGACGGCGGCGATCGTCACCGCGACGGTGAGCGCCTCGCTCGTTATCTTTCTCTCCGCGATCGGCATTCCCGCGAGTTTCGTGATCATCGCGACGATGTGTATCATCGGTCTCGGCTGGGGGCGGGCGACGCGCCCGATAACGGTGGCCGACGCCGTCCGGGGCGAGGAGTCGGTCCCGCTCTCGGTCGACGCCTTGACCGCCGACGAGGAGGGCGAAACGCTGCCGCCGATCGGCGGCGAGGACCCGGAGCGGATCCCCAGCGCGTCCGACCTCTTCGATCCGGCGACGACGGCCCGCGTAGTCCTCATGCAGAACATCGTCCCGGTCATCGCGACAGGTGGAGCGTACGCCACGTTCCGGTTCGTTCCGATCTTCGGACTCTGACTCGAGGGCGCCTCTCAGTTCGACACACTGTACACTCGGCCCACTCTCGTCTCGCGTTCGGTGAACCGCCTCGGGAGCACGCCCCGAGGCACTCGGCCTGCTCCGCCCGTAGAGCCGCAGACTGTGTCCCGCACCCGCTCGGCCGCCGGTCCGACCCGGGGCCGTGCCGTCCCTGCGTGTTTATTCTTCCCGGTGTGGAACGGGGCGTATGGTTTCACGCGTCTTGGTTCCGATGGAGGACTCGGAAATGAGCGACCGCGCCCTCGAGTACGCCCTTGAGGTCTATCCGGACGCCGAGATAACCGTCTTACACGTCGTCGGCGAACCGTCCCAGATGTGGGGACACGCGACGGGGATTGCACTCGCCGACGATCTCGAGGACGCCGCGGAGGAACACGCGAATGCGGTATTCGATCGCGCACGCGAAATCGTCGCGGACGCCAGCGGCGACGTGGACCTCGAGACCGCGATCGAATTCGGCCATCCCGCTCGTGCGATTATCAACCGGGCGGGTGACTACGAGACGGTCGTCATCGGTACCCACAGTGGGTCCATTGCGAATCGTATCTTCGTCGGCAACGTCGCGGAAAAGGTGTTCCGGAGTTCCCCGGTTCCGGTGGTGGTCGTCCGGTAGGTTGGTGGGCCGCCGTTGTCGTGAAGACCGGACCGACGCACGTCTCAAGCCGCCACGTGTGTCTTCGATTCGACAATGGGAACTGCAAATGGGCGCGTTTTTACGATCGGACGTACGAGTTATCTGCCGTGACAGAAGTACTGCTTATCGTAGGGATTCTCGTCGCTATCTTCGTCGGATTCAACATTGGCGGTTCGACCACCGGACCCGCGTTCGGGCCGGCGGTCGGAGCCAACGTGATCACGAAACTGATGGCGGCGGGCTTGATGTCGGTCTTCTTCTTCCTCGGGGCGATCACCATCGGCCCGCAGGTCGTCGAGACGCTCGGCGGAGAACTGGTGCAGGACCCCAGCATCTTTACCACGCAGTCGAACGTCGCCGTGCTCTTCTTCATCGGCGGCGCGCTGTTCATCGGGAACTACGCCGGCGTCCCCGCGTCGACATCGATGACAGCGGTTGGAGCGATCGCCGCGCTCGGACTCGCGACGGGCGAACTCGACTGGGCGGTGATGGGCGAGATCGTCGTCTGGTGGATCGTCGCGCCGATCATCGGCTTCTGGGTCGCGGGGGTCGTCGGCCGATACTTCTACCCGCGGATCAACGCCTGGATCGCGATCGAGGGGAACGATGGCGGCAGAGAGATGATTACGATCGATTCCTCGGGGTTCGTCCCCCGGTTCCGGTTCGGGGAGAACGCGACGCAACGGGAAATCACCGGTGCGTTCGCCGTCGTCGGAATCGGGTGTCTGATGGCGTTTTCCTCGGGGACGAGTAACATCGCGAACGCCATCGCCCCGATCTACGGGACCGGTGACGTCGACATGGTCCCGCTCATCCTCATCGGTTCGGCGGCGGTCACGGTCGGTTGCTTCACCATCGCTCGCCGAACGCTCGATACGCTCGGCAACGACATCACGAACCTCCCGCTGACGGCGGCGATCGTCGTCGCAGTCGTCGCATCGGCGATCGTGATTTCGCTGTCGATCATCGGTATTCCCGCGAGTTTCGTCGTGGTGGCGACGATGAGTATTATCGGTCTCGGCTGGGGCCGTGCGACCCGGACGACGACGCTGTCGGGCGTCAGGGCCGGCGAGGAGACCCGCGTTTCGGTCGGCGCGCTGACCGCCGAGGAGGAGGGCGAACAGTCGCCCGAGATCGGCGAGGAGGAACCCGAAGACATCCCGAAGGCGTCGGACCTGTTCGATCCCTCGACGACCGCTCGCGTGATCCTCATGCAGAACGTCGTACCGGCGATCTCGACGGTCGGCGCCTATCTCACGTTCCGATTCATCCCGATTTTCGGGTTCTGACCCAACGGCGGTGCTCGACCGGACCGGCCGTTTCCGTTATCCGGTTACCGGATCCGATCCCCCGACCCGGGAGCGTGTCACTGGGCGTCCCTCCGGATTTCGGACCCGGCAACGAACGCATCGGTCCTGCGAATACGTTCGGACATTTCTGTTTCCTCTGCCGTTCGAGCACGGGTCTTGTAACGAACCATGGCATTGTTTCCTCCGAATTGGTCAATTCTGACTCAAAGACAATTTAGGACTGAACAGCAAGCTATACCAGTGCGGGACTCGAATCGCAGAGTGATGCCCACGGTAGAATACCTCAACTACGAAGTACTGGACGATCAGGGCTGGGACATGGACGACGACGACCTCTTCGAGCAGGCCGCCGATGCTGGCCTCGACGAGGAGGACTACGGCTCGCTCGATGTCGCCGAGGGCGAATACATCCTCGAGGCGGCCGAAGCACAGGGCTACGACTGGCCCTTCTCGTGTCGCGCCGGTGCCTGTGCGAACTGCGCCGCGATCGTCTTCGAGGGCGAGATCGACATGGACATGCAGCAGATCCTCTCCGACGAGGAGGTCGAGGAGAAAAACGTCCGCCTGACCTGCATCGGGTCCGCCGAGACCGACGAGGTCAAAATCGTCTACAACGCCAAGCACCTCGACTACCTGCAGAACCGCGTCATTTAAACCGACTGACGGTGCTTCGCCGCGCAGTTATCGATCCCCCCGTTTTCCGGGGTCGCATTGTCACTCTTTCCGCAGCGTCACATCACACGAGCAGCGCCGGCCTCGACGGTCGATTCGCGGGTTCCACATTCGGTTCGTCGCGGCCGGTACGGACCGGTCGGGAGCAGTCGCTCGAAGACGAGTAGCGGGCGGGCCGCGTCACCGCATCGGTCTGCGGCCCGTTCGCGGACGTGCTGTCTCCGTCGCTCGCCCGCCCCACTACTTGAATTACCTCTCAATTGTCATGTGGCGAATGACGCACCAACCGCCACTTCAGTTGGGCTAACATGTCCTGTTGCGATCTATGTCTCTCCCACTCGGAACTATTAATTGAATACTTTTTCAACTGACTATCGATAGCGCGAGCAACGGAGCGGTTACGGCGGTACCTCGAGGACGAGGAACTTTGCGTTTTCCCCGTCTTGCTCGCGCTGGTTCACGTCGCGCTGCCCTTCCAGCGGCGGTTCGACCGGACGGGGTTCGAAACCGGTCGCCTCGAGCCGACTGCTGCATCACCTGCCGACGACCACCCCCCCACCGAATTCCACGATCATGTCCACCACAGACACTACCGACGATTCGATTCGTCTCGCCTTCGTGTGCGTCCAGAACGCCGGCCGCTCTCAGATGGCCACCGCGTTCGCCGAACGCGAACGCGACCGCCGCGGCCTGGTGGACCCCGTCGAAATCCTGACCGGCGGCACCCGTCCCGCCGACGGCGTTCACGAGGCGGTGATCGCCGTCATGGACGAAGTCGGCGTCGATCTCACCGACCGAACACCCAGGGAGATCACGCCCGACGACCTCCGCTCGTGTGACACCGTCGCGACGATGGGCTGTTCGACGCTCGAACTCGGCGACGTGGACAGCCGTCGACGTTCGCGACTGGGCGCTCGAGGACCTGGACGGTCGCGATCTCGAGGCAGTCCGTGAGATCCGCGACGGAATCGAGGCCCGAGTCGCCGCGCTCTTCGATGAGTTCAGCGACGTCTCCGGGAGTTAGCCACTGACCGCTGGCCCGTGCAGGACGAGTTCGTGCACGGCGACGAGGACGACGACGGCGACCACGATGAGCGCGCCGTCGGCGAGCGACGGGAGGAGCCCCAGGGAGACGATCAGCGTCGTCGCGCAGGCGGGCGGGTGGACCGTCTCGGTCGCGAGCATCCCGCCCGTCGTGAGGACGACGGCGACCACGCCGCTGGCGACGACGCGGAACTGTGCGGTCGCGAGCAGCGGCGCGGCCGTGGTCATGCTCACACCGACCCCGGGCGCGATCGTGTGATACGCGACCAGCCCCGCCATGACGCCGATGACGTGACCGCCGATCACGCGCCGCGGCGCGGTCACGTTCCCTTCCCGAACCGTCGCTAACAGGAAGGCGGTGGGTCCCAGACTCGGGAAAATAAACGCCTGGCCGGTCAGCCAGGCCAGCAGGCCCGGAACCGCAAGCAGCACGCCGACGTACAGGGTCGAAACCGCCGCGCCCTCTCTCATGGGCGGCCCCTTGTCAGTACCGACGGATATACCGTTTGTTCCGACGCTTTTCGCGGAACCGGCGCATTACCGGTGGCCGTGGTCGATACCGCTCGTCGTTTCGTTCCGCGGTCACGTCGCGACCGTCCGCCCGGGAGGCCGAAAACGTAAGGGGACCGCGCTTCGGAGGAACGGTCGTGACGCTCGCTGGTGCCGTCGCGACGGGTCCGGACCTCCTTCGACTCGTCGCCGTCCCCGTCTTCGCCTGGACCGCGTACCGCGACATCGAGACCCGCCGGGTCTCGAGCACCGTCTGGATACCCCTCTCCCTGCTGGGGACCGCGCTGTTGCTCTGGGACGGCTGGCTGGCCTGGCACGCCGGCGGGACCGCCTGGACCGACTCGTTCCTGATTCCGACGGCGATCAGTCTCGGACTGGTCGTCCCCATCGCCTACCTGTTCTGGTGGTTCGGCGGCTTCGGCGGGGCCGACGCCAAGGCCCTGCTCGTCCTCGCCGTCCTCTTCCCGACGTTTCCCGAGTACGCGCTCGGCTCGTGGACGCTCCCGCTCGAGCCGACCACGACGATCGGTGCGTTCTCGTTTACCATCCTCACCAACGCCGTCCTGGTCGGCGTCGTGTTGCCGCTCGTCCTCGCCGTTCGCAACGCCGCCGCGGGACGGATCGCACCGGTCATGATCGTCGGCTGGCCGGTCGCGTGGGATCGGGTGCCGGAGACTCACGGTCGCCTGCTCGAGACGCCTGCGGGACTCTCTCAGGGCGGGCTCGATCTCGACGCGCTGCGGATGTACCTCCGCTGGCGGGGGCTCTCGCTGTCTGAGCTTCGCGACCGACCCGATCGGTACCGGAACCCGGCGACGCTGCCAGCCGAGCCGAACCCGCCGACCGACGGCGCGGTGACCGCGGATGGACCCGTTTGCGGGGACGGCGGCACGCTCGAGTCGGCCGCCGACGACGCGGGGCTCGAACGGGAGTCCGAGATGCCTTCGGCGTCCGACGACCCCTGGGGTGCCGCGGCGTTCTTGGACGATATCGACGGCTCGGCCTACGGGACGACGCCCGAGACGCTCCGCGACGGGCTCGAGGTGCTCGCGACCGCGGAGACGGTCTGGATTTCGCCCGGGACGCCGTTTCTCGTCCCGATCTTCGTCGGACTGCTGATCGCGCTGGTGTACGGCGATCTCCTGCTCGGAACGGTGTTCTGACGGGAGATGGCGACGCGCTTCGCTTTCCCGACGCGGTAGCGAGCGCCGAACGGCGTTTCACGTCGCCCACACGAACGGGCGGCGGACGGCACGACGCGGGTGCTCCGGACGGGATCGCCTCCTCGAGTGCCCGCGAGGAGCACCCGCCCGAGGTGGTCGTAACGTGTTACTGTAGCCGCTTACAGCGTCCGCTCGTACAGCGGGACGAGCACCGTCCAGAAGAGCACGAAGGCGACGCCGACGCCGATCAGCGCCAGCCACGGGTCGCCCCTGCCGGTCGGCGCGCCCATCGCGAGGAGGACGAAGGTCCCGGCGAACAACAGACAGCAAACGAGGACGCTGCCGAGTTCGAGAGCCACGGCGACGGGATGGGCACGCAACTGGGCGACGATGCCGGCGAGGGCCATACCCGAGCCACACACGGGGACGGCAAAAACGTCACGGCACTGGGACCGCCGACGGCAGCCGTCGCCGACAGCATCGTCTTCGCGACGCGTCGCTGCCGGTCGCTCGAGCGCGCCCTCTCGGCCGGCCGCGTGGGCTGGCGCTCGAGGCGGACGGACGCGGACGCCGTCACGGTTTGGATGCTGTTCGCGTCGCGCCGACACGGAGCGGCGACTCCCACGCCCGGGTCAGGCTCGAGACTCGATGTCCGCGGCGATGTCGTCGAGTTCGTCGTCGGCGAGGTCGGGGCGATCGCCCGTGATGGCGTGAATGGGGCCGCCGCCGTCGCCCTCGAAGCGGGGGACGATGTGACAGTGGACGTGGGGGACCTCCTGCCCTGCCGCCTCGCCGTTGTTGAACGCGACGGTCGTCGCGTCGGCGTCGACGCTCTCCTCGACGGCGGGGACCATGCGGTGAACCGTGTCGTAGAGGGCTGCGGCGACGTCGTCCGGCACGTCGTTCAGCCGCTCGTACTCGTCTCTCGGGATCACCAGCGTGTGGCCCGGAGCCAGCGGGTTGGCGTCGAGGAACGCGACGGTCGTCTCGTCTTCGTACACGATTCGCGCCGGGATCTCTCCCTCCACGATCTGGCTGAAGATCGTACTCATACGCGGGTATGTGTCGGCTCGGCGTATGAAGGTTACCGACGAGTCGATCGGGGATCGGTTTCGATCGGACAGTTGGCGGCGTCCGCGATGTGCCACTATTGTATCGTTTGATATCGCTGTCGTATCAACTACTGCTGTCGTATACGTGGTCCGGGCTTGTGAGGTCAATTACAATGAGTTCTTGTTCGTCATCCCATGTCGCTTTGTATCTTGTTGTCTTCTCTGGTACGATGTCGTATTCATTTAAGAACGCTCTACAGTTGACTTGTCCACCGTGCCCTTCTCGGTCACTTTTTCGAACCTTATACGATGCATCCGTCTCATCGACTCTCGGATGGAGGCCAACTTTCTGGTTCACAGCGTCGTTGAACAGCTCAACGTAGTCCTTTTCCTCGAAATATTCCGAGACAGCCGCATGATTAATTCCTACTGTGCCGCTTTTGCGAAGCGAAACACGAGGTCCAACTCCGGATTTGCCACCTGCTTTACCACCTTTCTTGGTAAACTTCTTGAACCCCATATACTCCAATATATCCTCATGCATAATATGTCTTTCCCACTTACTTCTTTTACGGTTGTTTTTGCAACACTGACCTACTGAATTCCACCCTTCGGATAAATCAATGTGTATCTCTACCGTTTCCAGTTTACATGATCGAGCGCCTCCTGCAACGTACTGTCGTTCATGTCTCCCTTCAGTGCGGCGACATCGAATGAACGCCTAAGCGTGTCTGCGGTAGTTTTGCAACGGTTGCTTTCGTTCAGTCTTCGTACTTTCTTGCTTCTACAACTCACTCGCTATCTCTTTCCCTCGGCGTTGTGCATCTTCCTCGAACATGGAACTGTCGTAGTGTTTCCGGAGGGTATCAGGAGCTGCGTTTACTCGACCACTGATTACCTCCCACGAAAGCTATTTTCCCCGCATACGGGTGACTGAACTACGCCGAAGGTCATAGGTACCAATGCTCTTATCGCACTTGTGCTTGTTATGCTTCGAGTACGCACGGTCACCTCAGACACTTACTGACGTGGTATCATGATATAGTGTGGACTTGGCTACCCAACCATAGGCTGAGGTTAGCAGTGTACCACTGTTTTCCTTCGGTTCCTTGCACTCGTGTTTGATGTAGTCGGAGATGACGGTCATCACCTCGATAGTGTTCAGATACGCCGATTCCATGCGAAGGCGAATGATCTCAACCACTCATCAGCAATTTCTGCTTTGGTGTTACGAAAGCAGTTCGAAAATGATATAGTTCGTTGCTGAAATCGAGGCTGTGTCGAGAGCAAGCGTCTTGAAGCGGTGTTGCTCCATTGATGGGAAACACGGCGTCATCGACATCGTGTTTTTCACGTAGTTCAGCGAAGAATGTGTGAGCGAAGACGTTTGTTCTCACTGGTTTAAGCTTTGTATAGAGCAAATCGCTTGTCTCAGGATCGACGGTCTCGAGTTCGGTCAGCAGATGGGGCCGGCAGTTCGTTCGCTCTTCGGGAGTGGGTTCGCGATTGCTCGTCGGGTCGGTCGGGTCCACTGGAACGCATTTCACCGCGTTCGTGTAGTAGGCGTCGTCACCGTAGCCGATGTCGGCGACCAGCCGACGAATGCGCCGTCCGGAGTGGCGCGAGGTGTAGGCCTTGCCGGTCCAGTTCCCGCCCCGCCAGCGATCGGCGTCGGGGGTGCCGCGGCCAGGTGCCTCGCCGACGACCACGATGCTGGTGTCGAGGTCGCCGGTTCCCCACGAAATGCACTCCCGGGAGTCGGCAAGGGCTGAGCAACGGGTACATCCGGGCTCGAGGACGTTGCGACTGGTCGGATAGGTTGGGTCGTCGGTGCCTGCGGAGTCGGGGTCGGTATCGGGAGCTGACGCGGGCACGGTCGGAGATACGCTTCCAGCGGTTTAGCCCGGTCGATCCGAACATGTGAACAACGGTATCTTGTCACATTCGAGGGGACAAGTTTACGTTGGACGGGCGGCTAACGGTGTGCTAATGACATCGATCGGCCCGGAACTACTCGCGGAATCACTCCAATTGGTCCTCTACGCTCTCATCGGGGGCGTGTTGACGGTCGGCGGCGTCCTCGTCGAACAGGCGAGCGTCCAGCACTACGGGTCCGGCGAGGCGATGATCGCGCTGTGGCTGGCCGCGCTCGGCGGCGTTATGCTCTATGCCGGCGCGTACGGACTGGGCTACCAGAAGGTACTCTCGCAGTACGTCTGAGCGCCGCAGGACTGGCTCGGTTTTCGAACTCTTATAGATGCTCGCCGTACCGTTCGCACACCGAACGCACAGCCGTCGTGCGACGGGTGCGCTCGGCTGTCAGCGGTTCCGATAGCCCTTACCAGCGACCGGTGGCAACCATGCGGTGACCCGCAATATCGATTCCTCTTTACTGTCGGAGGCGATTAGGTGGGGTATGAGCAGGTTCGGCGAGGTCGACGACCAGTACGACCCACACGAACTCGAGCAGCGGGTCTTCGAGTACTGGGACGACGTCGATGCCTACGAGCAGACGGTCGAGCACCGATCGGACGGCGAGTCCTTCTTCTTCGTCGACGGTCCGCCGTACACGTCGGGGTCGGCGCACATGGGGACGACATGGAACAAATCGCTGAAGGACGTTTACCTCCGCTTTTTGCGAATGCAGGGGTACGACGTCACCGATCGGCCGGGCTACGACATGCACGGGCTCCCGATCGAAACCCGTGTCGAGGAACGGCTGGGATTCGAAAATAAACAGGACATCGAGGAGTTCGGCGAGGAGAACTTCATCCAGGAGTGCAAGGACTACGCCGACGAGCAACTCGAGGGGCTTCAGGAGGACTTCCAGGACTTCGGCGTCTGGATGGACTGGGACGACCCCTACCGGACGGTCGAACCCGAGTACATGGAAGCTGCCTGGTGGGGGTTCTCGAAGGCGGCCGACCGCGGACTCGTCGAGAAGGGCCACCGCTCGATCTCGCAGTGTCCCCGGTGTGAGACCGCGATCGCGAACAACGAGGTCGAGTACGAGGACGTCGAGGACCCCTCGATCTACGTCAAATTCGATCTCGAGGATCGGGACGGGAAACTCGTCGTCTGGACGACGACCCCGTGGACGGTCCCGGCGAACACCTTCGTCGCCGTCGACGAGGACGGTGACTACGTCGGCGTCCGGGCCGAGAGGGACGGCGAGGAGGAACTGCTGTACGTCGCCGAAGCGAAACACGAGGCGGTCCTGCGCGAGGGCCGCTACGATGACTACGAGGTCGTCGCGGAACACTCCGGCGAGGACCTGATCGGCTGGTCCTACGAGCACCCGCTCGCCGAGGAGGTGCCCGATCACGTCGACGCCGAGGGGACGTTCGAGGTCTACGCGGCCGACTACGTCGATACCGACGGCGACGGCACCGGACTCGTCCACTCCGCGCCCGGCCACGGTGAAGTGGACTTCGAGCGCGGCCGCGAACTCGGATTCCCGATCTTCTGTCCGGTCGGCGGCGACGGCGTCTACACCGAAGAGGCCGGCAAGTACGCGGGCCAGTTCGTCAAAGACGCCGATCCGGAGATCACGGCCGACCTCGAGGACAACGGCGCGTTGCTCGCCTCGGGGACGGTCCAGCACAGTTACGGTCACTGCTGGCGCTGTGACACGGGCATCCTCCAGATCGTCACCGACCAGTGGTTCATCACGATCACCGACGTCAAAGACGACCTCCTCGCGAACATCGAAGACAGCGAGTGGCACCCCGAGTGGGCGCGGGACAACCGCTTCCGTGATTTCGTCGAGGAGGCACCCGACTGGAACGTCTCCCGGCAGCGCTACTGGGGCATTCCGCTCCCGATCTGGACGCCCGAAGACCGGGACGACGACGAAGAGCGGCTCGTCATCAGCGACCGCGAGGAACTCGCGGACCGCGTCGATCAGGACATCGACCCGGACGCCGTCGACCTCCACAAGGACACGGTCGACGATCTGACGATCACCGAAGACGGGACCACCTACACGCGCGTTCCGGACGTGTTCGACGTCTGGCTCGACTCCTCGGTCGCGTCGTGGGGCACCCTGAACTACCCCTCGGACGACAGCCGGTTCGACGACCTCTGGCCCGCCGACTTCATCCTCGAGGCTCACGACCAGACGCGGGGCTGGTTCTGGTCCCAGTTGGGGATGGGGACCGCGGCGCTCGGCGAGAGCCCGTATCAGGAGGTTCTGATGCACGGCCACGCGCTCATGCCCGACGGCCGCGCGATGAGCAAATCCAAGGACATCCTGATCGACCCCCACGAGGCGATCGATCGCCACGGCCGGGACGTCATGCGGCTGTTCCTCCTCTCGAACAACCCGCAGGGCGAGGACATGCGCTTCGACTGGGACGGGATGCAGACGATGGAGAACCACCTCCGGACGCTCTGGAACGTCTTCCGGTTCCCGCTGCCGTACATGCGGTTGGACGAGTTCGACCCCACGGCGACGACGCTCGAGGAGGTCGACGCGGACCTCGAACTGATCGACGAGTGGGTCCTCGCCCGCTTGCAGTCCACGAAGGCCGAGATGACCGCGGCCTTCGAGGACCGCCGGCAGGATCGGGCGCTCGAGGCGCTGATCGAGTTCGTCGTCGAGGACGTCTCGCGGTTCTACGTGCAGGCGGTCCGCGAGCGCATGTGGGCCGAGGAGGACAGCGGCTCGAAGACGGCCGCCTATGCGACGATCTATCGGGTCCTCCGGGAGGGCGTCGCCCTGCTTGCACCGTACGCGCCGTTCATCAGCGAGCAGATCTACGGCACGCTCACCGGCGACGACGGGTTCGATACCGTCCACATGGAGGACTGGCCCGCCGTCGACGAGTACTGGGAGGACGAGCAACTCGAGACAGACGTCGCGCTCCTGCGCGCGATCGAGGAGGCCGGCGCGAACGCCCGTCAGCAGGCCGGCCGCAAGCTTCGCTGGCCCGTTCCGCGCGTCGTCGTGGCCGCCGACGATCAGCGGGTCGTCGACGCCGTTTCCCGCCACACCGAACTGCTCGAGGACCGGCTCAACGCCCGCGAGATCGAACTCGTCTCGCCGGACGACCGCTGGGAGGAGCTGCAGTACAGCGCCGAGGCCGACATGAGCGAACTCGGTCCGGCGTTCGGCGACCGCGCCGGCCAGGTCATGACCGCGCTCAACGAGGCCCGCATCGACGAGCCGAGCCTCGACGCGATCGAGGACGCCGTTTCGGATGTCCTCGAGGAGAGCGCGGAGCCACGCTCCGCGGAAGACGCGAGCGGCGATGAGCCGCGAGCGCGACAGGAGATCACCGACGAGATGGTTTCCTTCGTGACCCAGACGCCGGACAGCGTCGCCGGCACCGCGTTTAGCACCGACGGCGACGACCGGGGCGTCGCCTACGTCGACGCCTCGCTGACCGACGACATCGAGAGCGAGGGCTACGCCCGCGAGGTCATCCGCCGCGTCCAGGAGATGCGCAAGGACCTCGAACTCGATGTCGAAGAGCGGATCGCACTCGAGTTCGCGATCGACGACGATCGGATCGCCGATCTCGTCGACGAACGGGAGAGTCTGATCCGCGAGGAGGTTCGTGCCGACGAACGCCGGCCCGTCGAGGACGGCCACCGGAAGGAGTGGGATGTCGAGGACGTGTCGATGGAGATCGCGATCGAGCCGCTGGCGGCGGCGGAAGCATCGGACTAGAGAGCCGCTGTCCGTCACCGCACACCCGTTCACGCGACGGCTGTGCGATCAGTGTGTCGATCGTTGCAGTTGGTATTATCGCGTCCCCCGAACGTCGCGAGAGCTGCAGCGGATGCGCACCCCTCGAACCTGAGCGGGGAACGGAGTGACCGTGAGCGGTGAGGCGGTTGTTTTCTGGCCGGAGTTGTGCGTAACCGGTCCCGACAGAAGGGAGTCACCCGAACGTGACAGTGACGCTGCCACAAACGTCTTGATCGCTGACTCACCAGAATCGAGTAGTGAACTCCCGTGTCGTCGGTCTCGCGGTCGTCGTCTTGCTCGTCGGAAGCCTGCCGGCCGGCGTCGGTGCCGGGGAGCCGTCCCGACCGGTCGACTCGCCGTCGGCAGCCAGCGTCGATATCGGACCCGCCGACGAGCCGCCCGCTTCGGTTGGGACGAGTGCCGGGTCGACGGCGAGCAGCGATACCGATAACGTCCTTTCCCGGACGACCGTCCTCCGCCACCGGCAGGACGACCCCGACACCTTCGAGGTGGAGACGACGGTTCACGTCCCCGAGGCCGTGACGGCACTCGAGATCGAACTCGAACCGGGCGCGACCGTCGAGGAGACTGCAGGACTCGAGCGGACGGACGAGCGGACGTTCGAGTGGGCCGGAGACGCCGCCGAGGCGACGATCCGGTACGCGATGCCGGCCGAGCGGCGGGGGAGCCAACAGCAGGGGGACGGCTCCGGAGAGGGGTACACGTTCGTCGATACCGGCGACTGGGGCGTGGTAGCGGTTCCGGACGTGTCGCTTTTCTACCGGCGAACCGCGCCCGTCGGACTCGAGCGGACGGTCCGGGTCGACGGCCCGGGCGCGACCGGCGGTGATATCGCTTTCTTCGGCCCGGTAACGGTCCACGAGCGACCCGTCGACGGCGGGACGATCAGGCTGGCCGTCCCCGACGCTGCGACGCTCGAAGAGTCGCCGGACGCGGTACTGACCGCACTCGCGGACGCACGCGACCGCCTCACCGTCGGCGCACGGAGCGACGACGTATTCATGGTCGCGGTACCGAACGAGACCGACTGGGGCTCGAAGCGCGGGCTCCAGTACGGCGAGTCGGACGCGTGGGTCGTCGACAACGCCACGCTCGACGAGCGGAACCCGGTCTGGCTCCACGAATACGTCCACATCCGGCAGGATTTCGCCGACGGGACCGAGGTCGACCCCGCGGTGGCGTGGGTTTCCGAGGGGCAGGCAGACTACTACGCCGGTCTGCTCGCCCTCGAGAGCGGCGCGACCGACTTCGGCGAGTTCCGATCGCTCCTCGAGCGCGGCGAGCGCGAGCCGTACGCCGGTGGCGTCCTCGCCGACCGGTCCACGTGGGACCACCCGGAGACCCACTACGCGAAGGGCACACTCGTCTACGGTGAGATCGACCGCCGGCTGCGGCTCGCGACGGAGGGTGATCGGACGCTTGCGGACGTGTTCCGGTCGCTGAACGCCCAGGAGGAACCCGTGACCGAGGCGGCGTTCATGGACGCGCTCGAGGACGAAGGCGGACCGGCGGTCCGTACGGTCGCGGAGCGATACACGCGGACGGCGGAGACGCCCGAGATGTGGACCCGACGCGAACACGAGGCCGCCTTCGGCCGGTCGGCCGCGGTCTTCGAGCACGGACTGGGGTCCGGGCCGATCGACGTAGCCGATCGAGAGTGGCCGCGCTGGTCGGCGTCGGCAACCGGCGGTACCGACGGCGACGACCGCACGCTCATCGCGGTGCCGGCCGGCGAATCCGTGACGGTTCCGAGCGCGGCCGCCAACGTCGGCGAGCACGAGGGGACCTACGACGCGACGCTACAGGTCGACGGCCGCGTCGTCGATCACCGCCGGGGGACGCTCGCGCCCGGCGAGGATGCGACCCACGCCCTCTCGTGGACGCCGTCCGAACCAGGTGAATACGATATCCGCGTCGGCTCGGGGCGGCTGACGGCGGTCGTCCGGTCGTCCTCGAGCGTGACCGTGAGGGAGCTGCAGGTCTCGCCCGACCGCATCGAACCCGGCGAGTCGGTGACGGCGACTGCGACGGTCGCGGCCGCCGGCGATCGGCCGGCCGCGGCTAGCCTCGCGTTCCGGACGGCCGACGGCGTCGCCGCGGAACGCGCGGTGGCGCTCCGGCCCGGCGAGACGACGACGGTCGACGCCACGCTCTGGTTCGACGAGGACGGTCAGTACGAGGTCGCCGTTGGCGATCGAACGATGACGGTCGATGTCGGCGGCGACGCGTCGACACCAATGAGCGAGGAACTGCCCGGTTTCGGCGTGTCGGCGGCGCTGATAGCGATCGCACTCGTATTTGTCGGGGCGGGTCGTCGGCGCAGCTAATCGAGTCCGTCCCGCTCCGGTCGCCGTGACACCTGCCCGAACCGGCGTTCGAGAACTCCTGACCGACCGATCGCGTTCCGACGGTGGCGGCGAACGACCCCCTCGCGATCACTCGAGGTCGACGCGGAACCGACAGGCGTCGGCTCCGTCGTCGACGCAGTCGGTTTTCGTGACGGTCGCGTCCGCGTCGAACGCGGCGACCACGCCCTCGAGAATGCCGTGGGCGAGCGCGCAGTATCGCTGGTCGCGGTGGGTGTCGTAGCTGACGATGGCGTGATCGGCCTCGGACGTACAGGAGAGTTCGGGAAGCGACGTGTCATCCGTGGCGGCCTCGATGTCGTTGTAGACGTCCTCGAGCCCGGCGAGCAGGTCGGGCAGCTCCCAGTCTCGGTTGATGTGGGCGCTGAACGTCGAGAGCAGTTTCGGGGCGAGCGTCGTCCCGAAGTCGCGCTCGATCGCCCGACGGTCCTGTGTCGCCATCGTCGAGAGCGTCTCGAGGATAGCGTCGATTTCCCCGTCGTCGTAGTGAGAAACGGGGAGGTAGAGCTTCGGCTCGAAGCCGGACTGCTCGACGATCGTATCCCAGGTACCGTCGTCGGTCCGTTCGACGACGTACTCCTTGAGGGTCTTGTGGACGATTCCGTGCATCTGAGAGTTCCGGTCGTTCTCCGTGACGGCTCGTGTGGCCGAGCCGCTCTCGTGCCACGCGCTAACAACTAGACCCGCGTCTGGGGGCTACTTAATCGTTTACTTACAGGTGTGCCCCGAGCGTCGGTGCGACGGAGACGGTGTCGACGCCTCGCTCGATGGTATCGGTGCCGTATATCGCTTCGACGCCGGCTCGCGAGAGCTTCGTGACGGCGTTACGAGCCAGCAGGGGATGAACGCAGGTGACGAAGACTCGGCCGACGTCTCGCTTTTTAAGGACGGCAACGGCTTCGCTCATCGTCGACCCCGTCGCGATGATGTCGTCGACGACGACGACGTCGCGGCCGGCGACCTCGACATCGCTCGGCGAGATGTCGACTTCGGTTCCGGATCGGCGGGTCTTCTCGAAGTAGTCGGTCTCGCCCGCGCCGTAGGTATCCCGAACCGTTTCGGCGAGTTCGATAGCGCCCGCGTCGGGAGAAAGGAAAATCGGCTCCGCGAGGTCCTCGGGCAGGGGGGCGGCCAGTCGCCCGGCCGCGTCGACCGCCGTCGCCGTCGGCTCGAAGAAGTCACAGACCGCCCGCTCGTGAGGGTTGACGGTCAGTACCCGGTCCGTTCCGGTCGAAATCGCACGAGCGACTGCCCGCGCGGAGACGGGATGGCCCGGCTCGAAGGCCGCATCCTGCCGGCCGTAGCCCATGTAGGGCAGAACGGTGACGACCTCCTCGACGCCGGCCTCGCGGACGGCGTCCTGGAGTTGGAGCACCTCGAGATGGGCGTCGCTCGAGACGGTCGAGGCGACGATTACCGCCCGCTCCGGCTCGGCCTCGGCGACGCCGGGGACGGCGGCGAGCAGTTCACCGTCGGGAAAGCGGTCGTACTCGACGGCGGCGAGCGGTTCCTCGAGGTCGCGTGCGAGCGCCGCGGCCAGAGATTGCGACGCGGATCCGCTGATGATCATAATCGGTGGGACAGCCCGGGGGCTAAACCAGTTTTCGTTCTCGATCGGCCCGTATTCGATCGGCAGACTCGGTGCAGCGCTCGACCGGTCCGCAATACCGAGGAACCGACAGCCGGTGCTCACCGTTTCGGGTGACCTTCCGCCGCGAAAACGCCCTTCGTAGCTTCACCTTGTGACGAGACGTACTTAAACCGCCCACGCGGGTTCGGGATGTATCGCCCCCGATCGGTGGCTCACCGCGGCGGATCGATCACGCCGTGGCGTCGTCGACGGCCGCGTCGCCATCGCCACACGGGCCGCCGTCGGTGTCGCTCAGGATCTTCAGCCCGCCGTCGCGATCGACCAGTGCGAAGACGTTGACACAGCTCGAGTCGCCCAACTCTGCCGGGGTGACCTGGGTGGGTTCGCCCCCGTCCAGTCGGAACAGTACCCGGAAATCACCGGGTTCGGACGGCCAGTTTCGCTCGAGTTCCGCCCCGCTGTCGCCGGTCAGTTCGTGTGTCGACCAGTGTTCCGGTCCGTCGCCGAACTCGACGATCGCGTCGATGGTGTGCGTCTCGTCGTCCAAGTTCTCGAGCGAAATCGTCCCGAGGAGAGTCCCGTCGGTCCCGCTATCGGGGTCCGACGCCGCCGCGTCGCGGTCCGAGTTCCCGTCCTCGTTCCCGTCCCCGTCCCCATCACTGCCCATACAGCCGGCGACTGCGCCGGTAAGCGCGGTGCCGGTTGCGGCCAAGAGCCGCCGCCGTGGGTATCCCATCATGTATCCACCGAGAGTAATTCGGTGTAGTTAAATATACGTCAGACAGCGGCCGCGTTCACGGACTCAGCGCTCCGTCCCTCGCGGCGGGACGGCGATTCCTGTAACATCTGTGATACCGAGCAATCGTGTCCGCCACTCCCCTCCGCTCGCCGAGAGAAACGTCCCGTCGGCCGTGACGGCGTAGACCGTGTCACCGTACCCGAATCCGACGATAGCGTCGTTCGAACGCTCGCTTTGCGCCCACTCGCCGTCGATCGGATACTCGTAGCACGCATCGTCCGCAACCGCGTGTGCGCGCTCGAGTCGCCCGGGTTCCGAGCGCGGGTCCGCCGCGACGGTCTCGAACGACCCTCCGAGGAGTTCCAGCCAGCCGTTCCCGAGTTTATAGAGCCCGTCGACGGTTGCGGCGAGCGGGACACCGGCGGCCGAAACGTCGCGGACGGCCGTCAACCCCGCGTGCTCGAGCCTGCCTCCGTGGACGCGGGAGACGCCGTCATCGGTGCCGACGAGGTCGTCATCGATCGCCCGCACCGTGGCACCGCTCCCGTTCTCGAGCGTGGTCCACTCGTCGGTCCCGGCCGCTCGCCGCGCGATGCGGCCGTCCGGATCGGCGGCGATCAGATCGCGGTCGTCGTAGCCAACGGCGACTGCCGGGCCGAATCCCGTTCCGACGAACGTCTCGTCGCCGGTACCGTTCCCGCCCTCGAGCGTGCGGACGCGAACGTCGTCGTCGGTCGCGATGGCGACGCCGTCACCGATTGCCGCAACGTCTCGAGCGTGACAGCGCTCACAAAGTCCGAATTCGCCGACGGTATCGCCGGCGACGCGAACGCGGACGACGCCCATCTCGCTCGTGACGTAGGCCGTACTCGCGCCCTTGCGGTCGCCGTAGACGCGTTTTTCCTCGATCGAGTCCATACGAATCCGTGGCGGCGACGGGCCGAAAACGTTCCGTCACGGACGGCCACCGTCGGTCGGTTTGCGGAATCCCTTTCAGGAGTCCGGTCGGACTAGGGCGTGATGCAAGTCTTCGGATCGAGCGGGACACGAGGCGTCGCCAACGAGGAGCTGACGCCCGCGTTCGTCTTGCGCGTCGCGAAAGCGGCGGGGACAACCTGGGGAGACGGGCACGGTGGGGACCGAGTTGCTATCGCCCGCGACACTCGCCATACCGGGCGGATGCTGGCCGACGCGGCCGCGAGCGGGATGGCGAGTACCGGTACCGATGTCGACCGCCTCGGAATCGTCCCGACGCCAGGTGCACAGGCCTACGCCGAACGGGAGGGCGTCCCAGTACTGGTCATCACGGCCTCGCACAATCCGCCACCGTATAACGGCGTCAAACTCGTCGGCGACGACGGCGTGGAGCTCTCGACTGCCGACCTCGAGTCCATCGAGGAGACGCTGCTCGCCGAATCGTTCACCGTCGCCCCCTGGGACGAGACCGGCTGCGTTCGCGAGGTTGACGGCGTGACGCAGGCGTACGTCGACGAACTGCTTGCAGCCGCCGATCGGGACCGGATCGCCGACGCCGACCTCACCGTCGCGCTCGATCCGGGTCACGGCGCGGGATCGCTGACCAGCCCCGAGTTCTTCCGAGCGCTGGGCTGTCGAGTGGTCACGGTCAACGCCCAACCCGACGGCCACTTCCCGGGTCGGGACCCCGAGCCGGTCCCCGACAACCTCACCGACCTCGGCCGACTCGTCCGCGCGACCGACGCCGACATCGGCATCGCTCACGACGGCGACGCCGACCGCGCCATCTTCTTCGACGAAACCGGCTCGTACGTCGAGGGTGACGCCACGCTCGCCGCGCTCGCGGCTGCCGAACTCGAGGCCGGCGACACCACCGTCTCGGCGGTCAACGTCTCTCAGCGGCTCGTCGACGTCGTCACCGAGGTCGGGGCCGAACTCGAGTTGACCCCGATCGGCTCGACGAACATCATCACCCGGATCGAGGAACTCGAGGAGAACGGCGAGCGGGTGCCAGTCGCGGGGGAGGGCAACGGCGGGATCTTCTTCCCCGATTACCGGCTCTCGCGAGACGGGGCCTTCACGGCCGCGCGTTTCCTCGAGTTGGTCGCCGAGCGCCCCGTCAGCGAGATCGTCGCGCCCTACGGCGGCTACGTCAACGTCCGCCACAACGTCGAGTACGAATCGACGGCCGAACGCGACGCGATGCTCGACGCGGCGGCCAATCAGGCCCAGGCCGCCGACGCGGACCTCAACACGCGCGACGGCTACCGGCTGGATTACGGCGACGCGTGGGTGCTCGCCCGCCCCTCCGGAACCGAACCGCTCGTCCGGATCTACGCCGAAGCCCGCGACGGCGACCGCGCCGAGGAACTCGCCGGCGACATGTACGATGCACTGGCCGCCGCGAAGGCTGACATCTGAATCCTTCGACTGCCACCCACCTATTCACGGAACGATCGTCACGGGAAGTTCCGCGCGCCGCGTGACGGCCTCCGCGACGCTGCCGAGCAACACTCGCGAGACGCCGGTTTTCCCCTCGCTGCCCATGACGATCGCGTCGACATCCGCTTCGGTCACGTACTCGAGGATCGCGTCCGCGACCCCGCTGCCCTCGATGACGGTCATCTCGAGGGTGCCGTCGTACGCGGCGGCGGTGTCCCGGACGTCGGCGAAGAACGCGGGCTCGTCATCCCCCGCGACGCCGCCACCGTAGTCCGTCTCGAGGTCGTCGACCGCGTGGACGACCGTCACTCGATCGGCCGGCACCCACTCGAGGGCGTGCTCGAGTGCCGCTTGCGCCGGCTCGGAGTCGTCCATCGGGACGAGGACGTGTCTGGGCATACGCGACTATTCGGGGAGTAGCGGCTAAAATCCGGGGTCGAGAGTCCGGACCGTCGGAGTCGCGGACTCAGACCGGGTCCTCGATCTCGAGGGCGTCCTCGAGTCGCTCCCGTTCGGTTCGCAGGGCCTCGAGTTTGTCCGCGACGCGGCCGTCGCTCAGGCGCTCGCGTTCGGCGGGCGTGAGTTGTGCAACCGCCTGTGCGGCGGTCTGCAGGCGATCGTAGTCGGGACCGGTCGCGAGCAGGCGGACCTCGCGCAGTGCCGCGACGGTGTCTTCGTCGGCGATTCGGGTGACGAAGGGGCGATACTCCCGCGCCCGGCAGCGAAGCGCGCCGGCCGGCTCCGGCGGCCAGTCGATCGTCAGCGGTTCGGCGTCGATTCCGTCGAGGTACGTCTGCTGTGTGGCGACGTTTCGCTTGAGTTCGTCCGCGCTGTTGACGTAGTGTGAGAGCTTCGATCGGGAGTAACTCGCATAGTCAAGCAGTTCCGGGAGCGTACACTCGCCGGCCGGGTTGTCGCGGACGTATTCCGCCAGATCGGCGGGCGGTTGCTCGTAATCCACGAACGGATACCACCGGCTCCGCTCGAGCAGGGCGAACACCTCGCGCGCACTGGCCGCGAGCCGATACTCCCGAAAGGCCTCGCGGACCGCCTCGTTGTACCGCTCGATCGGCTCCCGGAGCCGCTCGACCGGAGCATCGAGGTCCGCGTTCGCCAACTCGAGCAGCCGTTCGTGCTCGTCGATTTCGTCGTCAAGTCCCCGTAGACGTTTGGCAGCCGTTTTTCGGGCCTCCGCTACCTCCTCGCGGGCGGCCTCGCGTTCTTCTAACAGGTCGGCGTACTCGGCGGCCGGCTCGAGACAGTCGTGGGCGCGCTCGAAGTCGGACTCGCTGAGCCGGCGCTTGTCGATCGCCTCGAGGGCGTCCTCGAAGACCTCGTACTCGGGGAGGTCCTCGGCGAGGCCGGAGACGAGCCCGTCGAACTTGCCCTCGAGTTCGATGTAGGCCTGAAAGTTCTCCTTGCCGGTCCCGGTCGCGCGGTCGACGTAGTCCTCGAGGAGCGTCGTCGCGTTGCGGTAGGCCGCTGTCACTGCCTCGACGGTCTCCTCGCCGTGGTCTTCGATCCGTTCGTCTGCCGTCGCGAATCGCTTTCGGGCGGTTTCGAGCGATTCGAGGGGCGTCGGCTCGCCGTCGGTACGCCGGTCGGGAGCGCTCGAGCCGGCGTCGGCGGGAGGGGCGCGTTCGCTCATTTCACTCGTAGACCGCGTCGGGGTCAAACACTTGCTCGCCGACGTTCTCGCCCTCGATCGTCCGGTAGAAACACGACCGGTGGCCGGTGTGACACGCACCGCCCTCTTGGTCGACCAGATAGAGGAGCGTATCGGCATCACAGTCCACGCGGACCTCCTCGACCGCTTGGACGTGGCCACTCGTCGCGCCTTTCTCCCAGAGCTCGTCGCGGCTCCGGGAGTAGTAGTGCGCTCGGCCGGTTTCGCGCGTCCGCTCGAGGGCCTCCGGCGAGACGTATGCCAGCATCAGTACCTCGCCGGTCTCGGCGTCCTGTGCGACGGCGGGGACGAGCCCGTCCTCGCCGAAGTCGACCGAAACGTCGTCGTCCATACTCGTGATATCGGTCGGCCGAGCGATAGGTCTTTTGCCGCGGGTGACCCGCACGTAGCGCTTTCGAAAATCACGGGTCCGAAAACGGGGGCGTGGTGCTAGCGGCCGGTCCAACTCCAGCGGCCGAGGACGAACGGTACGGCCGTGTACACCGGGAAGCCGATCGCTACGGCGATCGTTGTGGCGGTCGCCATCGACGCCGCGACCAGACCCGACACCACCATGAGTCCGACCGCGAGCAGCAGTCGGCCGACGACGAAGCGGTCGATAATCCGATCCCTTCTCGAATCCCCTCTCTCGTCTCTGCGGCGTCCTCGAGGCTGCTCTTCGTCGGTGTATCGGCCCTGATCCTGCGGCTTGACGGGATCTCTCACCGGACCGTGACGAAAAATATCGCTGCGTCGGTCGGTTCGGTCCTCGAGACCGATCAGGCCTGCCCGTTCAGCGTGATGTCGCTGACGCCGATGACCCGGTCGTCGGACTCGAGTTCCGCCTTGGCCGCGTCGGGAACCTCGCTGTCGACGTTGTAGACGGTCAGGGCCTCGCCGCCGATGGTCTCGCGGGCGTTGAACATACCGGCGATGTTGACGTCGTGGGAGCCCATGACGGACCCGATGAGGCCGATGACGCCGGGTTCGTCGGTGTTACGCGTGACGACCATCCGCCCGTGGGGGATCGCGTCGACGCGGTAGCCGTCGATGCGGACGATCCGCGGATCGTCGCCGGCAAAGAGGGTCCCGTCGACCGAGACCTCGTCGTCGTCGTTGCTGACGGTCACGGAGACCAGGCTCTGGAAGTCCTCGGCCTGGCGGGTCTTGGATTCGGTGACGTCGACGCCCCGATCCTCCGCGATCTGGGGCGCGTTGACCGCGTTGACCTGCCACTCGAGGGGTTGGAAGACGCCCTTGAGTGCGCTCGCAGTGACGAACTCGATGTCCTCATCGGCGATATCGCCTTCGTAGACGACTTCGATGTCTTCGATGCGGCCCTCGAGCAGTTGGGCGGCGACCTTGCCGGCGGTTTCGGCGAGGTCGATGTAGGGCTCGACGCGGGGGAACGCGCTCTCGTCGATCGAGGGGGCGTTCAGCGCGTTCGCGACGGGCTCCCCGACCAGTGCGGCGTTGACCTGGGCCGCCGTCGAGGTGGCGACGTTCTCCTGGGCGGCCTCCGTCGACGCGCCCAGATGGGGCGTCACGATGATCTCGTCGTGCTCGAGCAGCGGCGAATCGGCCGCCAGGGGCTCTTCGGCGAAGACGTCGATCGCCGCGCCGGCGAGGGTGCCGTCCTCGACCTTGGCAGCGAGGGCGTCCTCGTCGACGACGCCGCCGCGGGCGCAGTTGACCAGGTAGCCGTCGCCCAGCAGGTCGAGTTCGTCCTCGCCGATCAGCCCCTCCGTTTCGGGGGTCAGCGGGGTGTGGACGGTCACGAAGTCGGCGGCCTCGAGACACGGCTCGAACTCGACGAGTTCGGCACCGATACGCTCGGCGCGCTCCTCGCTGATGTAGGGATCGTAGGCGACGACGTCCATACCGAGCGAGTCGAGTTTCTTGGCGACCTCCTGGCCGACGCGACCGAGGCCGACAACGCCCAGCGTCTTGCCGTTGAGTTCGGTCCCGAGGTAGTCGCTTTTCGCCCACTCGCCGTTCTGCAGGCGGATGTGGGCCTGGGGGATCGAGCGGGCGGTCGCGAACGTCATCGCGACGGTGTGTTCGGCGGCCGCGCGAACGTTCCCTTCGGGCGCGTTGGCGACGATAACACCGTGGTCCTTCGCAGCGTCGATATCGATGTTATCGACACCGATCCCGGCGCGGCCGACGATCACGAGGTCCTCGGCGGCCTCGAGGACCGCCGCGGTGACCTCGGTCCCGGAGCGAACGATCAGTCCGTTCGCATCGGATACCGCCTCGAGGAGGTCGTCGCCCTCGAGTTCGTAACCCGTCTCGACTTCGTGGCCGGCCTCTCTGAGTACGTCCAGACCCGCGTCCGCGATCGGATCCGTGACGAGAACCTTCATGCGCGAGACAACCGCGCGGAGCACGTAAACCCTTCCGTTGTGGTCGAGGGCGGCAAAAAATACCGCTGTCCGGCACACTCACACTTCGCGACAGCGGCCGGTCCCATAGCCCGTATCGGCGCACGGGGCGACCGATCCGATGTGGAACTCCCACGACGCAGGAATTGTGGGCCATATCTATATGTCGAACGCGTGTATTGTCCCGTATGTACGATCGAGTCCTGCTGCCGACCGACGCTGCGGAGGGGACGGAACTAGCGACTGAACACGCCATCGCCCTCGCCGAGCACACCGGTGCGGAGCTCCACCTACTGTACGTCGTCGACAGCGATGTCTACAACACGTACAGCGGCGACGAATACGTCCACGAGTTCGAAAGTCTCGAGGCCGCCCTCGAGCACGTCGGCGAGGAGGCCCTCGAGTCGGCGGCCGACGCGGCCCGGGAGGCGGGACTCGAGCCGACGACGGTCGTCAGACACGGCCGACCCCACGAACAGATCCTCACGTACGCCGACGAGGCTGCCGTCGATCTGCTCGTTATGGGATCGAAGGAACGCTCGGGCGAGTACCGCCAACTGCTCGGGAGCGTCACCGATCGCGTCGCACGGCTGGCTAGCCGACCGGTGACGATCGTCAAGACGCCGGTCGAGGACGACGACTGAAGTCGGCCGGGCCGTTCGATTCGCAGGGTTGCTCACGGGGGCTGCGCTCGCGGAAGGCACACGGTCACGCAGCTTCCGGAACCGTCGGCTCGAGGTTCGTAATCCAGATAGCCACCGTAGTCGTCGACGATCAGGCTGGCGAGCCAGAGCCCGAGCCCGTTGCCGTGTCTGACCTGCGTGATCTGTTCGTCGTTGAAAATCCCCGTCCGCTCGGACACGGGAATCCCGGGACCGGTATCGAAGACGCGAACGCCGACCGTATCGGCGTCGACGGTGACGACGCTGATCTCCACCGTCGGATCGGAGCCCTCGGCGTGGACGATCGCGTTGTGGATCACTTCCTCGAGGACGGTGTTCAGGCGGGAATCGGCGGCGACCGCGGCATCGACGGAGTCGACGACCGTGATCGAACTCGCGGGATACTGCGTCCGGAGATCCGCGACGACCGTCTCGAGGATGTCCCGGACGTCGATCGCCGTCCGGCCGCCGTCCTCGTCGAGGGTGGCATCGGCGAGCTGTTTCGCCGTTTCGGTCGTGTCGATCAGCGCGCTCGACGTGTCCACGATCTCGGCCGCGTACTCGCGGTGGGTCTCGTTTTCGACCGCCGACTGGAGGGTTTCTGCGAAGCCGTTGATGATGTTGAGGTCGTTTCGAAGGTTGTGTCGGAGCAGTCGATGGAGGACCCGAAGGTGTCGTTCGCGTAGTTTGAGGGCGGTGATGTCCCTCCCTTCGGAAACGAGCAGCTGTATCTCCCCGTTCCGATCGGTGATCGGGCGGATCGAGAAGTCGATGATCGCGGTTCGGTCGGCCCCCTGGATTCGGAGTTCGTCCCGGAACAGTTCCCCCTGTCTGGCGCGTTCGACTCCTTCGAGCGCCGTGTCGCGCGCGGCGTCGCGCAACTGAAACCACTCCGTCTCCCAGACCGGTTCGCCGACGACGTCGTCGAGTTCGAGGTCGACGAAAGACAGCGCCGTCTCGTTTACTTCGAGGATCGTCCCGTCGGGCTCGAGAAGCCCGGTAAACTGGTAGGTATTGTTGAAGACGGCCTCGAAGCGGCGCTGTCGCGCCTTCCGATCGGAGATGTCGCGGAACAGCCCCGTAAACAGGCGCTGTCCCTCGTGTGTGTGTTCCCGAAGGCTCACCAAGACGGGCACCTCGTGGCCGTCCTCGTGGACCGCGGGGAGTTCGATCCCGTCCCAATCGATGTTCCGCTCGCCCGTCCGGAGGTACGTCTCGAGCCCGGCAGCGTAGGCCGACTGGAGTCGATCGGGGATCAGCGTCGTCTTCGAGGAGCCGATCAGCGCCGCGGGACTGTAGCCGAGGATGTCCTCGATCGCGGGATTCGCGAACACGATCGTGCTCTCCTCGTCGATCGTCAGCAGCCCCTCGGACGTGTTTGCCACTAACTGCTGGAAGAAATCGCTGTCGTCGAACGAACAAAGCGGGGACTCGAGGGACTCGCTTGCGGTCGGTCGTTCGCCCGCCCGGTCGTCGCTGGCCACGCGACGGTAACGTACCGGGCGAGTTATATAAACACCGGAGATAGAGGTCGGCCGTATCGCCCGACGGCGCGGATGTCGGCAGTGCTGTACGCGACCCCGAGTCGGATCGGTCGGACGGTTACTCGTCGCCCGCCGGTCGCAGTCGCGGCAGAGCGGCGACACCGGCACCGAGTAGCGCGAAGGTGAGGACCGTTCCGCCGACGGTGACGATCAGCGAGAGGTCCGTCGCGGCAGTGATCGCACCCTCCTCCATCCCTTCGGTCCCCGTCCCGGGCGTCCACTGGGCGAGTACTGCGAGTCCGACGGCCAGAACGACGTAACTCACGAGGAACGCGCCGACCGCGACTCCGGCCTCCCGGCGCGTCTCGAGGGCAACGTATCGGACGAGGAAGTAGCCGGCGGCGAGCAGGACCACTGCCGGAATCAGCGCCGAGACGGACGGGACGAGGCCGACGGGATACATTCCGATCCCGTCGATCGGTTCGCCGCCCTGTTGAATCGCCGCGCCGTGGTTTGCCAGCGTCGTGAGTCCCGCGATGACCCAGTTACTCGGGCCGGAGTCGCCCTGTCCGTACGAACCCGTTGCGGCGTACGCCGTGATCAACTGGTAGAACGCGGCGAACACGATCACGAACGCGCTCACGCCCGCGACGGACCCGGCCTTCCAGGGGGCGACCGCGATACGTCGATCGCCGGCGTCGGGCGCGGGTCGCTCGTCAGCGTCCGCGTCATCGTCGCTCTCAGGAGGTGTCGTGTCGTCCTCGAGACGCGGTCCTTTGTCGTACTCGAAGCGTCGATTCTGCGACATGTGGGCGGCAACGGAGCCGGCGTCATAATACGTTTCGGTCGCTCGATACGTGGAACCAGTGCGCCGCGGCGGCTGGAAACCTGAACTGGTTTATCCGGGGGCCGACAACCGGGCCACCATGACAGTCGTCGCTTTCGACTTCGACGGGACGCTTTCCGACTCCGAGATGACCGTGTTGCTCGGCGACCGCCGCAGTGTCGCCGAAGACATGGCCGACATCACCGACCGTGCGATGAACGACGAGATCGGCTATGCCGAGAGTCTCCGCAGGCGCGCGGCCCTGCTCGAGGGGCTCCCAGAGGCCGAGGCCGACGCCGCCTTCGACGAGGTCGTCCTCCGCGAGGGTGCTGCCGATCTCATCGAGGAACTGAACGACGCGGGCGTTACGACCGCGATTCTCACGGGCGGATTCGAACGCGGCGTCGCGGCCGCCTTGGAGCGCGAGGGGGTCTCCGTCGATCACATCGTCTCGAACCGGCTCCCGATGCAGGCGGGCGAACTCACGGGCGCGGTCGACGGGCCGCTGATCGAGGGCACCAAAGACGACGCGCTCGCGGACCTCGCCGACGATGTCGGCGTCGACCTTGCGGACACCGTCGCGGTCGGCGACGGGGCCAACGACCTGCCGATGCTCGAGGTCGCCGGTCTCGCGATCGGCTTCGAACCCAAGCCGGCGGTCGAACCCCACTGCGATGTCGTCGTCACGTCGATGGCCGAGGCCCGAGAGACGCTCGTCGAAGACGGCGTGCTCGCCGACCGCTGATTCCACCGGTACTACTGACTTATCGAGCGTAACCAGCTGTTGTGTGCTCGTGCTCGCACTCGATCCGCGACTGAGCGGCGCGAAGCGCCGCTGACCGCTGGGTCGGTCGGACGGTCATCGATCCGTGAATATCCGCTCTAAGTTCCGATTTCTCGACCGAGAAGGTTTTAACTCGTACTCGAGTAAGTGCTTTTGATGATGTGGCAGGACTTCGTCTTCATGCTCGGAAGCGGCCTCTCGATCGTCTTTCTCGCGCCGACGTTGCGTGACCCGAACGCACGGGTCCCTCTCGGCACGAGTCTCCCCTCGATGGGGATCGGGTTCGTCTACAGTCTGACCTTCTTTACGCTGGGAATGACCTTCTCGGCGACCGGCGCGTTCGCCGCCGGCTCGATGTGGTCGTTGATCGCCCTGTTCCGGTCCCCACAGGGAGTCTCGATGAACCTGTTCGCCCGGGAGAACCTCGCGCTGTTCGTCTCCGACCTTCGCTACTGGCTCGCGCGCCGCCGGTCCGATCGGTCGCTCGCCGACCAGTACGTCTCCTTTGACCGCGGTGCCGGCCACGGGACCCCCCGATAACGTCCGCTCCGGTCTCTCGAGTCGCGGATAGCCACCGCCGACACGATCACACAGCCGTTCGAGACCCGTCCCGCCGTCAGCCCGTCATTCGGAAAAGAGACTCGTGTGAACCGGCGCGAACTCGGTTTGCTCGTCGGACTCCGGCACCGTATCCGTGATCGCCCGCCCGGCGAGTCCCTCCTCGAGCAAGTTCGACAGCGGCGGGCCGACTTTTTCGGGTTCGACGAGGAAGGCGTCGTGGCCGTGGTCGGATTCGACCACGTGGTGTGCGATGTCGACGGCGGCCTCGCGACAGGCCCCCGCCAGCGATTCGGCCTGGTCGACGGTGAAGTGCCAGTCCCCGGTAAACGAGAGGAGCAGGAGTTCGCCCTCGAACGCCGCCAGCGCGTCGGCGTCGGATTCGTAGCCGGCTGCCAGATCGAAGTCGTCCATCGCGCGTGTCAGGTAGAGGTAGCTGTTGGCGTCGAACCGATCGGTGAACTTGTCGGCCTGATAGTCCAGATAGGACTCGACCTCGCGATACGGGAAGAAGGCCGCGGCGGGGTCCGGCGGCTCCTCGCGGACCGCTTCCCGGCCCGCCGATCGGCGACCGAACTTCCGGCCCATCGAGGCCTTCGAGAGGTACATGATGTGTCCGATCTGGCGCGCTCGAGCCAGCCCCTCCTCGGGTCCGGGTCCGCCGTAGTAGTGGCCGCCGTTCCAGTTAGGGTCGCCCGTGATCGCCCGCCGGGCAACGGTATCGAGCGCGAGACACTGGGCGTCGAGGCGGGCGGCGGTCGCGACCGCACCGGCACGTTCGACATCGTCGGGGAACCGGCGCAACCAGTCGAGGACGTTCATCCCGCCGACGCTGCCGCCGATGACGGCGTGGAGCCGGCCGACGCCGAGTGCGTCCAGCAGCCGCCGCTGGGCGCGGGTCCAGTCGCCGACCGTGACCGGCGGGTAGTCGGTCCCGTAGGGTTCGCCCGTCTCGGGGTTCTCGCTCGCCGGGCCGGTCGTCCCATAACACGACCCCGGGACGTTCGCACAGATGACGTAGTACTCCGTCGTATCGATCGCTTTCCCGGGGCCGACGACATCGCCCCACCAGGCGCGAGCCTGGCCGGCGGTTTCGCCCCCCGAATCGGGCCGGCGAGCGACGTGGGCGCTGCCGGTCAGCGCGTGACAGACCAAGACCGCGTTGTCGCCGGTAAAGTCGCCGTAGGTCTCGTACGCGATCTCGAAGTTCGGAACCGACTCCCCCGAGAGGAACTCGAACGTCCCGATGCTGGCCGTCTCCTTCGTTGTCACGCTGTCTCACCCGCCGCCCGCGTCGCCGCCGCGATCGCTCCCTCGAGATCCGCCAGGATATCCTCGGGGTCCTCGATCCCGACGGACATCCGAATCAGATCGGCCGTGACGCCCGCCTCCTCGCGTTCCGCGGGCGTCAGCTGGCCGTGGGTTGTACTGGCGGGATGGATCACCAGCGTCTTGGCGTCCCCGATGTTCGCGAGGAACGAGGCCAACTCGACGTTCTCGCAGAAGGCCTTGCCCGCCTCGAAGCCGTCCTCCAGCCCGAACGCGACCATGCCACCGAAATCCGACAGGTAGCGGGTGGCGTTGTCGTGGGTTGGATGCTCCTCGAGTCCGGGGTACGTGACCCAGTCGACGTCCTCGTGGTCGTCGAGGTACGCCGCGACGATGGCCGCGTTCTCGCAGTGTTTCTCGACGCGAAGCGGCATGGACTCGAGTCCCTGTAACGTTTGCCAGGCGTCGAACGGTGACTGCTGGTTGCCCAGACTGCGCAGCGAGCGGAACCTGGCCGCGGCGGCGACGGGAGCGTCCGGGAAGTCCCGCGAGAAGTCGACATCGTGGTAGGCGTGGTTCCGGCCCGCGATCTCGTCGTAGCCGTGGTCGCCCCAGGGAAAGGAGCCGCCGTCGACCAGCACGCCGCCGACGGTCGTGCCGGAGCCGTGGAGCCACTTGGTCGTCGACTCCCAGACGATGTCAGCCCCGTGCTCGAGCGGGCGACAGAGCGCCGGCGTCGCGAACGTGTTGTCCACGACGAGGGGAACCCCGTGCTCGTGAGCGATCTCGGCAAGACGTTCGAAGTCGGGCGTCACCAGCGACGGGTTGCCGATCGTCTCGACGTGGACGAAGGCAGTGTCCTCGTCGATGGCCGCCTCGTACTCGTCGTACTCGAGGGTGGGGACGAATTTCGGCTCGATGTCCCGCCGGGTCGCGGTCTTCGAGAAGTAGGCCGTCGTCCCGCCGTAGGTGTCGGTCGAACAGACCACGTTGTCGCCCGCCTCGGCGAGAATCAGGACGGCTGAGTCGAGCGCGGCCATGCCGCTGCCGGTCGCGACCGCGCCCGCGCCGCCCTCGAGGGCGGCGAGGCGCTCCTCGAGCGTGGTGACGGTCGGGTTGGCGATCCGCGAGTAGATGTAGCCGTCGTCCTCGAGGGCGTACCGGGCGGCGGCGGTGTCGGCGTCGCCGAAGACGTAAGAGGTCGTCTGGTGGATCGGCGGTGCCATCGCACCGGTTTCCGGGTCCGGTGACTGACCTGCATGGACGCTCCGCGTGCCGAGGCCGCGCTCGTCGGTGGCGGCTTCGTCGTCCCTCGAACGACACCGTTCCGCGCTGCCGTCCTCCGGCGGTGTCGCCGACGTTTCGGTCTCGCCGCCGGCGTCGTGCCCGTCGCTCGCGTCGTCGCTCATGTTTAACATGCATACTTCTATAGATATATATGCGTCGTAGTAACGGCAAAAAGCGCAGGCTAGAGAGTGTCACGCCTGATCGATGGCGCGCTCGAGCCCGAACCGGCCGACGGTCCGCTCAACGACGGCGACGACGACGAGGACGACCGAACGCGTATCGATTCCGACCGTATTGCCGTGCATGATACTGCCCGAATCGGTTCGGTCCGAGACGAACGACTTGATAGTTCCCGAGCGCAAAGAGCCGGTCGTGCACTCGAGTGACCGCGACCGGGTCGTGCTCGCCGCCCTGGTCTTTGCGGTATTGTTCTCGCAAGTGCTGCTCTATCCCGGCGTCGCGACGCTCGTCGAGACGCTGGGTGCCGACGCGACGGCGTCGGCGTTCGCGGCGACCCCGCTAGACGCGAGCATGTGGTTTCTGGTCGCCGAGTTCGCCGCCTACGTTTCGTTCGTCGGCGTCTGGGGCGTCGTGAGCGATGCGACCGGTCGACGCACGCCGTTTATCGTCGCCGGTTCGATCGCCGGCGCGCTCGGGTATGCCGCCCTCGCCGCCGTCCCGATCGTCGGCTCGATCCCCTTCGAGGGGTGCTCCTCCTGCGAATCGTTCAGGGCGCGATGACCATCGGCGCGTTCTCCCTGACGATGACCATGCTGATGGACTTGGAGGGCGGCCACGGCCGGAACATGGGTGCGGCGGGGATCGCCATCGGGCTCGGGGCCGCTCTCGGCGCTCCGGTCGGCGGCCAGCTCACGGCGGTCGATCCAGTCGCGCCATTGCTCGTCGCCGCCGGTCTCCTGGTCTGTGTCGGCGGCCTCGTCTCGCTCGTCGACGATCGCGCCCCCGACGAGCACCGGACCGCTCGAGCCCTCGTCGAGGGTATCCGCCACCGGCCGACGCTGTCGATCCCGTACGCCTTCGGCTTCGTCGACCGGCTTACCGCGGGGTTTTTCGCGCTCGTGGGCACCCTCTACTTTCAGGAAACGTTCGGCCTCGGCGCGGGAACGACCGGCCTCCTGCTGGCGTGCTTTTTCGCACCTTTTGCCATCCTGCAGTATCCGATGGGAGCCCTCTCGGATCGGATCGGTCGGACGGTGCCGATCGTCGTGGGCTCGGTGTGTTACGGCGGCGGTATCCTCCTCGTCGGGGCTTCGCCCTCGGTCCCGACCGCGGCGATCGCGATGGCAGGGGTCGGCGTCCTCGGGGCGCTCGTCGCCCCCGCGACGATGGCGCTGGTCACCGACCTCGCCGACGAGAGCGAGCGCGGCGTCGCCATGGCCGGGTTCAACCTGGCCGGCAGCCTCGGCTTCCTCGGCGGCTTTCTCATCGGCGGCACCGTCGCCGGCAGCTACGGCTACGATCTGGCCTTCCTCGTCGTCGGCGGCCTCGAGATCGCGATCGCCGTCGTCACCGTGCCCGTATTCTTGCGGCTCTCGCTCGAGCCTCCCGACCGGTTTCGGTCGGGCGACCGCGAAAACGCCTGATCGCGGACCCGTTCGAGCTCGTCTAATCGTTCTATGTTGTGCTATGTAGTCACATAACGTTGTATGGGAAGAAGGTATCAATTTTTATGTGCTCAGGCCCAAACCCCGATGATGGCACGAGATAACCCGGTTTCGCGGCGGACAGCGCTGAAGCTTACTGGTGCGGCTGCATCGACGGCGCTCGTCGCCGGTTGTAGCAGCGACGGTAACGGTGACGGCAACGGTGACGGCAACGGCGGCAGTGAGGGGCCGTACACGATCGAGTCCGGGAAAGAAATCAAACTCAAATCGAATGCTCAGTCCTGGGAAGGTATGGCGCCGTCCAAGATCGAAGGCGTGGAGAACCCCGACCTCAGCCTCACCGAAGGTGAGACCTACACGATCACCTGGGCGGAGAACGAGCAGGGCACACACAACCTCGCGATCTACGACGACAGCGAGTCGGCCGTCGCAGGACCGACTGAAAAGACCGATGACAGCGAACCCGGCCTGAGCGTCGAGTTCGAAGCATCGAGCGATACCGTCGAGTACGTTTGTCAGCCCCACTACCGAGTCGGGATGCACGGCAGCATCAAACTCGAATAACGGATTCTACGCCACGGTTCGGGCGGAACGGTCGACACTGTCTGACCGTTGCAGTTTCCGATCGCTTTCTGACGCTTTTTCTCGGTGGGCTCCGATAGCCACACAACAGTAATCACTACTGATACCCTATCGTCGTCGGGGAGTGTCCCGATGCAGCATCAACGTCCCTCTCCTTATTGTTCTGTCAATCTCGAGCCGTTCCACGCTCGAGCAGTGAGCGCACGTCCCTGATCGAACTGTCCGCCTGCTCGCGAAGGGAATACGTCCCGCCGGTGATCGCTCACTCACTGGGTGGCATCAAAAGTACCATACCACCTCGTTCCGCAGTAGCCCGTATCAGGTGACATCCGTGACGAAGAAACGCGAATACACGGGCGACTATCCCGACAAGACGCTGTATATCCCCGGTCCGACCGAAGTGCGCGACGACGTGATCGACGCGATGTGCGAGCCGATGTTCGGCCACCGGATGGACCGCATGACCGACCTCTATACGACTATCGTCGAGGACACCAAGGAGTTCCTCGGCACCGACAACGAGGTCGTCATCCTGACGGGGTCTGGCACCGAGTTCTGGGAGGCCTCGACGCTCAACCTCGTCGACGAGAACATCCTCGTCCCGACCTGTGGCAGTTTCAGCGAGCGCCACGCCAACGTGGCCGAGCGACTGGGCAAGGACGTCGACCGACTCGAGTACGACTGGGGACAGGCCATCAAACCCGCGGACATCCGTGAGGAACTCGAGGCAAGCGACAAGCACTACGACGTCGTCGCGACCGTGATGAACGAGTCCTCGACGGGCGTGCGAAATCCCATCGAGGAGATCGGCGACGTCGTCGCCGACTACCCCGACACGTACTTCGTCGTCGACGCGGTCTCCGCGCTGGGTGGGGACATCGTCGACATCGACGAGCACAACATCGACGTCATCTTCGCCTCGAGTCAGAAGGCGTTCGCCATGCCGCCGGGGCTAGCGATCTGCGTCGTCAGCGACGACGCCTACGAGCGCGAACTCGAGAAGGACTCGGCGTCGTGGTACGGCGGCTTCCAGCGCACGATCGACTACTACGACCGAAAGGGACAGACCCACTCCACGCCCGCGATTCCGATCATGCTGGCCTACCGCAAACAGATGAAGCACATGCTCGAGGAGGGCCACGACGCACGGGACCAGCGCCATCGGGAGATGGCCGAGTACACCCGCGAGTGGGCGCGCGACCACTTCGACATGTTCCCCGAGGAAGGGTACGAGTCCCAGACGGTGAGCTGTATCGAGAATACGCAGGGGATCGACGTCGCCGCGACGATCGAGGCCGTCAGCGAGGAGTACGACATGGTCTTCTCGAACGGTTACGGCTCGCAACTCGGCGAGGAGACGTTCCGCATCGGCCACATGGGCGAACACGACCTCGAGAGCATCAGAGAACTGACCGACGCGATCGAAGACATCGCGGATCTGTAATCCGTCGTTCGGGATCGAGCGACTCGAGACGCTCGCAGCCGACCGATCAGTTACCGCCGGCGTTCATCTCGAATAGGTCGGCCCTCATTCGGTGACCGTTCTGGGGTACCTGCGCCGCGGGTATTCACGGGAACGCGGCTACAGTGATGACGTTTCCGACCAGTTTCGAACGTCGGAATCGCTGGACGTGACCGACGTGACCTACGACGTTCTCGGTGTGAATCCGCTGCATCCGCTGACGCGGATTCGATGGCGAGCTCGGTGATCGTCTAGAATCAGTAAATCACAGTACCGTAGTCCCGCTCGAGTCGGACCCCCCTCAATCACTTCTCGGATGCCGAATCGCAGAAACCCCCTTGGTTTTGTCGGCGAACGAGCGGTTCGAGGAACCCGAGTGACGCCGTTCACCGCGAGGGCCGCAGGCCCGAGCAGGCCGACGACCGATGTGGAGGCCCCGAAGGGGCCAAAACGGAGAGAGAAGTGCTTTTCGTCGACGTTTTGCCGAGGGTACGCCGTAGGCGCGCCCGCAGAGCAAACGTTCGGTTCTATTGAATATGGCCTTCTTCCCGAAGCTGGTCGGCTTCGCTCTTCTCGTAGCGCCAGGTGATATCGGCCTTCTCGTCCTGCCAGTCCCAGGGTTCGACGAGCACGACGTCGTCTTCGCGGATCCAGATGCGTTTCTGCATCTTCCCGGGGATGCGCGCGGTGCGCTCGGTCCCGTCGGCACAGCGTACTTTGACCCGATTCGCCCCGAGCATGTCCGTGACGGTCGCGAAGACCTCGTCGTTCTCGGGCATCCGGAGGTTCTTGCGACCGCCATCTCCGTCGCTCATGGCCGCGGATTCACGTTCGAGGGGTTTAACGCTTTATCGTTCCATCTAGCGCAATGACCGGTGGCTGGCGGTTCTCGTCCGCTGAGCGGGGAACCACGCCGTTTATTTCGCTCGGCTCTGCAACCCTCCGTATGTTACGGAATCTCGGTGCGCTCGGAATCGCCGGTCTCGTGATTCTGGTTGCTGGTATCGGCCTGATCGCCTCGCAGAACCTCTTGATTGCTGCCGGAATGGCACTCATCGTAGCCGGATTGGGATTGGTCGTCAAGTCCCTGATCTCGGGTATGCTCCAGAACTTCGGGATGTTCTAACCGTCTCCGACTGCGTTCGCTGCGATCCCATACGTTTCTTCTCGCCAGCGGTCCTCTCGATCCACCGGTGCGCCACTGCCGTCGAACCGACGGACGGGTTAAACCTCGTTGTCGCCGGCTCGATGTTCGCTGATGAGTTGGTCGACCATCGCCGCTTTGCGATCCCGTTTTCGATCCTCGGCGCGTTCGTGCCAGTCGTCGATGGCCGCTTCGACATCGTCCTCGCGTGCGACGGCGAGTTCGTCGACCTCCTGCATGGCGACGTCGGCGGCGGGACCGACCGGAATCTCGTTCTCGAAGAGGAGTTCGTCGGCGATTTCGGAGAGTCCGCCGTCCTTGAGCACGACGCGGGGATCGAACCCCGCGAGCAGTTCGGCCGTCGACCGGCCCGCGCCGCTGGGGTCCCGGATGTAGACGACGTCGCCGCTCGCGATGCCGTACTGCTCGTTGGCCTCGCGGATCGCCCCCTTGGTGAACTTCTCGACGACCTTGACCGGAACCAGCCCCTCCTTCTCCGCGGAGACGTCACTGAAGTTCGAGTGATCGAGCTTCCAGAGCGCTTTCATTCGCTCGACTTTCTTCTCGAGCGTCTCGACCTCGTCACGAGCCGCGTCGCGTTCGCGCTCGAGTCGGTTCGCCTTCCGCTCGAGGCGATTTACCTCCCGATCCCGGCGAACTTCCTTCCGCTCCTCGCTACGGGTGACACTGAGCTCCGTCTCGAGGTCGTCGATCCGCTCGTCGCGCTCGGCGACGCGACCCTCGAGCCGTTCGACGTGTGACTGGAGACGCTCGACCTGGCGTTCGAGGTCCTTGATCCGTTTTTCCTCCTCACTCAGCTCGCGTGGCTCGTGCTCGGTGGGCTCCGATTCGGGCTCCTCCTCGTCGTTCAGGTCGGTCAGGACGGCTTCGACGCTTTCCTCACCGGCGACGACGCGGGCGGTGACCTCACCGCGGTCGATCCCCGGCGGGAGCTTGCTGGCGATCCGCTCGAACTGGTCCTCGTGGGCGTCGAGGGCATACAGCGCGGCAGCCATCGCGTCGCGCTGGTGATCGTCGTCGTAGGGCTGGTCGCGCGTGCGGTGTTGTTTCTCGTCGATCGGCAGGTCGCTCTCGGGTGCCCAGCCGGCGGCGTCGAAACTCCGGCGGAATTTCTCGACCGTTTCGGGCATCGGCGTCACGTCCGCTGCAACGATGACGGGCCGCCCGCGCTCGACGATCCACTCGATCACCGCGGCGGTGTCGCTGGTTCGCGAACTCCAGACGTCGAGGACCTCACCCTCGAGTCCGACGATGGCGACGGCGGTCGTCGTGCCGGGATCGATCCCGACGATGACGTGATCCCGGCGCTTGACCAGCGGCTCGAACTCGATGCCGTCGCGGCGCTGGCGCTCGATCTCGACGCGAACGTCACCCGACCGAGTGCGCGAAACGGGGATATCCCCGGGCCGGGCCGCGACGGTGAAGACGGCGTTGGCGAAGCCGCCGTACGCCTCCCGGACCTCCCGTTCGTACTCGAGGTTCGCGTCCTCGAGTTCGGACTCGACCTCGCGGGCGCGTTTCCTGACCGAACCGTGGATACGGCGGGTGTAGCGGTCCTCGCTCCAGCCGCCGCTGCCGGTCGAGCGACCGCGTGCGACCTTGACTGCTGTCGTGTCGGTGAACGCGGAGACTTCGTGGCCGACGTTGTGGGCGGCCAGTCGGGCGGCGGCTTCGGCCTCCTGCATCGGGTCCTTGCCGTAGGGGACGTTGTGGCGGTTCGCCACGCGGGAGAGCGGCTCGGGCTGTTCGGCACCCGTCACCTGGACGAGTCGGGTGCCGGCGGGCAGCGAGCCCAGGAAGTGGATGAGCTGGTCCTTGTCGGCGGCCAGCTCGTACATATTGTCGGTTGCGACGATCGCCGGCTCCTCGTCGTCGATCAGTCGCCTGAGTTTCCGGTGAGAGACGACGTCCCGACTGACGTCGTCGCCGTCGTAGACGGCCAGTGCGTACGACGGTGCATCGCCGCGCACGTCACCGCTCTGAATATCGACACCGAAGACGACTGCATCGAGCGCACTCGTTCGCGTACTCACAGAGGCTGCTAGGAACGAGATCGCTATAAATCCGGCGCGGGTTTGCACTCGCTTCAAGACGGTCCCGAACGCGGCTTCGGCGGCAGCGATCCGCCGGCGCTCAGTCTTCCCCGTCGTCGGGGTACCGGACATCGACCCCCTGCCCGTCGTCGGGGACGAACACGTCCGCGGGATCACCTGCGAAGACCTCGCGAGCCTGCTCGAGGTGATCGTCCGCCCGCCCGGCGTAGCGCGAGGAGATGTGCAACAGCGCGAGCCGGGCCGCGCCGGCTCGGTTCGCGATTTCGGCGGCCTGGCGGGCCGTCGCGTGAGCGGTGTCGGCGGCGCGCTCGGCTCGATCGTCGGCGAAGGTGGCGTCGTGGATCAGCAGGTCGGGGTCGTCGGCGACCTCGATCGTCGCCTCGGCCGGGCGAGTGTCGCCGGTGTAGACGATCGTCCGGCCGGGGCGGGGGTCGCCGACGACTTGGTCGGGATCGACGACGGACCCGTCCTCGAGTTCGACGGACTCGCCCGCGTGGAGTTTCGAGAACTTGGGGCCGACGGGGACGCCGAGTTCCTCGGCGCGCTCGCGGTCGAACCGACCCTTGCGATCGTCTTCGACGAGCGCGTAGCCGACCGAGCGGGTGTCGTGGTCGGTTTCGAACGCGCGGACCTCGTATTCCTCGGCACGGTAGGCGACGTCGCCGGCCCCGATCTCGTTGATCCGGACGGGAAACGAGGGGCGATTGTCGAGGGCGTTCACCAGCCCCTTGAGTTGGCGGCGCGTGCCGTGGGGCGTGTGAATCGCCAGCGGCTCCTCGCGGTCGTTGAACGCCATCGTCTGCAGCAGGCCCGGAATCCCCAGGACGTGGTCGCCGTGGAGATGCGTGACGAACAGGTGCGAGACGGCAAACCCCGTCCCGAATCGCATCATCTGACGCTGGGTCCCCTCGCCGGCGTCGAACAGCAACCCGTCGCCCTCGCGGGCGACGAAGACGCTGCTCGGGTTCCGCTCGGTCGTCGGAATCGCCCCGGCTGTCCCCAGAAACGTCACGCGCAGTGGCATCGGTAACCCCTCGGCGGGCCGCGACTAAACCGGCTTCGGATCGTCCGGGACTCCCGGGTCTCGAACCCGGCACGCACCACTCCCCAACGCTGGCGCTCGCCGGATCGATCACCGCGGGCGCTCGAAGCGGACGACGAACGGTGTTCGTACACTGTGGTAACTGTGGACTATTCCCGTAAATCGTCTCGGAACGATTCGCCGTCCTGCAAACGGACTGCGCGTTTTACATCCGTCGAGTGCCAAAGGGACGACGACCACACCCCAATGAGTTCGAGACTGACGTTCGGCACGCTCAAGCGCATCGTCGCGATCCTGATCGCGATCGCGATCGTGCTCGCCGCCGGTATCGTTGTCGGGCAGGCCCCGGCTATTTTCGGTGTCGAGGCGGATCCGGAGGCCTCGATTACGTTCGAAGACCAGCATGGCGAGGGAACAAATGTCACGGTTCGTGAGGTCTCCCTCTCCGACGGCGGCTACGTCGTGCTTACCGACAGCGGCGACGAGCCGCTGGCAGTCTCCGAACACCTCGCGGCCGGCACCCACGAGAACGTGACCCTCGAGCGCGAGGACGACGCGACCCACGAACTGGTCGGGCAGCTGACGGCGACGGTCCACCAGGACACCGGCGACGATCCGTTCGCCTACTATGAAACCGACGGCGAGGAAGACCACCCCTATCTCGAGGACGGGTTCCCGGTCAGCGACACCGCGACGGTGACGATGGGCGAGACGGACGCGCTCGACGACTCGTTCGTCGTCGAATCGATCGATGCGCCCGCAGCCGCGACGACCAACGAGACGATTCGGGTGAACGCGACGCTCCGCAATCCGACCGCGTTCCAGACCCAACAATCCGTCACCGTCCGTATCGACGGTACCGTCTTCGAGCGACGGGTGCTCGAACTCGAGGGCGGCGACTCACGGCGCGTGACCTTCGAGACGGATACGAGCGGTGCACCCCCCGGGAACCGGACGATCGGCGTCTACACCGACGGCGACGGTGCGGTCGCGGGGATCGAACTCGCGTTCCACACGGAGCCGAGCGTCTCGGTGACCGACGCGAGCGCGGAACGCGTGACCGTCGAGACCGCGATTCCCGAGCGCGGATTCGTCGCCCTCGAGCGGAACGGCTCGGTGATCGGAACGAGCGTTCAGCTCGAGCCCGGCGATCACGAGAACGTCACCGTCGACCTCCCGGAAGACGCCGCGAGCAACGAGAGTGACGAACTGACGGCGGCGCTCTACGCGGGCGATCCGGGCGATGTCGATTCGGCATCGCCGATCGAAGTCGATAACCGATCAGTTCGGACGACGGTCACTATCGGGGACGCGGCCGACGCGGAGGGCGGCGACGACTCCGGTGGTGAGGATTCGGGGTCCGATTCGGCCGCCGAGTAACCGACCGATTCTTACCCGGCCCGTTCGTACTCGCTGGCGATGGACGCGCCGCTGTGGACCGAGACCCACGCCCCGGAGCTGGCCGAGTTGCCCCAGGACGACGCTCGCGAGTATCTGGAGCGGGCCGTCGAGGAGCCGATCAACCTCCTCCTACAGGGACCGCCCGGGAGCGGGAAGACGGCCGCGGCGCGCGCACTAGCCCGCGAGGCACACGCCGACCCGGACAACGATTTCGTCGAGATCAACGTTGCCGACTTCTTCAGCCGGACCAAAACCGAGATCACGAACGACCCCCGGTTCGAACACTTCCTCGTCGGCCGATCCTCGATGTCGAAACGGGACATGATCAACCACGTCCTCAAGGAATCGGCCAGCTACGCGCCCGTCTCGGGGGGGTACACCACGATCTTACTCGACAACGCCGAGAACGTCCGCGAGGACTTCCAGCAGGCCCTTCGCCGGATCATGGAGCAACACCACCGGACGACGCAGTTCATCGTCGCGACGCGCCAGCCGACCAAGCTCATCCCGCCGATCCGCTCACGGTGTTTCCCCGTTTCCCTGCCCGCGCCGACCAGCGAGGAGATCGTCACCGTCCTCGAGCGCATCGTCGAGCGCGAGGTGGTCGACTACGACGCCGACGGCCTCGAGTTCGTCGCGGGATACGCCAACGGCAACCTCCGACAGGCGATCCTGGCGGCCCAGACGACCGTCGAGGACGCGGGCGAACTCACGATGAGCGCGGCCTACGAAACGCTCGGCGAGGTCGGCCTCGAAGACGAAATCGAATCGATGCTCGACGACGCCGAGGCCGGCGACTTTACCGACGCCCGGTCGACGCTGGACGACCTGCTCGTCGACGACGGACTGGACGGCAACGAGGTGCTCGAGGAAATACTTCGAATCGCTCGCAAACGCTATCAGGGTGAACGTCTCGCCCGAATCCACCAGCTGGCCGCGGATATCGACTTCGAGATGCACGAGGGAACGAGCGATCGGATTCACGTCTCGCACCTGCTGGCGGAGCTCGGTCGAGACGCCTGAGACCTGTTTTCTGTCGAAGTTCACTGATGGCGGACGACTCTCTCGAGGAACGACTTGCCGAGTTCGAGTCGCGGGAATCGGTGTCCTCGCAGTCGTCGCTCGACGCACCCGATCCCTCGAGCGACGGCCCGGACCCGATCGGGCCGACGACGCGTTTCTTGGCCGTGTTCGCTCTCGTCCCGCAAGTTCGGCTTCTGCTCAGTATCACACCTGTCGTCGGTATGTCGCCCACGGGGCGATCGACACTCCTTGCGTCGCTGGTCGGCGGCGTCATCGTCGCTGAGTGCTTGCTCCGACGGAGTGGACCAGCCATCGCGTTGGCGCTCTGGAAGGGCCTTTTCCATGCCGTTCTTTGCACTATCGGCGCGTTGATCGGTTCCGTAATCGTGACCGGCTCTTCGCTTCCCGATTCGGTGNCCCGCGGCGCGACGATCAGCGGCTCCTCGGCGTAGACGGTGGGCGAAGTCGAGTCTCGGCCCAGGGCTTCGTCGCGGTTGGCGGCGACCGCGACCGGCGCGTCGTCGAAGACCTGCCAGGCGAGGGTGAGCGTACACACGGAACGACGGTAGGAACGCCACCGCCTTAACTTCGGTTCCAGCGGCAGTCTCGAGGGGAAGCGAACGGCGAGCGAACGGCGGTCACGCCCCGTCGGTGACGTCCGGTCCGTCCGCGCGCAGTCGCTCCCGAACCGCCTCGCGGTCGACGGTCCCCGAGGCCGTCCGTGGGAGCGCGTCGACGATACCGATCGTTTTCGGTCGCTTGAACCCCGCGAGGCGCTCGTCACAGTGGGCGAGCAGCGACCCGGGCTCGAGCGAACTCGCCGCCCCCGGTTCGGGAACGACGAGCGCGGCGACGCGCTCTCCCCACTCCTCGTCAGCGAGTCCGACCACCGCGGCGTCGTCGACGCGGGGATGGTCCCGGAGCGCGGCGACGACTTCGCCGGGATCGACGTTCTCGCCGCCGGTGACGATGCGGTCGCTGCGGCGATTGAGAATCCAGAGCCGGCCGCCCTCGTCGCGGTAGCCGACATCGCCGGTGTGGAGGCCGTGGTCGCCGAACGCCGCCGCGGTCTCGTCGGCGGCGAGGTAGCCCGGCGTCACCGTCGGCCCCGAGACGACGAGTTCGCCCTGTTCGCCCGGCTCGAGCGCCGCGCCGGTCTCGTCGACGACGGTGACGTCTGTGAACATGAGCGGCTGTCCAACAGTCCCCTCGTGGGCGGCGACCACGTCCGGCAGCGCCGTCGCGATCTGCGAGGCCGTTTCGGTCATGCCGTAGGTCGGACAGACCGGCACGTCACGCTCGCGGCAGCGCTCGAGCAGTTCGCTCGAGGCCGGCGCGCCGCCTAACAGGACGAATCGCAACGTGTCAGGCGGCGTCCAGCCGGCATCGAGTAAGCGCTTGCACATCGTCGGAACCAGCGAGACGCCCGTGATGTCCTCGTCGTCGATGATGCGGGCGGTTTCCCGGGGATCGAACTCGCGCTGAATCACGGCGGTCGTTCCGTACAGCGTCGACCGGACGACGGGTGCCAGCCCGCCCATATGATACATCGGGAGACAACACAGCCACCGATCGTCGGGGCCGACACCGAGCCGGAACGCGGAGGCGGTCGCGCTTGCAACGAGGTTGCCGACGGTCAACCGGACGGCCTTCGGCTCGCCGGAGGTCCCCGAGGTGAACATGAGTAGCTGCGTTTGGTCCCGCTCGAGCGGCACTGGGATCGCGTCCGCCTCGGTGACCGGCTGCAGCGATTCGACGCCGTCGTGCTCGGGACTGTCAACTGAGACGACGGGACAGTCGGCGATATCGAGCGCGAGCGCCTCCGTCTCCGACTCACAGACGACCGCGTCGAGAGCGCTTCGAGTCGCCTTCGACTCGAGTTCAGCGGCCGTTTCGCGGACGTTCAGCGGAACGACCGTGACGCCGCGACGCATCGCGGCGAAGTAGATTTCGGCGAACGCGGCTCGCGTCCCCATGAGGACGCCGAGACGGTCGTCGGGTCCGGAGACGACGTTTTCGAGCCGTTCCGTGACTGCATCGACACGTCGATCGAACTCCCCGTACGTCCACGTCTGACCGCTATCGGCGTCGATAAGCGCCGTCTCGTCCGGTGTCGTCGACGTACGATGAGACAGCAGGTCGCGCGTCGGCCAGTCGACGGGAGCGGTCATCGCTCACCCCACACGTCGCCGACGCCGAGTCCTTTCGCCTGCGGAACGACGGCCGACCCCTTCTCGAACAACACGGGATCGCGACCCAGATCGGTCGCGAGCAGATCGCCGGTCGCGAGCCCACAGGCCGGCACGTCGGGGATCGCCGCCGCGAGGTGGACCGCACCCGTCCGGGCGACGACGCCGTCGATCGTGGTCGTCACCAGCGGCGTGATATCGAGTTCGGTCAGCCAGGCCGCGACTTTGCGGGCCACGTCGATCCCACCCAGCGCCATGGGTTTCAGGACGACCACGTCCGCCGCCTCGGCGTCACAGATCGCGTCGACGCCGTGCTCGAGCAGCCCCTCGTCGAGCGCGACCGAGACGCCGGTCCGGAGGTCGCGGAGGGCGGCGTGGCCCTCGAGCGCGCCCGCCGGCAGCGGCTGCTCGAGGATCGAGAGACCGAGGTCGTCGAAGGCGTCGATCGCCGACCGGGCCTCCTCGTAGGTCCAGGCCTCGTTGGCGTCGGCCCGTAGTTCGACGCCGTCGCCGACGGTCTCGCGAACGCGCCGGACGCGTTCGATGTCCGCATCCACGCTCCGGAGCCCGACTTTGAGCTTACAGCAGTCGAACCCGCGACCGACGGCGGCGCGGACCGCGTCGGCGGTCTCGGCCGGCGATCCGTCGCCGATCGTCGCGTTGACCGGCACCCGGCCGACCATCGGTCCCTGCCCGAGATAGCGGTACAGCGGCGTCGACTCGCGGGTCGCCTGCAGGTCCGCCAGCGCAAGCGCCAGCGCATGTCGGGCCGCGACCTGCCGGTCGACCGCCTCGAGCGCCTCGCTCGGGCCGCCGGTCCGGATCGCGTCGCGTGCGCGCTCGAGCGCTCGCTCGCAGTCCTCGCGCGACTCCGTCCAGCCCGACAGCGGCGTCGCCTCGCCGTAGCCGACGGCCGACCCATCGTCGGGGCCGTTCCCACCCGCTGCGCCGCCGTCGACCAGCCGAACGAGAAAGCCGTCCCGGCTCTCGATCGTCCCGTCCGCCGTTTCGAGGGGCTCGCCCAGCGCCAGCGAGAACGACCGATACTCCAGATCGAGTTCGTCGGGCAGGCTCATAGCACCACCAGCCCGCCGGCGAAACAGATCGCGTACAGCGCGAGTAGTTTGCCCGTCCGCTCGAGCGCCGGGTTGAGCGCCTCACCGTCGGTTCGCGTACAGACCGTGCGGGCGACCATCGCGGCATAGGGGAGCGTCACCAGCGGGAGCAACACACCGGGCCCGACATCCGTCCGGAGCCAGAGCCAGCCGGGCACGACGTAGGCGAGCGCGAGCATGGCGACGTACTCGATGCGGCTCCAGCGATAACCGAGCCGGACCGCCAGCGTCCGCTTGCCGGTCTCGGCGTCGGTTTCCCTGTCGCGAACGTTGTTCACGATGATGATGGCCGTCGAGAGCCCCGCAATCGGCAGGCTCGCCGCGACGGCCGCGCCCGTAACCGTGCCGTCGGGAACCGCCGTCGAAAGCGGCTCCGCGCGGACGGCCGCGGCCTGGACGTAGTAGGTCCCCGTCACGGCGACCACTCCGAAGAAGACGAACACGAAGAGGTCGCCCAGTCCGTGATAGCCCAACGGATAGGGGCCGCCAGTGTAGGCCCACCCGCAGAAGACGCTCACGAGCCCCACGACGAGGATCGGGAGTCCGCCGACGTAGACGAGATAGGTACCGGTGAGGATCGCCAGTCCGAACGTCACGATGGTCGCGAGCTTGACCTGTTCGGGGGAGATGAGCCCCGACTGGGTGACCCGGGTAAAGCCCTCGCGGTCCTCGGTGTCGGCACCCTTGATCGCGTCGTAGTAGTCGTTCGCGAAGTTCGTCCCGACCTGAATCAGCGCCGCCCCGACGAACGCCAGCACCGCCGGCAGCGGCGCGAACACGCCCTCGTGGATCGCTACCCCCGTCCCCACGATGACCGGGGCCGCAGCCGCGGGCAACGTTTGGGGGCGGGCCGCCATCAGCCACGCCTTCGTCCGTGAGATTTCGACCTCGGCCGAACTCATTGTACGAGTGTCCCACTCGAAAGAGTGTCAACGTTGGCATTGCGGGCCGCTGACGGGACCGCGCGTTACGCCGGCGGGACCGCCAACTCGAGAGGCTCCATGTCGAAAAAGGCCGTTTCGTATCCCTGATGACGGGCCGCTTGCGGTGGCGACGCGACCGTCAACGTGATCGAATCACCCGGGCGGACGTCCGCCACCGAGCGGCCGTAGTGTAGGCCGACCTCGGCGTCGAGCGTCGCCGTCAGTTCGAGGGCCTCGTCGCCGACTCCCGCCCCGTTCCGGCGGACCGCGGCGCGCAGCGACGTGTTCACCAGCGGGACGCGATTGTACGGCGTCCGCGGCGAGACCAGCAGGTACCCCCGCTCGCCGTCCGCCAGGCGTGAGTCGGGCTCGAGCAAGGTGACGACGAACGTCGCGTCGCCGCTGCTGGGGAGGCTGCTGGCCGCTGCGTCCGGATCGACCAGCCGCGTCCCGGGCACGTCGGCGGCCGGCGGCAGCGCGGAGTACGGGAGCGCGGTGTTCGCGCTCCCGTCGCCGCCTGTCATCGGCTCGAGCGCCCCGCGGTCTCCCCAGCGCTCCCGCTCGAGCAGGTCGATCCCCTCGACCACGTCCTCGCGGAACGCCCGATCGTACGTGAACTCGAACGTCGCGGTCCCGCCCTCGGTGAATCGATCCGCGAGGGAGCCGGTCCGCCGCGTCGGGAGCGGCGGGAGGGAAACGCTGACCGTGTAGGTGTCGTCCGCCGGCAGCGTGACGTTGTCGCCGAAGTGGACGCCCATCTCCTGGGAGAGCATGGGCCAGAGCTGTCGGGACGCGACCCGCTCGCCCCGCCGCGTGATCGTCACTCTCGGTTCGGCGTCCCCGGGAAGGACGATCCCCGTCTCCCGGTCCCAGCAAACGAGCATGAGGTGGACACCGCGACCGGCCGTCGGGTCGACGCGGTGCCGGTCGGTTCCGGTGACGGTCCAGAACGGATGCGGATACGTGAGCATCGGCGCGAGCGCGTAGTCGCCGGCCGCGACCGGCTCGAGGACCCGCATCGACTTCCGGTGTCCGGGGAGGTAGACCGCCTCGGGCGGGTTCTCGATCCGCGGGATCGGCGCGATCCCCGCCCCGTCCGCGTTCCCTGCCCCGTCGGTGCTGCCGTCGCTCCCGCCGGACTCGGTGCCCGGTGCCGCACAGCCCGCAACGGCCAGTGTCGCCGGGAGCGCGGTCGCCCGCCGGAGGAACGTTCGTCGGTGCATGTCAACTGTAGTTTCGTCTTCCGTCGTCCCCGCTCGGTCGCATCAGTAGTGCCACGGGACGTCGTCGAAGTCCGGATCGCGGCCCTCGACGAACGCGTCCCGGCCTTCCGCCGCTTCGTCGGTCATGTAGCCCAGCCGCGTCGCCTCGCCCGCGAAGACCTGCTGGCCGATCATGCCATCGTCGGTCATGTTGAAGGCGTACTTGAGCATCCGCATCGCCGTCGGACTCTTGGAGTTGATGCGCTCGCCCCACTCGAGGGCGGTCGCCTCTAACTCCTCGTGGGGGACCGCCTCGTTGACCATGCCCATCTCCGCGGCCTCCGCGGCGTCGTAGGTCTTCCCGAGGAAGAACACCTCTCGGGCCTTCTTCTGGCCGATCTGTTTGGCGAGGTAGGCCGAGCCGAAGCCGGCGTCATAGCTGGCCACGTCGGGGTCGGTCTGGAGGAACTTCGCGTGGTCCTCGCTCGCGAGCGTCAGATCGCAGACCACGTGCAGCGAGTGCCCTCCGCCGACGGCCCACCCGGGCACCACGGCGACGACCACTTTCGGAACGTGACGGATCAGCCGCTGTACCTCAAGAATGTGCAGTCGGCCCTGTTCGGACGCCCGCTTTTCGTCGCCCTCGTACTGATAGCCGTCCTCGCCGCGGATCGTCTGATCCCCGCCGGAACAGAACGCCCAGCCGCCGTCCTTCGATGACGGCCCGTTCCCGGTCAGCAGGATACAGCCCACGTCGGTCTGGCGCTTGGCGTGGTCGAGCGCGTCGTAGAGTTCGTCGACGGTCCCCGGCCGGAAAGCGTTGCGCACGTCGGGCCGGTCGAACGCGATCCGGACCGTCCCGGAATCGACCGCGCGGTGATAGGTAATATCCCGGAAATCGAATCCGTCGATCGGCTCCCACTGCTCCGCGTCGAACAGTTCCGAAACCATTGACCGATGGTTGGTCCGCGACGGATGAAATACGTTCGCGTCCACGACAGTATCCCGGCACCGCCGACCAGCACTGACTCGAGGCGAGTGGAGTAGCGGTATTGGGGCACCCACCCAGGAACGGCCCCGTGTCACCGGCTCACGCTGATGGACAGCTATCGACTGAACAGAGCACCCTTGATCTGTGCGTAAAGCGAGTCACCACGGCCGGGATCGGTCATTCCGGCGAGTTCGCCCCAGGTTATCGGGAGGTCGGGGCGGAACTCGTGGGTGTAGCCGGGGATATCGGCGTCGATAAGATGGTAAGGTGGGTAGAGATCGAAGTTCTCGTATTTGCCGGTAAAGCGATACTGGCCGTGTCCGAGCACTTTGTATTCTGCGGGCGGTTCCATGCCCCGCATGAGATAGCAGTCGCGAATCTGACACCGCAGATTGTAGCTCAGATAGTCCCTGAACGGCGCGGGATCGACCAGCGGAGCCGGCAAAATATCGACGCAGGCATCCGGCTCTCTCTCCGGCCCATC
>NZ_AOII01000043.1 GCF_000337615.1 Natrinema pallidum DSM 3751
GTCCCCGATGTCTACCTCGGGATCGTCGTCGTAGTGGCTCAGACTTTGGTCCAAGAGCTCACCGAAGCACGTCTCGATCTCCCCGTCCGAGAGTCCCTCGAGCGCCTGCCGAACCTCTTCGAATCGATCTCCATCCAGATCCCACGGAATCGTGTCGTGCTCGGTCTCTCGAGCGACGTAATACTGGGCGTATCTGCGTGCATGCCCAACGTGTTCCCCCTCGCTATGGGTGCGTTCCGCTGCCTTGTCCGGGTACCTATCCTGTTCGTGATACTTAATTTCGCCGTTAAACTCTATTTCAATCCAGTGTTCAACCTCATTGTTGTCATATACATAGATACCGACACGCTCGTCGTTTTCTCCAGTAATATTCCCTTCCATGTTGATCACTTTCCGAGTTCCTCACCCTGCGAATCTCCCGTTCCGATATCGTCGGCAAGATCGAATTCCTGGTCAGTATTGAGACCGAGTCGATCTCGCAAGAGCGATTGGACCTCGCCAGCGACGTGCTGGCCGAATTTCGTGGTGAGGACGGCCCCGAGCGGAACGCCAGCGAGGCCACCGGCCACTGCCCCGGCCGGTCCAGCTATCGCCCCGACTGCCGATCCAACCGTCCAGC
>NZ_AOII01000044.1 GCF_000337615.1 Natrinema pallidum DSM 3751
TTTCGACGGACGTAACGACATCCAGGAGTTGCTCCTTGCTGAGCCGGTATCGTTTGCGTGTGGCGTCGTCGACTGTCTCCGTCCCGTTCTCGAGGAGAGTGCCGGCTTTGGCAACCACTCCCTCGCCGGGATACCGCTGAACGTGTACATCTGTCCCCATCCGATTCACGACCAGCGGTTCCTCACCCGAGAGTGCCTCCGTTGCGGCCTCGTCGGCTTCCCGCTCTAACTGCGGGTCGGGATCGATCTCGAGGTCGGCGTCCTCTTGGGGCATCATCGAGAGCGGTGCGCTGCCGTCCTGTTGTGTGACGTGGGCGAGTTNTCGGGATCGATCTCGAGGTCGGCGTCCTCTTGGGGCATCATCGAGAGCGGTGCGCTGCCGTCCTGTTGTGTGACGTGGGCGAGTTCGTGGGCCAGCAGGAACTGGCCGTCGGCTGACCGGGGATCGTACTCGCCCGAATTGAAGACGATCGCGTTGCCGCAGGTAAACGCCTTCGCGTCGATGGATTCGGCGGCCTGAGCGGCTTTCCCGCCGGTGTGGATGCGTACGTCCGAGAAGNGGTAAACGCCTTCGCGTCGATGGATTCGGCGGCCTGAGCGGCTTTCCCGCCGGTGTGGATGCGTACGTCCGAGAAGTCCGCGTCCATCCGCTCGCCGAGTTCGCGCTGGATCGAGAAGTCGAGGGGCATGCCGCCGCTACCGATGACGTCCAGGACCTCGTCGGGGACCTCGTCTTCGGTCGTGTCCGCACCCTTGAGCGCGCGCTGGATGTTCTCCTCGCGGATCGAGAAGTCGTCGTCCCCGAGAGCGGGGACGGCGGCCGGGTGCTCGACTGCGCCCGGATGCTCGACAGCGTCCGGGNCGGATCGAGAAGTCGTCGCCCCCGAGAGCGGGGACGGCGGCCGGGTGCTCGACTGCGCCCGGATGCTCGACAGCGTCCGGGTACTCAACGGCGGCCGGATGCTCGACGACATCCGGCCGGTCGACCGCATCCGGGTGCTGCTTGCGCGTCCGCTGGACCGAACTCGTCGTCGTTGTGGTCCTGCTCGAGGACTCGGCCTCGGATTCGGCCTCGGACTCGCGTTTCGACCGGGTGCGGTTCTTATGTCCCATCGCTGTTCCCTCCCCGCCCGCCGTAGCGGACCGTCCCGGGTCCGTCGCGGAATCGACGGCTCATTTGCTTCCACTTGCTCCTATCATAGTATAATACTTTCTCTCCGCGTAGTACACGGGCGACACCCGTTGAAGAATCGACGCCGAGATATCGGTCCGCCGAGACTGCTCGACTCGAGGCGAGCGCGAGACCGTCGCCGCTACGTGACGGATCGGCAGTCGAGACGGCGGCGGAGAGGGCTGGAAGCGTCCGCGATCGTCACGGCCGGGATCGATGTCGACGGGGGGAGGNGGGCGACACCCGTTGAAGAATCGACGCCGAGATATCGGTCCGCCGAGACTGCTCGACTCGAGGCGAGCGCGAGACCGTCGCCGCTACGTGACGGATCGGTAGTCGAGACGGCGGCGGAGAGGGCTGGAAGCGTCCGCGATCGTCACGGCCGGGATCGATGTCGACGGGGGGAGGAGGAGTCGGGTCCGGCCGTGGGTCGCGGTCCAGCGCAGCGGTCCGGATCGGTCGCCGCCATGACGCGGCCGCTCGAGCGAGCGCGGCGAGGTGCACCCTCGCCGGTGCCGCCGTCGTCCGAGCCAGCCGACAGGGCTATCGCTCCCGGTCGGANTGTGTATAAGAGACAGGGCTGGAAGCGTCCGCGATCGTCACGGCCGGGATCGATGTCGACGGGGGAGGAGGAGTCGGGTCCGGCCGTGGGTCGCGGTCCAGCGCAGCGGTCCGGATCGGTCGCCGCCATGACGCGGCCGCTCGAGCGAGCGCGGCGAGGTGCACCCTCGCCGGTGCCGCCGCCGTCCGAGCCAGCCGACAGGGCTATCGCTTCCGGTCGGAAATGACTCGAAAACGCACCTCGGACGCACCGCTCTTCGTCTCGAGCGAACGGACTGTCGGGCGAGACGTTTATGTCTCGGGAGCGGATACGCAAGCATGGCTTCGACCTNCGGACGCACCGCTCTTCGTCTCGAGCGAACGGACTGTCGGGCGAGACGTTTATGTCTCGGGAGCGGATACGCAAGCATGGCTTCGACCTTTCCGGGTTGGAAGCCACGTCTCGGGTGTGCTAGCACCCGGGGCATTTCAGCGCATGCCCCCCGCGACTGTTCTGGAGACGATAGCTTCCACCAGGAGCTATTACCTATAGTGACTTATATCTAGTGGCGACCGACTGGAACGATCCGCCCTCGGGCACGGATCGGGAAGCGAGCGGGAGTCGCCGAGCCACGGGTCGGGGCGACACCGGATTCCTCCCATTCGGGAAGCGAGCGGGAGAGCGGGCGGACCCGGCGGTGCCACGAGCCCCGCAGTTCGGAACGCCCCCCCGTCCTACTCGGTCGGGCCGCCGCCGCTGTCCGATCGCCGACCGCTTTCGAATCCGTCGTTTCGGACGGCGAACGCATCGGTTTTTTAAGGGCAATTGCAATAGCCGATTCTCCCGATGACCAACACATGGACCCAGCACTCATTCAGGGGTTCCTCGAGTCGCTCCGGATCGGTCTCGGATTCCTCTGGACGGCGGCGTGGGCGATCATCATGGGACTGACGATCACCAGCCTCGTGCAGGTGTACGTCTCGAAGGAGCGGATGGCGCGCGTTCTCGGGGAAAGCGACGTCTCGAGTCTCGCGACGGCGACGGCGTTCGGCGCGGCCAGCAGCGGCTGTAGTTTCGGTGCCGTCGCCATCGGGAAGGGGCTGTTCACGAAGGGCGCGCACGCGGTGAACGTCCTCGCGTTCATGTTCGCCTCGACGAACCTCATCGTCGAACTCGGCCTGATGATCCTGCTCTTGCTGGGCTGGGAGTTCCTCGTCGCGGAACTGTTCGGCGGCCTCGTCCTCATCGCGGTCATGGCGATCATCGTCCGGCTGACGCTCCCGGAGCCGCTGTTCGACGAGGTCCGCACGGAACTCGAGCGCGCGGAGCGGGAGAGCGGCGGGATGACGGACCCGACCTGCGGCATGGAGGGGTCGGACGAGCACACGATCGTGACCGACGGCGGCGAGACGCTGCGGTTCTGCTCCGAGGGCTGTCTGGAAACCTACCGGCAGCAGACGGCCAGCGGCGGCACGTGGTACGACGACCTCCGCTCGTGGGGCGGCTGGTACAGGATCGCGAACCAGTACCGGAAGGAGTGGTCGATGATTTGGACGGACATCGTTGCGGGGTTTCTCGTCTCGGGGTTCGTCATCGTGTTCGTTCCCCAGTCGGTCTGGAACGCGCTGTTCCTCGGGGGCGACGGCTTGCTCGTGACCGCCGAGAACGCGGTCATGGGCGTCACGATCGCCGTCGTCAGCTTCGTCGGGAGCATGGGCAACGTCCCGTTCGCGGTCGCCCTCTGGGGCGGCGGGATCAGCTTCGCCGGCGTCATCGCGTTCGTCTACGCCGATCTCATCACGGTTCCGGTGTTGAACGTCTACCGGAAGTACTACGGCTGGTCGGTCATGCTGTACATCCTCGGCGTCTTTTTCGTGACGATGGCGTTTACCGGCTTTCTCATGGAACTGCTGTTCGACGCGCTCGGCATCGTTCCGAACCTGGCCGGCGGCGAGACGGCGACCGAGCAGCGGTACTTCGAGGTGAACTACACCTTTTATCTCAACCTCGTCGCCGTTGCCCTCTCCGGGTTCCTCCTGTACGTGTACCGTCGCGGGCTCGGTGCTCCCGGACAGTACCGTGATCCGGTCTGTGGGATGCGAACCGACGACGACGGCCCGAGCGCCGCACACGACGGCGAGACCTACTACTTCTGTTCGACTACCTGCAAGCGGGCGTTCGAGGACGCACCGACCGACTTCGCGGCGCACCCGCCGCGGGTGCCGGACGACGAGTCGTCACACGACCACCACTGACACCGCTGTCAGTCGCCGAAAAACGAGTTCCCCGTCGGGTTCCGGCATCGGTACCGGACGACGGGCGGTTGCAAGCGGCCGTCCGCGGCTCGCGCTCGAGTTACGCGGACGCGTCGTAGCCGGCCTCGTCGACCGCGCTGACGAGTGCCTGCGGGTCCGCGTCCCCTTCGACTGTGGCTCGGCCCGCCTCGCGGTCGACTGCGACCGATTCGACGCCCGATACCGCTTCGATCGCCTCCTCGACGGTTTGTTCGCAGTGCTCACAGGACATGCCTTCGACAGTGATCGTCCGGCTCATACGCAGCTTTACGGGCGGCTGTTCTTTGTACGTTACTGCTTTCGATGCGAGCACAACACCGGGGCCGACTTTGGGTTCCAAAGCAGTCACCGTCACGTTCTTTGATCGTCGGCTACGACGGGGAACTATGCGCGATCTCGACGAAACGGACCTGGAAATCCTGCGACTGCTGGGCGACGACGCACGGCGACCCTACAGCGATATCGCCGAGGCGGTCGATCTCTCCGGACCGGCGGTCTCAGACCGCGTCGAGCGTCTCGAGCAGGCGGGCGTCATCAACCGATTCACGGTCGACGTCGATCAGTCACAGCTTCGGGCGGGGATTCCCGTGTTCGTGCGGGCGACCGTTCCGGCGGGCGACGTGGACGGCTGTCGGGCGGCGATCGCGGACGCCGACGCCGTCGAGCACCTGTTCGTTACCGCCGACGGCGAGCTCTGGTTCTATGCCCGCGCGCAGGTCCAGCGGGTTCACGAGTGGCTCGAGGGGCTGCTCCCCGACGCGGACGGCGTCGAGTACGATGTCACGCTGATCGACGACGCCGAATGGACGCCGTCGCTCGACGGGACGCAGTTCGCGCTCACCTGCGCGGAGTGTGGCAACACCGTCGACAGCGAGGGCGAATCGACCCGCATCGATGGGGACGTGTACCACTTCTGCTGTTCGTCCTGTCAGGGTCGGTTCGAGGAGCGATACGATCGGCTCGAGGAAGGCATCTGAGTTTTGATTCCAAGGAACCGATCCCGTCTGACTTTGAGTTTCGACTAGTAAAGGGGGTAAGACGGGAGTCCCTACTAGCTGTTAATGAGCACTCGGACGACACACTTGGATATTCGGGGTATGAGCTGTGCGAACTGTTCGCAGACGATCAGCGATGCCCTGGACTCCCTCGACGGCGTTCATGCGGCGAGCGTGAACTTCGCCACGGACGAGGGGACCGTCGAGTACGACCCTGACGAAGTATCGCTCGCCGAAATCTACGAGACGATCGACGAGGCCGGCTACGAGGCGGACCGTGCGAGCCGCTCGATCGGGATCACGGACATGAGCTGTGCGAACTGCGCTGAGACCAACGAGACGGCTCTCGAGTCCGTCCCCGGCGTCATCGACGCGGAGGTCAACTACGCGACCGACGAGGCGACCGTCGCGTACAACCCGGCCGACGCCTCGCTCGAGTCACTCTACGAGGCCATCGAATCGGCCGGTTATACCCCCGTCCGCGACGAGGGCGGTGACGACGAGACGTCCGATCAGGACCGCCGCGACGCGGCCCGACAGGCGGAGATTCGCAAACAGCTCCGGCTGACGGTCTTCGGCGCGGTGCTTTCCGCCCCGTTCCTGTTCTTCCTCGCCGACAAGTTCCTGCTCGGCGGGGCGTACGTTCCCGAGACGGTCTTGGGGGTCTCGTTCGGCTGGGTCGAGTTCCTGCTCGCGACGCCGGTCTACGTCCTGCTGGGGCGGGAGTTCCTCGTCAATTCCTACACGGCCCTCGTGCGGAACCGAACCGCCAACATGGACGTGCTGATCGCGCTCGGGTCCTCGACGGCGTACTTCTACAGCCTCGTCGTCCTGCTCGGTCTGCTGGCGGGGAACCTCTACTTCGACACCGCCGCGATGATCCTCGTGTTCATCACGCTGGGCAACTATCTCGAGGCCCGTTCGAAGGGCCAGGCCGGCGAGGCCTTGCGGAAACTGCTCGAGATGGAGGCCGAGACGGCCACGCTGGTCGACGAGGAAGGCACCGAGGAGGAGGTTCCGCTCGAGGACGTCACGGTCGGCGACCGGATGAAGGTCCGGCCCGGCGAAAAGGTCCCGACTGACGGCGTCGTCGTGGACGGCCAGTCGGCGGTCGACGAATCGATGGTCACCGGCGAGTCCGTCCCGGTCGAAACGGGCGAGGGCGACGAGGTGATCGGCTCGACGATCAACGAGAACGGCGTGTTGATCGTCGAGGCGACGAAGGTCGGCGAGGACACGGCCCTGCAGGGGATCGTCCAGACCGTCAAGGAGGCTCAATCGCGCCAGCCGGAGATCCAGAACCTCGCGGACCGCATCTCGGCGTACTTCGTCCCCGCGGTCATCCTCAACGCGATCTTCTGGGGGCTGGTCTGGTTCCTGTTCCCCACGACGCTCGCCGGCGTCGTCGACGCCGTACCGGTGCTGGATCTGGTCGGCGGCGGCCCGGACGCGCTCTCGACGTTCGAGTTCGCGATCGTCGTCTTCGCCTCCGCGGTCCTGATCGCCTGTCCCTGCGCGCTGGGGCTGGCGACTCCCGCCGCGACGATGGTCGGCTCCACGCTGGGCGCACAGAACGGCGTCCTGTTCAAGGGTGGTGATATCTTGGAACGGGCTCGAGACGTCGACACCGTCGTTTTCGACAAGACCGGGACGCTGACCACCGGCGAGATGACGCTAACCGACGTGGTCGCACTCGAGGGGCGCGACACCGATGCGGTGGCGGCCGACGGAGGGACACTGGCGACGCGCCCTGACCTCGATGAGGACGCCGTCCTCCGCCTCGCCGCCAGCGCCGAGCGCAACAGCGAACACCCGCTCGCGCAGGCGATCGTCGAGGGGGCCCAAGAGCGTGGTCTCGAGCTAGCCGATCCCGAGGACTTCGAGAACGTCCCCGGACAGGGCGTCCGGACGACCGTCGAGGGCCGCGAGGTACTGGTCGGCAACCGGCGGCTGCTCGAGGGGCGGGGTGTCGATCCCGCGCCGGCAGCCGCCGAGATGGAACGCTTGGAGCGCGAGGGCAAGACGGCGATGCTGGTCGCGGTTGACGGCGCGGTTGCGGGCGTGGTCGCGGACGCCGATACCGTCAAGGACAGTTCCGCGGACGCGGTCGCGGCCCTGCGCGAGCGCGGCCTCGACGTCATGCTGATTACCGGCGACAACGAGCGGACGGCCCGCGCCGTCGCCGAGCGCGTGGGGATCGACCCCGACAACGTCCGCGCGGGGGTCCTCCCCGAGGACAAGGCCGACGCCCTCGAGGACGTCCAGTCGACGGGTCGCAAGGCGATGATGGTCGGCGACGGGGTCAACGACGCGCCCGCGCTGGCGGTCGCCCACGTCGGCTGTGCAATCGGCTCCGGGACTGACGTGGCCATCGAGGCCGCGGACGTGACCCTGATGCGCGACGACCCGCTCGACGTGGTGAAGGCGATCCGGATCTCCGAGGCCACGCTGGCGAAGATCAAGCAGAACCTCGTTTGGGCGCTGGGGTACAACACCGCGATGATCCCGCTGGCCTCGCTGGGACTGCTCCAGCCCGTCCTCGCGGCCGGCGCGATGGCGCTGTCGTCGGTGTCGGTCCTCTCGAACAGCCTGCTGTTCCGCCGGTACACGCCGGATCGCGACTACGAACTGCTCGGTCGGCTCCGGCGCTGACCGGCACCCAAGCGGCCGTCAGCGTGTCGCCCCACTCGAAACGCAGTCCGATACGTTCGGACCCTCGAGCCCGGAACGAGGGCGCGCTCGAGGCGACCTCACGGCGTCGTCGATCAGTCGTCCGCGGCGTTCGCGTCGGGCGCACCGGTTCCGTTCCCGTCGCTTCCACCGTCGCCGCCGTTGCCGCGGTTCTCGTCCGCGGCGTTCGCGTCGGGCGCACCGGTTCCGTTCCCGTCGCTTCCCCCGTCGCCGCCGTTGCCGCGGTTCTCGTCCGCGGCGTTCGCGTCGGGNCGTCCGCGGCGTTCGCGTCGGGCGCACCGGTTCCGTTCCCGTCGCTTCCACCGTCGCCGCCGTTGCCGCGGTTCTCGTCCGCGGCGTTCGCGTCGGGCGCACCGGTTCCGTTCCCGTCGCTTCCACCGTCGCCGCCGTTGCCGCGGTTCTCGTCCGCGTCGTCCGCGTCGACGTCGCGGATCTCGACGTCGTCACCCGTTCCGCTCTCGCTGATCACCGGTTTGAGGACGTACTTGCCGCTCTTGCCGGCCTTGTGGGGTGCGATGTCGTAGACGAAGTCGACCCGCTCGTCGGTAGCGACGGTGAAAGCCGTGTGTAACTGGAGCTTGTTGCTCGGCAGTTTCACCCTCGTCGTGCTCCCGTCCGTCAAGACGCCCTCGGTGTCGCTGACGTAGATGAAAACCGTCTCGTAGTCGCCCGCCGGAAGCTCGAACTCGTCGATCAGCGACGCGTTCGCGCCTTTCAGTTCGGTGAGATCGATCGTCCGGTCGTCGACATCGTGCTCGATCCAGCGTTCGTCGGTCGCGCCGTCATCGTCTTTCCCGTCCGTCTCGTTCCCTTCGCCCGTTTCGTTCTCCGCCTCGCCGTCGGACACGGTCCCCTCGGTGCCGTCGGCATCGCCATCTTCGTCTGTCGTCTCGTCAGTCGTTTCGTTCGACGACTCGTTCTCGGCGTCCCCGTCGGTCCCGTCGGAGTCACCGTCGCTTCCGTTGCCGGTCTTCTTGAAGCCGACCTTCGTGATCGTCACGTTGAGGTGTTCGAAGTCGTCGATCACGTTTGGCTCGTCACTGACGTAGAACGCGGCCGTTCCCGTGTCCCCGTCGGCGTCGATCGTGGACGAATCGTCGGTCGTCGCGTCGTTCTGCGGTTCCCCACCCATTCCACCGGCACAGCCGGCGACGGCGACGAGGGCTGCCACGAGTACCAGTTGGACTGTCCGTCTGTTCATATCCGCTGACAGTCATCCGGGAGGGAAAAAGGGGTCCGACGCTTGGGTCCGTTTACGATCGTTCATCCGTGGCTGAACTGGCCGAAACGGTACGCTTGCGCCGGCGGAGTGTCGGTCAGACGGTCGCCCCTATTCCGTCAAGCCGCTCGGCGAAGAGAGTCTCGAGGAGGACGGGCGTGACGAAGGCCTCGACGAGGGCGGCCACGACCAGTAGCAGCCAGCCGGCGAGGACGAGGAGTCCGGTCCGGTAGAGGTAGGGTTTCGGAAAGATCGCGTCGCGGGTGCCGCGAACCCGCTGGCCGATCCGATAGAGGAGTCGGAAGCCGATGCCGGCGGCGATAAACAGCGCCGGAAGTTCGAAGATTCCGTGGGGAAGCAGCCCCACGAGGATGTAATCGAGACCGACATCCCTGGTGACGTATGCACCGACGTTCCCGATGATGATCCCGTTGAACAGCATCGCCCAGGCCGTCACGAGGCCGAGGCTCAACGCGCCGACGATCGAGAGCAGGAACGCGCGGCTGTTGTTCACGAGTAAAAAGCGTGCCAGATCGAACCCACCGCCGTCGATGTCCGGAAACAGCGGTTCCCCGACCAGTTCCTGGATGATCTCGAGCAGGTTGTAGCCCGCGAGCATGAGGAGGACGCCGATGACGATCCCGACCGCGAACAGGCCGGCGGCGAACCCGACGTATCGGCGGTGCTCGTTCCAGGCGTCCGTGAGCGCCTCGCTCGGCGGATACCCGCCGGTGGGGCGCGTGCCGTCGCGCTGCGATCCTGATTCCATATCGACACGTCTTCGAAAGAAGCCATAAACCCGGCGACTCGTCTCGGGACGCCCGTCGGCGTATCGACAGTATAAGGCGGCCCGAGGAGAACTCCGAGCTAATGACGACGCTTGCGATCACCGATGGGCGTGTGCTCCGGCCCGACCTGACGGTGACGGCCGCGGACGTACTGATCGATCAGGACAGCGGCGAAATCCGCGAGATCGGTCCCGATCTCGCGAGCGAGGCCGACGACACGCTCGACGCCGCGAACTCGCTCGTCACGCCGGGGTTCGTCAACGGCCACTGTCACGTCGCCATGACGCTCCTGCGCGGGTACGCCGACGACAAGCCCCTCGAGACGTGGCTCCGTGAGGATATCTGGCCCGCCGAGGGGGAGCTGACGGCTGCGGACATCCGCGCCGGTGCCGAGTTGGGCCTGCTCGAACTGATCAAATCGGGCGTCACTGGGTTCGCTGACATGTACTTCCAGGTCCCCGAAGTCGCCGCTGCGGTCGAAACTGCCGGGCTCCGGGCCCGGCTCGGACACGGTATCGTCACCGTCGGCAAGGACGGCGAGACCGCTCGTGAGGACGCAGCGACGGGCCTCGAGATCGCCCGCGAGTACGACGGCGCGGCCGACGGGCGGATTTCGACGGCGTTTATGCCCCACTCGCTGACGACCGTCGGCAGCGAGTACCTGACGGAATTCGTTCCCAAAGCGCGGGAGGCGGGCGTTCCGATCCACTACCACGCCAACGAGACCGCGGACGAGGTCGCGCCGATCGTCGACGAGCACGGGGTCCGGCCGCTCGAGTACGCCGCCGATCGCGGCCTCCTCGAGCCCGATGACTTCGTCGCACACGGCGTTCACGTCGACGAGACCGAGATCGAACTCCTCGCCGAGGTCGGTACCGGCGTGATTCACTGTCCGGCCTCGAACATGAAACTCGCCAGCGGGATGGCACCGGTCGAGCGGCTGCGCGAGGCGGGCGTCACCGTCGGACTCGGTACCGACGGCGCGGCCTCGAACAACGATCTCTCCATGCTCGACGAGGCTCGCGACGCGGCCATGCTGGGCAAACTCGCCGCCGACGACGCCAGCGCAGTGCCCGCGGAGGCGGTCGTCGAGATGATGACGCGGGGCAGCGCCGACGCCATCGGCTTCGAGTCCGGACGGCTCGAGGTGGGTGCGCCGGCCGATCTCGCGGTGATCGACCTCGAGCAACCCCACTTGACGCCGCCACACGACCTCGTGAGTCACCTCGCCTATGCGGTCGCGGCGGCCGACGTTCGCCACACCGTTTGCGACGGCCGCGTGCTCATGCGCGACCGCGAGGTCCTGACGCTCGAGGCCACGGCGGTCCGAGAGCGGGCGCTCGAGGCGGCGGAAGCGGTGGTCGAGCGGGCCGACGCGTAGTCGATCCGGCCGGTTCGACGAGCGAGACGATTGCTGAGATAAACACTCAGATCAGTTTATAAACACTCAAAACGATTTTCGAAGCGTTGTTTCGGTGTGCAAACGACGAGAACGTCCGTGGGGGTTTATTCAGGAATCAGGGAATGTTCCGCTCGGATGAAGCACCACCGACTACTCACGATGGCACTGGTCGCCATGATGGCCCTGTCCGTGATCGCACCGCTGGGAACGGCGGCAGCGCAGACGGGCGATGGCGTCCCCGAGATGGACGGCGATGGCGAGCACCTCCTCGTTACGGCCGACGCGAACGAAACGGACGATACTCTCGACGACAACGAGACCGAGGGCGACCTCGACGACAACGAGACCGAGGACGACCTCGACGACAACGAGACCGAGGACGACCTCGACGACAACGAGACCGAGGACGACCTCGACGACAACGAGACTGAGGGCAACGAAACCGATGTCTCGAACTTCGGTTCGCTCGTCTCGGAGTTCGCCGAGAACGCCGACAACGAGTCCGACGGCCCGAACGGTCTCTCCGTCGCGAGCTTCGTCGTTGCGAACAACCCGGGTAACGCGCCCGACCACGCTGGTCCGCCGGCCCATGCCGGTCCGCCAAGCGATGATGACGGCGACGACGAAGCCGAGGACGACGATGACGAACGAGGACCGCCCGAACATGCCGGCCCATCGAGCGATGACGAACGGGGTCCACCCGAGCATGCTGGACAGTCCGGCGACGACGCGGACGATACCGACGACAGCGACGCTGATGCCGACGATGCCGACGACAGCGACGCTGATGCCGACGATGCCGACGACAGCGATGACGATGCCGACGATGCCGACGACAGCGATGACGATGCCGATGACAGCGACGACGACACGGATGATTCCGACGATGACGATGATGGCGACGACACTAGCGGAAACGGCGGCGGCCCGCCGTCTCACGCCGGACCGAAGTAACGGCGACCGCACCTGATCCGGACCGACCGGATTCGATCCGCGTCCGAGAGACGCCGCTCGACGATACTGGGTTGTCAGAGGCACGATCTTCGGCGGCGTCGGAACACGGTCGCGCGCGGTGGTCGGTGAGCCGACCGATGCCCGTACCAGCGACCGGCGCGGATTCGACTCTTCTCCAGTTGCCCCACTTTCGCTCTCGCCGTGACGAGAACGCTTCGGTAGCGTTTTTGCCCCGCTCGCACTCAGTCAACCCATGACCGAGACCGAGTACCCACCGATCAGCGAGCAACTGGACGACCTCGAGTCCGCTCGCGAGGAGGGACGCCGGAAGATGGACTGGGCCGCTCAACATATGCCGATCCTCGAGCACGTTCGCGAGGAGTTCGTCGCGGAGCAGCCCTTCGAGGGCGAGCGGATCGGCATGGCGATGCACGTCGAGGCCAAGACGGCGATGCTCGTCGAGACGCTGGCGGAGGGCGGTGCGGAGGTCGCCGTCACCGGCTGTAACCCGCTCTCGACCCACGACGACGTATCGGCGGCGCTCGACACCCACGAGAATATCACCAGCTACGCCAAACGCGGCGTCGACGACGACGAGTACTACGCCGCGATCGAGGCCGTCATCGCCCACGAACCGACGATCACCGTCGACGACGGGATGGACCTCGTCGCCGCCATCCACGAGGACTACCCCGAACTGATCGACGGCATCATCGGCGGCGCGGAGGAGACCACGACGGGCGTCCACCGCCTCCGTGCGATGGACGACGACGGCGCGCTCGAGTATCCCGTCTTCGCGGTCAACGACACCCCGATGAAGCGGCTGTTCGATAACGTCCACGGCACCGGCGAGTCCTCGCTGGCGTCGATCGCCATGACCACGAACCTCTCGTGGGCCGGCAAGAACGTCGTCGTCTCGGGCTACGGCTACTGCGGCAAAGGTGTCGCGAAGAAAGCCGCCGGACAGAACGCCAACGTCATCGTCACCGAGGTCGAGCCTCGTCGCGCCCTCGAGGCCCACATGGAGGGCTACGAGGTCATGCCGATGGCCGAGGCCGCCGAGGTCGGCGACGTCTTCCTGACGACGACCGGCAACCGCGACGTCATCGTCGAGGAACACTTCGAGAAGATGGGAGACGGCGTCCTGCTGGCCAACGCCGGCCACTTCGACATCGAAATCGACCTCGACGCGCTCGACGACCTCGCGGTCGACCGCTACGAGGCCCGCGACGGCGTCGAGGCCTACGAACTGGACGACGGTCGCACGCTGAACGTGATCGCCGAGGGCCGCCTGGTCAACCTCGCCGCGCCCGTCTCGCTGGGCCACCCCGTCGAGGTCATGGACCAGTCGTTCGGTATCCAGGCCGTCTGTGTGCGCGAGATGCTCGAGAACGGCGAGGAGTACGACGCCGGCGTCTACGACGTCCCCGACGACCTCGACAGGGAGATCGCCGAGATCAAACTCGAGGCCGAGGGCGTCGACTTCGATTCGCTGACCGACACGCAGCGCGAGTACATGGACGCCTGGGACCACGGCACGTAAGCGCTCACGCCGGTCGTCCCGTCGAATCGCTCCCGGAACTGGTTCACTTCCCGGAGCCGTCGCTCCCGTCGGCTTCCTCGATCACGAACACGAGGCTCCCGTCCTCGAGTCCGCCGAGGCGAACCCGTACCGCGAACGTCGTTCCTGTTTTTCGCCGGCCGGCACAGCTGCCGGTCCACCGCCATCCCTCCGCAACGGTCGGAATCGCGGTCGATTCGAGATGGCAGACGGCGTCGTCGGTGAACAGGGCCTGCCAGGAGGTGCCAGGGATGGCGTCGTGCTCGTAGCCGAACTGCATGGCGAAGGCGCGGCTCGCGAACTGGATCTCGCCGGCGTCGACGATGGCGATGGCGTCCCCGGCGAACTCGATGCTCGCAAGCGACCGTCGCGAGAGGGTGGTCAGTCGATGGCGCTCGAGGAGGTCGTGGACGCGGTCGGCGAGCCGCGTGCACGTCTCGTCCCGTTCGATCACGGCGGTCCAGTCGTACGACCGGACCGTCTCCGCGAGGGCAGGCGTCCGCTCGGCCGCGAGGACGACGATCGGGAGGTCCGGCGTAGCGGACCTGACCGTCTCGAGGTGGGTATCCAGCGTTTCGGTGGCTGTCTCGGCCTCCCCTGCTGCGTCCGCACTCGCCGCCGCTCGTGGCAGTGAGACGACGAGGCAGTCGATGCCGTCGGTCTCGAGTTCCGTGATGGCGTCCGCGAGCGTGGCGGCTGTTTCGACGATGGTTTCGGTCCCCTCGTCGGTGAACGCCCGTTCGACGCGGTCCCGGACCGTCTCCCCGCCGACGACCAGGACGGTCACCCGCGTCGGTCGCGTTCGAACGGTCGGCTCCGCTGGGATTGTGGTTGGAACTACCATGGAGACCACCGTCGATCGGTCTCCGATCGGGCGTCCCGTCGCCGCTCGTCCCGACGTGAGCGGACGAACGGTCGTCGCTCGTCGCTCTCAGTGGTCATCGTGACGGGCTGATGTCGCTGCCACTGTCGTAGGTCCTCCCATCGATCGTGACGGTCCCGTCGCTTCGAACCGCAACAAGTACGCCGTGGTACTCGAACTCGACGCTGACATCCGCGGTCGAGCCGGACTGGAAGAGTTGATCGAGCGCCTCGGGATCGACGACGTTGTACAGCGGCTCGAGTTCGTGTGCATCTGTGTTGGTCGCGTCCGCGAGCGCCTCGACGACGCGCAGGCTGATCGAATCACTGTGGTAATCGAGTGTAGTACCGGTCATCTTGGTCGAAGGAACGTCAGCGACCGGTATCGGCTTGCCCGTTATACACGTTATTTCGCGTCGAGGGCGACACTACGTGTATAGTGTCGCGATCCGCCACGGGGATCGAACTGTCCAGACCCCGTCCTCACGGGTTGAGCGGGCCGAATTCGATCGTGGTGAGCGACTCGGTCCGGCGGCCGGCCGCCCGCGGTGAACCGTTCTAGAAAGACGAATATCGCGGGATGGAATCAACCGCGCGTATCATTGTCAGTCGTCCCATAGGCGGGGTATGGTCGTCGCCGCGGTTCACACTGGAACGCTCGACGGCGCTACACGGAAGCCGGTCGCACTGCTACTCGGGGCAGTCGTCGTGCTGGGCGCTGTCAGCATCGGCGTGGTAATCTTCGACAGCACGACCCTCGGACTCGGATTGGGGCCGGAGCCCGGGCTGGTCGTCTTCGGGCTCGCCGCGCGCAGCGGTCCCGATCGATCGACCGATATCGAACGACTAACCGACGATCTCCGTCGATTCGTCTCACGTCTCGACGGCGACGCAGCCGCGTCGGCCGGCAACGATACCGATGCTGAGGACGCGACCATCGACGAGCCGATCGAGTTCACGATCGACCGGGACGACGAGATCGGCCGGCTCTCGGAAGCCGTCGACGACCTCGCGACCGTGGCCCGCACCCGCGACCGTCGTCTCGAGCAGGTCCGTGCGTTCACCGATGATATGCTCGATGCCGTCACCGACATCGTCTACCTGCTCGACGAGGACGGGCAGGTACAGCGCTGGAACGAGGCGCTGGGCGCGGCATCGGGCTACTCGGACGCCGAAATCGGCGAGATGCACGCGCTTGACTTCTTCGACGAAGCGGATCACGAACTTGTCACGACCGCGATCGAGGACGTACTCGAGACGGGCGGTACACGCGTCGAAGTGGCGTTACGAACGAAATCCGGCGAATCGATACCGTACGAGTTCGTCGCCTCGCCGCTCGACGATCCGGCCGGCAACGCGGTCATCGCCGGCATCGGCCGCGACATCAGCGACCGCAGGGCGAAAGAACAGCGCCTCGAGCGCCACGAGGCGTTCATGAACGATATCATCGACGCGTTAGACGACGTGTTCTACATCCTCGACGAGGACGGGAACCTCCGGCGCTGGAACGAGACGCTGGTCGAGGTATCGGGCTATTCGGACGCCGAGATCAGGGAGAGACACGCCCTGGATTTCTTCGACGAGGCGAACCAGGCAGTGATCCGGGACTCGATCGAGGATGCCTTCGAGACGGGCGATACGCACGTCGAAGCGGCGTTGCAAACGAAATCCGGCGAATCGATACCGTACGAGTTCGTCGCCTCGGTGCTCGAGGACCCCGACGGCAACGCGGTCGAAGTCGGGATCGGCCGGGACATCACCGATCGCAAGGCAACGGAGCGGCGGCTTCGCGAGCGCGAAACGAGCCTCGAGCGGACCATGCACATGCTCGAGCAGTCCCAGCGGCTGGCCAACGTCGGGGCCTGGGAACTCGACGTCACCGCGGAGTCGCTCGAACCCCGGTGGACCGACGAGGTCAACCGAATCCACGGCCTGCCGCCCGACGCGGAGATCGGTCTGGATCGGGCCCTCGAGTTCTATCATCCGGCGGACCGGCCGCTGATCGAGGGGGCGATCGAGCGCGCGATCGAGGACGGCGAGCCGTACGATCTCGAAGTTCGTCTGGTCACGGATGACGGGGAGCAGCGGTGGGTTCGGACGATCGGTGAACCCATCCGAGACGGCGAAGAGACCCCGCACCCCGACGACCGTCGGTCGGGGTCCGACGACGGCGAAATCGTCAAGCTTCGGGGCTCGTTTCAGGATATCACCGAGCGCAAGGAGCGCGAACGGGAACTCGAGCGGTCCGAGACGATCATTCAGGCGCTGGACGAACTGGTGTACACGATCGACGAGACGGGGCACTTTACCTTCCTGAACGACGCTCTCACGTCGATCACCGGCTACGATCCCGAGGACCTGATCGGCGAGCACGTCTCGACCGTGATGGACGAGGACGACCTCGAGACGGCTCGCGACCGGGTCCGTGACCTGCTGCGTGCCGGGGACCCCTCTCGGACGTTCGAGATGGAACTCGAGACCGTCGACGGCGACGTGATCGATACGGAGAACCACATGGCGCTGTTGCCGATGGCCGACGGCGAGTTCGCCGGAACCGCGGGCGTCATCCGTGACATTACCGAGCGCAAGGAGCGCGAACGTGACCTCGAGCGCTTCGAGACGATCGTTCAGGCGCTGGACGAACTGGTGTATACGCTCGACGCCACGGGACGGTTCACCTTCCTGAACGACGCCGCCAAGCCGATACTCGGCTACGACCCCGAGGAGCTGATCGGTGAACACGCTGCAGCGATCATTCCATCGGACGACATCGAACGGGCCCGGGACATGATTCGGGAACTGCTGCGGTTCGACGAGCCCTCTCGAACCGTCGAGATCATCCTCGAGACGGCCGATGACGAACGGATCGATGCCGAAAACCACATCGCGCTGTTGCCGAGTTCCGAGGACGGGTTCGCCGGAACAGCGGGCGTCGTCCGGGACATCACCGATCGCAAGGAACGCGAACGCGAACTCGAGCGAACGACGGAATTGCTCAAACAGGCCGAACGCCTCGCCGGCATCGGCGGCTGGGAACTCGACATCAGCGGGGACTCGCGGGAGGTGACCTTCACCGACGGGCTGCGTCGCCTGTACGAACTCCCGTCCGACGTGACGCTCGATTCGGACCTGGCATCCTCGTTCCCCCATCCGGAGGATCGACCTGCCGTCCTCGAGATCGTCGACGCGGCGCTCGAGGACGGCGAGAGCTACGAGATCGAACACCGCATGCAGACGGTCGCGGGGAACGAGCGGTGGGTTCAGTCGATCGGCGAGCCCGTCCGAGCGGACGGCCGCCGATCCGGCGGCCAGTCCGACGACATCGTCGGCGTCCGCGGGACGATTCAGGACATCACCGCGCACAAGGAACGCGAACTGGCACTCGAGTCGCTCCACAGCGCCGCCCGCGATCTGCTCGGAACCGAGACCGATACGGAGATCGCTGAGCTGGTCGTCGACACCGCCGCGGAGATCCTCGATGCCGCTGGCGTGGCCGTCTACCGGCTCGATTCCGACGTGAACCGGTTCGAGCCGGTCGTCTACACGGACGGGTTCGAGACGCTCTCTGACGGTCCGCCGTCGGTCGCCGTCGGCGACGACGATTCCGTCCTCTGGAACGCCTACGTAACGGGAACGGGGACCGTGGTCGACGATCCGATGTCGTTCGATCAGTCGCGGGTCTTCGGCTCGGCGGTCGAGAGCGGAGCCGTCGTCCCGATCGGCGATCACGGCGTTTTCGCGGTCGCGTCGGGCGAGACCCCGATCGACGCCGACGCCCGGCGACTGATCGAGACGCTCGTCGCCACGACCGAGGCCGCGTTCGACCGCCTCGAGAGCGAGGCCAGCCTCCGCGAGCGGGAAGCGGAGCTCGAGGAACGAAACCGGCGGCTCAACCGCCAGATCGAGAGCACGGAACTCATCAGGCGGATCGATCAGTTACTCATCGGGGCCGACAGCAGGGCCGAAATCGAGCGCACCGTTCCCGACCGCCTGCTCGAGGCTGGCAACGTCGCGTTCGCGTGGATCGGGACCCTCGACGCCAGCGGCACGCGGCTCGAGCCCCGCGCCTGGGCCGGGCAGCGACAGACGTATTTGGACGACGTGTCCCTCGAGTACGACGCGTCGATGGAACCCGCCGTCCGAACCGCACGAACCGAAACCACGTCGGTCGTCTCGAACGCCGTCGAGGGGCTGCAGGGCGAGGGGTGGCGGCGACATGCCCTGGATTGTGGGTTCCAGTCGGTCATCAGCGTCCCGCTGTCCTACGCGGAGTACACCTACGGCGTGCTCACGGTGTACGCCGACGAGCCCGACGCGTTCGGGGACCTCGAGCGGACGGTGCTGACGGAACTCGGAGCGGGGATCGCGAACGCGATTACGGCGGTGAAAACGCGGGAGGCGCTCCACGCCGAGCGGTTGCTCGAACTCACGCTCCGGATCGGCGGCGCGGACGATCTGCTCTCTCGCATCGCGACGGCCACGGGAGCCCGCGTCGAGTACGAGGGGCTCGGCTCACACTCGACCGACGAGACGCTGTTGTTCTTCGAAACGAGCGGCGTCCCGGCCGACGACGTGCGGTCGGTACTCGACGACCTCGTCTCGGTCACCGACTATCGGCTGCTCACCGAGGCCGACGACGAGTGTCGCTTCGAGGCGACCGTCGCCGGCGATGTCGTCGCCTCGCGGCTGGTCCGCCACGGTGCCAGCCCGCGCTCGATGCACGCGACCGACGACGGCATCGAGGTGACCGTCGATGTCCCGACGGGAACCGATGTCCGCGAGTTCGTCGAGACGCTTCGGGATCAGTACGCGACCGTCGAACTGCAGGCTCGCCACCACGTCGAGCGCTCGATGGGAACGGGGAGCGAACTCGTGACTTCCCTGTTCGACGCCCTCACGGATCGGCAACTCGAGGTGTTGCGGACGGCCTACTTTGCCGGCTTCTTCGACTGGCCTCGAGAGAGCACCGGCGAGGAGATCGCTGCGATGCTCGACGTGACGCAGCCGACGGTCAACCGACACCTGCGGATCGGCCAGCAGCGGGTGTTGGCACGGTTGTTCGAGGACGAACTGCTGACGACTGGGGAATGACCGTCCGGACGGCCCCCGGCCGACCCGTTTCCGAGAGAGGAACGCCCAAGGGGCCGGTGGTCGTAGCCGCGCCCATGGAACCATCCGACCGGCAGCGCCAGGACGGGCCGCTCCGATCGACACTCATCGCCGTCGGACTGACGGCGTTCGGCCTTCTCGCCGCGAATCTGGCCACGCTTCCGGCCATCGCGCTCGATCCGTTGCTGATCGAGTCGCCGGCGGAGGCGTCGATCACCGCCCGAACGGTATTCATGATCCTGAACTTCCTTGGATTCGCCCTTGCCGGCGGGCTCTATCTCGCCGTGACCGACCGCGGCTGGTCGTACGTCGACCTGCGGGCCCCGACGAGGCGGGGGTGGCTGTACGTCGTCGGCGGTATCGTCGGCATCATCGCGTTCTACGTCCTCGTCAACGCCGCCGTCCAGTTGCTTTCCCTGCCGTCGGCCGACAACCAGGTCATGTCGCTCATCGATAACGATCCGCAGATGGTGCTGATCATGATCGGCATCGTCTTCTTCTTCAACGCGCCGGCCGAGGAGTTCCTCTTCCGGAACGTCGTGCAAAAGCGCCTCTACGACGCCTTTAGCCGGACGAACGCGATCGTCATCGCCAGCGCGATCTTCGCGCTCGTCCACCTGCTGTCGTACGCCCTGCTGTCCGAGTCGCGGCTCGCGACCGTGGTCCCCATCGTCGTCGTCTTCGGCGGCGCGCTCATCTTCGGCTTCCTCTATGCCAAAACGGACAACCTCTTCGTTCCGATCGCCGCCCACGCCGTGTTCAACGCCCTCCAGTTCGGCCTGCTCTACATCGCACTGCAGTACGATCTCGAGGAACCGGAGGCCGCCACGTCGCTGCTCGTCGCGGTCGTCGCGACCGCCCTCCCGTAATCGCCCCCCGGATCGGGTCCGATTCTTTAATATCGCCGGACGGTGAGAGGGTGGTATGTCCCAGGCGAAGGGTGACCGTCGCGAGCGGGAACTCGTCAACGAACTCGACGAGGCCGGCTTCGCGGTGATGCGCGCGCCCGCGAGCGGCTCCGCGACCGACCGCGACCTCCCCGACGTGCTCGCCGGCGACGGCGAGCAGTTCTACGCGATCGAGGCGAAATCGAGTTCGGGCGATCCGATCTATCTCACCGGCGAGGAAGTCGAAGCGCTGACGTTCTTCGCCCGGAACTTCGGCGCGAAACCCCGCATCGGCGTCCGCTTCGACCGCGAGGACTGGTACTTCTTCCACCCCGGGGACCTCTACGTCACCGACGGCGGCAACTACCGCGTCAAGAAGGAGACCGCACTGGCCGAGGGCACCGACTTCCCCGAGTTTACCGGCCGGTCGGAGAAGGTCACGCTCGAGGAGGTCGGCGACGGCGACGACGGCCCGGACGAGGAGATCGTCCGCGTCCTGAACGCGGTCGAACAGGGCGTCATGGATGTCGACGAGGCCGCGGGTCTGCTCGAGTAAGCCACGCGGCGAGTGCGAGCCGTCTGTGGCCCGCCTTGGCCGCGCTCGGTGCGCCGATTACGACTCGAACTGTACGCTGATCGCCCTACTCCGGCGCGGAAGCGATCGCGCTGGATGGCCCGACTCTCACGCCGAGTCGGTGACTCGTCGCAGCCGCGTCCGCGGGAAGACGTAGACCTTCAGCGATGCGGGGACGACGCCGTTGCTGGCGACTGTGGCGTGGTGGTAGACCGCGCCGACGACGGGAACGTCCGGCTCGTAGGCCTCGTTCGTCCCGTACTCGGCGACGGTACAGCCGGCCGCCTCGAGTTCGACGGCATCGGCTCGCAGTTCCGAGACGTCGACGACGGTGAGACGGTCGCCCGTCTCGCGGTCGACGACGACATCGCCCGGGGCGATCGCGTGTTCGGTACAGTAATACGGGCCGGACGCGTCCTCGTCGACGACTATCGGCTCGTCGCAGTCGTGACACGCGACGGCGATCTCGCCCGGTGGCGGGGTACGCCCGCCCGTGATCTCGATCGCGACCCGGCGCACGTGCTTGCAACGGACCCCGCGGAAGACGTGATCCGGACAGGTGCACCGCCCCGCCTCGAGATCGACGAGATAGGTGTGGTCGCTCGCGGACTCGACCTCGTAGAGGCCGTCGCCGAGCGGGCGCACCGACATCGGCTCGGTGCGCGCGCGGCGCGATCGCTCCGTGAGGTGGTCCGGAGACGGGACTGGCAGCGGTGCTTTCGGTGACGCTGTTGTTTTCATGGATGCGTCGAAGGGGAACCTCGCTGGTCGGCTGGCTATTCGGTGTCGGTAGGGGCTCGGGAATCTTAACCGCCCCGCCTGCGATCGCAAGGGCGGCGTTTATGCGGGTGATCGTTTCGGATCAGTCGCCGCTCGAGGCCCCCTTCGAAGCGCTTTTCACCGGGCCGGAGAAAGCGATTAGCCAATGGTCGAACGCGAACAGGTCATCGAAATCGGCGTGGCCGTCGCTGCCGTCGCCGTGATGCTGGCAGCCATGCTCACCATCGGGTCCGCCTACGGAGCCGAGAACAGTACGCTCTCACCCACGGGTGGGCAGATGCTCGTCGGCGTGATCATCGGCTTCATCTTCCTGATGACCGCGGTCGGCGTCGGACTGGCCTACACGCTGAACGATCCCGAGGACGATCTCGACGCGAGCGATGACGAGAACGGCGACGCGCAGGGAACGGCCTGAGACCGTCGAGATGCTTTCGTTCGTTGCCCGACCGTCGCCGCCCCCGACCGCCGCTCCGACTTCGAAACGCCGTCAGTCCCCGCTCGCGGACTGGCCGTCGGTCTCGTTTTCCCGCCAGTCCTCGAGTTCCTCGTCGTCGGCGTCGTCGATCCGCTGTTCGTAGTACGCCATCGGGTGGGGAATGCGCTCACAGAGATCGTCCTTGTTGACGCAGTCGCCGTAGGACTGCATGGTCGCACAGGAGGGCGCGGAGTACTCCGTCGGCGAACTGTCCCCGCGGATGTGGTCGGTCTGATAGCGGGTCATCTCCTCGCCGAACGACGAGTTGACTCGGTAGAGGTCGACGATCTCGTCGGTCGTCATGCCGATACTCGTCAGGAAGGCGGTGATCGCAAAGCGGGAGTGATGGGAGAGGTGTTCGCCCTTCTGAATCTGATCGAGCAGTGCCTTCATACAGGGCGGGAACAGGTCCGGCACGACGGTGTCGATATCCTGGGTGAGATCGAGGTCCGCCAACACCTCTCGGATCTCGGCGGCGTCGTCCTCGAGGCCGGTCCCGATCGTCTCGGGGACGTCGAATGGAAGCCCGTCCTCGATACGGCTCCGGATCGCCTCCCGCAGAAGCGTCAGGAGGGCGTCCTCGTCGACGGGCACGTCGCCCGCGTTCAGCGGCTGATTGACGAGTCGCCACTCGTCGTCCCACAGGTCCGCCGCCAGCGGCAGATAGGTGCCGACGTCGATCCGGTAGCCGTCGTCGCCGCCCGACTCGCGGACGGCGTCCTGCAGGTCGAACTCAGCGAGCAGGTCCTCGAGCGCGAGCCCCGTCGACTCGACGCTTTTCAGTTCGGTGGTGTCGGCCATGTCGGTGGTGAACCGCTCGTAGGCCGTCGCGGCCTCGGCGCGGGCGTACTTGCGGACGAGCACGCGTTCGCCGACCATCGAAACGAGCACCCGTGCGACCGGGTAGGAGAGCAACTCGATGCGGGCGTCGCGGTGTGGGTCCCCGGTCGACCCCGCCTCGAGCGCGGTAATAACGCGTTGGCGCGCGCGGTCGACGACCGCCCGGTCCTGCTCGACGACGGTTGCAAGATCGACCGCCTCCGTCGCGACGGACTCGCGGGCCGCCTCGAGAAACGGGTACCGGGCGTGGAGTCGCTGCATCGGTAAGACGATTTTACTCCGACGGGATAAACGCGCTGATTATCCTAATCACGTGTTATCAGCGACGCTGGGGTCGCCGGCTCGCTATCGGGCCCGGTCGTCGCCGGTACTGTCGGAGTCCGCCCGTCACGGCGGGGCAAACCGAAGTCCCCGGCCAGTGACGTCGAGCCGACCGTCGGAGGATCGATTTCAAGGGCGTTCGACACGTCGGGTCGGACATGCCACAGGCGACGAGAGACGGCGTGTCGATCTATTACGAGTACGAGCGGAGCGACGGTGAGGGCAGGTCGCCGGTCGTCTTCGTACAGGGGCTCGGGTTCGGACGGTGGATGTGGCGCTGGCAGCGTGAGGCCGTCGCCGACGAATACGACGTGGTCGCCCCCGACAACCGGGGGACCGGCCGCTCGGCTGTCGGCCTCCCGCCGCTCGTTGCGCGCCTCCCCAGGACGCTTCGAGGGCTCGTGTTGCTCAAGTTGGCCGGCTACTCGATCGGCGGGCTGGCGGCCGATCTCGAGGCCGTCCTCGACGACGCGGGGATCTACGACGCCCACGTCGTCGGCACGAGCATGGGCGGGATGATCGCCCAGCAATACGCCCTCGAGTACTCCCGGGCGAAGTCGCTGACGCTGTGCTGTACGAGCCACGGCGGCCCCGATGCCGCTCCGGTCCCCGACGAGACACAGGCACACATGTTCGACACCCCCGACGGAGCCAGCCAGCGGGAGACGCTCCGCCACCGGATGCGACCCGCGTTCAACGAGCGGTTCACGAACCGGAACCCCCACCTCATCGATCGGCTCCTCGAGTGGCGACTCGAACAGGACGCCGACGACCCGGCTCGCGAGGCCCAGGCCGCCGCAGTCCAGAACTTCGACGTCAGCGGCCGTCTCGACGGGCTTCGCGTGCCGACGCTGATCCTCCACGGGACGGCCGATCGGGTCGTCCCCGTCGAGAACGCGCGGCTCCTCGAAGAGCAAATCGCGGACAGCCGCCTCGAACTCGTCGAGGGCGGCTCACACCTGTTCTTCATCGAAGACGCCGACGAAGTCACCGAGACGGTGCTGTCGTTCATCGACGCACAGGACTGACCGCCGGACTCGAGCGGGGACGGGGATTACGCGGCGCTCGGTGTCGGCGAGACAGGTTGTTCGCTCGGTGGGGCCACGAGCTCGCTCCCACCGTCGGTCTCATCGTTGACCGTGACGGTTCGGAGCACGCGGTCGTCCGCGGTGAAGACGCCGATCCGACTGGTTCCGGTGGCCTGTTCGTCGAGTACTTCGGACTCGATCTCGAGCGTCGTCGTCTCGCCGGCTTCGAGATCGACGACCGTACTATTGATCGAGACGATATCGTCGGCCAGCCGTGCCCGCTTCCCGTCTTCGAGACCCGGACCGAACTCGACGTCGACGATCTGTGACGCCCGTTCGGTGCCCCGGTTCTCGAGTTCGTACGTGACCGTGTACTCGTCGCCGATGTCGAGATCCGTCTCGTTCACGGAGACAGCCGTGATATCGAAGAACGCGTTCGACTCGAGTGCGATAGTTTCGCTCTCGTCCAGACGAACGGTCTTCTGTTCGAAGTCCTCGGCGGTGACGGTCACCTCCTGTTCGATGTCGGTCGGGAGTGCCGGGAGCGTGAAGGTCCCGTCGGCTCCGGTCGTCGCCGAGACGGTGGTGTTGGTCACGTGAACGGTTGCCCCTGCGACGGGCGCACCGTCGGCGCGCCGCTGGACGGTCCCCGTCCGTCGTTCGGCGTCGATCTCGAGGTCTTCGTAGGCCGCGTCGAGCGTCGTTCCCTCGGCGACGGTGGGCTCGAGTTGGCCGTCCTTCGTCGCGAACACGAGGTAGCCGGAGAACGGACTAACTGCGTTGGTGGTCTCGTCGAAGAGCTCGATACCGTCGAACTCGCTCTCGGGAACCATCTTCGAGTCGGGGGCCCGCTGAACCCGGGTCACGCTCCGGATGGCGTCCGAATCGTGATCGAACGCCGCCTCGGGGTCGTCGTAGACGGGCGGCGCGACGAAGTTCCAGCCCCGCTCGATGTCGCGCGGTTCGGTCACTCCGTCGCCGGTACCGGGTGTCCCGGCTATTTCGACGGTCATCGTCGTGTCTTCGACCGGACGAACGAGGAGCGCGTCGAGCGGCTCGACTTCGTCGTCCCGGCTCGGTTGCTCCCAGCCCTTCGTCGTTTCATTGTACATCAAGACCATGGCGTTGGTCCCGTTCGGAACCACGTCACCGACAGTGCCGCCCTCGACCGGGCCCGGCAGCCCGACGGAGTAGACCCTCCCGCCCTCCATCGAGAGTTCGAACGTCGGATCGCTGCCGACCGTGAGATTCCGTTCGATCGGGTCGAGGTCCTCGTTGAACCGGGCCGTCGTGCTCGTCGGTCCGTAGCTAGTCGCGTTCGCAGTGACCGTCCACTCGCCGGGCGCGTCGACGATGACGGCGTACTCGCCGGCGCTATCGGTGACGGCACTGACCCGTCTGTCGCCGTTCGTCGCCGTGATCTCGATGCCGGGCAGTGGGTTGCCCGTGTCCGCGTCGGTCACCGTGCCGGCGAGTTCGCCGCCGACGATTTCGGTGGTGAACTGCTCCTCCTGGATCGGTGCCAGCGTGCCGTCGAGGAGCACGAACCGGTGGTCGACGGTCTCGCCGGTGTCGGCGATGTACGACCACGGCGTCGGCGTGCCGTCACCGTACGAGAGGGTTCGATTGTACGTCGTGGTTTCGCCCGGCTCGAGTTCGAACTCCTCGGAAGCGAAGTCCCCGATCGGCGTCTTCCAGACCACGGTGCCGTTCTGGGTGACTTCATCGTCCGTATTCTTGACGACGACTTCACCCGGTGCGATCTGCTCGCTGGCCAGCGCCTCCTCGACGATGTCCGTCTCGACGATCCGAAGGGGGTCGGCCTCGGTGACCTCGGTGACGACGGTCGTCGGCCCGGTCGTGACCGTCTCGGTCGTCCCGTCGCTCCCGACGAACGTGTGTTCGAGCACGATCGTTTCGCCCGCGGTGTCCGCTCCGTCGACTGTCACCTCGAGCGTCGCGGGCGTCGCGGTCATCGGTTCGTCGAACGTAACGGTGTCGCCCAGCACGTCGGATTCGATGCCGGCGAGGTCGACGGTCACGTTCGCCTCGTCGACCGTCGATTCGTTACTCAGTTCGACGGTGAGTGCCTCTGCGTGGGCGACATTGACCGCAACGTCGGCCGTCTGTCCCGCTTCGAGTTCGCTGGGTTGTCCTTGCCCGACCTCGAGAGCGAACTGCTCGTCGAGGACGATATCCCGTTCGACCGATCCGCTCGCATCGACCGTGGCCGTCGCATTCTCGTAGCCGAACGCGCCGGCGGCGGTTACGTTGTATCGGCCCTCGGTCACGTCGAACGCGAAGGTTCCGTCGGCGGCGTACTGTGTCCGATCCGCGTCGTGGATCGTAACTGACGGGCCGCTCCCGTCGGGCACGTCCTCCGAGCGATCCGTGATCGGGGTCCCGTCGCCGTCGACTACGGTTCCCTCGATCCGGCCGTCGTCCGCCAGCGCTGCGGACGCTGCGTACGCATCGATGATGCCGTACCCGTACCGGACGTCGCGTTCGGTATCGGTGTACAGGGTCTCGTACTGCGCGTCGCTCACCGCCTTCGCGTCCGCGGCGACCTGCTTACTGATCCGATCGGGAGCGGGCTTCGTCGCCGTCTCCTCGAGGAGCGTTTTGATCTCGGCTGGATCGTCGGCACCCTGAGCGGCCAGGAGCGCGGCCACCCCGCTGGTATGTGGCGCGGCCATACTGGTGCCGGACAGTTCCGCGTAGGCGTCGTCGCCGCCGGTGTCGGAACTCCGGACGTCCACGCCGGGGGCGGAGACGTCCGGCGTCACGTACGTCTCGGGCCAGTCGTCCGGCGCGACCGGGCCCCAGTCCTCGTCGGTGGCCACCGTCCCACCGGTCGAGAAGTCGGCAATCTGCTCGTTCGCGTCCGTCGCACCGATCGCCAGCGCGTCGTAGACGTTCGCCGGCGTTCCTTCGGACGCCGGGCCGTCGTTGCCGGCGGAACTGACGACGAGCGTCCCCGCCATCTGCGCGTTTCGGATCACGTCGACGTAGATCGCCGCGAACCCGCTCCCGCCGAGGCTGAAGTTTGCCACGTCGGCGTCCTGCTCGACCGCTTCCTGTAGTCCGGCGACGATCGCCGCGAGCGTTGTCGACTCCCGATCGGGCATCCCCGGGAAGACGCCGATCGGGATCAGTTCCGCGTCGGGTGCGACGCCGATCCGCTGGCCGTCGGCGTCACCGCCCAGGATCGTCCCGGCGACGTGGGTACCGTGCCCGTTCCGATCGTAGGGCTCGCTCTCGATTTCGCTGCCGTCGAAGTCGAACTCCGCCCAGTTGTCCGCGACGTCCTTCCGGTCCGCGAACTGCTCGTGGGACGCCGTTAGTCCGGTGTCGACGACGGCGACCGAGACGCCCTCACCGGTCGCGTCGAACTCCTCCCACACCGCGGGCGCGTTCACCTGATCGAGGCCGTAGGTGACCTCGCCGTCGGCGGGCGACCCGTTGGTCACGGTCGGTTCGCCGAGTTCGACCTCGTAGTTCGGGTGGAGTTCGGTCACTCCGTCGACCCGCGCGAGGTCCGTGAGATCGACCCGCGTCGTGTCGATTTCGACGAGGGCCGCGTTCGTGAGCCAGAACTCGGTGACGATTTCGACGCCAGCGACGCCGTCGGCATACGTCTCGAGGGGCCGCTGTGTCGCGGCTGCCTCCCGCTTGAGCGCGGTCGCGCTCGCGGCGTCAGTTGCGGTTGCGAACTCCGATACCTCGGCGTCCATGCGTACGAACACCTCGACGGTGTCCGCCGCGGCCGCTGACTGCTCGAGTTCGGACTCGATCCGAACGTCCGTTCCTGACTGTGTCTGTACATCCGAAACCGTGAGCGCGTCTTCGTCCGTCCCGGTACTCGCATCCGTGAGGCTTCCCGTTGCCGCGACGACTGGTGACGTCACCAGCAACAGCGTCATCAGCGCCACGAATACGGTCGGTCGACTGGGGCCGTTCATCGTTACGGTTGGCAACCGACATTACTAAAAGCAATAAAAGTATGCAATCCGGAATTATAAGATTCTAATTCAATCAGCTACAGAAGTGTATACTATCCGCTTTGGCGAATCCCGGTGGTGGCCGATACGGGCACGCTTACCCGCGCCTATCGGAGCGGCCCCGTCCAAGCGACAGTCGCCGCGTCACCGAGAGGCCGGATCGCCACCCGGGACACACAGGCTTCCCTCGAGCGGTGTCGAGCGCCGACACGCCGGGCATCACATCCGCTCTCGAACGGCCGGGACGGGCGGCCTGGAGAAGACCGACGCACTCGGTCGCTACCGCTCGAGACATCGGTTCTCACGGGAAAATCGGCGCTACTGCTCGAACGGTGCGTTCGTCAGTCGCTCTGGATTCGCGGTGCGAGCATGTACGTGACCTGTCCCTGCCCCTCCCCGAACCCGAAGTAGATCTTGACGGGGAACTCCTCGCCGAGGTCAAGCGTGACCTCGGTGTCCCTTGGAATCGCCTTGTTCATGTCTTTGAGATAGTCCAGCGAGAACAGCGAGTGTGCGGGGCCGATCTGCAGGTCGATCAGATCGTCCTGGGTGAGTTCGAGGTGTACGTCGTCGGTATCGCCCTCCGCATCGACGTAAAAGTACTCCTCGGTCTCGTCGACGCCGAGCGCGATGTGATCGGAGACCATGTCGGCGGCGGTCACCGAGCGGTTGACATCGTTGCCCTCGAGGACGACCTCCGCGGGTAGATCGAGGTCCGGAATGTCCGGCTCCTGGCGGATCGAATCGGGATCGATGAGCGCAAGCGTGTACTCGAGCCCGTCGATCTGGATGTGGAGTTTGCGGGTCTCCTCGTCGAGTTCGAGCTGGATGAGTTGGCCGGAATCGGCCATGCCAGCGATATCCTCGAGCCGCGAGAGGTCGACACCGATCAGCCCGCCGTCCGCTTCGTAGGACTCGAACGCAGCCGCATCGAGCGAGAGGTCGACCATCCCGACGTTCGCCGGATCGACGGCCCGGATCTCCAGCCCGTCTTCCTCGAGGTGAATCTTGCACTCGTCGACCAACACGCTCACCGAATCGAGCGCGCTGGTGAGCGTTTCGGCGCTCACGATGGCCTTGAACATATAGGTCGGCGTACGGACGGTCGACATAAAAAGCCACCCTTTACGCGCGGCCCTGCTCGAGGTCGCTCTCGACTCGTGATCGGCGGCGGACCGACAGCCCGCACCGCCTCGAGTCGCGGCCCGTCCGGACGGGCCGCGAGACGATCGGAACCACCGACACGGTTTCGACACGACCCCCAACCTCGTCGTGCGAGTCGGTGTGGCTCGGCTATCAGTGGCTCCTATACGACGGTGCCCCGCCGCCGGAGACCACGGTGTTTTCCCGCTCACGACCCAATCCACGTCACATGATCGGTCCGCGTTGGCTCCGGCGACACCAGATCGCCCTTTACGCGATCGCCGTCCTCCTCGCGCTCGGGGTCGGACTCGGGGCACCCGCCACCGCGTCGTTCTTCGAGCGGCTCATCACGCCCGTGCTGGCGGTTCTCCTGTACGTGACCTTCCTCGAGGTTCCGTTTGTCCGGTTCAGTCGCGCTTTCACGAACGGCCGGTTTATGGCCGCCGCCCTCGGGATGAACTTCGTCGTCGTGCCGGCGGTCGTCTACGGGCTGACTCGCGTCCTCCCGCACGAACCCGTCCTCCTCGTCGGCGCGTTCATGGTGTTGCTGACGCCGTGTATCGACTACGTCATCGCGTTTACCGACCTCGCGGACGGCGACGCCGAGCAGATCACCGCCGCGACGCCGGCGCTGTTGATCGTTCAATTGCTCCTGTTACCGGCGTATCTCTGGCTGTTCATGGGCGGTCAAATCGCCGACATCGTCGATCCCGGGCCGTTCGTGGAGGCCTTCGCGACGCTCATCGTGCTGCCGTTGACGCTGGCGTGGCTGACCGAGGCGTGGGCAGCCCGCGCCGATCCGGGGCGTCGCTTCCAGTCGGCGATGGGTTGGCTGCCCGTCCCGATGATGGCGGCGACGCTGCTGGTCGTCATCGCCTCGCAACTGCCCCGCGTGCAGGACTCCATCGACCGCATCGCATCGGTCGTCCCCGTTTACGTCGCGTTTCTCGTCGTGATGCCGTTGCTCGGCCGGTTCGCGGCCGACCGCCTGGGAATGGCGACCGGCGAGGCCCGCGCGCTCGTGTTCACGGCGACGACGCGGAACTCGCTCGTCGTGTTGCCCCTCGCGCTCGCGTTGCCGGCGGGCTACGAACTCGCGCCCGCGGTCGTCGTGACCCAGACGCTCGTCGAACTAGCCGGGATGGTCGTCCTCACGCGTGCGGTGCCGGCGTGGCTCGTCCCCGAGGAACCGAGCGACGCGTTCGGACGGTCCGTTCTGCGCAACGACTGAAACCGCGGTCGGGCCGCTGACCCCGTCGGCGCGCTCGCTCCCCGGCCGCGCACGCGAGTTGCGTCAGCCCTTTCACCGCACGACGCATTTCTCAGGGTATGATTGACGCGCACTCTCGTACGACGAGACGGACGACGAGGAGACCGAAAACGCCACGAACGCCGGGAGGGATGCCATGACGCGCGATCACTACTACAACAAGGCGAAACAGGAAGGTTACCGGTCACGGGCAGCCTACAAGCTCAAACAGCTCGACGCCCTCGAGAACGTCATCGACCGCGGCGACACCGTTGTCGACCTCGGGGCCGCACCCGGCGGGTGGCTCGAGGTGGCCGCCGAGGAAGTCGGCCCCGAGGGGAACGTCATCGGCGTCGACTTCCAGCGGATCGACGACTTCGCTGACCACGACACCGTCGAGACGCTCCGCGGGGACATGACCGAGGACAAGACCCGCAAGCGGGTCGTCGACGCCGCCGGCGGACCCGTCGACGTAGTCGTGTCGGACATGGCACCTAACATGTCCGGCGAGTACTCGCTGGACCAGGCCCGTTCGCTGCACCTCGCGCGGCAGGCCTTCCAGACCGCCCTCGAACTCCTCGACAGCGGCGGCGACTTCGTCGTGAAGGTCTTCGAAGGGCCGGACGTCGACGACTTCCGGGCCGATGTCGAAGCGGAGTTCCAGTACGTTCGCGCGACCTCGCCGAAAGCCAGCCGCGACGAGTCCTCCGAAATCTACTTCATCGGGAAGGGCCGGCTCACTGCCCCGGTACGGTCGGGCGACGAACTCGAGGTCGAGATCGAAAGCGTCGGGGACGAGGGCGACGGCATCGCGTCCGTCGACGGCTACCGGCTGTTCGTGTCCGGGGCCGACGAAGGGGAGACGGTCGAGGTGCGCGTCGAAGACGTCAAGCCGAACTTCGGGTTCGCCCAGCGACTCGATCAGGATTGAAGCCGTGCCCCGCCGGTCGTCCCGCTCGTGCCGCGTGCTCCCGTTTCGGCCGCTGACGACCGCTATTCTTGCTCCCCGAGGCGGTCGTGTCGTTTGTCGATCTCGTCTAGGATATCCAGATTCTTCCTGATCGAGGATCGAATCGCGTCGCTGCGGTTGACGAACTTGCCGTCGTCGCCGACGTGATCGTCCAGATCGTCGAGGAGTTCCTGTGGGATTTCGACGCTGATCTTGGGCATCAGTCTGGCTGGGCGTTCGCAAGTCGCCGACTTAACAGTAGTCACTCGCACGGGTTCGGCAGCCGGCTTCGCCGTCGGGCGACCGCTCACTGCACCGGCGGCCGCCTGGGCTCCACATCACACCGAACGGGACTCCCAACTGGCACGTATCTCGAGCCGACCGTCACAGAAGGCGTGGGAGCCGTTACTCCGTGGCAGCGACGCCGGTGTCCTCGGCATCGGGCTCGGCTGCCGATCCGCCACCGCCGCCGAACAGCCGTCCGCCGGCGGTCAACACGTAGAGGATGGCGAGCCCGAGCAGGTAGGTGAGCGAGATCGGAATGGCGAACAGCAACATCATGAGGATTCCCTTCGGGCTGAAGAAGGCGGCGACGACGAAGATGCCGACCACAACCGGCCGCCAGCGCTCGAGCATCGAGCGGTAGCTGACGATGCCGCCGACGTGGAACAGGGCCATCGTGACGATGATGTTCAACAGGAAGCCGATGCCGACGGTGGTGAAGAGCACGAGCCAGAAGAAGCTCTTGATCCGGTAGGAGATGACCATCTGGTTACGGAGCCCATCCGAAACGAGATACGAAATGATCGATGGTGCGACCCAGAAGAATCCGAGATAGGTCCCGACGGCGAAGCCGGCCAGCAGACCGCCGCCCCAGATGATGAACGTGCGACGGTCGCCGTAGACCAGGCCGCGCTCCTTGGCCGGCTCCCAGGCATAAAACAGGATCACGGGCAACGCGGCGACGAGGCCAGCGAGGGCGCTCACCTTCGCCTCGAAAATGAGCACCTCGACCGGATGCAAGGCGACGACGATATCTAACTGCTCGATGAGGCTCTGCAGGTACTCGCCATCGGGGATCGCGGTCGGATCAAAGTCTTTGCCAGCGACTTCATTGAGCACGTCTCGAGGTACTTGAGCGAGGAAGAGTTTGAATATCTCCTTGATGCCGCCCGAGTACAGCCAGAAGAAGGTCCCTCCCATGACGACCATGAAGAGCCCGACGATGCGGAACACCTTCGAGGTGAGGCTGTTGAAGATGAAGGCGATGTCGTAGGCGTAGCCGCCGATGTCGTCCTCGGTCGTCTCGTCCTCGGTGAACGGATCGAGCATGCCGGCGGCGGTGCTCGCGACGAAGCCACCCTCGTCCTCCTGGCTCCCCGCCGCTCCCGTCGCGGCCGCGCCTCCCGCTGCTGCCGCCGACTCGTCGTCCATCTCCTCGATCGTGTCGAACCGGTCGAGGATCGCCTCGGCTTTCGCCCGGTCGTCGTCGTACATGGCCTGCCGGGAGTATTCGAGGGCCTGATCCTCGCTCATCGTCCGGAAGACCTGCGTCGACACGTCCTCGATGTCCTCGACCGCGAGCGTCTCGAAGTCGACGTCTTCGTGGGAGTCGGCCCGTCGAATGTCGTCCTGTCGCGGGTAAACGGGCTGTTGGAGCACGTGAATCGTGTAGCCGAGCAGGACGACGAAACCGACGCCGGCGGCGACGACCAGGCCGACCCCGATCTCGCCGAGGAGACCGTGTTCGATCACCATCGTCTCGAGGCCGGTCGTCCCGCTGGGTCGCAGCCACGATGGGAACGTGGGGTAGACCGACTCGCGGAGGTAGCCGAAGCCGCCTTGGCTGACCGCGGCGGTGGTCCCGAGAGCGACGACGGCGAGGACGCCGCCGAACTGGAGGAGACGGCGCTTCACGTGGGCCGTCCCCGTGCCGGGGGATTTCGCCGCGCCGCGCCGGCGGACGTTGGTGACTACCTTGGCCAGCCCGAGGCTGAACACGTAGAGGACGACCATCGGCATCGCCCACATGACCTGCGTAAACGGGTCCGGCGGCGAGAATAGAGCCCCGAAGACGACGATTCCGACGACGGCGTGTCGCCACTTGTCGCGGAAGGTCTCGTAGGGAACGATCTCGGTGTAGGACAACACGCCCATCAACAGCGGCAGCTGGGCGGCGAGGCCGAACGACAGCGTCAGCAGCGCCATGAACTCGGTGAACTCGGTAATGCCGTAGCTGGGTTTGATGCCAGCGCTGACGGCGTTTTTCGCGAGGAACCCGAAGGCGTACGGGAAGAAGATATTGTAGGCGTAGACGACGCCCGCGATGAACAACGACAGCGCCATCAGGATGAAGCCGGCGATGTAACCCTTCGAAATCGGGATGGCGCTGGTGTAGCCACGGCGGCGGAGCGCTTTCCGAGAGAAAAAGAGTAAGGCCGGAATCGCGACGATGACCCCTGTCACCATACCGATCTTCGCCTGGAGCAGGATCACTTCGAACGGCGTCCGGGTGATGACGTCGGTCGAGCCGGCGACAGTCTGGCCCATCTTGGCCGTCGCGGTCGCCTTGAGGAAGTCCCAGACGACCACGCGCAGCGCGTAGAAGGAGCCGACGAAGCCAACAAGAAAGACGATAAACACCTTCTGAAGGTGCTGTTGGGCACCCGAGAGTAGTGCGCCGATCGTCTCCCGGCCGTTGTTGAGGGCCTTGGCAGTGTCTTCGTCGACGGCAGAACTCATTGGATACACGGTAACTGACATCCAGTTATCAACCTTTCGAGTGGGTACCCGGTTCGAGGGCCGCTCGAACGACCTTCTCGCTTTTCGATGGGGGTCCGTAAGAAAAAGGCCTATAACCAGCGGCCTATCAATATCCTGTAGATGTCGGACGAACCGGACGATCGCGATGCCGAGGGCCCCCGAGAGCCGGGTGATGACCCTGACGAGCGACGGTCAGTCGCGTCCGGCTCCGATTCCGACCCCACCGATTCCGGAGACGGGCTGACTAAGATCGACGACGCGGACGGCCCCAGTCTCGAGACCGACGGCGAAGGCGTCGTCAGCGATCGGCACAACCCCGAGCCGACCTATCCCGAGCGCGACGACGATATCGGCGGAATCTCGACGCCGCCGGACGACGAGGAGATGCCGCTAGCGGACCACATCGAGGAGATGGTTCTCCGACTGGCGGTCGTCCTCCTGTTCGGTGCCGGCGGGACGGCGATCGGCCTGCTGTGGGCCTCCGATGCCATCGAATTCGTCTGGTTCACCGTCTTTCCACAGGGTGGTGACGCCCCGCCGCCACACCTCTACAACCCGCTCGAGTTGTGGTTGACGCGGATCAAGATCTCCTCGCTGTTGGGGATCATGATCGCGTTGCCGGCGTTCGTCTACGAGTGTTACCTGTTCATGCGGCCGGGACTCTACCCCAACGAGCGCAAGTACTATCTCGCGGCCGTGCCGACGAGCGTCGTGTTGGCGGCGGGCGGGATGGTGTTCTCGTACGTGCTGGTGTTGCCGCTGCTCTTCGAGTACTTCACGTACTACGCGGAGGGGAGCGCGGAGATCGCGTACGCGCTCGGTGATACGTTCAATCTGATCATCACGTTGACCGGCTTTCTCGCCATCGTCTTCCAGATCCCGCTGTTCATCATGCTGGCGATCATGATGGGCGTGACGACCCGTCGCTGGCTGGCCCAGAAGCGACTATACTTCTGGGCGGCCTTCGCCGGCCTCTCGTTTATGTTCACGATCGATCCGACGATGATGGCTCCCATCCTCGTCGCCGTCACGATGATCCTGCTGTTCGAGGGAACGTTGCTGATCCTCAAGTGGGTCGGACAGGAGTAATCGCGCGCCAGTCCCGTCCCGTTTTGCCGATGTGCGTCCCCGTACCGAGCAGCCACACCGGCAGCGATGGGGTGACCGTTCGGTCGCCGATCGGGCCGTCTCCGTCGTATAATGGCCTTATATTCCCCTTATCCGTTCGCATATCGCGGACTCCACCGCCCTCGGACTGCAAAATTCGTTATCCGTAAACGATTATGGTTTAGTAGTTGTGTCCGTTCTCCTATCCCGTGAATCAGTGAATGATAGTCAGCCGTCTTCCCTCATTCGGGTGTGGTTGTAACTCACGCATCCTCGTTCGATCCGATACGGCGGGGTGGCCGCCGTGACCGATCTCGTGCCGACCACCTGTATGCGGTGTGCGGTCGGCTGCGGGCACGTCCAGCAGGTCCCGACCGGGGGTACGGGCTCGAGAGCGTCCGCGGCGATCCCGGACACCCGGTCAATCAAGGGCTTGCGTGTCAGCGCGGCGTCAGCGAAACGGCCAGCCCGGATGGCGAGTGGCTGACCCGGCCGCTCGTTCGCGAGGATGGCGGACTCGTGCCGACGACCTGGGAAGCGGCGCTTCAGCATGCGGCCGACGGGCTCGGCACCGCGCTCGCCGACGGCGGCGACAGCGTCGCCGTGCTGGGCAGCGGGCAGCAGACGAACGAAGCCGCCTACGCCCTGGGCAAGCTCGCCCGCGGCGGCTTCGGTACGCGGTACTACGACGCCAATACGACGCTGTGTATGGCGTCGGCCGTCACAGCGTACTACGATGCGTTCGGGAGCGACGCGCCGCCGCCGACCTACGACGACATCCCCGAGGCCCAGCGCCACGTCGTCTGGGGTGCGAACCCCGCGGCCGCTCATCCGGTCATGTTCCGCTGGATCCGTCAATCGGCCCAGCGGGACGACTCCGAACTGATCGTGGTCGATCCCGTCCACAGCGAGACCGCCGCGGCCGCCGACCACCACGTCCCCCTCGAGCCCGGCGGCGACCTCGCGCTCGCCCGCGCCGTTCTCGCTCGCGTGATCGAGACGGACGGCGTCGCCGAGGACTTCGTCGCCGAGGCGACGGTCGGCTTCGACGGACTCCGCGCGGACCTCCTCGACGCGGCCGTCGCCGCCGAGATGGCGGGCGTCTCGATGGACGACGTCGACCGCCTCGCGGCGGCGCTCGAGGAGCCGACACTGCTCTACTGGGGGATGGGAATCAACCAGAGCGTCAACGGGACCGCGGCCGCGGGCGCGCTGATCGATCTGTGCCTCGCGACCGGCAACCTCCAGCCGGGTTCGGGACCGTTTTCGCTGACCGGACAGGCCAACTCGATGGGGACCCGCGTCTGCGCTTCGAAGGGAACCTGGCCGGGCCACCGGCCGTTTACGGAGGGGGACCACCGCCGGGAGGTCGCCGAGGCGTGGGACGTGCCGGTCTCGCGGTTGCCGGACGAGCCGGGCCCGGGGCCGGTCGGCATCGTCGACGCGATCGGCGACGACGTCGCGGCCGTCTACGCGGTTGCGACCAATCCCGTCGCGGGCATGCCCGATGCCGCGCGCGTCCGCGAGACGTTCGCTGACGCGTTCCTCGTCGTTCAGGACGCGTTCCACAGCGAGACGGTCGACTACGCCGATGTCGTCCTGCCCGCGGCGACGTGGGGAGAGTCCGAGGGGACGACGATCAACATGGAACGGACCGTCTCCCGGGTGCGAGCCGCGACGGAGACACCCAGCGGAGTGCGGTCGGATCTCACGCTGATCGGCCAACTCGCCGATCGCCTCGTTCCCGGGCTGTCCGACCGCCGGCCGGACCCCGAAACGGTTTTCGACGAGTTCACCGCGCTGACCGCGGGCACCCCGGCCGATTGTTCGGGGATCAGTTACGACCGTCTCGAGGCCGAGACGGCGGTCCGCTGGCCGGCACCGGATGCCGGCGCGTCGGGCGGCTACCGGTACTACGAGGCCAACGGGAACGCACCGGACGACGTCGCATCGGAATCGGTCGATCCAAGCTGGTCGTTCGACACGCAGTCGGGCCATGCGCGGTTCTCGACCGGTGAGGCCCGCCCGCTTCCAGAACCGACGGACGAGACGTACCCGTTCACGCTGACGACCGCCCGCCGCCCGGACGCGTACAACACCGGCGTTCGGACCCGCGAGGACGGACCGCCGACGGCGCGGATCAGCCCGGCGACGGCAGCAGCAGTCGCGGCTGAACTCGAGGCCAGAACTGACCGCGAGACCGGCGACACCGAGCGGTACGCTCGCGTCGTCTCTCGGCGGGCGTCGGTCACTGCCAGACTCGAGGCCGACGAGGCGATTCCTGACGGGGTCGTCTGGCTGCCGATCCACCACCCCGAGGTGAACGATCTCACGCTGTCCGATGTCGACCCGCGCTCAAACGAACCCAATTTCAAGCAGTGTGCAGTGCGCCTCGAGCCGCCGCGGGAACGGGACGTCAGGGCGGTCGCGGAAGCGAGCGCCTGAACGCCGATGACGTGATCGACCCCCGAATCAGCGTCAGACCTTTGAGTTCAGGCTTGTCCGACGATCGACTCCGCCGCTGTTTTGCGTGCCGGGTTCCGGTTTGCCCGCCTGTCGGTTCGAACCCGCTGGTGGACGCGTCCCTCGCGCGCGGCCGCCAACTCCGACCGGAACACTGCACCGACCTGCCACACGGGCGGACGAACCACGCCGGCAGCGCTTGAAATACCCAATTCCGAGCCCGTTCGACTCGCGATGTACGTCCTTATACAGACCATATCCCATTGGAGATGACACGTCCGCCCCTGAACCCGGCACAAAAACAAATATATGTAAACGATTATGGTTATATAGTTTAAGAACATGGGTTTGAAACGTGTATTACGGCATGTTTGGAAGCCAAACCCGGCGTTTCAACCCCGATCGTACGGTCGACGAGGTGGGTCCCGATGGCGCATAACAAAGAAGCGCTCAAGGAGGGCTGTTACGGCGACGACGTTCGCGAGCACATCCTCGAGTTCGCGGCGAACGGCGGCTACGAGGCCATCCCAGAGGACGAACGCGACACGTGGTTCACCCGATTCAAGTTCTGGGGGCTGTTCCACCAGCGCGACGGGCAGGAATCGTACTTCATGATGCGGCTGACTAACGCCAGCGGCGTTCTGGAGCCCGGCCAGCTCCGGGCGATCGGCGAGGTCGCCCGCGAGTACGCCAACGGCCCCGTCGCGAACCCCGAGTTCGGCAACGGCTGGATCGACCTGACGACGCGCCAGTCGGTACAACTCCACTGGCTCGAACTCGAGGGCGTCCCCGAAATCTGGGAGGAACTCGAGTCGGTCGGCGTCCACTCTCGCTCGGCGGGCGGGGACACGATGCGCAACATCTCGGGCTGTCCGCTCCACGGGAAAGCCGAAGAGTTCGTCGCGGCGGGTCCCCTGCTCGAGCGCTTCGAGGAGGAACTTCGCACGGACGACGCGCTGGCGAACATGCCCCGGAAGTTCAACATCAGCGTGTCGGGCTGTACGGTCGGCTGCGCACAGGACTCGCTCAACGACATCGGGTTCGAGCCGGCGACCAAGGAGATCGGGGTCTCCGGCGAAGCCGGAGGCTCGTCGGACTCGTCCGACGGTGGCGAGGAAGTCCGCGGGTTCAACGTCCGGATCGGCGGCGGACTCGGCGGTCGCCAGCCCCGCGCCGCGACGCCGCTCGACGTCTTTGTCCGCCCGGAGAACGCCTACGAGGTCGGCCGTGGCTTCGTCGAGTTGTATCACGACTACGGCGACCGCCAGAACCGCTCGAAGAACCGGGCGCGGTTCTTCGCCGAGGACTGGGGGATGGCAAAGATCCGCGAGACGCTCCAGGCGGAGTACGTCGACTTCGAGATGCACACCGCGGGCGAGGACGTCCGCGAGGAGTACACCTACAACGCCGGGAAACCGGTCGAGGCGGGCCAGCATGACCACGTCGGCGTCGGCGACCAGAAAGACGGGGGAAACTACGTCGGCCTGAGCGTACCCGTCGGCCGGCTCCCGGCCGAAGACGCCATCGAACTGGCCGATCTCGCCGACGAGTACGGCTCCGGCGAGGTCCGGCTCACCCGGCGTCAGAACCCCGTCATCGTCGATGTCGCGGCCGACGATCTCGAGGCCCTACTCGCGGAACCGCTGCTCGAGACGTACCCCGCCGAACCGAGCCCCTTCGAGCGCGGCGCGATGGCCTGTACGGGAACGGAATTCTGCTCGATCGCACTGACCGAGACGAAAGCGCGGATGGCCCGCATGCTGCGCTGGTTCAACGAGAACGTCGAGTTGCCCGACGACGTCGGCACGATCAAGATGCACTACTCCGGCTGTACCGCGGACTGCGGGCAGGCGATGACCGCCGATATCGGCCTACAGGGGATGCGCGCCCGCAAGGACGGCGAGATGGTCGAGGCCTTCGACATCGGCGTCGGCGGCGGCGTCGGCGAGAACCCCTCCTTCATCGACTGGGTGCAACAGCGCGTGCCGGCCGATGAAGCGCCCGGTGCGATCCGGAACCTGCTCGAGGCCTACGCGGCCCACCGGGCGTGCGAGACTCCGGAGGAGTCTCGGGAGGACGGCGACAGCGAGGCGCGAAGCGCCTCGAGCCGTGCGAGCGGGCAGGGCCCGCGAGCAGAAGCCGTCCGGGGCCAGTCGTTCCGCGAGTGGGTCGATGCCACCGCCGAGGAGCAACTCGTCGAGTTCTGTGTGCCCGAGGAGACGGACTTCGAAGCGCCCTACATGGCCGACGCCAAGCAGTCGTGGTACCCCTTCGCCGAGGGTGACTCCGCCGCGGCCCCAGCGGCCGACGACTCCGCGGCCCCATCGGACGACTGAGACGCCGACGGCTCCGCGCTCCCGCGAAACTCGGCCCGATTCTCGAGCGTGTCTTTATCTGTTCCTAGATCGTACTGTCTCCGATGCCCGAAGACGTACTCTTCAAATCGGAAACCGATCGGAGCCGAGCCGAAATCGCGTCGCTGCTCCGTCGCGTCGCGGACAACTTGGAGGACGGCGAGTCGATCACGCTCACAGCGGGGACCGACTCCGTGACGCTCGAGCCGCCCGCCCGGCCCACCTTCGAGGTCAAAGCCGAACGGGAGGGGCCGGCCGACGGCCCGGGCGAGTTGAGCGTCGAGTTCGAACTCGAGTGGGACGAAACCGACGGGACGGACGACGGCGGCGACGCGCTCGAAATCGAGTGAGGCGTCTTCGAGTCGTGTTCCGAGGTTGGGGCACGGAAACTTGCGACCGCGCTCGAGCCGGCGGTCACCGATGCTTGCGGGTCCGCTCGTAGGCGTAGTCAAGCGCGTCCTCGAGCGAGCCGGGGCCGTCGTAGCTGGCCGAGAACAGGTCCATGAAATGGCCGGCGATCCGGGTACACCGGTCGAACATCAGGACGGTTCTAACCCGGACCGTCTCGGAGAGATCGAGCCCCGGATAGCTCGTCGCCGTCAGCGCGTAGCCGGGATGATCCTCGCCATCGAGCGAGGCGGGCGCGACCTTCAGCCGCAGATCCCCTGACTCGTGGAGATACGTCCGATACTGCAGTTCCCGATCCGTGTCGGCCGGCGTGTACGTCCGGCACGTTTCGGTCGTCCACTCGGGCGGCACGTCGGTTTCCATCGATCACTGATACCGACCCTATCGATACGTTCGTATCGCAACGAGCAATATTATCGAACGAAGGTCCACACACTCTACCAATGGTGGGTTCTCCGTGCGAAACACGGTTATATTTTGGCTGCCCGTTTCTATTCGCGGCTATAATCCGACCGATCGGCGAATCCACACGCGCTCCGACAGTCCGTTCCGCCGACGGTTCCGCCATCTCCGGGAGCGCCCTCGAGTTTCGCCTCGACCGCCGTCACGAACTCGGGTCGAGTCCGACGGGCAAAAGCGCGTTGTCGTCGGCACGGTCCCGCCCTCCGGCTGTCTACCCGTGGCGCTGTCCGCGGTCGCTCGAGCCGTCGACGGCTGTTCCGATCGTCCCAGCCCCACCCGCCTCCGGCGGTCCGTTCACGGCCATGACGGGGCCACCAGTAAACAGCGTGCCGGACGGTTAAGACGGCGTCCGTGGTAGAAGTGCCATCCGGACTACTATGGCTGTCTCAGATCGATTGGGGCGACTGCGTTCGATCACTGACACGGAGGGACACACCAGCGATGTCGACGACGACTCCCGCGAGGTACACCTCGCCGACGCGGTTGCCCGCGGGATTCAGGGCGGGTTCGTTGCGACGCTGATGATGACTGCGTTCCGACTCCCGCTTCTCCGATCGCTGCCGCCGTCGGCGAACTTCTGGTCGCAGTACATCGCCGATGGCGAGCCGGACGACCACCCGGTCGCCGGTCTCGTCCTCCATCTGCTCTACGGCGTCGGCTCGGGCGCGCTCTTCGGCGGACTGTTCTCCCTGTATACCGCCGGCCGGTCCATCGAACCCGAAGGGCGCGGGCTCGTCTGGGGCTCGATCTACGGGATGGTCCTGTCCGCGTTCGGCGTACAGGTCATGCTGCACGCACTGCTCGATATCCGTCTCGAGGCCGACGAACTCGCGTTGTTTCACGCCGGCCACCTCGTATACGGGCTCTCGCTCGGTGCCTGGGTCGGGTCCCGCACCGAGGGTGTCGAGAACCCCGACCGGGAGTACGAGTACGACGACGGCAACTAACCGTCCGCCTCGCTCGGCTCGTCGTCGAGGACGGCTTCACGGTGAGTGTCACCGCGACGCTTCAGACGAGTGCCAACAGGAGCCAGATGCCAAGCGGCACGCCGACGGCCGTCGCCGCGGCCGCGCGAGAGAGGGCCGCCGCTCGTTCGAGCCCGCCGGTGAGGAGACACCACTGCCAGAGCACGGTAAGGACGGTCGCGGCCGCCACGAACGGCTCGATCGGAACGAGCGCCGACTCGAGGACCGCCACGCCCCGCTGGGGATCGGTGATGGTCACGTCCGCGATGGCGAGGCGTAACGCGAGGAGTCCGACGCCCAGCCGGCCAGCGCGACCGTCCCGCGGATGGACGGCGCGCCGCCCGCGAGTCGCGCGGCACCGAACAGGACGACGCTCCCGAGTGCCCAGAGGACGAACGGTACGATCACCGCGAATCCGAGGTAGTCAGTTACCGCCTCGGAGACGAGCATCCCGGCGTCGCGGTCGATCGTGGCGGGTTCGTCGCAATTGTCGACCGGCAGGCCGGACCCGTGTTGTTCGCAGGCCCACTCTGGGGGCCGGTCGGGGTTGTCCATCGTTACCGTCGCGTCCATCGACCCGGCGAGCATCGACCCCACCGCGACGGTCGAGAGCCCGAGGGCGACGGCCAGACCGACCACGAGAATCAGGGCGATCGGGAGCGTCGTCGCGGGGTCGTGCTCGTCGAAGAACGCAGCCGGATCGCGGAGGAACAGGGGGAACGATTGCAGGGCGGATCGAACCATCGATCCCAGCTACTAACATCGCATCAATAATGCTACTGGTCGGTCGACGGGGAGCCGACGGCGGCCCGGGCCGACCGAGACGCCGTTCGGGGTGATCCGGTCGGCGCGCCTCGAGCCGGGGCCGATCGCGTTGTGACTGCAGGGGCCGCGTCGATCCCCGCCGGAGCACTTCACGGACCTGCAACTCCTCGTGTCGATCCGGACGGCAAACGCAACAAGAACGCCCTGCGGACGGCGAAAAGCGGCGGCCACGGCGTCGGCGTGGTCGCGGACCTCGATGACGACAAGCGAGCGGCTATCGAGGCACTGATCGACGACCTCGCGAACGAACGCTTCGAATCGGTCGCGTTCGGCGACTAAGCCCGGAACTCGCTGGCAAGTCCGGGGCGAGACCCGCTTATTCCGGCTCGAACCCGCCGACCAGGTGCTCGAGGGCGAACAGGGCGATCGCGCCGAGTGCGGCCCACGCGGCCGTCAGCGCGATCGTCTCCGTGGTCCAGGCGTGCATGTCCCCGATGTTGTGCAGGGGAGCGGGGACCGAGCCGGCGATGAGACTCACCAGAAAGACGAGGGTCAGCCCGCGGTTGCGGGCCAGCGCGGTGCGGACGACGCGGGCGATCGTAACGAGGCCGACGGCACCGCCGACGACGAACAGGGCGACGGTCGTTCCCGGATCGATCACGGCCGCGACCGAGCCGCCACTGAGTAGGTCGCTGATCGCGTGGACGAACGCGCTCAACTCGCTCGAGAGGAAGACGTACTGGCCAAACAGGATCAAGAGCAGCGAGCCGGACACGCCGGGCAGAATCATCGCGCTGACCGCGATCGCGCCGGCGATGACGATGACGATGGGTCCGCTGCCGGGGAGGTGGACGACATCGGCGGCGACCAACAATGCGAGCGTCGTCCCTACGATTGCGGCACCGATACGGGTCGGCGAGTCGAACGCGAGGCTCCGGCCGAGCGTGATCGCCGAGGCGGCGATCAACCCGGTGAAGAAGCCGAACATCGCGATCGGGTTCGATTCCGCGAGCGATGAGACGAGTTCGGCGATGAGGACGACCGAGGTGATCACGCCGACGCCCAGCGGGAGCAGAAACTGCAGGTCCATTTCGAGGAGCGCTTTCCGTGCTCGTGGCCGGTTCTCGCGCCGGTAGCCACGGAGCACGGCGATCGCTCGGCGGGGCGTGAGCGCGGTGACCGCGGCGATCAGTCGGCCGTAGAAGCCAAGCAGGAGCGCGACGGTCCCGCCAGAAACGCCCGGGAGGGCGTCCGCGGCACCCATACAGAGCCCGTAGCCGTAGGTTCGCAGTAGTTCGAGGCGATCGACCGCGATGTCGGATCGCTCATACTCCATGCGTTCGCTCCTGGCATAGCTGCCTCGAGTCGCGGACGGGTCGCACTCGACGCCGCCGGGTCGCGCCCACCGGACGGGGCTGTCGTTTCGGCTGCATGCTCGAATGGGCGACGTGGGGGCGTATAAAAGTGCGACAACGCCGTCAGCGCGCGTTGCTCGTCGACCATGCTCGCGTTCCAGGCGGGTCGTCTTGGCGATCGCCGACAGCGCCGGCCGCTGTGGCGGTCGCCTCCGGGAATCATGTGCCGAGCTATCACATCGGTCACGAACCGCCGGGGCGGGAGGTTTTTCTCGCTTCGGTTTGATACGCACCTCGAGACCATGGACCTCGAGTCGATTCCGGGCGTCGGCGAGAAGACGGCCCGAGCGCTGTCCGAACTCGACGATCCCGAGCGCGCGCTGCGGACGGGCGACGTGGCGACGATCGCGACCGCGCCGGGGATTTCCCAGGGCCGGGCCGCCCGGATCGCCCGCGGCGCGATCCGACTCGAGCACGACGATCCCGGCGGCTTCCTCGCGACCGACCGCGCCCGCGAGGTCTACCGGACGGTTCGCTCGCTGCTCGAGGCGCGGACGGTCACCGACTACGCCGCCCAGCGACTCGCGACCATCTATCCGAGTCCCTGCCGGTCACGCATCGCGGAAGTGCAGGCGTTCGCCCGCGAAGCCCTCGAGCGCGATCCCGACCCCGACGTGCTCGCGGCGCTCGAGGGGGTAGCGCCGCTTCGGGAGCCGGGCGACGTGCGGGTTCGCGAGCGATGTCTGGCGACGACCGACGCCGAGCGCTACAGCGAGGCCCGGGAGATGATTCCGGAACTCTCCGTCGAGGTCGTCGAGGACGCGCAGGGGTTGGCCGAACTCGCGCGGGGGTACTCGACGGTGATCGCCCTCGACGAGTCCTTCGCCGGCGTCACCCTCGATGGGGACGTGCAGGTCCGGCCCGATGCCCTCGAGACCCCGGCCGAGGTGGTCCCCGAGCGGCCGCTCGCGTTCTTCGCGCGCAACCGCGACCGACTGCAGGCCGCCATCGCGGTCCACCGGGCCGCCGATCTCGAGGCACCCTGCGATCTCGCAGCGCTCGAGGACGGTCTCTCGCGGCTGACGGAAGACGGGACGGTCGCGGGCGACGACGAACTCGACCGGTTGACGACGGCGATCGACGACCTCGACGCGGCGGCGAGTGCGGCCGAGGGCGTCGCCAACGATCAGCTTCGGGCGGCGATCCGCGAGCAGGACGTGACGATCGAGGGGTCGGACCTGCTGTCGCTGGTCGAGCGCGGGGCCGGCGTCGACTCGCTGCTGTCCCGCGAACTCGCCGACGAGTACGCTCGCGCGGTCGCGGCGGCCCGCGACCACCTCGTCGACGCGCTCGATCTCGACCAGGGGGAAAGCGAGATCGCTCGCCGCGCGTTCAGCGACGAGCCGACGTTTCCGGTCGAGCGCGACGAGGACGTGATCGGCCGACTGCGCGAGGAGTTGACGGCGGCCAAGGAACGGCGCGCGGGCAGGCTCAAACGCGACCTCGCGGCGGACCTCGCCGACCGGCGCGAGGGGGCTCGCCGACTCGTCCGTGACGCCCTCGAACTGGATGTCGAACTCGCGATCGCCCGCTTCGCCGACGACTTCGCGTGTACGATGCCGACGGTCGTCGAACCGGCCGCTGTCGAAGACGAGACCGCCGCGGGCGTCGGCTTCGCGATCGAGGGCGGTCGCTCGCCCGTACTCGACGAACCGCTCGAGCGAATCGATCCCGTCGACTACGAGGTGTCGGGCGTCGCCCTGCTCTCGGGGGTCAACAGCGGCGGCAAGACCGCCACGCTCGATCTGGTCGCGAGCGTGGTCGTACTGGCACATATGGGATTGCCCGTCCCCGCCGAACGCGTCCGACTGCGGCGGTTCGACGATCTGCACTACCACGCGAAGACCCAGGGTACCCTGGATGCGGGAGCGTTCGAGTCGACCGTCCGGGCGTTCGCCGATCTCGCACAGGGCGGCGAGGGCTCGCTCGTCCTGGTCGACGAACTCGAGAGCATCACCGAACCCGGCGCGTCGGCGAGGATCATCGCGGGCATCCTCGAAGCGCTCTCCGAAAACGGGGCGACGGCGGTGTTCGTCTCACATCTGGCCGACGAGATCCGCGAGATGGCCGACTTCGACGTGACCGTCGACGGGATCGAAGCCGTCGGACTCGTGGATGGGGAACTCGAGGTGAATCGCTCGCCGGTCAAAGACCACCTCGCGCGGTCGACGCCGGAGTTGATCGTCGAGAAACTGGCTGGCGAACACGACAGCGCGTTCTACGGGGCCCTGCTGGAGAAGTTCGAGTAGCGGTCGCGTCTCGGCCCGGCCGACTACGGAGCCGCCGACGGATGGGGGCTCTCGCCGATCACGTCGAGCGCCCGCTCGAAGGCGGCCTCGGCGTCCTCGAACTCGCCTTCGTGCGTCCACTCCCCGTCCGGAGTGGCGGTGTAGACGTCGAACCCGCCGCCGCGGTACTCGTGGCTTTCGACGTACAGTTCCGCTTCGACCGTCCCGTCGTCGACGAGGAGCCAGATACCCAGTTCCTTGCCGCCCTCGAGATCGCGTCGCCGGGACCAGTGCATGGCTCGAGCTACGAGGCCGAACGCCGTATAACCGGGGCGGGGCCGCCGCTGGCGCGGATCGCCCGCTACGCTGTTTCCGGCCACTTGGCGAGGACGTCTAGCTGGTGGGCGAGGTAGACGAGGGCTTCCGCGTCGACCTGTTCGTGACGAGCCGCCGCCCACGCACCGACTCGCTCGGCGGCTATTGCTCCGTCCGCCACGAGCGCGGATTCGATGGTGTCGACGATGTGATGGAGGAAGTACGCTTCGTCGCCCTCGTAGCCGCCCTCGGTCGGCCGGACCACCCAGTCGGAGCCGCCGGCCGCGACGATCCGGCCACCGGTCGCCGGGACCGCCGTGAGGAGGTGGCGGCCGGCGGTGCTGTCACCAGTCTCGCCGCCGACCTTCTCGGTCGTGTCCATCCGGCGGTGAAACCGCCGTTCGATGCGGTCCTCGAGATCGGCGTCGACCGGAGGTAACAGCGATGTCACACCATCGAACGTGATCGGGAAGTAGGCGATTCCGCCCGGGCAAAGCCCGTCGGCGATCGTTTCCAGCGCCGTCCGTACGGCCGTCAGATCGAGGAAGGCCTGGGCGACGACGACATCGTAGGCCCCCGCGTGAGCCGCGAGGTGGGCGAGTGCGTCTTCCACGCGGAACTCGACTTCGAACGCCGCTCCGTCACGGTCGATGCGGACCGGCTCGCCCGAGCGGTCGGGTTCGCGGTTCCGATCCGCCGCGCGGTCGGCGATGCGGTCAGTCGCGGCGTCGACGAGGGTCGGGTCGGCGTCGATGGCCGTATACCGAACCTCGGTGTCGGGCGTCCACTCGAGGACCGTTTCGATCATCGTCCCCGTCCCGGCACCGATCTCGCAGAGTTCGACGGGCTCGTCGATCGCCGCGAGCGAACGGCGGAACGCCGCCGCGACACGCCGATTCCGGGCGCGACGGTCGACGGTCCGTTTGGCGTCGAGGTAGCGCCGAAACGAGTAGCGGTCGGGCTCGGTCACGTCTTTCCCTCCTCGGGTCGCGGCGTCGTAACCTCGGGCGTCATGGGGGCACCCTCGCGCCGTCGCGGAGTCGAGTCGTCAACGATGCGACGCGGTCGACGGTCTCGCCCCAGGTCGGATGAGCGTCGTAGGCGTCCCGGGCGGTACGTCCCATCTCCGCGAGGCGATCGCGATCCGTCGCGAGCGACCGTATCGCGTCCGTCACGGCCCGCGGCTCGCCCGGTGGAACCAGTATCCCCGTCTTTCCGTCGGTCACGACCTCGCTCGCGCCGCCCGCGGCTGCGGCGATCGCCGGCAGTCCGAACCCCATCCCCTCGAGGTAGACGATGCCGAACCCCTCGTAGCCGGAGGGGACGGCGAGGACGTGGCTCTCACGCAGCGTCGACGCCAGCGCCGCGTCGGGCTGTCGGCCTGCGACCGTCACCGACTCCGCGACGCCCAGCGCGTCGATCAGCCGGCCGATGCGCCGGGCGTACTCCGGATCGACCGTCGGGTCGCCGACGACGGTCAGGGTCCACTCGTCGGCCGGGCGAGCGGCCAGTCCTCGGAGCAGCGTGTGGAGCCCCTTCCGCTCGACGAGCGTCCCCACGAAGACGAGTCGCAACGGGCCGGAATCGTGAGCGCGCGTCCGGATTCCCGCCCGCGTGATATCCGGCTCGACGTGGTCTCTGCCGGGGTACGCGACGACGCCCTGCGTCGGTCCGACGAGCGCCTCGACTGTTTCCCGGGTGGTCTCGCTGTTGTACACGAACGCGTCGACGGTCTCGAGATAGCGCCGCTCGATCGCCCTGTAGCACGCGTTTCGCCACGCTGCCCGGGGCTCCCGACACCGGAGGTGGTGGACGACCGAGACTATCGGCGTGGCGTCGTCGCGCCGGCGGTTGTGTCCGACGAGCGACGGGTGACAGAGTTCGTCTTGCAACAGCACGTCGACCTCGAGCGCAGCCAGTTCGGCGGCGATGTCCCTGGAGACGTTATCGACCAGGTTCGCCCCGTAGCGCCCTCTCGGGATCGTGACGACCGTGACCTCGTGGCCCCGGTCGCGAAGTCCCGCCACGAGCCGTCGATCGTAGCGATAGCCGCCGGACGTTTCCTCGAGTCCGTCGTAGACGATCACTCCCAGCCGCATCGAATCAGACGCTCGCAGCGTAGGAGGCGGCCGCCGCGTCCTCTTCCCACGTCGTCACCGCGACGGCGTCGAGACGGTCGGTCTCGATCCCGTCGGCGACCCGCTCGGCGAAGCACCGCGAGAAGTGCTCTACGCTCGGGTTGCGCCCCTCGAACTCCGGGAGGTCGTTGAGCGTCGCGTCCCGGTAGCGGTCGACCAGCGCGTCGACGACCGCTTTGAGGTCGTCGATATCGACGAGGTAGCCGTACTCGCCGAGCTGGTCGCCCTCGACCTCGACTTCCACCGTCAGGTGATGGGAGTGGAGGGCTCCCTCGGGACCGGGATCGGGGACCGTGAGCCAGTGTTGGGCGACGAACTCTCGGGTGACTGTCACCGTATACATACCCCGTCGGACCACGTATGGCAACTAAAACCTGGGGTGGGACGAGGCAGCACGGCTCGACCCGCGCCGACGGCGCACAGTCGATCGGGTCGTGGGGATCAGTACGTCAACAACACCTGCACGGTCTCGTCCGGACGCTCGTCCAGCAGTTCGTAGGCCTTCGGGGCGTCCGCGATCGGGACGCGGTGGGTGACCAGCCGGTCGGTCTCGAGGCCCTCGAGCCGTCGCCACGCGGTCGCCAGCCGGCGCGCCACGGTCCAGCGCCCGCGCCGCTCCGGGGCGATGGTACTTACCTGGCTGCTGATCAGCCGGATGCGGCTCCGGTGGAACCGCCCGTCGAGCGAGAGTTCGGCCGTCTTGGTCCCGTACCACGACCCGACGACGACGCGGCCTCCGTATCCGGTCGCATCGACGGCGGCGTCGAGTGCCGCGGGGTTGCCCGAGAGTTCGTAGGTCAGGTCCGCCCGGCGCGGGGGCTGGTCCCCGTCGGTCCGCCCGGATGGCGACCCCGGTCGGGCGGGCGCTGTCGGCCGTTCGTGGAGCGCCGCGATCGGGTCCGTTCCGTCGGGCTCGAGACTCCGGTCCGCCCCGAACGCCGCCGAGAGCCGTCGTCGCTCCTCGTAGCAGTCCACGGTCACGAGCGACGAGAGCGGCGTTTCGGCCAGCAGTGCCGTCGTCAACAGCCCCACGACGCCCTGGCCGAACACGACCGCCCGCTCGCCGATGCGCGGCCCGCCGTCGAGAACCAGGTTGACCGCCGTCTCGACGTTCGGGAGAAACGCCGCCGCCGCGGGCGGCACGTCGGCCGGCACGACGCTGACCTCGTCGACTCCGACGACGAACTCGCTGGCGTGGGGATGGAAGGCGAGCACCGTCTCGCCGCGCCACGCTGGGTCCACGGCCGCGCCGACGGCGGTCACCGTCCCGACGACCGCGTAGCCGTACGGAAACGGGTAGGAGAACGACCCCGACAACGCCTCGAGCGTCTCGTCCGCGGCGATCTCCGGGTCCATCTCCCCGCGGTAGAGTAACAGCTCCGTCCCGGGGCTGATGGCCGATACCGTCGCCGTCACCTCGAGTTCGTCCGGGCCGGGGTCGGGGACCGCCGTCTCCCGAACGTCGACCTCACGGGGACCCGTGAAGTACACCGACTGGGCCGCCATCGGATTACGCCCTCCCCGCGCTCTCACCGGTGCCGATTTCGACGCGAGTCCCCCGGTTCCGGCAGCGCTCGAGCGCCTCCTTGGCCGCCATTCCGGCGTCGCCGGCCGTGCGATCGCGGCCGACGCCGACTTTGAGTTCGATCCCCGCCGCCTCATCGACGTGCTCGATCGTCTCGACGAACGCCGCCCGGTCGAGACCAGGGGTTACCGAGATGACGTTGTCACCGCCGATGAAAAACGACAGCGAGTCGTGGGCGTCGTACATGTACTCGAGCAGCGCCGAATACCCGCGGTCGATGTGCCGGAACACGTCGAACGCGTTGAGTTCGTCGGTGTACCGGCTCGTCGCGTCGTTGACGTCGAAGTGGGCGATCTGGACGGACCCGTCCTCGCACAGCGGCTCGCCGCGCAGGATTTCGGTCCGGTCGCTGTCCTGGGCGCTCCCGGCCGCCTGGAGCGTCGCCGTCGCCTCGCCGACCGCCTCCCGCGGCGAGGACCCCGTGGCGACACCGAGGCTCACCGTCACGGGATAGCGGTTGCGGACGGCAGCCTGAATGCGTCGGTGACCCGCCAGGTCGATCCCGTTGGTGACGGCGATCATGTTATCGAATCGCGTGGAAAACACGTAGCCGTCGTAATGGGCGACGAGTTGTGAGAGGTCCGCGTACAGCCGGGACTGGAGCGTCTGCAGGTCCGGTTCCCGTCTCGGCGATGGCGACACCGTCCACGGCCCGTAGTTGTCGATCTGGATCAACGTTACCTGCGTTTCGGTCACGGTCACTCCCCCCCGTACCATGTCCATCGGTATAATGTATGGGCGCTGTCGTCTCGACTGCGGTGGCTGCCCACCCGCTCGCACGACGGGTGTGCGATCAGTGCGCGACTCGGTTCAGTCGCGCCGCTAGCTGACTCCCCGTCCCCGTGCCGTGTCCGTTCGGCCCCGGCCCCAGCTATATGCCGCGCACCATCGTAGGGATCGTCCGGAACGGCTCGTGTCTCGCATAGACGCCTCGAGCGACAGTCCCATTTCGGAGTCGCCGCCACTGGAACGCCGACTGCCCGTCCGGGTCCCCGAGGAGCGCGTACTCCGGGACTGGCTCGCACGGGAGATCGAACGCAACGCTGGTGTCGTCGATTCGGGGACGGTCCCAACGAACGCGACGGCGCTGCTCGACGCGCTCCTCTCGGCGAAGCCGGGAGCGGCTGCGTTCCTCTGGCGCGAGCAACCGATCCGGTGGTACCGACTCGTCCTCGATCGGGACCGCTTCGTCGCTCTTCGTCCGGTAGACGGGCCGGACGACCTCCTGTGGCGGGACGTCTCTACGGACGGCACCCTCTTCGGCGTGGCCGAGCGGGTCCACACCGAGGGGATCGATCCGCTCGACGCAGCGGGTATCGACGCCGAGGCGATCCGAACCTACCGCGACGAGCTGGCCGCCGGAACGCGGTTCGACCCGCTGATCGTCCGGACCAGACGCGGCGCAACCCCGTGGTTCGTCGCCGACGGGAACCATCGGGCGACGGCGGCGGCGCTCCATGCCCTCGAAACCGGCCGATACGACCCCATGCCGGCGTACGTCGCCGTCACCGCGAACCCGGTTCTCGAGCCGATAGTCGACCGTGCCCGGGGCCTGCTCCAGCGACTGGCCGGTCGCTCCATCGGCCGGTGCGGTCGCCGAGGGCCCTGACTCTGCGCGCCGGGTAGCCGGCGGGAAACGACCGTGTGATGCTCCGTTTACCTCGGCGACGATCGGCCCGGCGTGGCGGCCCGTGCGTCTCGATCTGCTCGACCTGACATCCCCCGACCGGCGTCGCTTCGTCCGCGTTCGTGGCCCACCGTCGTTACTCGTGCCACTGTAGAATCCGTCGGTGTCCCCACGACTCGTCGCCGCCACTCGCGTTGGCGACGGTCCCTCTGAGCGAGTCGGCATCCCGTGCCTCCAAGAACGCGGCGAGTTCGTCGGCGTAGTCCGCGACCGCCGCCACCGTGTCGTCGTCCTGTAGGACGAACGCTTCCTTTATTTTATCAGGCATCTCGTCGGGCGCGAGGTACGTCTCCTCTCGCGCGTAGTCCGCGGTGCCCCGCAGGGTTTCCGGAGAGAGATCGTCGAACTGTTCGATCAGGAAGTCCGGGATCGCATCCGGTGGGGTCGGTGATGCCATGCTGCTACCGAAATGAATATACTGCACAGTAAGTATTGTGGCTCTGTAAAAACATAACATACAGCACAGGTGCTCGACGTTGTGGGTCCACCGAAGGGTTAAGACGCTGCGGAAGCAGGGTGAAAGTGATGGGAGACGACCCCGATGAGGGGATGTTGTCGTGGGACGAATCCGTGTTCAGAAACGAGCACGTCTTCGAAATCGACTACGTTCCCGAGACGTTCAAGCACCGCGAGGGCCAGACCCAGAGTCTGACGTACGCGCTGCGCCCGGCGGTGCGGGGGTCGCGGCCGTTGAACGTCGTCGTTCGTGGCCCGCCCGGAACCGGGAAGACGACGGCGATCCAGAAACTGTTCGACGAGGTCGGTGCCCAGACGAGCGAGGTTCGGACGATCCGGGTCAACTGTCAGGTCAACGCCACCCGCTACTCGGTGTTCTCCCGGCTGTTCGAGGGGACGTTCGACTACGAGCCCCCCTCCTCGGGGATCTCGTTCAAGAAGCTGTTCGGCCAGATCGCCGAGAAACTCGTCGAGGAGGACAAGGTACTGGTCGTCGCCTTGGACGACATCAACTATCTCTTCTACGAGAACGAGGCCTCGGACACGCTCTACTCGCTTCTGCGCGCCCACGAAGAGTACCCCGGTGCGAAAATCGGCGTCGTCGTGGTCTCCTCCGACCCCGCACTCGACGTGATCGACGACCTCGACTCCCGGGTCCAGAGCGTCTTCCGCCCGGAGGACGTCTACTTCCCGGTCTACGACCAGCCCGAAATCGTCGACATCCTCGCCGAGCGCGTCAAGCGCGGCTTCAACGACGGCGTCATCGATCGGGACACGCTCGAGTACGTCGCCGAACTCACCGCCGAGAGCGGCGATCTCCGTGTCGGTATCGACCTGTTGCGCCGCGCCGGGCTGAACGCGGAGATGCGGGCCAGTCGCACCGTCGAGCACCAGGACGTCGAAGACGCCTACGAGAAGTCCAAGTACATCAACCTCTCGCGGAGCCTTTCGGGGCTCACCGACACCGAGCGGACGCTGCTCGAGGTCATCGCCGAACACGACGGCGAACAGGCCGGCGAGGTCTACGACGCCTTCCACGATCGGACCGAGCTGGGCTACACCCGCTACTCCGAGATCGTCAACAAACTCGACCAGCTCGGACTCATCGACGCCGACTACGCGGACGTCGAGGGACGGGGTCGCTCGCGGTCGCTCACGTTGTCCTACGAAAAAGCGGCAGTGCTGGAGCGGCTCGAGTGATCTTCGGCCGAAGGCGGTTCGGGACGATCTCCTCAGACGCCCCAGATGTAGGCGATTCCGACTGTCGTCACGATCGCGAGCAGTAACTGGAGCGGCCCGCCGACTTTCAGGAAGTCGGTGAATTTGTACCCGCCGGGACCGTAGACCATCAGATTCGTCTGGTACCCCACCGGCGTCATGAAGGAGGTCGCGGAGGCGAACATCACTGCGAGGAGGAAGGAAAACGGTGCTGCGCCCAGACTCCCCGCAGCGTCGACCGCGACGGGGATCATCAGGACCACCGTCGCGACCGGCGTGATGACGTTCGCGAGCAGCCCGGTCACAATGGTAAACAGTAACAGGACTGCGACGAGCGGGAGAACGTCCGCAGTGGCGACCAGTCCACCGGCGATGACCTCCGAGCCGCCGGTCGCCTCGAGGGCGACACCGAGGGGGATCACGCCCGCCAGCAGGAACACGATGTTCCACGAGACGGCATCGTACGCCTCGCTCGTCGACAGACAGCCGGTCACGATCATAAGGAAGACTCCGGCGAACGCCGCGATAACGATGGAGATGAGACCGAGCGCGGCGGTACCGACCACGCCGGCCATGATGGCGAGCGCGACCGGCGTCTTCGGCGACAGCGGCGCGATTTCCTCGACCTCCTCCTCGAGCAGTCGGTCGTAGGCATCGTCTTCGACCACGACGAGATCGCCGGTTTCGGTCACGTACTCGAGCGTGCTGGGAAGCGTCTGGACCAGGAGGAGATCGCCTGTCTCGAGCGTCCGCTCCTCGAGATCGGTCCGGAGCAGTTCGCCGTCGCGACGGATCGCGAGCACAGTCAACTGGTAGAACTGCCGCAGGTGCGTCTCCGAGAGCGTCTTCCCGACGAACGGCGAATCGATCGGGACGATCGTCTTTGCGAGTTGCTCCTCGCCTGTGGATTCGTCGAACGTCTCCTCGGTGACGGATTCACGATGGAGTTGCCGCAGGTTCTGGCGCTCGACGAATCGATTGACTGCCTGCAGCGTGCCGTGTACCGTGAGTACGTCACCCTCACGGATCCGCCGGCCCGACTCGAGCACTGCGGTCGGTTCGCCCTCCCGGACACGCTGCTGGCCCGCTGCGTTCACGTCGCGTCGTGATTCGACGGCTCTCTCGCCGTGGGGCTGCGTCTCACGCTCCGCCCCGTCGACGCCGGCCTCCGAAGCGGCGTCGCTGTTCGACTCGAGTTCGTCGTCGCCATCGTACTCGAACACACGCTCGTTTTCCGCAGGGCTGGCTTCGTGGCTCCCGTCCCGACGGTGCTGGAGCACGCGCACGTCCGTCCCAATCCGCTCCTCGAATTCCGCGACCGTGAGGCCGACCGGCGTCGAATCGGCGTCGACGCGGACCTGCGTGAGGTGGTCCTCGAGATCGAACTCCTCGACGAGGTCCGCGTCGACCGGGATACGTGCGGGCGTCAGCCACCGGCCGACGGTCATGAGGTATGCCAAGCCGACGACCAGGATCATGAGTCCGAGCCCCGAGAACTCGAACATGCTGATCGGCCCCCGATCGAGCAGGCTGGCGGCGAACTCGCTCGCCAGCAGGTTCGTCGAGGTGCCGACGAGCGTCAGTGTGCCGCCGAGGATCGCCGCGTACGAGAGTGGCAAGAGCAGTTTCGACGGCGAGATGCCGGTCTTCTTGGCGAGATCGGAGATCATCGGAATGAAGATCGCGACGACCGGCGTGTTGTTGATAAAGCCCGCGATCGGCCCCGTCGTGGCGATCGTCGCCGCCAGCGCCCGGGTTTCGTCGCCGTCCGTGAACGCAGCGAGCGAGAGACCGAGCCGCTGGACAACGCCCGTCCGTTGGATACCCGCGCTGAGCATGTACATTGCGATGATCGTCACCGTCGCGGTGTTGGCGAACCCCGAAATCGCCGCCCGGTGGCCCACGCCGGTCAGCGGCTCGAGTGCCGCCAGCGAGACGATGATCCCGATCGCCGTCACGTCGTTGGGAATGAGTTCGGAAACGAACAGGACGAGGGCGACGGCGATGAGTCCGAACACCACCAGCACGCCCCCCGATAGCTCCGCGCTGATCATCGTGTACCGTCCGGTGGACCGTCACCAGTCATACCCTCGTGTCTGTGAGCTATTGATAAATCTATGTTTCGAGAGGAAGTCGACGCGAGCGAACGCGGGGCAGTCGTCGATCAGGATCGCTTCGACGAGTTGCTCGCGGAGACGACTGCCGATGTCGACGGTGTGGGTCGTTCGCAAGACGGGGACTGGCCCGTGGGTGCCGTCATTACGCTTGATCGACGGTTTCGCGATAGTCTTCGACCGTTTCGATCGCCGATTCCACCTTGTCCGCGGTGTCACCGTCCGCCCGTTCGCGGACCTGCCGGAGCGTGTTGAGTCGCTCGTCGAGGATCGCGTGATCCGGTGTGGTGTCGCCCATCGCGTAGTCGGCGAACGCGTCCGTCGTTTCGTGAATGTCTTCCCGAACGTCGTCGCTGTCGGCCGACTTCGCCGCTTCCTCGAGGTCGTCGCGGGCCCGCTGGAGTTGCTCCGTCATAGGCATCACCTCTCCGACCCGATGCATAACGATTGGGCGAGCAATGGCCACGTCCGGTCGGTCCCGAAACGACGGGGAGGCGGAGGTCCAATCGGCGGCTGTAGGTTCCATCAGACCGTTGCCGCGTCGCGATACGCGCGTCCTTCCGGCAACAGGGAACGTATACGCGACCGTCACGGATCGGAAACGTCAGCACTACTCGTGAGACGAACTCTCGGCTTTTTTCGACCGTAGTCCCCCGATTCGGGTGCATCATGCCAGTAACACGACGAACTGCCCTGAAAACGATGGGGATCGCGGGTGGACTGACTGCAGCGGGTGGAACCGTTCTGGCCGCCGGTGAACACGAACACGACGAACGGTCGACCGCCGACGAGAAACCGACCGATGACATGGCTCCGGGCGCGGCCGTCCGGATCGCGCACTTCTCACCGGATGCACCGAACGTCGACGTCTACATCGACGACGATCGCGTGCTCGCGGACGTCGCCTACGGCGACGTCTCGCCGTACCTCGAGATCGAGCCGGGAACGTACACGGTGACGATTACGGCCGCCGGCGATCGGGAGACGGTCGCGTTCGAGGGCGAGGTGACGTTCGGCGCTGCGTTCTACACCGTCGCCGCGATCGGCGAGTTCGGTGCCGATACCTTCCAGCCGGCGGTGTTGGTAGACGCCGGATCGGTACTCGTCCGTCTCGTCCACGCCTCGCCCGACGCACCCGCTGTCGACGTCTACGCCGACGACACCCTGCTCTTCGAAGACGTCTCGTTTACCGACTCGACCGATTACGTTCCGGTTCCCGCCGGCCAGAACACCCTCTCGGTCAGGCCGACAGGCGGGACGGAGGCCGTGGCTTCGTTCGACGTGACGCTCGAGCGGGGCATCGCCTACACCGGGTACGCGATCGGCTACCTCGAGCCGCCAACGGACGTGGCGGATCGCGAGCTCACCGTCGAAGTGACTGTCGACGGCCCGATGGCCGACGACGGCGGCACATAAGGACTGCCGGCCCGAGCGACGTCTCGATCGGAGTCGGTCGGACCGGACGGTCGCGGTCCGTCTGACGCCTCACAGTCGCGGTCCGTATGCGAGCGCGTAAAGTGGCTCGAACCCCTGACTCCGATAATGAGTGACGCGCAAGGGCCTCTCCAGCCGGACCGGCCGGACGTCGACCGACCGTTCGAAGTCGACGCACCGTTCGAGCCGGCCGGCGACCAGCCCGAGGCGATCGAGCAGCTCGTCGACGGGTTCCAGTCGGGGATGGACAAACAGACCCTGCTCGGGGTGACCGGGTCGGGTAAGACCAACACCGTCTCGTGGGTGGTCGAGGAAATCCAGAAGCCGACGCTGGTGATCGCCCACAACAAGACGCTTGCGGCCCAGCTCTACGAGGAGTTTCGGAACCTCTTCCCGGACAACGCCGTCGAGTACTTCGTCTCCTACTACGATTACTACCAGCCCGAGGCCTACGTCGAGCAGAGCGACACCTACATCGACAAGGATGCCTCGATCAACGACGAAATCGACCGTCTCCGCCACTCCGCCACGCGGTCGCTGCTGACCCGCGAGGATGTCATCGTCGTCGCGAGCGTCTCCGCGATCTACGGGCTGGGTGACCCGCGCAACTACATCGACATGTCGCTGCGGCTCGAGGTCGGCGAGGAGATCGGCCGTGACGAATTGCTGGCCCAACTGGTGGACCTGAACTACGAGCGCAACGATGTCGACTTCACTCAGGGCACGTTTCGGGTGCGGGGCGACACCATCGAAATCTATCCGATGTACGGCCGCTACGCCGTCCGGGTCGAACTCTGGGGCGACGAGATCGACCGCATGGTCAAGGTCGACCCGCTCGAGGGGACGACCCAGGGCGAGCAACGGGCCGTCCTCGTCCACCCCGCGGAGCACTACTCGATTCCGGAGACGACACTCGAGGAGGCGATGGACGAGATCCGGGACGATCTGGACTCGCGTATCTCGTACTTCGAGCGGCAAGGCGACATGATCGCCGCCCAGCGCATCGAGGAGCGGACGACGTTCGACCTCGAGATGATGCAGGAGACGGGCTACTGTTCGGGGATCGAGAACTACTCGGTCTACCTCTCCGATCGCGAATCCGGAGAGGCTCCCTATACGCTGCTGGACTACTTCCCGGACGACTTCCTGACCGTGGTCGACGAGTCCCACGTCACGCTGCCGCAGGTCCGCGGACAGTACGCCGGCGACAAATCCCGCAAGGACTCGCTGGTCGAGAACGGGTTCCGGCTGCCGACCGCCTACGACAACCGGCCGCTCACCTTCGAGGAGTTCGAGGAGAAGACCGACCAGACCCTCTACGTGAGCGCCACGCCGAGCGATTACGAGCGCGAGGCGAGCGGCCAGATCGTCGAACAGATCGTTCGGCCGACCCACCTCGTCGACCCGGCGATCGAGGTTTCGGACGCGACCGGTCAGGTCGACGATCTCATGGATCGCATCGACGAGCGGATCGAGCGCGACGAGCGCACGCTCGTGACGACGCTGACCAAACGGATGGCCGAGGACCTCACCGAGTACCTCGAGGAGGCCGGCGTCGATGTCGCGTACATGCACGACGAGACGGACACGCTCGAGCGCCACGAGATCATCCGCTCGCTCCGGCTGGGCGAGATCGACGTGCTCGTCGGGATCAACCTCCTGCGGGAGGGGCTTGACATCCCCGAGGTCTCGCTGGTGGCTATTCTGGACGCCGATCAGGAGGGATTCCTCCGGAGCGAAACGACGCTCGTCCAGACGATGGGGCGGGCGGCCCGGAACGTCAACGGCGAGGTCGTTCTCTACGCCGACGAGCCCTCGAACGCCATGGAGTCCGCAATCGAGGAGACCCAGCGCCGCCGCGAGATCCAGCAGGCGTTCAACGAGGAACACGGCAACGAACCAACGACGATCCAGAAGGAAATCGGCGAGACGAACCTGCCGGGCAGCAAGACCGACACCAGCGAGGTCTCCGGCAGGGAACTCGCGGACGAGGACGACGCCGCCCGCTACATCGACGACCTCGAGGCCCAGATGCAGGAGGCTGCAAACAACCTCGAGTTCGAACTGGCGGCCGATATTCGCGACCGCATTCGGGAGGTGCGCGAGGAGTTCGATCTTGCGGGCGAGGAAGACGAAGGGATCGCGCCGCCGACCGAGGAGTTCTGAGCGGGGATCGGGCGTGATAGGCCGTGTCCGAGTGATACACGGCTCAATCGCCACTCCAGTAATACGTTCATGACCAACGAAACGCCGTTCAAGCTTGCAGATCGCGGAGAGTACGACGCCGCAGCAACAGCATACGCTCGCGATGGCTTCGAGAAGTGCCTCGAGTCCCACGTCCGAATGAATGGGTACCGAAAACTACCACGGATTTCTCGAGGCCTGCTGCCCGTCGACGGCAGAGCGCATCCGGCGAGTCCGACGATACGCCGAGTCCGGAAGCGTGGCTGAACCGGGGTTCGCGCTCACCGAACCAGCGCCCGCACGGAGCCGGTGATCGTTCACTACCGAAGCGAACGGCGCGTCTCAGTTACGTTTCTCGCCAGTATTTCCAGAGCAGCGGCAGGTCACTGAGGGAAAACAACTTGCTGATCTCGCGTTTATTTCCGTCGTTGATCGCTGAGAGCGTGTCCCGGTCCGCCTCGTTTAGATCCCGCATGAGTTGATCGTATCGTTCGTTTGATGCGAGATACAGCAGCTTCGTCATCAGTAGGCGACGATCTTGACGGGACGCAACCCGCTCGTGCCAGCGGTCGTCGTAGACTGCCATCTCTCGAGCGGACGTATCGACCGGACCAGTGAGACAGCGGTCGGCGGTCATCGCGGCCGCACGCCCCGACTTCATACAGTTATCCACGCCCTCGCCCCAGACGGGATCGACCGATGGTACGGTATCACCGATCGCCATGAACGCCGCCGTACTTATTGCTCCCGGGGACTGAACGTGCGCAGAACCGCGGATTTCCGTCTCCGGCAGTCGGTCGGCGTTCTCGAAGCGTGGGTCGGTCTCGAGCCAGTGTTCGAGGTAGCCGTCTACGGTCAGATCTCGGGAGGCATGCTCCCGGTACCGTTCGTTTTGGATGAAACAAACGCCGACTTTCGCCGTGTCCGCGCCGGTGTGGAAGAGCCAGGAGTAGCCGCCGGGAGCGTACTCGTGATCCAGTCTCAGCATCATTGCGTCAGTGAGATCGGCATACCCACGACGATCGAGGGTGACGCCCTCGAACTGGTACTCGATGCCGATCGCGTGGTTTTTGCGCTCGAGATCGACGAGGCCGAGGGCGGTGGCCAACGTCGCAGCTGGGCCCGTCGCATCGATGACGATCTCGGCGCAAAGTTCCTCGTCGCCATTGTACCGGACACCGACGGTCTCCCCGTTCCTGACGATCGGTTCCCTCACGCGGGCGTCGAAACGGTACTCCGCCCCCTTCTTACGACCGTCCCTGACGAGGAACTCTTTGAACGCATCGAATTCGAGAACGAACCCCGGTTGGTTCTGGATGAGAAAGTCGTTGGGTGACTCGAGAACGACGGAATCGGTCGTGTGCGCGACCACGTCATCTGGAATGCCGAAGAAGGTCATCATCGACGCGAACGTCCCGCCGGTGGACTTGTTGCTTCGTGCTGGGAACTCCTCCTCGGTCTCGGTTTCCAAAACTATCACCTCGTACCCACGGTCGGCGAGATCCCGCGCGCACTGCGCTCCCGCTGGGCCTGCACCGGCGATAGCCACATCGTACCGTTCGGACATGGCTCTTGGAGTCGAACGAGAGAAGGGTAAAGATAGTGAAATACACCACCACTTTCAGTTAGTTTCGACAACAATGGAATCCGTTTCCGGTTAGTGTGTGGACATCTGTGAAACGACGTTGATACAGTATACGCCACCGACGATTAACACGATACCAATAGTCCCGGCAAGATCTATTGACTCGTCGAATACGACGACACCAATAGCTGCGACGCCGACGATACCCAGTGCAGCCCACGTTCCGTAGACGACCCCGATCGGCAACTCCTTCAACGTCAGTGAGACGAGATAGAACGCGAGGCCGTATCCTAGTACGACGCCGAGGGCGGGGATCGGCTGTGAGAATCCGTCCGAGAGTTTGAGGGCCGTCGTTCCGGCGAGTTCGGCGACTATCGCACCTGCTAGCAGTACGTACGGGTTCATGTCGACAGAACGCGGTGCCCGCTCCTATGCGCTTATTGAAATAACACGCCACTTCCGGTTCGTTTTTCTCCCGAAGACGGGTTTGCGTTCACTCGCCCCCCGTCGAACCGAGCCGGTATCTCCTCCGTCTTGTCCCGGTCACATACCGGCCATATATTTACCATCAAGTGACCAACAGCTGTCCATGACGGAGCTAGGCGAACTCGGTCTCTCGAGTTACGAGGAAAAGGCCTACCGAACACTACTCGTAACGGGAGCAGTCACCGCAACCGAACTATCCGATATCAGTGGTGTTCCGAAAGGCCGAATCTATGACGTACTCAACGGCCTCAGTGCCCGCAAACTGATTCGCTTGCAATCGACCAATCCACAACAGTACGTCGCTGAAGAACCCCAAACCGTCGTGGACCGACTCCTGGCCGAACGGGCGTACGAACTCACGCAGGAGTGGGACCGCTATCGGCGGCTGGCCGAGACAGTCCGTTCTGACCTTTTTCCCTCACCACCGAGCGAGAGTAGCCTCTGGCTCGGCTCACTCGGGAGTGAAGAGATGGCGTTGGCGCTGCAACAACATATCGGCACCGCAGAGAGCGACGTCTACGCGACGCTCGGCAAACCCTACGATGACGCCTCCTGGGAGAGACTGCAACCGGAGTTCGAGGCGTTTTTCGAGGGCATTGCTCCCGATGTCTCCCTCTCCCTCATTTTGAGTGAACCAGTACTTACGACGCTCCCGGAAACCTTCCCGAAACTACTGGAGGACGAACCGATCGACGTCACCGTCAGGACGATTCCCGACCCTGTCTTGTCGTTCGACGTGATTGACAGCCTGGTGACGACGATCGACATTCCGCATCCACTGTCCAGTGACGACAGGCTCGGCACAGTGGGAATCAAAGATTCGACGGTCGTGAACGAATTCGACCGACTCTTCCAGTCACAGTGGGAGATCGCGGAGCCGTTGCTTAATTGAACGCCCCTTCATTAGCCGATCGAAGCGGCTGGTACTCTCCGTAGCGCCTCGATCGCGTACTCGTGTTCTCTCCCGAAGCGGCGCTTCTATGGCCGCGTCACAACACGCCGAACCCGAACTCCGCCATGCCGAAGACGGGACCCCACAGGAGGTGCAACGCGACGCCGACGACGACCGCGGGAAGGAAGTTATAAATCGTCGCGACGATCGCTGCCTTGGCGTCGACCGCGAGCAGCGGGAACAGGGCATCCCCGTCCTGACAGATCGCGTTCGCGGTCAACGCGGAGAACGGCAGTCCACCCTCGGCGTAGACGCTGGCCAGCAGGATCTGCGGGCCACAGCCCGGAATGATCCCGACGACCGCGCCGCCGATCGGGGCGAGGACGCCCGCCGTCGCCGCGAGGGTCGCGACGTTCACCCCGCTGAGGAGGACGACGTACTCGTAGACGAGGAAGGCCACGAGTACCCAGACGGTGACGAAACTCGTTTCCATCGCCGCGTGGGTAAGCGTATCGTAGGCCGACGCGAAGGAGTCTCGAGCCCGGGCGATTTCGCCCTCGCCGACGTAGTGGCGGCCGACCGCGTAGAGGTACAGCGACAGCACCGCGCCGGCGATGCCGGTGATCGTGAACAGTCCGTCGAAGCCGAGGTCGGCGGCCAGCGCGACCTCCGGTCCGCCGCGGAGCAGGTAGAGCGTTCCGAGGACGAGCCCCGCGACGGCGGTGAGCCACCACAGGACGTGTGCGAAATGGGAGAACGGGGTGAGCACTCGCGAGTGGCGATCCGGCCCCGTTTCGTGGGCGTGGGTCGGGGCCGGGCCGCCGTAGTCGTGCGTCGGGTTCGGCCTGATACCGCCGTCGACTGCGGTCCCGCCGTCGGGCGTCGCGGTGGGCGAGAGTTGTGCGACGGCGGCGTCAATGCGGGAGACGCCGAGTCCGACGGAGTCGACGAGGTAGCCGGTCGCGACCGAGGCCGCGAAGGCGATGGCGTAGGCGTACAGCGCGGCCTCGGGTGCGAGTGCGAGGATAACGAACGCCGAATCGCCCGCAGTCGCGCCGAGCGTCGCGACGACGGTCCCGAAGCTGACCGTGCCGCGGATGTACAACGGCATCACGACGATCGCGCCGCCACAGCCGGGTGTCAGTCCGAGGAGCCCGCCGAACAGCACCTGTAACCGCTCGTTGCCCTCGATCGCGCCGATCACTGCGCCGTCGGTCCAGTACTGAAGCAGTCCGAACGCCAGCACCGTGACCGCAACGAACGCACTCACTTGAACATAGCCGTCCCGCAACGACTCGAGAAGAACTACGAGGAGGTCGTTCATTGGCCATCACCCGATGCTCGAGTCCGATCGAACCGAGGTTTAGACATCTCTAAAAATAGGTTTAGTAGCATAAGGTAAATAGTTGCTGATGACGACTGTCGCGGACGCATCCAACCGGAGCGATCGTCTAGCGGCTGAAAATGGCGAAGTCGGTTGGTGAACGGGGCTGTCGGGACGGACGGACCGTAGTGCTCGAGGGAGTGACCCGGACGATGTTTGCGATCCGCTCGAGTCGGAATCGGCCGGTCGCTACTCGTGCTCGTCGCGCAGGTGCTCGATCGCGTGGAGTTCGACCACCGGGACGACCTTGGACACGGTGAGGAAGAGGAGCGTCACCATGCCGATGGTTCCGATGATCGACAGGATCTCGATCAGACTCGGAACGTAGCTGCCGGGCGTCGCGGCGTAGATGTCGAAGGTAGGGTGAAGGAATCCCTCGACGACGAACAGTACTTTCTCCATGATCGTCGCGGTGAGGACGGCGAACCCGGAGATGACGGCCCGCTTCTTGGTGAACAGGGACGGCCGGATCGACTGCGCGAAGATGTACGATAGCGTCAGGAAGACCAGCGCCATCGAGGTGAGATAGATCGGGTTGGTGGCTCGAGCGACGGCGGCGTGGGTCAGGTCCACGGGGGCCTGAAACAGGCCGGTGATGTTCTGCTGGAGTTGGAGCCACAGGAAGAGCAGACAGAAAAAGCCCAGCCACAGGAGCAATCCGCGGAAGATGTCGTCGGTGAAAATGTGATCCCAGTCGTAGGCGGCCCGGAACGAATAGGCGAGGATGATCACCCCGCTGATGGCCGAGGTGAGCGCGATGGTGAGGAACTGCGGCCCTTGGACGCCACCGAACCAGGTCGGCATCGTCGGGAGCACCGAGAAGAGCCACGGAATAACTCCGCCGTGGAGCAACAGCGGGGCCATGATAATGATCGCCAGCGCGAGCCACCAGACCATCCGTTCGACGACGCGGTCTTCCGTCTCGGTGTAGCCGATCGTCAGGAGGCTGTACAGCGGCCCGAGACGGTCGGGGAGTTGCTCACGCAGTCGGCTGACGTCGTAGCGCAGCGTCAGCGACAGATAGGTCGCCGTCAACACGAAGTAGGCCGTGATGACGGTCACGTCCCACACCAGCGGGGAATTGTGAATCGTGATATGATAGTGGCCGATGACGCTCGTGACCATCCGGTCCGGCCGACCGAGGTGGACGATAATATAGAAGCCCGCCGCGGAGAGGCCGCCGATAGTCAGTAACTCCGCGAGTCGCGCCACGGGCATGTACCGGTCCATTCCCAGGAGCCTGACTGCCGCCGAGAGGATGATCCCGCCGTGGGCGATGCCGACCCACCAGATGAACGCGCCGATGTACACCCCCCAGGTCACGCCGCCGCCGCTGCCCCAGTCGCCGAGAGCGGTGACGGCCAACCCCTGCTGGAGTTGGTAGGCCCACCCGATCAGGAACGCGACGAGCGCCAGCCCCGCGATCCCGACCATCGCGATGTACGTTTTCGACACTGCTCCGATCGGCCGCAAGATATCGGCCTCGCTCGGCGTTTTCGTCCCCATCGTGCTACGGAGGAACACATCGGCCGCTCACTTGCGTCCGTGCACTGAATTTGCAAGGTCCAGGTCGCCGCCGACCGATCTCCCACTCGCGCCCGAGCGCGCCGCCCTCTCCGCCCCTGAACGACGTCTCCGAACCCGAACACCGGTTATCCAATCCCGTGCGACGGTGCCCGTCGAGCCGGTCCGCTCAGTACGACGGGTTCACAACTCGAGCGTGTAGACCACTTCCCGCCGCTGCTCGCCGCCGATCTCGACCTCGTCCTCGTCCGTCGGCTCGAACCCGTGTGCCTCGTAGAACTCCCGCCCCCCCTCGTTCGAGGCGAGGTCGATCGCCCGGATCCGCTCCATGTTGAAGTCCCGCAGGTCCTCGCGGAGCCGTTCGTACAGCGCCGTCCCGATCCCTTCGCCCTGGTGGGCCGGATGCACGGACATGCGGAGGACGTCACCTTCGTCCACAGTGACGACGCCGTGGGTGAAGCCGACGACCTCCCCGTCAACCTCGGCAACGAGGAAGGCAGTACCCGGCTTCGAGAGCGCCGTCTCGAGCGCCTCGTCGCCGTACCACTCGTCGATGGTCCGATCGATGGTCTCGCCGTCGAGTTCGTCGTAGGTCTCGTGCCACGTTTCGCGGGCGACGCTCCTGATCCGTTCGCGGTCGTCGCGGTTGGCCGGTCTGATTTCCATACGCCATGCTATGTCATTGGGTACCAAAGTAGTTCCACCGTCTCAGTTAGGTGCCGTCCGGCGGGGCCGGTCAGTCGATCTCGAGCGTGTAGACCGCCTCGGGGTAGTCCTCGCCGTCGATCTCGACGGTTCCCTCGTCGGTCCGCTCGAAGCCCAACCCCTCGTAGAAGGTGCGGCTCGTGTCGTTGAACGCGAAGTCGAACGCCCGAACCCGCTCGGCATCGGTCGTCTCGAGGGCCGCCATCAGTCGCTCGTGGAGTTCGCTCCCGATCCCCTCACCCTGGTACTCGGGATGGACGTACATCCGGAGGATGTCGGCGGTCTCGCCCTGAGCGACCGCGTGGGTGAAGCCGACGAGGTCGCCCGCTCGTTCGGCGACGAATACGACCGTCGAGGAGGCCTCGAGCGGCATCGAGTCGTCGGTGTACCAGGTATCCACGGTCCGGTCGATCACGTCCGCCTCGAGTTCGTCGTAGGTATCGTGCCAGGTGGCACGAGCGACGGCCGTGATCCCCTCGAAGTCCTCGGCCGTCGCGGATCGAACGTTCATACCTCATCATTGAACGTGAGACATAAATAACTCGCCGACACGGGCTCGTGGAATCGGACGGCGATCGGGACTCGAGCGAGCGCCCTCGCGGTCGGATGGCGCGTCCGTCGACCACCGGTCACTCGCGAACGTCGAACCCTTGCTCGCGAAGGAGAGCAGGCACCCGGTCTCGGTGATCGCCCTGTAGTTCGATCCGATCCTCGTCGACGGTCCCGCCCGTCCCCATGGACCGCTTGAGTTCGGACGCGATCGATTTGATCTCGTCCGGCCCGAGGTCAAACCCCTCGACGATCGTCACCGGCTTGTCGTACCGACGACTCTCCGTCCGGACCGACAGGACTTGCTGGGAGGTCTCGAGGTCGCCCTGGCTGTCGAGTTGGTCGAGCAGCTCGTCGAGTTCGTCATCATCTGCCATGCCGCGGCATAGGGTGGGCGGTCGGATAGCCCTCTCCTTGCGTTCGCAACGGTCGGTGTGGCTGCTCCGCCGGCTGGACCGATCACTCCCCGAGAGCGAACTCGAGGACATCCCCTTCGCTGACGCCGTGATCGCTCGTCCACTCGTAGGCGACCTCGAGTACGTACTGTCCCCGTCCGGGGTAGTGCTGGTCGTTCCCGTTCTCGTCCGGACCGGGTGCCGGCGCGTGATGGATACCGGTGATCGTCCCGTCCGCGTCGGCGTAGACGATGTCGATGCCGAAGTCCATCTCCCGCATGACGAAGGTCCGTTCCGCGACCGCTCCGTAGACGAACAGCATCCCCCGGTCGGGCGGCAGTTCGTCGGTGTCACTGAGTCCGAGATACCGGAGATCATCCGTGTCGGCGATCGCCGCCGTCACCTTCCCGAGTTCGTCGCCGTCGGCCTCCACGGCCCGGACCACGGTCGTCTCGTAGCCCTCGTGAACCGTTGCCGCGGTGCCGTCCGACTCGTTCGCAGTCGACTCAGTCGTCTCCGCGCCGTCGCCGCCCTCCTCATGCCCGGACATCTCGTCGCCCGTATCCCTCGAGTCGTCTGTTTCTCTCGAACCGTCCGTGTCGAGACAGCCGGCGACCGCGACCGCGCCGGCGGCACCGAGCAGGCGTCGCCGAGGCACATTGTCGTCCATGTCGGTACCACCAACGGTGCGGACCAACCAATATTTTTCCGCACGTGCGCGTGATTGAGCGGCTGTGACCTCGGTCGCCGTCGGCGGCGTCCTCGACGGCCCGCTAGAGTCGGGACTTGATCGTTTCCGCCGTCTTTTCGCCGACCCCCTCGACGGTCCGGAGGTCGGCGACGCTCGCCTCGCGGACGTTCTCGACGCTGCCGAAGCGCCCCAACAGCCGTTTGCGCGTTTCGGGGCCGACCCCCTGTACGTCGTCTAACACGGTCGTGACTTCGTCGCGGACGGTCTGGTGGTACTGTACGGCGAACCGGTGGGCCTCGTCGCGAACGCGCTGGAGGAGATGCAGGTGCGGCGCGTCGCTGGGCCACGACACCGACCGCTCGGGCGTGACCACGCGCTCCTCGGCCTTCGCCAGCGCGACCGCCGGCACGTCCCAGCCGACCGCCTCGAGCGCGTCGCGGGCCGCCTCGAGCTGCCCCTCGCCGCCGTCGATCAGGAGCAAATCGGGGTCGGGTCGGTCGTCGCGCCCCTCGACGGCGCGGCTGGCGCGCCACTCGAGCAGTGCGCGCATGTTGTCGTAATCGTCGTTCTGATCGGGCAGCTTCTTCCGGCGGTAGTCGCTCTTTTCGGTGCCCCCGTCGACGAAGGTGACATCGCTGCCGACCGCTGCCTTCCCCTGCGCGTGGCTCACGTCGAACCCCTCGATCCGCCGGGCCGACTCGATCTCGAGGGCGTCCGCGAGCATGCCGCACTCGTCACGCCGACCGACGTTGCGGCGGGCGTTTTTCAACGCGAGTTCGACGAGTTTCGCCTCTCGACCCGCACCCGGGACCCGGACCGAGACGCCCTCTGTCGCGAGCCAGGTCGCGACCTCCTCGTCGCCGTGGCGTTCCGGCAGGAGCAGGGCATCCGGCAGTTCGCGCTCGGCGTAGTACTGCACGATGAAGGCGGCGAGCACGGCCGGCACGCCGTCCGTCCGGCCAGCCGCGTCGGCCCCCGTTCCGGCGGAGCCGGGTGCCTCGAGCGTGTGCCGATCCCGATCGACCAGCTTGCCGTTCTCGGCGCGCAGTCGGGCGACGGTCGCGTCCGCGCCCTCGATGGCGACGCCGAGGACATCGACGCCCCGCTCGTCGCCGATCGACTGGACCGCTTCGCCGCCCTCGCCGTGAAATGCGTCGACGGTCTCCAACCGATCCCGGCGGTTCGCCGCGCGCTCGAAGTTTCGGTCCTGCGCCGCGGCCTCCATCTCCCGGCGTAGCGGGTCCGCGAGCACCCCCGTTTCGCCCTCAAGAAACCGTTTGACGGCGGTCACGTCCTCCCCGTAACTTGCGAGGTCGATCTCGCGGGTGCAGGGCGCGGTGCACAGCCCCATCTCGTAGTCCAGACACGGCCGCTCACGACCAGCGTACTTGTGGTCCGAACAGCCACGGACCCCGTACGTTTCCCGCAGGGCCTTCACGACGGTCTCGACCTGCGTCTTGCTGGTGTAGGGGCCGAAGACGGTCGCGGACTCGTCCGGGTCGCGGGTGATCTCGATCCGGGGCGCGTCGTGGTCTGTCACCTGCACCATCGGATACGACTTGTCGTCCTTGAGCCGGACGTTGTAGCGGGGCTGGTGGCGCTTGATCAGGTTCGCCTCGAGCAACAGGGCCTGGGTCTCGGTGTCCGTGACGGCGATTTCCACGTCGTCGGCGCGGTCGACCATCCGGCGAATCCGCGCGCTGCGGGGATCGGCGTAGGATCGAACCCGATCGCGCAGATCGACCGCCTTTCCGACGTAGAGGGTCGTCCCTTCGTCTCGGAACTGGTAGACCCCCGGCTCGCGGGGCAACGATCCGGCGCGCTCGCGAACCCCATCGGCGTTCATCGGCGGGCCTACGGCGGCGGGAGGCTTCAGCCTGACTCATCGGCCTCGACCCCGCCACCGGTCGTCCGGTCGATATCGGAGCGCCGCTCCTCGCCCGCTCGATCACCGTCGCTCCGGCCCGCGCCCGCGAGTTCCGACGCCGAACCCGGCCGAATCGCCCGCTCGAGGTCGGCGACGGCTCCGTCGTCCAACTCGACGTTCGCGACCGGCAACACGAGGTCATCGCCGCCGCTCACCCGGAGTACGAGCCGTCGCGACCGAGAGCGCAGATAGGAGCCGACGAGGCCGACGGCGAGCGCGAGCGCGGCGACGCCGACCAGGAGCACGCTCCACTCGACCAGTACCAGGATCGTTTCGACGGCCGCGACCGCGCGCTCGGCGAGCCGCGTCAGCGCGTTCGGCCCCGGAACCGAAACGCCTTCGAGATCGATGGCCGGACCCGGCGTCGCGACGCTGCCGTTCGTCGCCACCCCGAGGACGCCGACCCCGACGAACGCCGCGGCGAGTCCCGCACAGAGGTGGCGCAACCGCGCGCTGGTCTCGACGGTGACGGTCCCGACGTTCGGCCGGTCGACGTGGCGAAAGGCCCCGTCGCTCGAGTCGGCCGTCAACACCAGCACGCGCTGGTTCGTGACGGCGACGGTGGCGTCCGCGAGGTCCGTCCGGTGTTCGACGTGCTCCCCCTCGTGGCAGAGTTCGTCGACGTGATCGCGCCACTGCTCGACGCGCTCGCGTCGGGTTCGGGCCATCGGTGGTCGTCACCCCTCCGACGCCGATCGCCAAGTACGTCGGTACCCGTTCGACCGAGTAAGCTCTGCCTTCGTGCGGAACCGACTCGGTACATTCTCGGTGCTCGACTGCCAACCCGCTGGGTATGAGCGACTCGACGGTACAGTGCTGGCTCGTCGAACGGGAACTGGGTGATCGGGACTTCGTGACGCTCGTCTACGCGACCCCGGACGGGTCGCGATTCCAGCAGCGCCAGCGGTCGTCGACGGCGCTGCGGACCGGGTCTGCGGTAACCGCGGCGACCGACATTCCGGAAGCCGAACTCGAGCCGGTGCCCGACGCGGAAACCCGGGAACGATACGCCGAGGAAGTCGATCGGACCGCACAGCGGTACGATCCGGACGATCCGATATAGGGATTTTATCCGCGAATAGCACGGAGAAATAACGGCCCAGGGGCATCGAAATGGCCGATTTCGGGGCTCACTCCGTTAGTGGTGATGTCACAACCCTTTTCGGGCAACGCTGCGACCACACAGCTATGCCCGCTATCACAGTCGACAATCTGACCAAATCCTTCGGTCAGACCCTTGCACTCGACGATCTGTCCTTCCAGGTCGAAGAGGGCGAAGTGTTCGGTTTCCTCGGTCCCAACGGTGCCGGCAAGTCGACGACGATCAACATCGTTCTCGACTTCGCCCGCCCGACGACCGGCGATGTCAGCGTCCTCGGGATGGACGCCCGGCGACACAGCCGGGCGATCCGGCGCCGAACCGGCGTCCTCCCCGAAGGCGTCGACCTGTACGACCGCCTGACCGCCCGCCAACACCTCGAGTTCGTTATCGACTCGAAAAACGCGGCTGCCGACCCCGAACGGCTGCTCGAGCGCGTCGGCCTCGTCGACGCCATCGACAAGAAAGCCGGCGGCTACTCGAAGGGGATGGCCCAGCGGCTCATGCTCGCGATGGCGCTGGTCGGCGACCCCGATCTGCTGATCCTCGACGAGCCCTCGACTGGCCTCGACCCCAACGGGGCCCGCGAGATGCGCCGGATCGTCCGCGAGGAGAACGAACGGGGCGCGACCGTCTTCTTCTCGAGTCACATCATGGAGCAGGTCGAGGCGGTCTGTGACCGCGTCGGCATTCTGCGCGACGGCGAGATGGTCGCCGTCGACTCCGTCGAGGGTCTGCGCGACTCCGTCGAGGGCGGCACGACGCTGCGCGTCACCGTCGACCGAATCGACGACGACGCCCTGCAGGCGGTCCGATCGCTGCCGGACGTCGCCGACGCCACCGTCGAGGACCGGACGCCGCCGACTATCGTCGTCACGGTCGACGGCTCGAAGACCGCCGTCCTCTCGACCTTCGAGGACCGCGGCATCGAGGTCCGGGACTTCTCGACCACCGAAGCGTCGCTCGAAGACGTCTTCCAGTCGTACACGACGGACACGGAGGTGCACGCGCGATGAGCTCCGAGACCGGGACCGGAGCCGAAGCAGCGGCCGCGGACGGCTCGGCCTCGAGTTCGCTCGCCCTCGAGAGCGTCCGCGCGATCGCGAAGAAGGACTTCCAGGATTCGATCCGGTCGTGGCTGTTCTGGGGGCTGAGCGTGTTCTTCTTCACGTTGATGGCCGCGCTGGCCGGCTTTATCGCGTGGGCGCAGCCCGAGGAACTGACGACGCTCGGTTTTATCGGCCTCATCAGCCAGGTGTGTAAGCTCGTCATTCCGCTGATCGCGCTCGTGCTCGGCTGGAAGTCGATCGCCGGCGAACGCGAGACGGGCAGCATCAAGGTCTTGCTGTCGCTGCCACACTCCCGAAAGGACGTCCTCGTCGGCAAGCTGCTGGGCCGAACGGCGGTGCTTTCGCTGTCGCTTGGCATCGGCTTCGTCATCGGGATGCTCGCCGTCGCGTTCGCCGTCACCGAGTTCTCGTTCCCCGCGTACGTCGCCTTCCTGGCGATGACGATCCTGTACGGACTGGCGTACATGAGCATCGCCGTCTCGCTCTCGTCGGTGACGCGGTCGACGACGATGGCCGGTGCGGCGATGTTCGGGGTCTTCGTTCTGTTCTACATCGTCTGGAACTCGATCCAGTCCGCACTGAGACTCCTGATGCGGCGAGGGTACATCGACGGTGTCAGCTACATGGGGACGACCTTCACCGGCCAGCAACAAGAGCTGACTCGGTTGCCCGACTGGGCGCTGTTCATCGATATGATCGACCCGGGGACCGCGTATCAGAACACCATCACGCTGTTCAGCGGCCTCTCGGGCGAGGACATCGGGACGACGTTCAACGAGGCCGCCTTCTCCAACGGGCTTCCGTTCTATCTGCAGGACTGGTTCTCCCTCGTTATCCTGCTGTTCTGGATCGTCGTCCCGATCGCCGTCGCGCTCTACCTGTTCGATCGCGGTGACATCTGATCGCGGAGCCATCGCAGTTCGTCCCCGGCACGCGTCGGTGACCCGTTTTCCGCAGGGGACTCCGTTTACGGTCACAGCCGTCGTACGCGCGGCCGTGACCGACTGCATCTTCTACGGCGGCAAGGGCGGCGTCGGTAAAACGACCTGCGCGGCCGCGACCGCTCTCAAACTCGCCGCCGCCGACCGGGAGACGCTCGTCGTTTCGACCGATCCAGCGCACTCGCTCGCCGACTCGCTCGAGGCCGATATCGGTTCGGAACCGACCGAACTCGCGGCACCCGTCGCCCACGATCGGGGTGACACTGCGACGGCACCCGCCGCGGAGACGGACCCGGCGGGCGGCCTGTGGGCCGTCGAAATCGATCCCGAGACCCAACGCGAGCGGTACGAGAAACTGGCGCGGGCGCTGGCCGCCGACCTCCGGCGTGCCGGGATCAGTCTGTCCGATGCGGAGGTCGAACGGCTCTTCGCGACGAGTGCGCCGGCCGGCAGCGACGAGATCGCGGCGCTCGATTTACTGGTCGAGTACGTCGACGCGGACGAGTGGGACACCGTTGTCTTCGACACCGCGCCGACGGGGCACACCCTCCGGCTGTTCGACACCCCCGAGATGATGGGACTGGCACTCGAGACGGCGCGGTCGCTTCGCGGGCAGGCAAAGCGGATCGGCAACGCCGCCCGAACGGCCGTCCTGGGGCCGATGTCGATGATGACTGGCAACAGCGACGACGAAGACGAGAGTCTGGAGGCGTTTCAGGCCCGCCTCGAGCGCGCCCGCGACCTCCTCGTCGATCCGGCACGGACCGAGTTTCGGGTGGTCCTCACGCCGGAATCGATGGCGATTTCGGAATCCGCCCGGCTCGTCGATCGACTCCGCGAGGCCGACGTGCCGGTCGAACGGCTGATCGTGAACCGCGTCCTCGAGGCACCCCACGAGGGCTGTCCGCGCTGTCGGTCGCGTCGGGAGCGCCACGAGGCTCGGCTCGCGGAGGTTCGATCGACGTTTCCGGACCTCGAGATCGTGACGCTTCCCGAACTCGAGGGGGAAGTTGGGGGACGCGAGTCGCTGGCCGTGATCGCCGAGCGGGTGCCGGCCTGAGCGACCGAGCCGGCTTCGGCACTGGAATTATGTCGTTCGACGGTCTGCGTTTCAGTATGTCGCTCCCGCTCGGCCGGAACTCGTCTCCGATCGTTACGTGGATCGGCGTCGCCGTCGCGCTCGTCGCCATCGTCGGCACGCAGGTCCTCGGCTGGGAATGGGGCTCCGGACGGCTCGTCCCGACGTTGATCGGCGTCGTCGCCGCAGGCATCGCTGTCGCCGTGGTTCTCAGCCGTCGCGAGTGAGGCCGCGGTCGTCGTCAGTCCTGGTAAGAGAGTGCCGTCATCGTTCCGCGTAGCGGGACCGGCGAGAGCATGCCCCCATCGTTCGTCGTTGTACTTCGGTTATCGGCCACCCGCATATCGTGATCTCCTCTCGGCAAGTATTGTGGGATATTATACAATAACCACGAAACTTATACTCCGACACTGACTGTTCGCGGTCGTAGCTGGCACGCTACTGATCCACGTGAAGCGCCTCGAGAAGTACTTGCGGTGGTTGTATCGGGTGAAAATGGAACAGCGAATCTATCGCTGCTCGAACTGCGGGTGTACGTACGAGACCAACGAGATGACCTGTCAGGAATGTTGGGGTGGGCGGCTCGTCCGGATCAAATAGCCTGCGCCGCTTCGGCGTGGTCGGATTGCCGACGATGGCTCGGTCGGGTCGATCGGAGCGGTCACTCGTGGTCGATCCCGTTTTCCTCGAGCAGCGTTCGGAACTCGGAGGCGTCGAGAATCGGGACATCGTTGTCCCGCGCGTCTTCCTGCTTCGTCGCCCCCGGGTTCTCGCCGGCGACGAGGTAGTCGGTGTTGCCCGAGACGCTGCTCGTCGCGTTCGCGCCGTGGGTCTCGACGAGGTCCTGTGCTTCGCCTCTGGTCATGTCCTCGAGCGAGCCGGTGAAGACGAACGTCAGACCCGCGAGTTCGTCGCCGGTGTCGATCGCGACCGCCTGCGGTGAGACGTGCTCGAGCACGTCGTCGACGACGGCGGCGTTGGCCTCGCTCAGGAAGAACTCGTGGATCGTCTCGGCGACCGTGTCGCCCACATCGCTGACGCGCTCGAGTCGCTCGGGATCGGTTTCGGCGGCCTCGCGGAACGCCTCGACGGTCCCGAACTCGCGGGCGAGTTCGCGAGCCGTCGTCGGGCCGACGAGGGGGATGCCCAGCGCGGAGAGGAAGTCCGGCAACGGCGGCTCGCGGCTGGCGTCGATCTCCGCGAGCAGGTTCTCGGCGCTGGTCTCGCCCCAGCCCTCGAGATCGGTGAGGTCCGCCCGGTCGAGTTCGTAGAGGTCCGCGACGGAGTCGAGCAATCCGGCGTCGACGAGTTGGCGGACGCTTCGCTCGCCGAGCCCCTCGAGATCGAGGCCGTCGTCGCTGGCGTAGTACTCGATCGACCTGCGCAGTTGCGCGTCACAGCCCAGGCCGCCGGTACAGAACGCCATCGGACCGTCGCGCTCGACCGGGCTGTCACAGACGGGACACGCGTCGGGGAGTTCGTAGTGGCCCTCGCTGTCTTTCTCGACGACCTCCTCGACGTACGGGATTACGTCGCCCGCGCGCTGGACCCGAACCGTGTCGCCGATATTGACGTTTTTTTCGGCGATCTCCTCGGGGTTGTGGAGGCTCGCCCGCGAGACGGTGACGCCGCCGACGTCGACCGGCTCGAGCAGGGCGACGGGGGTCAGTCGGCCGGTTCGGCCGACCTGAACCGCCACGTCGACGATGGGCGTCACTTCCGCGCGGGCCGGGAACTTGTAGGCGAAGGCGTAGCGGTCGTGACGAGCCGTCCGGCCGAGTTCCTCGCGGGCCTCGCGGTCGTCGACCTTGATCACGGTGCCGTCGATCTCGTAGTCCAGTTCGTCACGGCCCTCGAGCATGCGGTCGCGGTAGTCGATGGCCTCGTCGATGTCGGTAGCGAGTTCGACGTGGTCGGCGATCCGCAGCCCCCAGTCGGGCAACCGCTCGAGTTCGGCATACTGGGTGTCTGCGAGTTCGCTGGCCGCGAGCACGTCGAAGTAGAAGACCGCGAGGGGACGCTCGGCGACGACAGCGGGATCGAGCTGTCGGATCGTGCCGGCGGTGGCGTTTCGCGGGTTGGCAAACGGCTCCTCGCCGCGCTCGATGCGCTCGCGGTTGTACGCCTGGAAGGCGTCTTTGGGCATGTAGACCTCGCCTCTGACCGCGAGGAAGTCGGGATAGTCGCCGTGGAGGTGCTGCGGGACGGCACCGATCGTGCGCGCGTTGCGCGTGACATCGTCGCCTTCGCGGCCGTCTCCGCGGGTGACCGCGCGCTCGAGACGCCCCTCCTCGTAGACGAACTCCATGGAGACGCCGTCGAATTTGGGCTCACAGACGTACCGGACGTCGCCGACGTCTCGGTGCACGCGGTCGTCGAATTCGCGGACGTCCTCGACGTCGCCGCTCCCCTCGATCGAGAGCATCGGCGCGACGTGCTCGACCGTCTCGAACTCCTCGACCGGCTCGCCGCCGACGCTTCGGGTGGGACTGTCCGGATGGGAGAGATCGAATTCCACCTCGAGTTCGCGCAGGCGGCCGAACAGGGCGTCGTACGTTCGGTCGGCGATGAGCGGCTCGCTCTCGACGTAGTACCGCCGATCGTGCTCGCGGATGGCCTCGCGGAGTCGCTCGACCTGCTCGCGGGCCGCCGTCTCCGAAAGCGCTTCGACCGGCCCGAAGTCGGTCGGCGGGTCTCGGAGGTACGGGTTTTCCTCGTTCTCGTCGACGACTGGCATTGCTCGAGGGTAACTGCCCGCCCCCGTTAACCTTACTGACCGCGGCGCACCCGATACCGACCGATTCGCGCCGGATCGGGCCGGGACGCGCTATTTCCACGGGTTATCTACCAGTTCGGTATGGACGCTCGAGCCGACGGCGATCCGACAGTCGGCTCGCGGCGAGGCGATACACAGCAGGACGTAGCCGTCCGACAGGTGTCGATCCTTCAGTGCCCGGGGCGGACGGGGATAGGCGATGGCTGTCTCGATGCCGTGGCCCTCGGCATCGCCGCTATCGGGTTCCGGCTCCGCTCCGTCGACCGCGAGCAGTCGTCCCGTACAGGTTCCGCAGGCACCGGTCCGACAGCCGAACGGGAGCGCGATGTCGGCCCGTTCGGCCCCGTCCAGCACCGTCTCGTCCTCGCGAACCGCGACCGTCCGCGTCCGATCGCCGGGCCACTCGAGGGTAACCGCGTGGCTCGGCGGCCGGTCGTTCGAGTGTCCGCTCACTGCCAGACGTCGCTCGTGCAGTCGCCGTCGGGCCACCGGATCTCGTGGGCGCGGGCGGGTCCGTCGGGGCACTCACCCCAGTCGACGAGGAAGTCCTCGTCGAGCTCGAGCCGTCCGTTGCGGGGGTCGACATCGGCTTTCAGCATCACCGATCCCTGCTCACCCTCCTCGGGGTAGAACTGGTCGTCCCACGACGAGAACAACGACGTGGTCCAGTAGAGGCGCTCGCCGTCGAGGGAGAGCTGGATCATCTGTGGGCCGGCGTTCAGTTCGCGGCCCTGGACTTCCTGCACGTCGCCGAAGGTACCGCCGACCGACAGCGAGTCGGCCCGCCGCGGGTTCGACGGATCCGAGATGTCGTACATCCAGACCTCGCCGTGGAGCCAGTTCGAGCCGAACAGGTACCGATCGTCCATCGAAATCAGGATATCCGTCGTTAGCCCCGGCACGGGCATCTCCCAGTCGGGGTGTTCTCGGCTCTCGAAATCGATCACCTTCTCGGCGCGGTACGCCCCGTCCCCATCGTTTGCGCCCCCGTCGTACCAGAAGTGAAACATGTTCGACGAGAGCGCGGTCCCGACGAACCCATGGGTCGATTCGGGCGTGTGGAGGAATCGCACCTCGAGCGGAATCAGTCCCTCCTCACCGAGATCGATCGTCTGCTCGACGGTACCGCTCTCCCAGTCCCAGAAGTGGAGCCGCCGTCCGTAGTTGCCGGCCTCGACGTCGTCGAGATCGAAGCCCGGATAGTAGGTCTTCGGCGCGGCCCACTCGGTGGAGACCATCACGTTCTGGCGAGGCTGGTACCAGTAGTCGTAGTTCATCTCGATCTCGCCCGGCGGCTCCCACCGCCCTTCGATCTCGAAGTCCTCGTTCAACTCGAGGAAGCCGCCCGGTAACTCGCCGTCGGCGTCGCCGAGCATGCTGATCAGGATCTCCCCGTCGGGGATACAGTGGACGGTGTGCGGTGCCGAGAGGTCGTACTCGAAGACCTCCTCGGGTTCGATTACCGTCTCCAGTTCGGGATTCCGCCGGTCTTTGGCATCGATCACGTGGATCCGCGAGGAGCGCTGGCCGGGGACGATCAGGTGTCGCCGCTCGAGGCCCTCCATGTGACACGACGAGGAGCAGGCGTTCCACCCGAAGTGGTGGAGCTCGTCGCCGCGTTCGGGCATCTCGATCCGATCGACGATCTCGCAGTAGGTGTCCGAGTTCGGATCGAGATCGACGACCGCCACGAAGTCCGACGCGTCGACGTCCGTGCCGACGTAGAGGCTCATCACGTAGGCCAGTTTCTCTCGCTCGCCTTCTTCGATGGCGGCCTGCGGCGTCGCGTAGCCGGGCCCTTCGTGGTGGTGCTCGTGGTCGTGGGCGGTATCGGACTGGTGTTCATGTGCCGATTCATCGCCTGCCGATTCTGTGTCGGCGTCACTCATGGTGGCCAGTACCACAACCGGGGTAATAAGTCTGGCACGCATCGATCGGTCAGGGGTAGTTGACTCGCTCCCGCTGGCATCCTCGTCGGACGACAGTTGACTCAGCGGTAGCTCACTCGAGAGTTGCCCCGTCGGCTTCGCGCTCGAGTCGCGGATCGGGATCAATTTCTACCTCTGCCCCTCCTGGGGCATCATGCTGATCGCGGCGCTGGTCTGCTGTTTGATTCAGGTAACGACTAAACGCGAGGGCATCGTTGTTGTGATTGGAACGATCTACTCCTGGACGTAGGCCTCCATCAACTCCACGGCGTCCGTATATCCGAGTTCCGTCACCCACTCCAGCACAGATTGACCGGTCTCATCCGTCGCAGTCGGATCCGCCCCGTTCTCGAGGAGCATTTTCATATACTGTATGTGTTTACCCCCAGAAATCGCAGGAGGACAGTAGGTTCAAAATCGGGGAATTCAATTAGAAATCCGTAAAATTCGACNAGAGATATATAAATCAAATAGAGGGTGCTGTTTTCAGCCGTCTCAGTGGCTCAGCCAGGAACTCTATGGGGGTAAACACATGCCATATACTTCCGATCACTCTGCCCGTTTATAACCGTCATTGCAAGCGGATACCGGCCCTTGTTATCGAGGATATTCGGGTCAGCACCCGCATCAAGCAACACTTCGACCACATCATAGTTCTCAACTTCTAACGCAGTCAGCAACGGTGTATTACCACCACTGTCCTGAGCATCCAGATTAATTCCGCGATCAATCAACTCCCTCGCTATGTCTGGACGACCCGAAATAGCCGCCTGATGCAAGAGGGTGCTTCCATTGTCAGATCGATGAGTCAGGTCAGCGTTGTCGACGAGCTCATCGAACGTCTCCCTATCACCCTCTACTACCGCTGATTCAATGTCGGTTCTACTGTACAGGTTGTCGGATCCGTTATCACTACTCATACATCAGTGGCCCTCACTTCTCCACCTAATACTGATCTTTTTCGTGCTCTCCGGAACGACTTACGCGACGAGATTCTAGGCGATAGTGAACTAGGTTTCCGAAACTCGTCCACGAACTCCTCATATGATAGATTCTCCGTCAATACTGCTCCCTGAGAGACAGATATTCACGGTGGTGCTTGTGCCATTGATACCAATTAGTCCGCTCTACAGTGTACCAGCCGATCTACTCTTGGACATTGGATTCCATTAGCTCTGCTACGTCCGTTTTCCTAATCCTTCTCAACCATTCCAGCACCGATTCTCCAGACTCATCCGATGCCGTTGGATCAGCACCATGCTCAAGGAGCATTTTTAATTTTCCACCTCTTTGTCCTCTCGTCACCGCCATCGAAAGTGCACATCTCCCGCTGTTATCGAAGATATTCGGATCAGCACCACCCTCAAGCAACACCTCAGCTGTGTCATAATTTTCAACTTCCAAAGCAGTAAGCAACGGGGTAAGACCTCCATTGTTCTGAGCATCAAGGTCGATTCCTCGACCAATCAGCTCCCTCGCTATTTCTGGACGACCTGAGCCAGCCGCCTCATGTAAGAGCGTATTCCCATTATCAGCTCGATGCGTCAGGTCAGCGTCGTCGATGAAGTCGTCGAATTTCTCTTTTTCGTCCTGGATAATCGCATTCTCGATGTCGGTGCTACTGTACAGATCGTCAGGTCCGTTGTCTTCACTCATAGGTTCTCACTCCAGTTGACCTCACTTCTCCTCCCAATGCTGACCTTCTTTTTCATGCTCTCCGGAACTGCTCGCGCGACGAGATTCTGGCCGATAGTGATCGAGGTTTCTGAAATCCGTCTATGAACTCCTCATATGAGATGATTCCACGTAGGTAGTACTCTCTGAGAGACAGATATTCATGCTGGGCTTGTGCCCCTGATATCGATTAATCTGCTCTACTGTGAGCCAGCGGATCTACTCTTCGACGTAGGATTCCATCAGTTCCGCGACGTCTGTTATCCCGTGCGTTCTCACCCACTCTAACACAGATTCCCCGGACTCATCCGACGCCGTCGGATCAGCACCGTGTTCAAGGAGCATTTTCACGATTGTCCGATCCTTTCGGCCCCGCGTAACTGCCACCGAAAGCGGACATCTCCCATTGTTATCGAAGATATTCGGATCAGCACCACCCTCAAGCAACACCTCGACTGTGTCATAGCTTTCAAGTTCCACAGCTTTCAGCAACGCAGTATGACCCCCATCATTCTGAGCATCCACATCAATCCCCCGATCAATCAGCTCTCTCGCCATTTCTGGACGATCACGGCCAGCCGTGTGATGCAAGAGAGTACTTCCATTATCAGATCGATGGCTTAGATCGGCATCATTAATCAGCTCATCAAATGTCTCTCTATCGCCCTGTACGATCGCTGACTCAATATCGGTTCTACTGTACAGGTCGTCGGATCCTTTATCATTACTCATAGGTTCTCACTCCAGAGGTCCCCATTTTTCTTCCCAGTATTCACCCATCTCTTCATGCTTTCCGGAACTGCTCGCGTGAGGGCATTCTGGTTGATAATGGTCAGGATTTCTATACTCCGCTAAGAACTCTTCACGGGTAATGATTCCTCTCAAATAGTACTCAACCAGGTACCGGTACTCACGCTCCGGCTTATGCCCCATACACCAATCATCCCGATCAAGCGGTACCTCGTCGACTGCACAGAATACAATACCATTAGGACCTTTCGCTCTGTTCCACACCTCTTCTCGCTGTCCCGGTGCGTAGTCAGGACGTCGCTCGTCCGCCGAGGTCGGGCAGCCTCGAGACGATTCGACAACCCGTTCGGAGATGACGGCAGCAGTCCGCCCGATAGACGGAAATTCGACCGGAAAGAGTCGTAAGACAGACGACCGAGAACCGCCGTTCGATCGGTTCGTCCTGCCTTTCAGCCGAAACTATCGCTCCATGGACTATCGCCGACTTCGGCACGGACCCGCGGTCCGACTTCGATGCGGCAGTCGGCTCGAGGGGAGGCGATACACAGCAGGACGTAGCCGTCGTCCTGTTCGTCGTCTGTCAGTGCCTGTGGCGGCCGCTGATAGCCGAACGCGTCCGCAACGTCGAGCGGCCGGTCCGTCCCGTCGTCGCCGGATTCATCGTCGTCCTCGAGCGCGAGCAATCGGCCCACGCAGGTGATGCAGGTCCCGGCTCGGCAGTCGTACGGCAACCGGACGCCGAGCCGCTGGGCTGCCTCGAGTACCGTCTGGCTCTCGTCGACGTCGATCGTCCGCGTCCGGCCGTCGGTCCACTCGAGTGTCACGTCGTAGTTCGTCATCGGTGGCCCTCGGCTGTCGGTCGCCGCTCGGTCGTGGAACTCACGGTCGGGTATACGACGGACAGGGAAAAAAGAGTGGACGTGTCCAGTCGCCCGCCGTCGGTGCGCCCGATCGACCAAGTCCCAGTATTTACCCGCACCCGGCGCGTAGGGCCTGACAGATGGGACAGGGAACGGAGTTCGGACTGGTCGACCTCGAGGAAGCCGACACCCCGGGTGACGAGTGGGAGGAGATCGATATCTCGGAGACCGAGGCCGATCGAATCGCACGGAAGCGCGACCGGGAGTTCGAGCAGTTCGAGGAGCGCATCAAGGACGCCGACCAGTTCAAGGTCGAGCAGTCGGTGTTCGATGACGCGACCTTCGCGGCGCTGTACAAACTGGTTCAGGACGGCTACGTCGAGGCCTTCGGCGGGCCGCTCTCGACGGGCAAGGAGGCCAACGTCTACCACGCGCTGGGCGACGACCGCGAGGTCGCGGTCAAGATCTACCGGATCAACGCCTCGAACTTCACCCAGATGCGGGAGTACCTCGAGGGCGATCCCCGATTCGAGGGCTTAGGCGGCAAGAAGAAAGACGTCGTCCTCGCGTGGACGAAAAAGGAACTGGCGAACCTCCGGCGAGCACAGGCTGCCGGGGTTCGGGTTCCGGAGCCAATCGCGACCGAACGCAACGTCCTGGTCATGGAGTACATCGGGACCGACGACGGCCGCGCGAAACGGCTCGGCGAGGTCCACATCGAGAACCCGCAGACCGCCTACGAGGTCATGCGTGAATACATGCGCCGGCTCTACTCGGCCGGCCTGATCCACGGCGATCTCAGCGAGTACAACGTCGTCTTCGACGAGACCGAGGGCCAACTCGTGTTTATCGACCTCGGGCAGGCCGTGACGGTCCATCACCCGAACAGCCGCGACTTCCTCGAGCGGGACTGTCGAAACGTGGCGGGCTTTTTCTCCCGGCAAGGGCTCGAGGTGACGGCGGACGACCTCCTCGAGTTCGTCACGAGCCCGGAGCCCGATCCCTCGCGGGACTGAACTCGGCCCGCAATCGGTCGGAAACACGCGCTCCGGTCCTCTGCGATCGCCACCCTCGAGTGGCGACGCCGACTTCGATCGTGCCGTCGTCTCGCGCCGGCCCGTCCGAACCGCCGCCGCGACTCGAGACGGTGCGTGCGACGATGTCACGACGCACCCGTGCTCGCGGACCAAGCGCTTAACCTCACCCAGCCAGTAGCGGACTATATGCAGCACGTGAAGATTCCGCAGGACCGCATCGGCGTTCTCATCGGCGAAGGTGGCGAGACGATGCGCGAGATCGAGGCGGCGGCCGAAGTACGACTCGATATCGACTCGGAGAACGGCTCCGTCGCCGTCGAAACGGTCGGCGATCCCGTGCTCGGCCTCAAGGGCCCCGAGATCGTTCGCGCGATCGGCCGCGGCTTCGCGCCCGAGGACGCCCTGCGGCTGCTCGAGGACGACATGATGTTGTTCGACGTCGTCGACATCGACGCCGCCGCGCGTAACAAAAACGACATGAAACGCAAGAAGGGGCGGCTGATCGGCGAGGGCGGCCGGACCCGCGAACTGATGGAGGAACTGACCGGGGCCGACGTCGTCATCTACGGCTCGACGCTCGGGGCCATCGGCGCACCACAGGAGGTCGACGCCGTCCGCACCGCCGCCGAGATGCTCCTCGATGGTGCGCCCCACGGCGCGGTCTACTCCTTCCTCGAGGAGAAGCACAACGAGATGAAACACAAGGGGATGGAGTACCACCGGTTCCCCGGCGGCCAATCCTGACCTCGGACCTGTTTCGGTAGCGTCGTTTCGTTCTCTGCTCCCCGATGTGAGCCCATCGTCCGAACCGCTTTTCCATCGGTCGTCGACTCTCCGCCGAATCCCCAGTGACGCGGTATCTACCTGCCGATTCTCACACAGTGTGACTATATATACCCGGCGAGCAGTCGGATCGAAAACGCACGACAGGGAGTACCTCGAGCCACCCTGCCCGATTAATTGGGAAAGGTTTATATAGAATCACAATCAATCCTTCGAGTGACTATGGCTCAACAGCAGATGGGCAACCAGCCCCTTATCGTACTCTCGGAGGACAGCCAGCGAACCTCCGGGGAGGACGCGCAGTCGATGAACGTGCAGGCCGGGAAGGCCGTCGCCGAGTCGGTTCGGACGACGCTCGGCCCGAAGGGGATGGACAAGATGCTCGTCGACTCCTCGGGCAACGTCATCGTCACGAACGACGGTGTCACGCTGCTCTCGGAGATGGAGATCGATCACCCCGCGGCCGACATGATCGTCGAAGTCGCCGAGACGCAGGAAGAGGAAGTCGGTGACGGAACGACGAGCGCCGTCGTCGTCGCCGGCGAACTCCTCAGCCAGGCCGAGGACCTGCTGGACCAGGACATCCACGCGACCACCCTCGCCCAGGGATACCGAGAGGCCGCCGAAGCGGCCACCGAGGCCCTGGAAGAGATCGCCATCGATGTCGACGAAGACGATACCGAAATCCTCGAGCAGATCGCCGCGACGGCGATGACCGGCAAGGGCGCGGAGAACGCCAAGGACCTGCTTTCGGGGCTCATCGTCGAGGCCGTTCGCGCGGTCGCCGACGACGACGGCGTCGACACGGACAACATCAAAGTCGAGAAGGTCGTCGGCGGCTCCGTCGAGAACTCCGAACTCGTCGAGGGCGTCATCGTCGACAAGGAGCGCGTCTCCGAGAACATGCCGTACTTCGCCGAGGACGCCGACATCGCGATCGTCGACGGCGACTTGGAGATCAAAGAGACCGAGATCGACGCCGAGGTCAACGTCACCGACCCCGACCAGCTCGAGCAGTTCCTCGAACAGGAGGAAGCACAGCTGCGCGAGATGGCCGAACAGGTCGCTGACGCCGGTGCCGATGTCGTCTTCGTCGATGGCGGCATCGACGACATGGCCCAGCACTACCTCGCACAGGAGGGCATCATCGCCGTCCGTCGCGTCAAGTCCAGCGACCAGGCTCAGCTCGCTCGCGCGACCGGCGCAACGCCGGTCTCGAGCGTCGACGACCTGACCGAGGACGACCTCGGCGCTGCCGGTAGCGTTGCACAGAAGGAGATCGCCGGCGACCAGCGTATCTTCGTCGAGGACGTCGACGACGCCAAGGCCGTCACCCTGATCCTCCGCGGCGGTACCGAGCACGTCATCGACGAGATCGACCGCGCCGTCGAGGACTCGCTGGGCGTCGTCCGGACGACCGTCGAGGACGGGAAGGTGCTCGCCGGCGGCGGCGCACCCGAGATCGATATCTCGCTCTCGCTGCGCGACTACGCCGACTCCGTCGGCGGCCGCGAGCAACTCGCCGTCGAAGCATTCGCGGACGCGCTCGAGGTCATCCCGCGTACGCTGGCCGAGAACGCGGGTCTCGATCCCATCGACTCGCTGGTCGAGCTTCGCAGTGCCCACGACGGCGGCGACACCGCCGCCGGGCTCGACGCCTACACCGGCGACACCATCGATATGGACGCCGAGGGCGTCTACGAGCCGCTTCGCGTGAAGACCCAGGCCATCGAGTCCGCCACCGAGGCGGCCGTCATGCTGCTGCGCATCGACGACGTCATCGCCGCGGGCGACCTCGCGGTCTCCCACGATGACGACGACGAAGACATGCCTGCCGGTGGCCCCGGTGGCATGGGCGGCGGTATGGGCGGTATGGGCGGCGGCATGGGCGGCATGATGTAACCGAGGTCCGAGCACACCAGCGACCTCGAGACGACGCCACGAGCCAGAAACCGACTTCCCGTTCCGGGGCGGGACGCCATCACGGAACGGGAAGTCGGCCCGATACCACTCTTCGTTCCGGGACGCTTTTCGTCCCTCCGCGTCGACCGTCAGCCCGCTCGGGTCGGCGGTCCTCGCGGGGACAATCGGTGGAAGACACTACCGGTCGGCCCGCTCTGTCCGCCGTTTCGAGTCGGCCCGTCTCCAGTTCCCGTTTCGTCTCGCTCCCGAATCCGATCCTCGAGTCGCTGCGCTCGGCCTCTCGATGGGCGATCACTCGTGACCGGCCGTCTCGAAACGCTCATATATTTTCACGATACTATCTACGGACGACGAACGCCGTCGCTCCGACACGACACCTGCGCTCGACGTGCCGATACACCGATACCCTGTCCCGTGGGGCCTATTACCACTGCCCATTAGTGTTGCTTAGTGTACATAATGCTCCCATACCGCATACGCCCCTTGAACCACGATAAACTAAGTAGTAGCCCGCAATATCCGCGGATATGAATACGCTTCTGTTGGATAGCGATGATGTCAACGAGCGCGCACGAATGTCCGCTGTCATCGATGCGATCGAACAGGCCTTCGGTGCGTTCGAGCGCGGCACCACACAGATGCCCGCGAAGTCCTACATCGATCTCCCGCAGTACAACGGTGACTTCCGATCGATGCCCGCCTACCTCGATACGGGCGACTGGGACGCGGCCGGCCTGAAGTGGGTCAACGTCCATCCGGACAACCCCGCGGATCACGATCTCCCGACGGTACTGGGGACGATGATCTACTCCGATCCCGAGACCGCGATCCCGCTTGCCATCATGGACGGGACGGCACTGACGATGAAACGAACCGGTGCAGCGGCCGCCGTCGCCACCGACTATCTCGCCGTCGAGGACGCCTCGAGCCTCGGACTCATCGGGGCCGGCGTCCAGTCGTACACGCAACTCGAGGCGATCAGCGAGATTCGACCGATCGAGGAAGTCATCGTTTCGGATCCCGACGAGGAGCGCGTACAGCGGTTCGTCGAGACCTACGAGGACCGCTTCGATATCCGCAGCGGCTCGATTTCCGAAGCCGGTCACTGCGACGTGTGTTCGACCGTGACGCCGGTCGAGGATCCGATCGTGGGACGCTCCGACGTCGGCGAGCACACACACATCAACGCGATGGGGGCCGACGCCGAGGGGAAACACGAACTGCACGACGAACTGCTGGACGCGGCGCGGATCGTCATCGACGACCACGAGCAGTGTACTCACTCGGGCGAGATCAACGTCCCCTACCACGAGGGCGTGTTGACCGACGCGGACATCCACGGCGAAATCGGCGAAGTCGTCGTCGGCTCGAAGGCGGGACGAACCGAGGAGACGGGCGTTACGGTCTTCGATTCGACCGGGCTCGCGATTCAGGACGTCGCGGCCGCGCGGGTCGTCTACGAAACCGCCCGCGAGGACGGTGCCGGCACCGACTTCGGACTGATCGATACCGACCAGTAGACGCCGACTCGCCGGTTGTCGCGATTGCGATCCTTTTCGATCGGAACGCCGTTTTCGACCGTTAGTCGTCCGTCTTCGTGACCTGTGGACGCTCGCCGGCGTCGGCTCCGAACGCCGTCTCGCGGAGGTCGGCTTCGATTTCCTCGAGCGACCGCCCTTTGGTCTCGGGCACGAGCCGATAACAGAAGAGCAATGCGAGCACCGAGAGTGCGCCGTACAGCCAGAACGTCCCCGTCTGCCCGACGATGTCGATCAGTCGCAGGAAAGTCAGCGACACGAGCAGGTTGCCGGCCCAGTTGACGACGGTGACGACGCCCATTGCTGTCCCGCGGATCTCCGTCGGGTAAATCTCGGAGATCAGCAGCCAGAAGACCGGTCCCAGTCCGATCGCGAAGAACGCGACGTACAACATCAGGCTCCCGGTCGCGATCCAGCCGATCGCACCCGAGAGACCGGGCAGGTAGAACGCGATGCCCAGGACGGCGAGCATGACGCTCATCCCGGCCAGTCCGAGGAGCAACAGCGGACGGCGGCCCGTACGGTCGATCAACAGCACCGCGGCAACGGTCATGGTGACGTTGACGACACCGATACCGACAGTCGCCAGGATCGAGGCGGTGTTCGCGAAGCCGGTCGACTCGAGGATCGTCGGCGCGTAGTACATGACCGTGTTGATGCCGGTCACCTGCTGGAACACCGCCAAGCCGACGCCGACGATCAGCATCGGTCGCACCCACGGCTCGAAGAGGTCGCGGAGCGTCCCGGACTCGGTGTGGATCGTCTCTTTGATCTCGCGCAGTTCGTCCTCGACCTGGGTCTCGACGCGGGTACTGGCGAGCACCTCGCGGGCGTCGCTTTCGCGGCCGTGTTCGTAGAGCCAGCGGGGGCTCTCGGGCATGAACAGCATGCCGACGAACAGGACCGCGGCGGGGACCATGCCGAGGCCGAGCATCCAGCGCCACTCGCCGCCGCCGGCGAACGCGAAGTTCACGAGGTAGGCGATGAGGATGCCGCTGGTGATCGTCAGTTGGTTGAGCGAGACCAACGAGCCGCGGATCTTCGGCGGCGAGATCTCGGAGATGTACAGCGGACCGACGACCGAGGCGAATCCGACGCCGATCCCGTCGACGATTCGACCGACGATCAGTATCTCGACGGTCGGCGCGATCGCCATGATGAGCGACCCGACGAAGAAGACGACGGCACCCACGAGGATGAGTCGTCGTCGACCGAGTCGATCCGCGAGTCGGCCGCCCAGCGCCGCCCCGATGATCGCACCGATCATCGCCCCGCTAACGATGATCCCTTCGATCAGCGAGGCGTTCATCGAATAGCCGAAGACGGTCGCCAGTTCGAACGTGTTTCGAATGTACAACATCGCGCCGGAGATGACGCCGGTGTCGAACCCGAACAGTAGCCCGTTGAGCGCGGCCAACGCCGCGACGACGTAGATGAACGAATTCCGATCGTTGCCGGTCGTTCCTGTGCGTGTCATTGACATCGATACTATGTGGAAATATTGTTTCATACCGTAGTTAACAAACCTAACGATGCCCGTCCACACACGACAGGTCTGTGACGTTCGTGCTCGAGACGCGGTACGGGACCGTTTCGGCGGTCTGACGGCCCATCGACGGTCCCGTACCGGGTGGCCGTGGCTTTCCGTCGGAGCACGGTCAGTGGTCGGGTCGCCGGTCGGCGTCGAATCGGGCGGGAGCGTCGTGCGCCGTCTCACCCGTTTGTCGTTCCTGCGAAACGCTACGTAATTCGCTTCGGTGGCCCCGACCTGCATCCGGGCACGGTAGACGGGCACTCTCGTCGCCCGGCCGACGGTCGCCGCGACGAACGAGTTTCCGACATCGATGCTAAAAAAACAGGCCCGGATGGCCCCAATACCTGACGGAGGTCGACCGTTGAGTTCGCCGACGGCCAGCCGCGTGACCGACGGCGTCCCGCGTCTCGAGCGTCACCTAACCGGGGACGTGCGGGCGAAGCGCGTCGGGGGTGACCGGCCAGTGAGTGAACAGCCGGTCACGCCACGTCATCGAAGGTGTGGGCTGGTCGGCGACGTACCATCCACGACCGGCCCTCGAACGGGAGCTTACGGTATGCGTTCATTCTCGAAGCCATCCGGTGCTGTCGCGCTCCCACCACGAGCCGGGGTATAAATCGGACCGCCTGCTGTCGGTTCCGATAGCGGTTCGATCGGCGTGCCGTCAGTCGTCGATTTCGATCGCGGGTCGTCCGGGCTCGGCGTTCGCGAGCACGTCCTCGTCGGCCTCGGCGGCGCGAACGACGCGAACCGGAGCGCCGAACTCGCGCTCGATCAGCCACGCCGCGGACTCGAGGGCCGCGTACTCGGCGTCCGGTTCGAGCGTCATCGACAGCGCCTCGCGCTCGGCCTGCAGGTCCTGGCCGTAATCGGCCGCGGCGTCGCCCTGTTCGCGGATATGACCCTCCTGCATGAGTTCGCCGATCAGGTTATCCGCGTCGCTCTCGATCGCGATCTCCAAGGCGTCGTACTTCCACTCGGGCGCGACGACCACGTCGATTCCGAGGGGGTCCTCGATCCCGGCGACGTCGACGATGTCGCGGATGTCTTCGCGGGTGTTCTCGACCAGCCGACGGCGTTTGGCGACGTAGTCGCGGTCGACCTCGGCGGTCGGCCACGCGGCCTCGGCGACGAACCCATCGCCGCCCAGTTCGTCGTACAGTTCCTCCGCGATGTGGGGCGCGACCGGCGCGAGCAAACGGACCACGGCCGACAGTCCGCGTTCGTAGGTCTCGGCGTGGGGCTCGGTGTAGTCGGCGTATTGGCGCAGCGTTCGCACGAGGTCCTGCGTTTCCCGCAGCGCCTTGTTGAACGTCAGGTCGTCGTACTCCGCCGTGGCGATGGCGATCGTCGCGTCGATCTCCGCGTCGACGTAACTCGCGATCGCGTCGTCGTCGCCGTCGGGCGTCTCGGCCGCGTACTCCTCGACCAACCCCTGCAACCGCTCGAGGAAGGCGTACGTCGACTGGACGCCTTCTTCGCTCCAGTCGAAGTCGCGTTCGGGCTGGGCGGCCTGCATCATGAACAGGCGTGCGGTGTCCGCGCCGTACTCCTCGACGATCCGCTGGGGGGAGACGACGTTCCCCTTGGATTTGGACATCTTCTCGCCCTCCAACTGAACCATTCCCTGTGCCAGCAGGTCCGTAAACGGCTCGCGGTGCTCGAGGCCCTCGTTGTCGGCCAGCACCTTCGTGAAGAACCGGGAATAGAGCAGGTGCATCACGGCGTGTTCGATGCCGCCGACGTACTGGTCGACCGGCATCCAGTCGTTGGCCCGCTCGCGGTCGAAGGGGGCGTCCTCGAGGTCCGGCGAGACGTACCGCAGGAAGTACCACGAGGAGTCGACGAAGGTATCCATCGTGTCGGTTTCGCGGGTCGCGTCGGCCCCACACTCCGGACACGTGGTCCGTTGCCACTCCTCGGCGGCGTCCAGCGGATTCCCGGTCGTGTTGATGAACTCGGGGAGTTCGACCGGCAGGTCCTCGTCGGGGACCATCACGGGGCCACAGTCGTCGCAGTGGACGACCGGGATCGGCGTCCCCCAGTAACGCTGCCGGGAGATTCCCCAGTCGCGCAGCTGATACTGGGTGGCCTCCTCGGCGCTGTCGATGTCCGCGGTCAGCCGTTCGCGGGCTGTTTCGCTGTCCAGCCCGCTGTACTCGGCGGCGTCGATCAGGACACCGTCCTCGGTGTAGGCCGACTCGCTTACGTCGGGCGCGGTCGGTTCCTCGTCACCGTCGGGTTCGGGGGCGATGACCGGCCGGATGTCGATACCCATCTTTTCGGCGAAGGCGTGGTCGCGCTCGTCGTGGGCCGGCACGGCCATCAGCGCGCCCGTCCCGACGTCCGAGAGGACGAAGTCGGCGACGTAGACGGGAATCTCCTCGCCGGTCGCGGGGTTCGTGGCGGTCAGGCCGGTCTCGACGCCGTTGGGTTCGTCGCCGTCGGGATCGGCCTCGTGATCGACGAACCGGCGAATCTCGTCGTCCTCCTCGGCCAATTCCTCGCTGATCGGGTGGTCCGGCGCGAGCGCGAAGAAGGTCGCTCCGTGGATCGTGTCGACACGGGTCGTAAAGGCCTCGACCGGGCCGTAGTCCTCGACGTGAAACTCGAGTTCCGTCCCGTGCTGGCGGCCGATCCAGTTGCGCTGCATCTGTCGCACCGAGTTGGGCCACCCCTCCAGGTCGTCGATGTCCTCGAGCAACTCGTCGGCGTACTCGGTGATCTGCAGGAACCACTGCTCGAGTTCGCGCTGTTCGACGGGCGTCTCACAGCGCCAGCAGAGTTCGGCCTCGCCCTCGACCTGCTCGTCGGCGAGGACGGTCTCGCAGTGGGGACACCAGTTGACGTCGGCATCGCGGCGCTCGACCAGTCCCTCCTCGTGGAACCGGGAGAACAGCCACTGGTTCCACTGGTAATAGTCGGGCGTGCAGGTGGTGATCTCCCGGTCCCAGTCGTAGCCAAAGCCCATCGACTCCATCTGTTCGGTCATGGTCTCGATGCAGTCGACGGTCCAGTCGCGCGGATTCGTATCGCGCTCTTTGGCCGCGTTCTCCGCGGGGAGGCCGAACGCGTCCCACCCCATCGGATGGAGGACATCGTCGCCCTGCATTCGCCGGAAGCGAGCGTACGCGTCCGTGATCGTGTAGTTACGGACGTGGCCCATGTGGAGTTTGCCCGACGGATACGGGTACATTCCGAGGACGTACGTCGGGTCCTCGACGTTGTCGGGCGTCCGAAAGACGTCCGCGTCGTCCCACGCCTCTTGCCAGCGCCGTTCGACCGTCGCGTGGTCGTATCCCGCGTCGCTCATTTGCTTATATACCTCTAGAACGGGACGCCACCCTATACCTTTCCATACACTAGCTCGCTTCGCTCGGACCACCGATGACAGCCTCGAGACGGCTGCGTCCGTCGGCCGGCCGATATATAGTAGCACTGAAACGATTCCTGCACTGGCCCCAACGCCGCATGCGGTCAGATGTGCAGTGACGACTATGGCTCGCCCTCGAGCACCGCAGGAGCCCTCGCCGATACCACGTCGCCGCTTCCGTGCCAGTGCCTCGACCCCCTCCGTCAGCGGTGTCCGTTCGACCGTGATGACCGCGCCGTGCCCGCGTTGTGGCAATCACTCGAGCGACGTATTAAAATGACATTCAAATGGTGATGAATGTGTCTCTACCCCTTCTAACGAACGCACGAACGAGTTTGTGCCTTTCTCAAATTCCCATTCAGTCTGATATTGGCGAAAGTATTTTGATCTAATATGTTCATGTACCACGCATGACGATCCGACCGAACAGTTGCCAGCACCGGAGTCACCGCTCGTTCGGGCTCGAACGGACGAGTGAACGGGGGGTGACGGAACGTCCAACCGCCGCGTAGCGCCATCGGACTGGTCCCGTCGCCACGGGGCAACGTTACCGTCGCCGGACGACGGCCCGCAGGTAGCGCGGGGTGCCGATTCGTGGCGGGCCGTGGCGGTTTGATCGCGTCGGGATCCGCGACCGCTCGCACGGTACTCGAGACTCGACCCCGCGAGCGTGACAGTGCCGTCGGTCGAACAACGAGCAGCACGTCTCCATGACTAGGGTCGGACACTGGATCGACGAGGCGATCGCGCAATCGACCGCCCTCATCGTTTCCCGCCCGCGTACGATCGTGATCGTGTTCCTACTCCTGACCGCGTTTTTCGCCGCCGGAATCCCGTTGGTCGAAACGGAGACCGATCTCCGCGAGCGCTACTCCGACGGCCTCGACGTCAAAGAAACACAAGACGACGTCGAAGCGGACTTTCAGGGACCGTTCACGGCTGAGGACGAGACGACGCGACTCGTCCACGACGGGACCGATGTCCTCACACGGGAGGAACTCCTCCACGTTCTCCGCCTGCTCGAGCGAATCGATGATCGGCCGACGCTCAGAATGGAGTCCGCGGATGGCCCCGCGACGATGGTCGCGCAGGCGCTCGAGCCCGGAGCGGACACGCCGACCGAACAGCGCCGGGCCGTCGAACGGGCGACGGAGACCGAAATTCGGCAGGCGGTCCGAGAGGTCGGCTCGAGGCGGTCGTTCTCGAGGCTGGTCTCGGAGGACTTCAACCGCGATGGGGCGTCGGCATCGGCGTCGATTACGGTGATCTCCCACGACGTGCCATCCGCGTTCGACGATGAGGACATGGACGGCATCCTGACGACGATCGATACGATGGCGGCCGACGAGCCGGCCGATATCCGCGCGTTCGGTAGCGGTATCGTTGACTCCGAACTCGAAGACGTCATCACCGATTCGTTCGTGATGGTCATGCCCGTCGTCGTGACGCTGCTTTTGGGCTTCCTCGCCGTCGCCTATCGAGACCCGTTCGATCTGTTACTCGGCCTGATCGCGTTGCTGATGACGATGATCTGGACGTTCGGGTTCCTCGGCTACGCCGGGATACCGTTCGGACAGGAGATGATCATCGTTCCCGTCCTGTTGTTGGCCGTCGGCGTCGACTTCGGGATCCACATTATCAACCGCTATCGCGAGGAAAAGATCCGGGGCGACGAGACGGTCCCCGCGATGCGTACCGCGACCAGCCAGCTCTCGGCCGCCTTTTTCATCGTGACCGCCACCGCGGTCTTCGGCTTCGGAGCGAACGTCTTCGCCGAACTCGAGCCGATGCGGGAGATGGGCCTTGTGGCTTCCGCCGGAATCATCTTTACGTTCGTCATCTTCAGCGGATGCTTGCCCGCGATGAAGTTGCAAGCCGACCGCTTTCGGGACCGACACGACGTCCGGGAGTTCAACTCGACCCCGATCGCCTCCGAGGAATCCTTGCTCGGTCGGCTGCTGGCTGTTTCCGCGACCGTCGGAAAGCGGGCTCCGCTCCTCATGGTCGTTCTCCTCGTGCTCTTCGGGGCCGGAATGGGTGCGTACGGCACCGGCGTCGAAACCACGTTCGAGGAGGAGGATTTCCTCCCGCCCGAAGAGGAAGCGTGGTACGTCGATTCCATCCCGGAACCGTTCGCCCCGGGCGAGTACACTGCCACGGAGACGCTCAACCTGCTTGAAGGGCGGTTCGCGGCCGATCAGGATCAGTCGATAACGATGTATGTCGAGGGACCGTTCGAGGAAGACCACGCGCTCGAGGCACTGGCGGCCCCTGACGATGATCCACCGGAGACGCTCGCCGTCGGGCCGAACGGACGGGCGGAATCACGGAGCATCGTCTCCGTGATTCAGTCCCGTGCCGACGCGGACCCCGAGTTCGCTGCGCTCGTCGCCCGTAACGACCGAGACGGGAACGGCATTCCCGACCGCAACCTCGACCGGATCTACGACGAGTTGTTCGCGTCGCCGGCAGGGCCAGCGGCGGAGCGGTACCTGACTCCCGACCGGCGAGCGGCCCAAGTCGAGTACACCATCGAATCGGACGCCACGATCGACGAAATCGCAGCGGACGGAGCCGACCACGCCGATTCCTTCCGCTACACCGCAACTGCGACGGGCACGCCCCTCATTTACAACGCGATCACCAACAGCCTGTTCGAATCATCGATCCAGGGGATGGTGCTTGCTATCGTGCTCTCGGCGGTCTTTCTCGTGATCGTGTACGGCGTTCTCGAGGGGAAACCGTGGATCGGACTCATCAACGTGTTTCCGATCATGATCGCCGTGTCGTGTCTTCTCGGTACGATGCGGCTGCTCGATATGCCGCTCAATGCCGTCACGGGGCTACTCCTGTCGTTCGCTATCGGACTCGGCGTCGATTACGCTGTCCACTTCATGCATCGCTTCGTCGACGAGTATACTGCACACCCGGAGACGGTATCGGCGCTTACGACGACGCTGTCGAGTACCGGCGGTGCGCTCACCGGCAGTATGCTCACGACATCGATCGGAACGGGGGCGCTGATGCTCGCGATTACGCCCGTGCTCGGTGACTTCGGGCTCCTGATCGCGTTGAGCGTGTTCTACTCGTTTGCCGCATCCATCGTTGCCCTGCCGCCTGCATTGGTTCTCTGGGATCGGGGTGTCACGTCCGATGCGACCGGCACCGCGCGGCTCAAAGCACTACTTGGGGCCTAATCGGCGTGTGACCTCATCGACGACGCCGACCCGCGGACCGTCGTCGCGAGCGCTCTCACACGGACGATCAATCGCTGCCGATGTGGCTCGCCCTCCGACCAACACGGGCTATCTTAATACAGCGAGCGAATCCCGTCGTTTACGACGAGCGAGTAGCCCCACAAGAACAGGTAACTCGCGAACCATACTCTCCCAACGCTCGGGAAACCGCTCCGTTCATGGCGCGGCGGATGTCATGGATGTCGTATCCAGTCGGGGCGTCCCGTCGTCGTGAGGGCGTTGTAGATCGTGTAACCGACGAATCCGACGACGTAGCCCGCAACGATGAGCGTCGTCGCTCCAGTTCTGCCGACGACAGTGACGAGCACGATCAGGAGCGGGCCGAGAACCAGATAGAGATTCAAGACCGTATCACTCGGTCCCGCGTTGACGATCCACGTAAGAAGCCGGCTGCGGTAGCGACGCCGACTCATTCGTAGATACCACCCCGCCAAAAGAGTGCGCGAAGCGTCACGAGGATGGGAATGATCTCGAGTCGCCCGATCCACATGTTCAGGATGAACGCGACCTTGCCAGCCGTCGGCAGCGAGTGGGGACCGGTGATCCCGGTCGAGAGACCGACATTCCCCTGTGCACTCGCGATTTCGAAGAGGATCTGTTCCAGCGGATAGGCCCCGCTCGGGAGCGTCGCTAAAAGGACGAAGACACTCACCGCGAGGAAGACGAACCAGAGAAGCGCGATGATCGCCGCTTCTCCGAACTCTCGAGGGCCGTCTTCCTCGTCGAGGACGCGGTCGTCGATCCGAAACCGATGGACGGTACTGTCGGGGTAGAAGACGTAGGAGACTCGAAATCGAATCCCTTTCACCAGCATTATCAATCGAATGAGTTTGATGCCGCCCGCGGTAGAGCCGGCGGCGGCACCGACGACCATCGCGAAGACCAGCGTGAGAAGCGCACTCGTGGGCCAGTCCCCCAGCGAGAGGGGCGTCGGATCGGTTGCCGTCTGGAAGCCCGCGGCGGTCACTGCTGAGACGAACTGGAAGACGCCGTATCGGAGCGCGTCCGTGACCGAATCGTACGCTGTCGAGACCGATAGCCAGAGCGCCGCCGATCCGAGCAGGAGAACCGCGGCCAACCATCGCGTCTGCACGTCCGTGTACAGCCCTCGCAGATCCCCCTGGAGGACGAGGTAGTGGATCGGGAACGCAATGCCGCCAGCGATCATGATCGGGAGCAAAACGGCTTCGATGACGACGCTGTCGTATGCGCCGATCGAACCGTCGATGACCGAGAAACCGCCAGTCGAAATACCCGTCATGCCGTGATTGATCGCCTGCCACGGTGGCATTCCGGCCAGCCAGAGCGACAGGATCGCGATCGACGTGAAAAGCAGGAAGATCCACCAGATAGTGCGGACGGTCGAGACGATACTCGGGTGTATCTTCTGTGATCGCGCTTCGCCTTCGTACACTGTCAACGAACCACTCCCCGGACGGGCGAGGATCGCTGTCGTCAGCACGATCACACCAACGCCACCGACCCATTCGATTATACTCCGCCACCATTGTAGCGTCCGGGGGAGCGAGCCCTCGTCTGTGATCATAGTCAACCCCGTCCCGGTGAACCCGCTCATACTCTCGAAGAGAGCGTTCAGCGGACTCGCGAGTGCGTCGACGCTCTCTGGGGGTGGTGTCTCGAGCCCGGCAGGCGCGAGCGTCACGATCCAGGCGGTCGTAAGAAAGGGCAGCGAGCCGAACGCTGCGATGGCGAGCCAGCCGATGGCAGCGATCATCATGCCGTGGAGTTTGTCCGGCGGAGCGGCATCGGCGAACACTGTCGAGAGCACCCACCCGATCGTTACCGGTATCACCCCCGAGACGACGAGGCCGGGAATCGCGTAGTACTCGCCCCAGACGAGCGGAACGAGGATCGATACCAGGACCAGCCCCCCGAAAACCCGCAGCATCCACCCGAGATCGCGTCCGATCGGTGCCACTGTGGTTCTCATCGGTAATCGTCGAAGAATCCGAAGAGATCCGTCACCGCCGGATCGGTCCCGCGTCCGGAGTAGACGGCGAGCCGATCTCCGGCCCCGATTTCGGTTGTCGACCGAGCGATCCGTGGCCCGCTGCCGTCCTGGGGGACGACAGCGACGACGAGCACATCGTCGGGAATCAAGCCCCCCGATCTGGCGTCCTCGAGGGTCTTTCCGGCGATCGGTGCGGCGTCGGAGACCTCGATCTCGAAGACCTCCGCATCGTCTTCGACGGGCATGTAGTCGATAATCGCGGGCTGTCGTGCCGTCCGGTAGAGCGATTCGGCGGCGAGTTGGTCGGGGCTTTTGACCGCGTTGACGCCCATCTTGCGGAACAGCTCCCGGTGTTCGGGTTGGTGCAGAACGGACACGACGGTCGGAATCCCGAGTTCGGTTGCGAGTAGACAGACGAACAGGTTCGTTGCGTCCAGTTCGAGCGTCGAGATGAGCGCATCGGCCCGAGCAGCGCCCGCCTCTTTGAGCGTCTCCTCCCTCGTCGCGTCCTCGTTGAGGACCAGGCAATCGTACTCGTTCGCGATGTCGTTCGCTCTCGTCACGTCGTGCTCGACGACCACCACGTCGTTTCGAGATCGTGATGCAATATCCACTAGCAGGCGTCCGACATTCCCTGCCCCGACGACGATGAAGTGCATCGCCGTAACGTTTCAAACTAAATCACATAAGTCACCCTGGTATTGGATTCCGCTGACGGGACCGCTCGAATCGTGTGCGCACAAGCCGGTTCCAGCAGCAGTCGCATCGGCTCACTGCTATCCCTAGACACTGATCGCATATCTGTGGTACGCTCGAGCGCACAGCAACGGCGATTCCACCGAACCGGCATCAGTTCACCGTTCAGACCGCCTCTGAACGGCGACGGGCGGCGCTGTTCATATTGCACCCCTGACATCGCGTTATTTGGTCGGCATGGCACTGCTCCGGCGGTTGCGTCTTTGCATCGACTCGACGAGAACCATGATCTCTCCGAGGCTGCGTTTCTCGTCAATCAGGTCGGCTATCGGACTGCCCTTGCTTGATTAGGATTGAGCGGTCGGGCCAACTATACCGACCGAACCTCATCGAAAAGAGGTTTCACACACTCAAAATGCGGATCGACCGCTTCCATACTTCGTGGGTGGGCAGTCGGTCAAGCGTCCGCGAGTGGCTTGAACAGTTCATGCATTACTACAACCGTCGGAGACTACATCAAGCTCTTGACGGAACGACGCCGGTCGAGGGGGTGCTGAACTAGACAGTGCCCTCAACGGAAACACACCAGTTGAGAAATGCAGAACCATATCGACCCCACCGTCCGATAACAGGTGGTTTTATTTTCGACCCGATCCATCACGTGCTGTGATAGCAGACGACACTGTATTCGTCACGGGAGCGAGTCAGGGTCTGGGCCGCGAAATCGCCGTCGCGTTTGCCGACGAGGGCGCGACCGTCGTCCTCGCGGCGAGGAGCGACGGGATATACGAGACCGCGGAACTGATCGACGCTCCCGATCGAACGCTGGCGGTCGAGACGGACGTGACTGATCCCGAGTCGGTCGAAGACGCCGTCTCCGCGGCGGTCGATTCGTTCGGCGGGCTGGACTGCCTCGTGAACAACGCCGGGATCGCCGGCCCCACCGCGCCGCTCGAGGAGACGAGCGACGACGAGTGGCTCGAGACCCTCGATGTCAACGTCATCGGTGTCGCTCGCGTCACGCGGGCGGCAGCCCCCCACCTCCGGGAGTCGGCACAGGGGAGCGTCATCAACATCGCCTCGATCGGCGGCAAGCGGCCGTACGCCAACCGAACTCCCTACGCTGCCTCGAAGATGGGACTGATCGGAGTCACTCGTGCACTGGCCGCCGAGTTCGGCGACGACGGGGTGACCGTCAACGCGATCTGTCCCGGCCCGGTCGAGGGCGATCGCATTCGGAGTGTCTTCGAACGGCAAGCCGAGGAGGCGGGCGTTCCCGTCGAAGCGGTCGAAGGGGAGGTCCTCGAGAGCCTCATGCTCGACGACCTGGTGCCGCCCGCGGAGGTCGCCGATCTGGCCGTCCACCTCGCGAGCGACGAGTCGCGACACGTCACGGGACAGGATATCAACGTCTCGTCGGGCGGTGCTTGGTACTAGCGTCGCTCGGCTCGAGACGCGGCGTCAGAGGACGGCGAGGATCGCAACAAGCAGTCCGAGACCGACGAGGAGCCCTCCTGCGGCCTGCTGGACTCGGCTCGCCGATCGCACCTGCTCCCGGTGGGTCTCGAGGGTGCCGGTCGCGATGACAAGCGGCGTTTCGTCGGTGCCCCGGAGGACGTAGCCGTCGGCCGTCTCGGTCAGTTCGCCCCGAACGACCACGTCGTCGCCGTCCCGGACGACGGTGGCCTGGTACTTGTCGGGCATGGTGGTCCGCCCGCCAACGCTCACGGTGACCTCCAGGTCGCTGACGATCCCGTCCTCGTCCGCCATCCCCGTCCGCTCGAGGAAGCGATTGATCGGGCCGAGGTCGCCGAGATAGGACTCCGTCGCCGGGTCGCCGAGGAACAGCGCCGACGAATCGAAGGGGTCGTCGTCCGCGTCGGTCGCCAGCGTCGCCGCGTCCACGCGGACGCGATCCCAACTGTGATCGACGTCGAACTCGCCGACCGCAAGTTCGGCCTCGACGGTCCGCCACCGGGTGCCGTTCCCCGCGGGCCGCTTCCGGCGGACCCGCCATGCCCAGAGCGCGGCCGGTTCGTTCCCGTCCGAATCAGGACCGGTCCGCGTCGGCGTCGCCGGGTCGGAAACGCGGACCCGGCCGCTGATCGTCGTCTCCTCGCCCGGTTCGATCCGTTCGTCCGTCGCCGACGCGAGCTCGCCGATCGTCTCCTCGCGATCGTCGAGGTCGCCGGCTCGAGACAGTACGATGCCCCCGAACAGGAGAAACGCCCCGGCGACGACGAGTGCGAACACTTGGACCATGACCGGACAGTTATCATCCGAACACAATACCCGAACGATCTCCGGCACGGTTCCATATCGGCGCGGGCTCGCGGCCGTCGGTCCGACACCGCACTCGAGCGGCGACCCGTCCGGCCGCTTCGCGACCGCGACGGAAGTCACCCCGGACCGGGCTTGAGCGGCGGGACGCGACGGCTACTCGATATCGATCCGCTTCGAGTCCTCGCCGCCCGCGACTTTCGGCAGCCGTACCGTCAGCACGCCGTTTTCGAATCCGGCGGCCACCGACTCCTCGTCGACCGGCTCCGGCAGTCGAATCCGACGACTCGCCGACGTTTTGGTCCGCTCGCGCCGGAGATACGTCCCGTCGGCGGCGATGTCGTCGTCCATCCGATCGGCCTCGAGTCGGAGCGTGCCGTCCGAGAGGGTCAACTCGATATCGTCGGTCTCGTAGCCGGGCAGGTCGGCCGTAACGACGTACTCTTCGTCCATGTCGGCGACGTTGACCGGCACCGAGCCCGGTACCTGCAGCCCGCCGGCGGTCATTCCCTCTTCGACCTGGCGGCTGACGCGGTCGAGCATTGCTTCGATTTCGTCGAACGGATTGCCTCGCATGCGTCGCAGTAGGTGCCCGACGGGGATAAATTCTGCCCGCGGGACGACGACAGAAGGAGCGGCTACTCGGGCAGGGTCACGAGTCCGTCGTCGAGCGCGTCGAGCAGGACATCGCGAGCGTGTCCGTCCGGATCGACGCCCTCGTACACGGCCGTGACCTCGCCGTCCGCCAGCAAAAACGTGGTCCGCGCGGTCACGCCGTCACGCAGTTCGACATCGAAGGCCTCGGCGATCTCCGCGTCGGGGTCCGCGAGCAGATCGAACTCGAGGCCTTCGGCGTCACAGAACGACCGGTGGGACTCCACGTCGTCGGTCGAGACGCCGTAGACATCGACGCCGGCGTCTCGATAGGTCTCGCGCTCGCGCTGGAACTGGGTCGCTTCGATCGTACAGCCGGGAGTATCGTCTTTCGGGTAGAAGTACAGCACTGTCGGCTCCTCGAACGCGAGGGTGACCGCCTCGCCGTCCTGATTCGGTGCGGTCACGGTCGGGGCGTCGTCGCCTGCAGCGAGTGGCATACTCGTGGTACCGGGTGACGCGACAAAACCGTTTGTGGTCCGGGAGCGAGCCACTCGACACCCGATTGCGCGCCGTTGATCGCAGCCCCGTTTCGGTCCGCGTCAAGTATTTCGCCGTGATTCACAGCTCGTGAGGACTCTCCCAGTACATTAGGAGTCGGCCGTGGTCGCTTCGAGTGCGCCGTGTCCGTGTCCGGGTTGGGGTAGTGGTCATCCTTCAGCCTGTGCAGGCTGAGACGCGTAGTTCGATTCTCGCACCCGGACTGCCGCGCCGTCGAAGCCGGTGCCAGGCCGTGGTTCGCGGGCCGTCCCGTCGCTCGTCGCGACGCCGTCCCGAAGCACCACGCTTACTCGACGACGTGTTCGGTATCGTACGATCCCAGCCGCCGAACCCACCCGTTCTCGGCGAGTGCCTCGAGGTCCGCGATCGCGTCGCTCGTTCGGGACTCGTAGAGGCCGGCTTCGAAGTCGACGTGGAAGACGTAGTCGCCCAGTCGCTGGCCGCTCGGCCGCGACTCGACGCGGGTCAGGTTGATGTCGCGATCCGCGAACGGTTCGAGCAACTCGAGCAACAGGCCGGGGTAGTTCGCGTTCGAGTAGACCACCAGCGAGGTCTTGCCGCCGCCGTTCGAGCGCTGCTCGGCCGGCGCGAGCGCGAAGAACCGCGTCGCGTTCGAGTCCTGATCCTGAATGTCCTCGGCCAATACCTCGATCCCGTCTCCCGCGTTAGCCGGATGGCCGATGCCCGCCACCGACGGATCGTCACGGGCGAACTCGACGCCCTGTGCCGTGCTCGCGACGGCCTCCAGGGTGGCAGCGGGATACTCGCGCTCGAGGTAGGTCCGACACTGGGCAAGGGCCTGGGAGTGGCTGGCGACGGTGTCGAACGTCGGCCCCTGGGCGAGCAAGGCGTGTCTGATCGGGGTGACGATTTCGCGGACGACGGCGACGTCGTAGTCGGCGACGGCATCTAAACTCTCCGTCACGGAGCCCTCGATACTGTTTTCGATCGGAATCACGCCGCGGTCGTACTCCCCGCTCGCGACGGCGTCGACGATCGTCGTGACCGACTGTCGGAAGTCGATCTCATCGTCGTCGGCGATCGCGCTCGCGGCTCTGTGTGAGTAGGTCCCTTCGGGGCCGAGCGTAACTGCAGCCATTACCCACCGATAGGGACGAACGGGTCAAAAGACCGTCGGGTACCGCGAAATTTCGCTCGCGTGGCCGGTCGCGCGCAAGCGGCGTCAGTCGTCGCTCGGTGTGTGCGGCGGCGTCTCGCTCGCCGCGACGAAGCCGTCGTCGGTCGCTCGAGCGGCGACGTGGGGTTGGAAGACCCACGCACACAGCGCGACGATGGGGAGCATCGTGGCCGCGACGATGGCATAGCCGGTATGGAGGGTCGGCAGCACCGGCGCGGCGTACACCAGCGGGTAGACGATTCCGCCGACGGTCCCGACGCCGCCGACGACGCCGGCGACGCTGCCCGAACTGTCGGGGAACATGGCCGGTACCTGAGCAAAGATGGCCCCCTCGGCGAACGCACAGCCCATCCCGACGACGAAGCCGGCGGCGACGGCCAGCAGCACTCGCCCGGTCAGTCCGGCCAGCGTCATCCCGACCATCGCGACGACGATGAAACACAGCGAAACGAACGTCCATTGCTCGCGGTACCGACCCGTAAAGATCGGCAGGATGTTCGTTTCCCTGCGAGCGAGCAGGTCGCTGACGTAGCCGCCGATCGGCCGCAACAGGCCGGCGGCGACGGAGAACGTCGCGGCGAACGTGCTCGCGAGCACGAGATCGTCCGTGTTGAACCCCTCGCGGTAGTAGGTCGCCAGCCAGCCGTTCATCGATAGCTCGAGGCCGAAACTCATCACATATGCCAGCGCGAGCACCACGGTTCCGTACCGGGTCGCGGTGTGAAGCCATTGCCTGAGCGTCGCGCTCTCGGCGGTCGCCCGACGACGTTGCTCGGTCTTGGCCGCCTCGCCGACGGTGTAGTAGACGATCGCCAGCAGGATCGAGACGATCCCGGTGTAGAAGAAGGCGGCCCGCCAGTTGCTCTCGAAGAGGGGGCCGTTCCACCCGTCGGTGAACACCCGGGGGAGGATGAGCGCTCCGCCAGCGGCACCGGCGTTGCCGACGCCGGCGTAGATCCCTTCCGCGGTGCCCAGTTCCTCCTCGTCGAACCACTCCGAGACGTGCTGGATGCCGATAACGAAGGTGATCCCCGCCGTCGCGACGATCAGGCGCTCGACGAAGAAGACCGCATACGATCGGGCGAACGCCGACGCGATCGAGAACACGCCGACGTAGGCCAAGACGATTGCGAACACCGTCGGCGCGCCCCAGCGATCGGAGAGCCAACCGGTCAGAACCCGGCCGAACGGCGCGAGCCAGATCGCTGCGCTCGCCAGGATTCCGATTTCGGTCACCGAGAGGCCGAATTCCTCGGCCATCGGCCCCGTGAAGGGTGCGAAGGAAAACCAGATCAGAAACGAGAAATTGAACCCGATCGTCGCCAGTCCGAGCGTCCGCCACTTGGTCATCGGAATCATGGCACCTCACCCACGAGGATACTGGGACGCTCCAGTTGATCAGATCGTACTCTTCTCGACGTTAGTGGCCCACATGTTCGGGGGATGGCCGAACTAGTTTTATTAACTGGTCCTAAGACCCGAATTCTCTCGACGCTCATCCACATACGTACCGACTCGACCGCCGACTGTCGTATAAATCTGATGCATGTGTTTACCCCCATAGAGTTCCTGGCTGAGCCACTGAGACGGCTGAAAACAGCACCCTCTATTTGATTTATATATCTCTCAGTNTGACGGCGGTCGAATTTTACGGATTTCTAATTGAATTCCCCGATTTTGAACCTACTGTCTTCCTGCGATTTCTGGGGGTAAACACATACAATCTGATTATTAGCGTCTTTCCACCTCTTGGGCAGTATCCCACCAAACCCATCCCGTATTATGCCGTCTAGTCATCGAACAAACGTGCTATTATCGGGCACTGAACGAGATGGAATCCCTTTTCGACGCTCTCGCCGTCGACCGTCCGATTTCGACACTCGAGACGGGCGATGGCACCGCTCTCGGACGGGCTCGTGCTGGAGAAATCTGTCGAGTTGACGACTTACTCGTCGAGGTGCTCGATGCCTTTCTTCGAGACGTTCGCCTCCGTGATCTCGCCGGGCATCCAGTCGGGCTTGTCGTCGGGGGCCGTCTCCTCCCACGCCCAGCCATCGTAGATGTGAACCTTGTCGGTTCCTTTCTCGCGGAGTTTCAGTTCGACCCGTTCCGCCTCGTCCTCGCTCGAGCCGGGCTCGAGCCGTCGGGCTGCCTTGAGCGCCGCCTGTCGGGGCGTGTTACCCGAGAAGACGCTCGACTCGTCACCGCCCGATTCGCGCAGTGCAAAGTTTCGTTTCCCGTCTTCGCGTACCATGATTTTCGCCTCCGTGTCAAGTCAGCACACGACCAGTGATAAAGATATCCCCGCAAATCGACCGACTGCGGCGGTATATTTAAGTGTATCGCCAACGCGATTTTCCTGCACTATTCGCGTCGCTCGCTCGCCGCCGTCCCGTGATTGTCGCGCCACCGAGTCCGTCGCGCGGTCAGTCGTTCGGTCGTCGAAAACACTTAAGTATATCCTACGGCGAAGTTCGGAATAGAATCCCGCGATGGTACGGAAAAAGAAGCTGAGTCCAAGCGGTGCGAAAGACGACGACGGGAATTACCACAACGTCCACCTCAACCTCCACGAGGACGAACTCGAGGTCGCGGGCATGGATATCGGCGATGAGGTCTTCGTCCGGGTCCGGGACGGGAAAATAATCATTCAGAAGGCCGACGAAGACGACGTCGAACACGAGTTCTAACCGTCCGGGCGTCTGCCCTCGCGTCTCGACCGGCCGCTTGCTATCTCGCTACCGTCAGTGAGGGTCTTCCGGACGTTTCCGACGGCTGTGAGCCAGCAGTCCCCGTTCCGTTGGTTCGAATAGCGGCCGCCGATGGCTCGTCCACTCCACCCTCGAGCACATAAATCTACGTCTCTCAGAGACATTCTCTCGTTCGATATGTTATTTATTTCGTACTATTGTGGTCCGTGTCCGGGGACCTCCCCCACGATCGGTAATGTCAAACGGCCCAGACCAAGCACAACCACGACAACCCGCTGACCGTCCGACCGATGATGCTGCCGACCGCGGTTCCGGCGACGCGTTCGCCGACAGCCCTATCGACCGACGGACGTTCCTTTCGCTCTCCGCGACGACGGGTGCCGCGCTCGCACTTCCCGGTTCCGCCACCGCGGACGTCCGCGGCGAACCGATGACCGACGAGTTCGAGTTCGTCGTCAACCACACCCCCGAGGGGTACGAGGCGGCGACCGTCATCGAATTCGCCGACCGAGCCGCACTCGAGGCGTTCGCGGCCGACTACGAGGAAACCCCCGATCCCGACCTGTCCCGGCCACCGAAGGCAGTTACTCGAGAGTCACCGACGCCAGCGGCGCATGCGCATCTCACCGCCGACGAAGTGGCGGCCGTCCTCGAAATCGATGGCGTCGAGCGACTGGACGTCTCACCCGGGGCGAACCCGTGGTGGAAACTCGAGGCCCCGTACGCCGACGGCGTCTTTCCGCCGGTCGAGGAGGCCCGATCGTTCGTCTCCTACCCCGAGGTCTGTCAGGGGATCGCCCATCTCGAGGCGGCCTGCCCCGACCGCGTGCGCGTCCATACCCTCGAAGAATCGCCGGGCTGGCCGAACCGGTACACCGGAACGGACCCCGACCCACAGGACATCTATGTCGTCGATGTCACGAACGACGTCCGGGACGCGGCGTCGTTCGCCGACAAGGAGACGGTGGTCTACTCCCTCTCGATCCACGGCGACGAGCGCGCGGGCGTCGAGACCGGTGCCCGACTCCTCGAGGACCTCGCTCGGGGCGAGGCCGACGGGTTCGAGGACCTGCTCGACGATATCGCGTTCGTCTTCGTGTTCACGAACCCCGACGGGTGGGTGGCGCGCGAGCCCGAGTTCGACATTCCGCGAGGGGAAACCCGGCTTAACTTCCGGCGCGGGAACGCGGCCGATGTCGACACCAACCGGCAGTACCCGACGATGGGCTGGGTCGATCCGGCGTTCCGGCCCGCCGAACCCGACGGCGCACCCGACGACTACTACGACGTCGTCCCGGATTCGCTCGCGGTCGTCGATCACCTCCGGGAGTACGAGAACGTGACGTACCTCTGTGATTATCACGGGATGTACGCCGCCGATCACATGGTGTTCAACCTCGAGACGAACGCCCCGCTCGGTCACGACGGAACCCACGATCTCGACGAGGTCAACATCCGCATCGGCGAAGGGATGGAGGCCCACTGGGGCGACATCGAGGCGATCGCGGACGACATCGAACGCGCCGGCGAGGAGCAGTACGGTGCCTCGGACTACGTTCCCGCTGGCTTGTTCGATTACGGCACGGTGTACGATTCACTCGCCTATCAGGTGACCGGCTCGCTTCTGGGGTGGGCCGGCCAACCGGAAGCGTTCGGCGGGCTCGGAGCGATCACGGTCGTTCCCGAAATCATCTTCGCGAACCACACTCCTGACGCCCGGATCGAGTGGAAACCCTACATCGAACGCCATCTGGTCACCGCCTACCGGATCTCGATGCGCGAGTACGCCGAGATGGCCGCAGCGGAGACCGATACCACCGTCGCGACCGGCGGTCAGGACACCGCATACGTGACGACGGACGCGCTCACGCGGTCGTCCGCCGATCTGCCGTACACCGATCAACACCCGGGCAAGGGTCGCGGGCCCGGCCGGGACCGCGCGACCGAGGTCCACAGCCGTCACGAGGTCGTCCGATCCGGATCGGCCGACCGCGGGACCGTCGGTACCGAAACGACCGGCTCGTCCCACTCGCTGTCGGTCCGGTTTACCGGCCTCGGGGCCGCCAGCGACGGTCACATCCGTATCACCGATCCCGACGGCACGATCGTTCACGAAATCGACCTCGCGGCGAAGGCCGACCCTGACGACCCGACGCCCCGGCCCCACGACTTCGAGGGCTGGTTCCGCCATCGACCCGACGCCGGCCAGTGGGACGTCGAAGTCGAAAGCGACGCCGACATCGAAGTGGAGCTGACCGTTCTGGACACCGACGACGAGTATCCCGATCCGCGAGCGGTACTCGGGTACGAGCAACGCGAGTACACGGTCAACCCGATGCAGTTCTTCGCCGATCTCTCCGATTACATCGAGGACGGCGACATGGACGCGTTCAGGGTTCGCGACGTCTGTAACGGTCGATTGCTTCGCGGGAACTCCGGCAAACGCCACTACGACAAACTGGTCGTCTCTCACGACGAGGGTCTCGAGAACCCGCGGTACATCGCGGCGATCGAGTCGTTCGTCGCGGCCGGCGGCGACCTCGTCCTGACCGATACGGGCGTCCACCTCCTCGGTGCGCTCGACGTCGGGGACGCGGCGGCGATCGATCCCGCCGACCTCGAGACCGTCACGGTCCGGTACGCGACCCTCGAGGACAGGGAGTTCGAACACCCGCTGCTCGATGGCATCCGCCCGCGACAACAGGAGCTGTGGAAAGGGCCACAACTCGGGTACACCACCGGTGCCGACCAGCCGGCGACGGTCGTCGACGGCGACGCGTTCGACGCTGCCGGCGGTCGCGCCGCCGGAACGACCGATGATGACGTCAGCGTCGGGACGCTCACTGCGGGTGACGCCGAGATCAACGTCCTCGGCTCGATCCTGCCGCCCGCACAGCAGACGGTCCTACATCCGTTCGGCATGGCCGACTACTCCCTCTCGTTTATGGGCCATACGCTCCTGTGTAACGCCCTCGGGTTCGAGCAGCGGCGCTATCTCGATGGCGACCTCGTCCGGACCTACGGCGAGATCCGGTAACCCCCGAAGAATCGCGTTCGCTTCCCTCGCGGCCCTATCTGAGCGCCTCGAGATCGAACTCGAAGGCCGACACCGGTACTTCGAGGTCGTGTTCGATGAGCACTTTCGGATGGAGCTCGCCGATCACGCCGACTTCCTCGCCATCGATGACGATCGCCGCGGTTCGACCCGGAATGAAGGTCGGGTGGTCGGTCGGCGGCGTCTCGAGGTCGACGTCGAAGTTACGGGCCAGCGCCTGGAGCCGTGCCTTGGCGTCCTCGTAGCCGGCCTCGTGGTGTGCGAGGACGGCTCCGACGTGGCGGCTCTCGGCGACGCCGGTGTTTTCGCTCTCGTCGACCGCGGCCGCGAAGCCGATCTCGGCGAGGTGCTGCGGGTACGAGCGGTGGGTGTTCCGCTCGAGAACCATCAACAGCGAGGGCATCACCCACGTCCGCAGCATGGTGAAGTCCTCGCTGTACGGTTCCTTGATCGTCGCCGGCTCGCCGGCCCCGTAGATATCGTCGCCGGGCGAGATATCGAGCCGGTCGTAGTTCTCTTCCTCGCTGATCATGTGGAAGTTCAGCAGGTCCTCGAAGCCCTGTCCGACGAGCTGGGTACGGGCGGCGTTCTCGAGGCGGGAGCGCTCGTGGCGGCCGCCGACGGTCCCGACGTCAGGGTAGCGAGGGTCGAGCTCGTTGAAGCCGTAGGCCCGCCCGAGGTCGTCGATGACGTCCAGGGGGTGGAGGATGTCGACGCGGTAGGGCGGGATCGTCACCTCGTAGACGAGATCGCCGTCCTCGCTCTCTTCTGTTTCGGCCTCGAGTCCGGACCGCTCGGCCAGGTCGAGCACCTCGTCGGGATCGAGCCCGATGCCGAGGATGGTCTCGATGCGGTCGTGTGCGACCGTCTTCGTCTTCATCGAGAGATCCGGGCGGACGAGTTCGTGGTCAGGGTACTCGACCGTCACCTCCTCCAGCGTGGCTCCCCGAGCAGACAGCGCGTAGCAGACGATGGCCAGCATCTTATCGATCGTCCACTGGTCGGTGCCCGTCATCTCGACGAACAGGTCTCTCGAGTCCGTCGAGACCTCCGTCCGCCGGCCGTTGATCACCGGCGGGAACGAGAACAGCCCGAGATCGTCGTAGATCGCCGGATAGCGCTCGTACTCACTGACCAGGTCGGCGTAGGTCCGTCCCGTCTCGTGGTCCTCGAGCACGTCGGCGGGCGTCATCTCCCGATCGGAGTCGAGGGGGACGAACCGGTCCCCGTCGGGTTCGACGCCGACGTACTGGATGGTCGGATTGCCGTCCGCCGCGGGGCTCGCTCGCGGCTCGTCGCCGCTGTCTCGCGGCTCTGCCGCTCGACTGTTCGCGGAACTTCGTTCCGCGCTACTCTCGTTTTCCGATGCGCTCCGCGCATCGCGACCCTTCAGCATCGTCAGGTCGTGAATCCCGATCGCGCCCTTCGCCCGCTTGCGCCCCATCGTGGCGTGGAGTTTCTCCTGGAGTTGAATGAGTGACTCGAGGCCCTCCTCGTCCAGATCGACGTCGCGGACGACCGCGCCGGTGACGTACGGGCGCTCGTCGGGGACCGAGTCGTCCACTTCGATGGTCCACTCCGGCGAGTTCGGCGAGGGAACGTGAACGCCCCGCGCGTCGCCGTACTGGTACCGCAGCGAGCGAGCGACGCCCTCGACGGAGAGGCGATCGAGCCGATCCGGTGCGAACTCGAGTTCGAACGCGCCGTCCTCGGTGCGCCCCTCGAACTCGAGGCCGAGCCCGAACAGGTCTTCCTGTAGCTCTTCGTCGCTCTTCTCGTCGTGACCGGTCAGGTCGCGCAGTTCGTCGGGATCGATATCGACCGTGGGCATCAGTAGGTCACCTCCGTGTTGCGCAGCAGTTCCAGGTCACACAGCGTCCCGTGGATGTCCCGGATGTCCTCGAAGCCGTACATCAGCATGAGCAGTCGCTCGAGCGCCAGTCCCCAGGCCATCACGTCACAGTCGACCCCCAGCGGCTCGAGCATCTCCTCGCGGAAGATGCCGGAGTTCCCGATCTCGACGAGTTCGCCCGTCGTCGGGTGGGTGCCGAACAGCTCGAAGCTGGGCTCGGTATAGGGGTTGTAGTGGGGTTTGAACTGGATGTCCTCGATCCCGAACTGGGCGTAGAACTCCTCGAAGGTCCCCATCAGATCGCGCACCGAGAGGTCCTCGGCCATCACCCAGCCTTCGATCTGGAAGAACTCGAGCAAGTGGGTCGGATCGAGCGTATCGTTGCGGTAGACCTTCTCGACGCTGAAATAGCGCTGTGGCGGCTCGAGGTCGCCCACCGCCTCGCCCGAGAGGTAGCGCGTCGACAGCGAGGTGGTGTGGCCACGAAGCGCGAGCGCGCGGGCGAAGTCCTCGTCCCACGGCGAGTGGTAGCCTTCGCCGTCCTCGCCCACGCCCTCCTTGTGTGCCCGCTCGACGCGGGCGACGAGATCCGCGGGGAGCTCGTCGATGTGGGTCGGCTGCTCGAGGGCGAACCGGTCCCAGTGCGTGCGCGCAGGATGGTCCTGGGGCATGAACAGGCAGTCGTTGATCCAGAAGTCCGCGTCGACGTGGGGTCCGTCCATCTCCTGGAAGCCCATCCCGACGAGCGTGTCCTTGACGCGCTCGGCGGTCTGGCGCAGGATGTGGACGTTGCCGCCCTCGAACTGTTCGGCGTCGGCCTCGACGTTGTAGTCGGCGAACTCGACGTCCTCCCACTCGCCGCTCGTCAGCAGTTCGGGCGTGACCTGGCCGACCGTTTCGGCGGTTTCGATCCCCGCCATCAATTCCGTGACGGCGCGCTCGGTGAGCGTCGCCTCGCGGACCGTCGACTCGTGTCGGTCGAGCAGGCCGCGGCGCTCGAGTGACTCGAGGGTGTCCGAATCCACGTCGACACTGTCGATCGGCGCGTCCTCGACGTCGGCCAGCGCCGCGAGCGCGTTCGCCTCCGCGTCGGCGTCCGGGTCCGCGTCGGGGTCGGCCGTGATCTCGCCGCTGTCGATCGCGCCGTACCCCTTGCGCGCGTAGTTCGAGAGCGCGATGTCGACCGCGCCGCCTTCGAGCCCCGATGCGCCGATGACCCGCCCCATCGAAACGGGGTCGGCGTCGGCACCGGCCTCGAGCGCGGCCTCGTAGAGCCGAACCTCGGGCAGTCCCTCGGTGACGTAGTCGCGCCCCTCGTCGGTGAGCGCGACCGTTTCGTCGACGCGTTCGCTGACGGCGACCAGGCCCTCCGTCTCGAGTTCGAAGACCGCCCCGGTGACGGTTTCGGGCGGGAGGTCTGTCGCCGCGGCGAGGGCGTCGACGGACATTCCCTCGTCCGCACTTGCGGCCTCCAAGACCGCGACCTGTTGTGATGGAAGTTGCATTCGCTTACCTGCATTGCCGTGGGTCGGTCAGTTAGCGGTTCCGACTCCGTTCGACGCCGACGCTCGAGTCGACGACGGTTCGCGGACGGTTTCACCGCGGGCGACCGATCGGGTCGGCCCCGGGTCCACCGGCCCGAGTCACCGGGCGAAGAAGAAGCCGAATCCCGATCGGCGGTGCTGTGGCTGGGTCTCGAGACTGGCACGGACGTGGGATTCGGGTGCCATACGCGTTCGATATCGTGGCGGGAGCAAAAGTATTGCGGGACGGTAACACTGCGGTCTCGACCGGTGTCGGTCGAGCGGGTGACATACCGATCGAATCGGTAGTGTGCAGCCGGCCATGGGACCGATCGGTGGTCGGTCTCCCCTACGAGTTCGACACGCGCGTCGTGTCGAGCGAGCCGGAATCGACCCACTCGAACCCCGACTCCTCCGCAGTCGCTTTCGCCTCCGGGACCGCGGCGGGATCGAAGTCCGCGGCGAACTCGATACGAGTCTCCGTGGACTCGGCGGCCGGCAGTTCGGGCAGGAAGTCGTCGTCCTCGAGCAGCCCGCGAACGGAGACGGTCCCGCCCGCGTCCAGCGCCGCACCGAGCGCGCGGTAGCGCTCGTCGTCGGCCTGCGGGGCGAGGTCCGTGCCGAACGATTCGTTGCTGACTCGTGCCGTGTCACTGGGCCCCGAGAGCGTCCCGAACCCGTCCGTATCCGTTGGTTCCTCGTCCGCGGCCGTCGATCGACCCCCGTGACTCGAGCCTACGGACCCCGATCGATCGGACGCGGTCTCAGCGCCACGCTCCGTTTCCCGGTCGGTGTCGCCGTCGTGTCGCCGCGATACGTCGGGCGAGCCACGGAGTTCGAAGCCGTCGTGCTCGCCGGCGGGCGCTGCCGCGGTCGATCGCGCCGCACCGGACATCGCCGACGCGTCGGCCGTCGCATCGCTCGCCCGGTCCGCGGACGGCTCCGTCGCGTCCGCGGTTGCGTCCACATGAGCGGACGGTTCGGCTTCGTCGATGAGCGAGTCGACGGTCGATGTCGACTCCCTCGAGCGACGCGTCCCGCGCTCGAGCGCCCACGGTGGCCACGGCTCGTCGCCGTCGGTGCCGGTGTCGGTTTCGATCGACCCGGTCACGTCGTCGGCGGGAACGTACGCCGCGAGTCCGTGCGCCGGCAGCAGCGGTCGATCGACGGCCTCGAGTCGCTGGCCGTAGCGTTCGCGGAGCGCGTCGAGCTCGCTTCGCTCGATCAGCGCGGCCCGCCAGCGGTCGACGCCCGACGAGAGGAGGACGAATCGCGCGTCGGTCCCCGCGAGAATCGCGTCGTTGATCGTCCGGAGGACGGCAGGAAGGTTGTCGCTCCCGAGCGGCGTCTCCGGATAGGTGATCGTCGCCGTCCGCGCCCGGCCGCTGGGGTCCGACGCGGTCAGCGTCAGCCCGTTGCGGGTGGCCGATCGCTCGAGCGACCAGCCGATCGCGTCGAAGACGGCCGCGAGTTCGGCTGCCAGGTCGGCCCGCGAGTACCGGGCCGCACACGCGAGGCCGCGGTCGCTCCGTGCGATCGTCCGGCGAAGCACCGTCGTCCGATCGACGCCCGTCGCGAGTGCGTCGGCCAGCGCCGCCTCGAGATCGTCGTCGCCGGCCGCGTTCCGTCGAACGTCCGCCGCCGTGACGCCGAACGCGCCGAGGACGTCCGCACAGACCAGGCGGTCGTCGGGCGCGCCACGGCGAGCCGGTCCCATCGTGGCTCACGGTTCCACGACTGCCCGTATATATGTTCGTCAGACGCTACCATATCCGCCGAACCCATTCGGTCCGCTTCTCGACGGCCCGTTGATGGCCAACGCGCCGCCGGGGCGGTCCGCAGCGGCTCCGCGTTAACGACGCCGCGGCGACTCGAGTTCGATGTCCGCTTCCTCGAGCAGGTCTTCGACTTCCGCCCGCTTTTCCTGGTGTTCCGCGAGGAACTCTTTCATGAGTTGTGCGGCCTGTTCCTTGCAGTCGCCACAGAGGCGTTCGCCGCCGACGCACTCGTCGTAGACGCGCTTGGCGAACTCGTCGTCGTCGCCGGCCAGCAGGTAGGCGTAGAGTTCGTAGACGGGACACTCGTCGGCTTTTCCACCCTTCTCGCGCTGTTCCTCGGCGGTCTCGCGGCCGCCGGTCGTGGCCGCTTTCACCTTGTCGTAGCCGTCCTCGGGATCGTCCAGCAACGAGATGTGACTCGCCGGGATCGAGGAGGACATCTTGCCGCCGGTCAGCCCGGTCATGAACCGGTGGTAGATCGACGAGGGCGGCTGGAAGCCGTAGCCGCCGGTCTCGACCTCGACCTCGCGGGCGAGTTCCTCCGCCGCGGCGCGGTCGATCTCGAACGCGTCGATGTGGCTCTCGTAGACCCGTTTTTCGCCGTCGATGGCGTCGATCAGCGCATCGAAGGCCTCGTCGGTTGCCCGCCGATCGAAAAAGCGGGTTCGGGGCCGGACCGGTTCCATGCCGGCCTCTTCGAGCTTCGTCAGCACCGAACGCAGCGTGTCCGCATCGGCTTCGATCTCCGACAGTGGCGTCTCCTCGAGCGCCTCGGCGACGTGGACACAGCGAAGTTGCTCGTCGTCGAACGCCTCGGGCTCGAGTCGCTCGTAGAACGCGGCGACCAGCGCGCGCTCGTCGGGCTCGAGTTCGAAACTGGCGTAGGCCTCGCTGACCTTGAAGAAGCGCATCCGTTCGGCGAGGTCACGCGCCAGCCGGACGTGGGGGTCCTGGTCCGGGCCCACGGGAATGACGGTCGGCTTGGGCTCCTCGAGTTGCGGGTAGAGGATGTCGGCCATCTGGGTGACGACCGACTGCATGTGGGAGACGTCGGTCTCGCCGTCGAACCCGTAGATCGCCTGAAACTCCGAGAAGTTGGCCTCGGCACCGAGTTCGAAGGCGAGGTCCTGTAGCTCGCGGTTGGTCGACTGTCGGTAGAGTTCACCCTCTTCGGGATCGAAGCCGAGCGCGAGCAGGGAGAGCAGGTAGTCCCGGGCGTGCTCGTCGATCTCCGCCCAGCTCATCCCTCGGGCGGCGTTGGCTTCGAGGTCGGCGATCAGGCCGTAGGCGTCGGCCCCCTGCTGTTGATGCCAGATGATCTCGTCGAAGACCAGCTTGTGGCCGATATGGGGATCGCCGGTGGGCATAAAGCCCGAAAGGACGGCCGCCGGCTCGTCGTTCTGCAGGGCCTCCGCCACCGGCCGGTAGTCACGGTGGCCGAAGATGACGCCTCGGCGCATCAGGTAGTGTGGGTTCGGGACCTCCTCAAGGACCTCGTCGAACTCCTCGATGCCGAACTCCTCGAACAGGTTCCGATAGTCGGAGACGCTCGAGGAACCCCAGGGGTCCAGCGCGACATCGTCTGCACCTGCAGCGCCGCCGTCGGTCAGCGGTTCCCCGGTCGTCGGTTCCCCTGACGCGGACTCCTCGCGTGGGTCGTCTCCGGTCATTAGGTGCGTTTTGGCGCGCCAGCGCGCAAAAGCCTTCGGCTTCGGCGACGCCGAAATATTCGGGCACCGAGACGACGATCGGCAGGGTTGCGATCGCCCGTCCCGCGCACGAAGACGGCGACACGCTCGAGGCCGGCTCCGACCGGAGACGGGACCGCCGTCAATCGGCCGTCTCGGCCCGGTCGGCCGCCGCTCGTAACGCCTCGATCCGCTCCGATTCGACGCCGGCGAGGACGACCGCCGCGAAGACCCGGTCGCCGTCGAGCCGGGGTGCGTCGCCGCCGAGAATGCCCGAGCCGCCGATCGCCGACTCGAGGGTTCGCCGGCCCTCGGCGATCGCCCGTCGGTTGAGCCACGCCGGCGGCCCGCCGACGATCAGCAGTCCGCGCTCGGCCGTTTCGGGGTCGCACTCGAGGGAGCGCTTCCCGTGAATCCCCTTCCTGACCACGGTCTCGGTGGCGCTGACCGCGTCGCTCGTGTCGACGTCCGGCTCGGCCGACAGGAGTCCGAGCCCGAACCGCGAGCCGTTCGTCTCGACCGTCTGGTCGCCGTAGCCGAGTGCGACGACCGCCGACTGATCGCCAACGATCCGTCGGATGTCGCTCGCGTCGACGACGGTTTGGGCGACTGCCCCATCCGAATCGCCGCCGCCGGCGAAGACGGCCGCGATGCGCGTCGCCAGCTCTCGGTTACAGCGGTCGCGACCGTCACGGAGCGCCTCGCCGGGACGGAGCCAGTCCTCGTTATCGAACGTGATGATCGCGCTCGCGACCCCGTCGAGTCGCTCGAGGGTGGCCACGGCGTTCGCCGCTGCGTTCGGTCGCGGCGCATCGGCGGCGGAACCGCGAGGCCCGCTTCTCGCGCGGTCGGCCGCCGCGTCGAACTCGCGGTCGGCCGGCAGCGTCGCCAGGACGTAGACCGGTGTGTCGGTCCGCTGTTGGAGCGCGGCGACGAGCGCGGGCACCGTCCCCCCGCCGGTCGCCCCGCCGAGGCCGACCGCGACGAGAATCGCGTCGGCCGCCGCAGCCGTGGTGCGGGTCACGCGCTCGAGGAGGTCGTCGGCGCATGCCCGGCCGACGGTCCGCCCACGCTCGAGATCGCCCCCGAGACCGCCGTCGATGTCGTCGGGGCCGTACCGGAATCGATGCGATTCGGGGATGACGGTCCCGCTCAGGCTGCTCCCGTCGGTATCGAACGCGAAGACGTCGGTGAGAAACGAGTGGTCGGTCGGCTCCGCGGCCCGGATCGCGTCGGCGATCCGACAGCCCGCGCCGCCGACGCCGAGTACCTCGAGTTGCATGGTGTGGTCCTCGTCCGTCGGGGGTTTCAGGATTCCGCTCGCGCGGACCGGCGTTCGGTTGGGCCTCGAGATGCGGGGCCGACCGATCGTCGACCGGGTGGTCGGCGACCGGTTCAGGGCGTCAGCCGCTCGAGCGACCACCACTCGATTCCGTTCGTCCCCTCGGCCCCGTCGGCCACCAGCGCGAACACCATCGTTTTCCGGACGCCGTGGGCGAGCCGCACGTCAAGCGCCAGATCCCGCGGTTCGAAGACGTAGTCGGCCGGATGGACGCGAACGAGCAACTCGGAGTGGCCGAGGTTCTCGACGGATTCCACGTCCGCATAGGTCCGGAAGTCCGCACCGAACTTGTACCCCGTCTTGGGGACCACGCCACGCTCCCGAAGCGCCGTGTAGACGCTCAGCCGCCGGTCGAACCGCTCACCCTCGACCTCGCGGCCGCGCTCGCGGACCGTCCCCGGCTCGAGATCGATCGCACCCCGTTCGGCGAGGTAGGCCGCCTCGAGCAGGGAGCACTGTAGCGTCGGCTCGTCGTACTCCCGGCCCTCGAGCGGCTGGCCGTAGAACGTTCGCTCGTAGAGGCCGAGCGGCGGCTCCCAGACCACGACCCGGTCGGCGAGCAGGTCGGCCGCACAGCCCTCCGGCAGCGACGCGTCGGCGTCCGACGTACCGGTCGGGTCACGACTGTCGACCTCGAAGTAGGTTATCTCGCTCTCCTCGTCGACGACGGCCAGCACGCCTTCCCGGAGTTCGGCGGCGGGAATATCCGTTCGCTCGCCGATGATCCGCAAGGCGTAGGCGATTTCGCCGTCGCCGGGTCCCTTCCCTCGCGGGAACACCGCGAAATCGGCTTCGCCGCCGGGCGGATCGGACACCCACGGCTCCGACGCGGGGGAAAGATAGAAGCCGCGCGATCGCAGGTCCGCGTAGACGAGAAACCGAACGCCGAAATCGTCGCCAGGCTCTCGGGCGATGAACGCTCTGAATCCGAGTCGGTCGCCGCTCGCGGTATTCACGACCGTCTCGAGGTCCCCCCGATAGAGCAGGTGGGCCGCTTCCACGGGTGCAAGCGCGATTTCGTTCCCCTCGAGCGGATAGCCGTATCCCCGCGAGTCGTGATATCGCTGGCGCGCGTCGCCGCCGACGCGGACGACTCCGTCGTCCACGTCGAACCGTCCCTCGAGTGACATAGCCGGGGTTTGGCCGGCCGACACTAAGTGGCTGCGGATCGATCGCCCGGGGACCGTGTCACTGTATCGCAGTGTGCTGTCGTACGGGTGCCTGCCGCCGTTGCGTTCGGCCATGCCGTTCAGTCGGTGGCGACGGCGTCGTCCGCGAGCGGGGTCTCGAGGGCACGGTCGCAGGTCGCGTCGAGACACCGGATGCCGCTGGCGGTCTCGAAGGTCGGGAGTCCGCAGGCGCACTCGCCATCGACGACGCCAGCGGGGACGGCGAAGCCGGTGTCGCAGTCGGGGTAGTGCTCGCAGCCGGCGATGAGTCCGCCGCGCCGGAGGATGCGGAGGTCGCCGTCGCAGTCCGCTTTCGGACACGCCCACTCGCGGTCGAACGCTTCTTTGACCGCCGCGTCGAGGGATTCACACCCTCGGTCGAGGCAGACGTTGAACGCGAGACCACGCTCGACGCGCATCTTGGGCAGGCCACAGTCACAATCACAGTGCTCGTCGCGGACCGTCGCGTCCGCCGGCACGCCGTAGCGGTCGCCGCAGCCGACGCAGTGGACGCCGCTCGAGCGCACCAACGCCGCGCCGCAGTCGGGACACTTCCCGACGGGCGTTCCGGCCGCCGAAGCCGGATAGTGGGCGAACCCGTCCCGCTCGTGGGCGGCGATCCGCAGCGTCTGGGTCCCCTTCTTCGCGACGAGGGAAAAGCCGTCCCGACGGTCGCTCGAGACGCTGTCGGCGCGGGTCAACCAGGCGACGGGCTGATAGCCGTCGATGTCGTGGACGAGGACGGTGTTGTCCGGTTTGACGATCGTCGTCACTCGGCCGCGGTACTCCTCCCGGTCGGCATCCTCGGCGATGACGGTACAGTCACCCGCGAGCACGCGGATCGCATCGTCGATCATAGGGTGGGTGGCCGCGGTTTCGTACTTAAACTCGCGGACGGCGCGCTCCGCTCCGAGCGGGATGGTCGCTGCGATCAGTCGAGACAGACGTACGTTCGCATCGCCCCGATGTCCTCGAGCGGTCGGACGACGGTCGTCATCGTCTCGAGCAAGTCGCGCTGGTCGTCGCCCGTCAACTCGACTAGGACATCGAAATCACCCGTGATGACGTGAGCCTCGACGACGCCATCGGCGTCGCGTAGGCGGTGACACACCTCGCCGGCGGTGCCGGTCGCGACATCGATCGCTATGAACGCGCGGGTCATTCCGTCGACCTACGGCACCGAGGATCAAAAACGGACGTGGCGTGGCCGCTATCGCTCAGTTCCCGTTCGTCTCGTTGTCGGTACGCGGAGGTCGGTCGTCTCGGGGTTCGGCGGGACCGGCCTCCGGACGCTCGGAATCGTGTGCGGTCCCGGCCGAGCCGCCGACATCGTCGCCGGCAATCGAGCGGGCGACCGCCGCGGTTTCGTGTCCGCCGAGATCGCCGGCTCGTTCCCGGAGCGTTCGAATCGCCTCCTCGTCGAGACCGTGTGACGCGAGCGCTTCGGGGGGTAACTCGGCTGCGGCGGTCTCAGCCGTTGCGGCCCGCCGCTCGAGGCTCCGCAGCTCGGCGACGACCGTCGCGACGGCGGCGCGATAGCGTCCCTCGCTGATCGCGCCGGTTTCGCGGGACTCGTTGAGGTCCGCAAGCTCGTCTTCGAGGGCCGTCATGCGGGCGTCGGTCTCGTTGACGCCCGCGGCGATGACGGCGGCTTTCGTCCGGTTCGACTCGGCGTTTGCGATGCTGGTCTCGAATGCTCGCTCCGAGATGTCGCCCTCGAGTGCGGCGTTCTGGACGCCGACGGCGGCGGCGAATCGCTCGCCCGGTCTGATCGACTCGGTGCCCGCGTCGGCGTCGGGTTCCGCTTGTGGTTCGCCGCTCGAGACGACGCTCGCCGCGGCGAGCGGGACTGCGACGGTCGCAACGACGAGGAGCGCTGCCAGCGTGATCGACGTGGTTCGATTCATTGGTGAGTGATCGGGTCGTTTGCCGAAGGTGACGGGAGACGGTGACTTGGGTTCATCGACGGTTGCCCCCATTCAACGCCGTTTTCGATCCGTTGCCGTCGGTCGATTTCGTCGATTTGGCCGGCTCCGATTCCGCCGGCGCGGTCGAGCCGCCGGACGGTCGATGCTGAGTCATGTGTTCCCCTCACTGCTGCCCTCCGACTGCTCGTCGTCGGTCTCGGGAAGCGAAAGGACGTTCTCGCGACCAAGACGGAACGACTCGAGTCGCCCGTCCTCCCGGAGACCGCTGACGACCTTGCTGGTCTTCGCGTCGGTCCAGCCGAGTTCCTCGACGACCGCCTGTTGTTTCATCCGGCCGCTCCGTTCCGCTATGAGTCGGCGGACCTGCTCTTCGTTGCTGAGAAGGTCCGTATCGGGCGCGTCGGCCGTGCCCGTACTCGTCGACCCGTCGTCCGTCGCCGCCGTCGGTGCGGTCCCCGAACCGCCGGTCGGGACGGGTTCGGAATCGGAATCCGACTCGTGGCCGCCGCCTCCGCCGGTCGTCCCCGCCGTCGCCGACCCGCGAGTCCGGTACCACCACGCGCCGGCGACGGCCAACCCACCGAGAATGACTGCAGCGGTCGCCATCGCGGCCGTGCTCGGGCCGGCTCCCCCGTCGGTGACGACGATCTGTGGCTCCCCGGAGACGAAGTCGGTCCCGCCGCCGCGCCAGATCACGGCCCGGTCGCGCTCGTCGTCCGGCTCGGGCGTGACCGATGTCCGCTCGTAGCCCTTCGGCCATGTAAGCAGGAGCCGCGTCCCGTCGTCGAGGTAGAGCCCCTCGACCGCGTCGCCCGCGCGGAGGTCGTCGCCCTCGACGGCCGCGAATCCCTCCCAACGGAAGGTGTACCGGACGACGCCGTACTCGCGTGCGAGCGACTGCCGCGCGGTCGTCACGTCGAACCCGTCGGCGGTCATCTCGCGGCCCGTCGCGGTACTCGCCGTCGCGACCGTCTCGTTCATCCGATCGGCAAACGACTGGGTGTGGTTTTCGGGATCGTTTCGAATCTCTTCTTGCAGGGATTCGAACGCCGTCGTGCTCTCCTCGTCGTCGAGCCGAACCCAGAACTCGAGGGTCCACTCGCCGGTCCCGTTCGGCCGGAGCGCGACGTCCATTCGGACCTCGTCCGCGTCGATCCGGTCTTGCTGGACTGCGAACGGGCTCGACTGGCGCTGCCCGGCGCTCGTGGCTCCGGTGACGGCGACGACGGGCCCCGTTGCGACGAGAAGGACCGCGACGACCACGGCCATCGCGTCGGCGCGAACGTTCATACGAGTCGGTACTTGCCACCTCTGTTAAAACATGCGGAAGTCCTAGAACCGGCCCGAATGGCACGTTTCCGACACGTAAACGCCGCTCCTCTCCTGAAATAGTCATCTATCCGCCACTACCGCCGGCGGCCGTTCCGGGCGTCTCACCACTGCCGATGAGGGGCCGACCCGCCCCGCCGACTGCCTCGACGATACGACCGACGACTCGGTTACGTGCCGGGAACCCCGAACGCGCCGACGCCGAGACGGAACACGACGTTGAGTACGAAGAGGATACCGAGGGCGGCGAACCAGGCGATAACGCCGATCGCCGCGGCCGTCCCCCAGCCGCCGGGATATCGCCAGTTGATCACCCAGACCCAGGCGATCAGCGCGAGTATCGGGCCGAGCAGCGGTATCCACGAGGTCAGCGCCCACGCGACTGCGCCGAGGAGTGCCGTCACGACCGCGTGCGAATAGTCGTCGACACCGACGATGAGCCGCGCGCTGGCGAAGATCGCCAGTCCGCCGATGAGCAGTGCAACCAGGAAGGCAACGAACGGTCCGATGACGGAGACCATGGAACCTGCTTCTACGGCTGGCCAATTATAATGATGCCGTCCGCTATCGCCGGTCCGAGACCGACACGAACGGTACCGCTCGAGCCCCGTACCCGCAATCGAGGTCCCTGTCGGCGCGGCGCTGATCGGAACCAACGACAGCAACTGGCCGTCCGGAACCGCCAGTGGGGGTGGGTGCGGGTGTGAACGTGGTGGCGGAAGTGCGTCAGCTGGGAACTGGACGGCGGCCCGGCAGTTCGACTGCGGTAGTCGAAGCGAACGCCAGCCGGGACGCGGTTCAGGCACCCGGCACGCCGAGCGCCGAGACCGAGCCGATCCCGATCAGTTCGAGGGCCGCGAGGACGACCACTGCGGCCGCCCACGTTGCGACGCCGACGCCGGCGGCCCGGAGCCAGCCGACCCGATACCGTCGCTTGACGATGGCGACCCAGGTGACGAGCGCCACCGCGCCGCCGATCAGCGGTATCGGCTCGAGGAGGGCCCAGGCCAGCGCACCGAGCAACGCGGTCACCACCGCGTGGGCGTAGTCCCGCCCGTCGGCGAGGACGTGCGTGCCGGCGTGGAGGGCGACGCCGCCGACAAGCAGGCTGACGGCGACCGTCAGCACCCGATCTTCCAGGCCGAGCGACGCTGGTGGTGTGACCGGTGGCATAGATATGGGGTCCCCGACGGGTTACTCGTCGCTCTCGGTCGACTCGATTCGGTCGTCGTCGGACCGTTCGCTCTCGGTGTCGGGCTGCCCGGCGTCGTCGGACTGTTCGTCTCCGTCGACGTTCGCGTCGTCCGTTTCGGTCCCGTCGTCAGCGTCGCCGTCGTCGGCAGCGCTATCAGCAGCCTCGCTGTTCTTGGTTGCGGTCTCGTCGTCGGCCGGCGTCACGCTGCTGATCGCATCGCCGAGCGAGCCGTCGAGGCCACCACTCAGGAACGTCGAAACCCGGTCGTGGATCGCTGAGACGTGATCGGGCACCTGCTCGGGGAGGTCACCGCTCGGCCCCTGTCCGGTGCTGGCATCCGCACCGCTGTCGGCCGCCGCTCCGTTCTCACGGTGCTCCGCGTTGCCGTTCGCGCGGTCGTTCGCTTGCTGGTCCGCCGCGTCCTCCGCACTCGAGTCCACGGAAACGGGCGCGTTTCCGGGTGCTGCAGCGGCGAAACCGGTCGCCGCGATCAGTACTGCGCAGGTGACTGCGATGAGCGTCGTTCGTTTCATACTGCATCCGATTCTCGGTGGATCGATCGACTTGAAGGGGGGTCGCCGTGAACCGGATTTTCGAGCGTTTGACGCCATTTGAAACACGTTTCCGTCGGTTTGTGGCCCGTTCAACGCCGATCGAGCGGGGTTACCACGACGATAGTGAGTGACTCGGTGATGGGGTGACCGATACCAGTGCACCGAGACGGCGACGGAGTCGCGCGCGCTCGACGGCGAGGCGTCGCTCACCGACTCGAGCGCTCTCGCGGCTCGCCGCCCGGTCGCGTCCCGCCGTAGAACGGTTGCCAATCCACACCCTTTTTACACGCTCACGAGAATCACAGAAGGAATCGATGGAAAAAGCGTTGTGGTACCTCATCGCCGGCACACGTGGCGGCGAAAACCGGGCACGAATCATCCGTGCACTCGAGGTCAAACCCCGCAACGCGAACCAGCTGGCCGAGGAACTCGAGGTGGATTATAACACCGTACGGCATCACCTCGAGCTGCTCGAAGACCACGATGTCGTCGAACGCGGCGGGCAGACCTACGGCGAGCTGTACTTCCTCACCGACCGGTTCGACCGTCATTGGGACGAGTTCGAATCGATCACGGAGCACTTGGAGTGATACCGATGGCAATGTCAACGGAGATTACGGCGGCGGCGATCCTCTCGGGCGGGAATATCGTCTTGCTCGCGGCGCTCACCTACGTCTGGGTGCAGAACTACCGGCGGTTCAAAACACCGCTCGTCGCCGGATTGCTCGCCTTCAGCGTCGTACTGGCGCTCGAGAACGCGGTGGCGATCTACTTCTTCTTTAGTTCGGGGATGTTCTATGCCTCCGATTCGATCGTCCAGCAGGTCGTCGCCCTGTTGCGGGCCCTCCAGTTCATCGCGCTGGTGTTTCTCGCCTCCGTGACGCTGCGGTGAGTCGGACGCGGGTTCAGAGCGCGTTCCACAGTCGTTCGTAGCCGTAGTAGGTCGCCGTCTTGACGACTGTCGTCGCAACGCCGAGATCGATCGCCGTCCCCGGATCGCCGGTTACGGCCAGCGCGATCACCAGCGTCGTACAGAGCATGAGGACGCGGTAACACAGCGCTTTGCAGAGCGCTCTGGCTCTGCCCCCGCGCTCGAGAAGGGGGCGCGACCGATCGGCGACCCCCGACAGCCCGGACTCGACACGGGGCGAACCGGCGTCGGTCATCGCAGCGTCGCCCACGCCAGAAAGCAGAGGGCGACCAGCTGGAGTCCTCGCAGTCCGGTCGCCACGAGGATTGCGCCGGTGGCGTCGGCGTACAGCATGCCCATACTGAGATGGAAGGCGACGGCGGCGACGTTCTCGCCGGCCAGCAGGACTGCGAAACAGCACAGCGCGAGTACCTGCCTGTTCCGGAACGTCCGATAGTTGTAGAGCCAGACGGCCGACAGTGCCCCGAGCAGAACGAGGTTCAGCACGGAAAACACGACTGCGAGCGCGAGCAGCGATGCCGCGTTCGTCATCGCGCTGCTCCCGATTGCCGTGCCGTTGGCAGTCGTGGCCCTTCTCGTGCCCGCCGAATTCGTCGTCGTGTCGGAGCATGGCTCATGACTCGATCGTGCGGGATACCCAGCCGGTGGCTCCATCGGGTTTCGCTCCCGATGGTTCCTCGGTCTGGACCGCCCCGGTTCCATCGATCGTTCGCACGACGACTTCGTGGCTATCGGCCGTCGGCTCGAAGCTGTGCCGCCACTGCCGCCAGACGTCTCGTGGCTCGCCTTCGAGCGGCGGTGAGAGTTCGGCCTCGACCCAGGTGTCACCGCCATCGGTCGAGACCTCGACGGTTTCGACGCCCTCAAGACCGGCGTAGGCGTGGCCACCGACGGTGATCGTCCCGTCGTCGCCGCGATCGACCGACCAGAGCTTGGCGACGGTCTCGACCTCGCCGGTACCGTCCCAGCCGCGTTCGTCCCAGTAACCGGCCTGCCGGTTCTCGGTGAGTTCGATTTCGCTGATCCACTTGACGTTCACCTCGCCCCAGTTGCCGGGGACGAGCAGGCGAACGGGATGGCCGTGCTCCCGCGGTAACACGCGCCCGTTCATACCGTAGACGACGTACGATCGCTCGATGGCCTCGCGGGTGACCGTGTTCCAGTAGCCGTCGACGGCGTGGATCACGGCGTACGCGGCATCCTCGTCGGCGCCAGCCGCTGCCAGCAGATCGGTGACCGGGATACCCGTCCAGACGGCCGTATCCATCTCCCGGTCGTTGAGGTCCTCGCCGACACACCGCAGCGTGCTGTAGAACCGGTCGGCGTCGCGGTCCCGGAGTTCGTCATACTCGAGTTCGACTTCCGAACTGACAGCCCCGGTGACCGACAGCGACCAGTCCGCTCGGTCGACGATCGGATCGATCGTATTGATATCGACCGTGTAGAAGTCACCGATCTCGCTGATCAGCCCCGGTGCGTTCGGGAGATCGAACGCGTCGCCGTTCGCTTGGGTCAGCAGCGCCCGCTCGGCGACCGGCGGGCGAGTGCCACCGTCGAGGTACGGGACGCTCGAGTCGGGCGTCCGTCGCCGGCCGGCGACGTAGGCGAGGCCGGACAGCGAGAGGGTACCGAAACCGGCCTGCAGCGTCGCTCGCTTGGAGCGATCGACGGTGCGGTCCCGACGGACGCTCAGTGGGTCCCGTGCTGCGGCGACCTCAACGATGCCGACGACCGCGGCGGCCGGGAAGCCGGCTGCGATGGCGGCGATCGGCGCACCGGTCGTCCAAGCCGCGAGCAGCCAGACGAGGCCGCCAGCAAGCGGGACTGCGAGGTACTGGATGTCGGCGACGGCCCCGAACTGGAGCGCGCCGAAGATCACACCGGTCAGGACGGCGATGACGAGAGCCAGCGCCAGCAGAAAGCTCGCGGGTTCAGCGAACGAGCCGAGGGTATCGAGGACGGCGTTGACGATCGCGGCGGGCATCGTTTCGACGACGAACGTAGCCGCGGGTTCGCCGATAAAGGCCGGCGTCAGTCCGGCGTAGGCGAACGAACCGGCGACCGCGGCCACGGCGGCGATCATCGCTGTGAGGGCGCGCCAGGTCACGTGGGCGTTCGTGAGTCGGGACAGGTGGGGAGTCATGGGTGTGTGATTAGTTCCGTGATAGTCGTGAGTCGGCCGATCAGTTCTTGCGGCGCATCGCGACGATTCCCAGGAGTCCCGCCACGACGAGAACGCCAGCGACCGCCATCGCGGGGGTTCCGAGCGCGTCGTTGCTACCGCTGTCGTCCATCTCGCTTTCCGCGTCGGAGTCGGCGCTATCACCGTCGTTCATGTTGTCTTCGCCGTTCATGTCGTCGCCATCCATGCTCTCGTTCTCACCCATACTGTCATCCTCGCCCATGGAGTCGTCCATGCCACCGCCGTCGTTCGTGTCGCTCTCGTTCATCCCGTCGTCGGTCATTCCGTCGTCCTGTAGCGCCGCGTCGGTCGCGGGACCGCCGGTCGCGCCGACGGCCGCCGCCGCGCCGACGCTCGTCGCGAGCAGCGCAATTAGACACAGTACGCCGATGCGTGTCGGTGTTCGAACCATTGCGTCTCAACTGACTCGAGGCACCCTCAAGGGTATTTTTCGAACTCCGACGCAACTCCGTTCGAAGTCGGTTAGAACTCCGTTCGGGTCCCACCCGACTCCCTACGAACTGCGTTGGAACTCCGTTCAAAATTCGCCGTGCCGTCGCGCGGTTTCCGTCGTCGCCGTGGCGCGGCGTCCGGTCGACGGCGACGGCTCGTGGACACGGGCTATGTTAGACGCAACGGATTTGCCCACCGATCGCGACTATTCTCCATGACCGAGACGACTATCGATATCGTCCTGTTCGATGGCTTCGACGAACTCGACGCGATCGGGCCCTACGAGGTGTTCGAAAACGGAGCGCAGGCCGGCGCGTCCCTCGAGACGCGACTGGTAACGCTTTCGGAGACCGATCTCGTGACGGCGAGCCACGGCTTGCGCGTCGAGCCCGACGGGACGCTCGGGAACCCGGATATCCTGCTCGTTCCCGGCGGCGGCTGGACCACCGAGGGTGGGGTCCGGGCTGTCGTCGACGACGGGGCCGTCCCCGCGGCCGTCGGCGAGCGATTCGCGGCCGGGTCGACGATCGCATCGGTCTGTACCGGTGCGATGGTACTGGCTGAAGCGGCCGTACTGGCGGGCCGACCCGCGACGACCCACGCCGTCGCAATGGGCGACCTCGAGGCGTCCGCCGCGACCGTTCACGACGCGCGCGTGGTGGACGACGGCGACGTGCTCACCGCCGGCGGCGTGACCGCGGGGATCGATCTGGCGCTGTGGCTGCTCGAGCGCGAGTTCGACGCGACGATTGCTGCGGCGGTCGAGACGGAGATGGAACACGACCGGCGCGGCGAGGTCGTCCGCTGACAGCCGCCCCGTGCCGACAAAACGGCTATACGGCCCGATCGAATAGCTGGCCGTACATGACTGCTGTCTTGTTCGATATGGACGGTGTGCTGGTCGACAGCGAGGACTACTGGGTCGAGTTCCAGCGCGAGGAGATTCTCCCGGCCACCGTCCCCGACGAAGCCGTCGCCGTCGCCGAAACGAGCGGGATGAACTTCCGTGAGATCTACGACTACCTCGACGACGAGTACGGCGCGGCCATCTCCAGAGCGGCGTTCGTCCAGCGGTTCACCGAGGCCGCCGAGGAGATCTATACCGAGCGTGCCGCCCTGCTCGACGGCCTCCACGATCTCCTCGCCGAACTCGACGACCGCGGCGTTCCGACCGCGCTCGTCTCCTCGTCGCCCCACGATTGGATCGGCATGGTCACGGAGCGCTTCGATCTCGAGACCGCGTTCGACCACGTGATCAGCGCCGACGACATCGACGCGGCGAGCAAGCCCGCGCCCGACATCTTCGAGTACGCCGCCGCCGAGATAGGCGTCCCGGCCGCGGACTGCGTCGTCGTCGAAGATTCCGAGAACGGGATCGAGGCGGCCGCTCGAGCGGGAACGGTCGTGATCGCGTATCGGATCGACGCTCACGGCGACATCGATCGGTCGCCCGCCGACGAGGTCGTGGCCTCGCCGGCGGCGCTTCGGGAGTGTACGCTGACCGTGGCGGAGCGACTGTAGCGGTCTTCCAGCCGTTCCGCGAGGATTCGTGGTGCTCGGTCACGGCTGCTCGGGGCTCACTCGACCGAGACCGTTCGTGTCTCGGCGTGGGGGACCAGCGGGACCTCGGGGAACGCCACGCTGACGGTGAACTCGAGTTCGTCGGCATCGGCACCGAAGACGCCGACCGGGACGCGCTCCTCGTCGCGCAGGTAGGTGCTCGTGCTCGTCATCTCGACGCCGTTGACCGTGACTCGAATGCCGGCGCGGCCGGGTTCGCCGACGTTTCGGACCGTCACTTCACGGACGTCGTTTTCGCCGGTCGCGACGGTTTCGGGGAACTGTCCCCACTCGATCTCGAGCGCGGGCAGCGACTGGGCTCCCTCGTAGACGCGTTCGGCGATGCCTTCGGAGAGGCCGGCATCGACGAGTTCCTCGACGCCCGCGTCGACGACATCGCCAGGGGTCGACAGTCCTTCCGTCGCGAGTTTGCTCGCGCGACCCGACGCGACGCCGTCGATGGCGGTCAGGCCGACCGCGTCCTCGGCGACGCCGTTCTCGATGCGGGCCTCGATCCGGCGTGCGAGGTTCGCGGCGTGTGGTCCGACGAACCGATCGAGGAAGGCTCCGAGCGCCGAGACCAGTCGCGTCGCGTTGCGGCGGATGACCCACGCGTCACTGCGGAGTTCCGACGGCGTCGTTCCGCTCGCCGCACTGCGGAGGATCGCGAGCACCTTCCGCTGGCCGGCTTCGAGGTCGTCGGTGTCCTCGCCGACGAGGACCGCGCTGATCGCGTCGCGTTCGTCCTGCCGGGCCGAGACCGAATCGAACTCGGCGGCGGTCGCGACCGCCTCGAGAACGTCGCCGGTCGTCAACTCGTCGCCCCCGTCGGCATCGCCGCCGACGCGGTCACACAGCGCCGCGAAGCGGGCCGCCGTATCGAGTCGGAGGTAGTACTTCGAGGTCAACACGCCCCGCGGCGTGGCCTCGATCGAGAGTTCCTCGCCGGTCTCGACGAATCCGCGTTCGACCAGCCCCTCGAGACAGTCCCGGACCCGCTGTCGCAGGTTCGGGAAGTCGTAGTCGTCGGGTCTGGACTGGCCGCGGACGTAGTAAAAGGTCGTCTCGAGCCAGTCCATGACGTCTTCGAGATCGGTGATCGTCCCCATCGCGATTTCGGCGTTGAGATGGGTCTCGAGGCTCTCCGCGAGTCGCGATTCGATCTCCTTGCCGTCGCGGAGCAGTCGCCGGTACTTGTCGGCCTCGGCCGAATCCGAGATCACCCAGCCGTAGCCGATGTCGTCGTACCCCGGACGGCCGGCGCGGCCGAGCATCTGGAGCACGTCCAGGGGACTCATATCGACTTCGCCCTCGAGCGGGTCGTGGTGTTTCGTGTCCCGGATCACCACACAGCGGGCGGGCAGGTTGACGCCCCAGGCGAGCGTCGAGGTCGAAAAGAGTAGTTCGATGTGGCCCTCCTTGAACCACTCCTCGACGAGGTCGCGGTCGTTCTTCGAGAGCCCCGCGTGGTGGAAGGCGACGCCGTCGAGCACCGATTTACGGAGCGTGGCGTCGTCGAGGTCCTTCGAGTCGGTATGGAAATCGTAGTCGCCGCGAGCGCCCATCGGGATGTCGCGCTCCGCGATCTCGTCTCGAGCCTTCTTGGCGGCCTGGACGGTATCCTGCCGCGAGGAGACGAAGACCAGCGCCTGTCCGTCCTCCCGGAGGTGTGGCTCCGCGAGGTCCAGCGCCCGGTAGAGACGACGGTACTTGTCCGCAAAGGAGTTGTCGCCGTGGGTGTAGGTCTTGACGCCGGCGTTGAGTTCGACCGGCCGGTACTCCTCGCCGAACTCGAAGGTCGTCTCCTCGGGCGCATCGAGCCAGGCCGCCACGTCGTCGATGTTCGGCATCGTCGCCGAGAGCGCGACGATCCGGGGCTCACAGAGCCGACGCAGGCGGGAAATGGTCACCTCGAGCACCGACCCCCGTCGATCGGCGTCGAGCAGATGGACTTCGTCGATCACGCAGACATCGATGTCGGTGACGAAGTCGTACCGTTGCGAATCGTGTTTGCGGGTCGCCGAGTCGAGTTTCTCGGGGGTCATCACGAGGATGTCCGCGCGTCGCGCGCGACGGGGGTTGAGATCGCGCTCGCCGGTGACGACGTAGACCGAGTAGTCCAGGTCTTCGAACCGGTCCCAGTCGTCTTCCTTCTCGTTGGTCAGCGCTCGCATCGGGGCGATAAACAGCGCCGTGCCGCCGTCGGCGAGCGCCTTACAGATCGCCAGTTCCGCGAGCGCCGTCTTCCCCGAGGCCGTGGGCGCGCTCGCGACCACGTTCTCCTCGGACTCGAGCAGTGCGGGCAGTGCCTCGCGTTGCATCCGGTTGAACTCCTCGAAGGCAAACGCGTCGGCGAACTCGGGGAGAACCTCGGCGACCTCCATCACACGGAAACGGGGGGTGCCGGGTCAAAGGCGTTTCCTTCGAGTCGTCGCTACTGTGCGTTGACGACGGCGGCGATCGCAGCGCCCGTGGTGGCGAAGACGAGCGGATACAACACGCCGCCGAGCACGATCGCGGGGACGAGTGCCGGCGCGATCGAACTGGTGGCCTCGATACCGAAGACGGACGCTTCCGCGGTGGATTCGGCGACGATCGCCCCGAGGCCGATGACCGCTGCGTAGCCGATCGTGACCGGCGCACCGGCGATGACGGCATCGCCGAGGTCGGTAACGGACCACCGCACGGCCAGCAACGCGCCGACCGCGAGCAACACGAGCGGCGGAACGACGTACAGGAGGTCGGCACCCGATTCGGCGATGAGATCGAGGACTTGCGTGCCGCTGAACGAGCCGACCTGACTACTGGCCTCGATGTCGACCATGTGGGCCTCGTAGAAGTACCACGCGACGCCCTTCCACTGGGCGACGTCCTCACCGAAGAGTTCGCGGACGTCACTCCCGACTAACAGGTACGTCACGAGATAGCCGATCGCGGCCGCGAAGACACCGAGCCCCGCACTCGCCGCGACGCTCGAGCCGCGCGAGATCGGTTCCCCGTCGGACGGTGTCGGTTTTGGAGACATTGTATACTCGCAGGAAGTCAGTTGGTCTAATGGGTCTTGTGGTCCCCCACATGTGGCCGCTCCCGGACCGGATCAGCGGGTGGCGTGAGTCGACGCTCCCGCCCGTCCCCGTTAGACGGCCGACCCGTCGGTCGTGACGGTCTCGAGTTGGTCACTGAGTCGGCTGCTGGCCCGGTCGGGCTTGGGGACGCGTTCGAAGACGAGTTCCGGATCTCCCGAGCCGGCGGTGTAGACGGTTAGATCGCCGTAGCCTAGCAGGCGACCGAGTCCGGACTGGCGCAGGCTGATGTTCTGGACGCGCTCGAGGCGAAACTGGGTGACGTCCCGCGAGACGATTCCCCGCTTTGTGTAGAGTTCGGCGGAGGTGATGACGTAGCGGGTGTTCGTCCAGACGAGATAGCGGGCGAACGCGAGTACCGTACCGGTGACCGTCACGAGGACGCCGATGATCGTCAAGAGGCCGACGCCGTCGGCCCCGCTCCAGCCGATGACGAGGAAGCCGGCGAGCGCGAGCGCGACCCCGACCGGCAGCGTCGACCCCATCGCGACCGGGTGTGGACGGCTCTCCCAGACGATATCCTCGTCGTCGCTGATGTGGAACCAGTCGGGTGTCGAGCCGAAGGCCATCGGGCCCGCCTATTCCACACCCGTCCGTAAAGCTATCGGGGAACGGAGCGATTAATCGCGGTACGATCGAACGCGTTGATCGGCGAAATCGCGAACGCCGCGGCTTCGGCGACCACCACGGTTTTTCACTGCCCGACCCCATGATGGGGTATGAGTCGCGCGCGCAAGCCCGACTGGCTGAAAAGTCGGCCACCGTCGGGGCAGGAGTTCGCCGGCATCCGAGAGACGCTGCGGGAGCACGACCTCCACACCGTCTGTGAGGAGGCCAACTGTCCGAACCTGGGCGAGTGCTGGTCGGGCCGATCGGGACCCGACGGAGACGACAGCCGCGGCGGCACGGCTACCTTCATGTTGATGGGTGATCGCTGCTCTCGAGCCTGCAACTTCTGTGACGTCCAGACGGGCGGCATGGAGGCGCTCGACCCCGACGAACCGGAAAACGTCGCCGATGCCGTCGCCGAAATCGGCCTCGACTACGTCGTCCTCACGAGCGTCGACCGCGACGACCTCCCGGATCAGGGCGCGGGCCACTTCGCCGAGACGATCCGCGAGATCAAAGCCCGTCATCCCGGCATCCTCGTCGAGGTCCTGATTCCGGACTTTCAGGGCGAGCCGGAACTCGTCCGGAAGATCATCGACGCCGAACCCGACGTGATCGCCCACAACGTCGAGACCGTCGAGCGCCTGCAGTTCCCGGTCCGAGACCGGCGTGCGGGCTACGAGCAGTCCCTGTCGGTGCTCGAGCAGGTCGAGCGGGAAAGCGACATTTACACCAAGACCTCGGTCATGCTCGGTCACGGCGAGTACGATCACGAGGTCTACCAGACCTTGGCGGACCTGCGCGAGCGCGGCGTCGACATCGTTACCCTGGGCCAGTATCTGCGCCCCTCGCGGGATCACCTCGAGGTCCGGCGCTACGACCATCCGGACAAGTACGAGACGTGGCGTCGCGTCGCCGAGGAGGAGTTAGGCTTCCTGTACTGTGCCAGCGGTCCGATGGTGCGGTCGTCGTACAAGGCCGGCGAACTGTTCGTCGATGCCGTTTTGCGGGAGGGCAAGAGCGTCGCAGCGGCGAGAGCCGATGCGCGCCGAACGGAGCCCCGACAGACCGAGTCCTGAGCGGCCGGCCCGCGTGATCGCCGAGTCGCGCGTGCGACCGAACTGTGGGTTCGTCCAGTCCCAGCCGGTAACTGAGTGTGGGATTGGACGAATAAAAACAAATAGGCTGTTCGGCTCATCCCTGTCCATACTTGTCCGCCGTCGTACGATGGTTTTCGAGCGGATGGCAAGAATATCACTGATAGTAAACTATTTGGGAAACTCCTTTACCCTGAGCGATACTCACACTGAGTATGTACAGGTGGGTCTTCCCGTGAGTACGTTACAGCGCGATCCGCAGGAACGAGTACAGATCCTTGACGACGCCGGCCGCGTCCGAGAGGGTGCCGAGGTACCCGACCTCTCCGAGGACCAACTCGTCGAGATGTACGAACAGATGCGACTCGTCCGTCGCTTCGACGAACGAGCCGTCAGCCTCCAGCGACAGGGGCGGATGGGGACGTATCCGCCACTATCGGGGCAGGAAGGCGCACAGATCGGCAGTGCCCATGCCCTGGCCGACGACGATTGGGTCTTCCCCAGTTACCGCGAACACGGTGTCGGGCTGGTCCGGGGGCTGTCCTTGGAGCGCACCTTGCTCTACTGGATGGGCCACGAGCAAGGCAACTACATCCCCGAGGACGTCAACATGTTTTCGGTCGCCGTTCCTATCGCGACCCAGATTCCGCACGCGACCGGCGCGGCCTGGGCCTCGAAACTGCGAGACGAAGAGAAGGCGTTCATCTGTTACTTCGGCGACGGAGCTACCTCGGAAGGGGACTTCCACGAGGGCCTGAACTTCGCCGGCGTCTTCGACACGCCGAACGTCTTCTTCTGTAATAACAACCAGTGGGCGATCTCGGTCCCCCGCGAGCGCCAGACGGCCAGCGCCACGCTGGCCCAGAAGGCCACCGCCTACGGCTTCGAGGGCGTGCAGGTCGACGGCATGGACCCGCTCGCTGTGTACAAGGTCACCAAGGAAGCCGTCGAGAAGGCCAAAAACCCCGGCGCGGACGAACTGCGGCCGACGCTGATCGAGGCGGTCCAGTACCGATTCGGGGCACACACCACGGCCGACGACCCGTCGGTCTACCGCACCGACGAGGAGGTCGAACGGTGGAAGCAGAAGGACCCCATCCCGCGTCTCGAGACGTATCTCCGATCGACCGGCATCCTCGACGACGAGCGAGTCGACACGATCGAGTCGCGGATCGAGGAGGCAGTCGCCGACGCCATCGACGCCGCGGAGTCGGTCGAACGGCCCGACCCCGAGGAGATCTTCGCGCACGTGTACGAGGGGATGCCTCGACGGCTACAACGACAACTCGAGTACTTCGAGTCGGTTCGCGAGAAGCACGGCGACGACGTGCTCTTGGAGTGATATCATGGCAGCAGAATCAGAGAACCTTACGCTGGTACAGGCGGTACGGGACGGATTACACACCGAAATGGAACGTGACGACGATGTCGTCGTCATGGGGGAGGACGTCGGCAAGAACGGCGGCGTCTTCCGCGCGACCGAGGGGCTCCACGACGAGTTCGGGGACAACCGGGTCGTCGACACACCGCTTGCGGAGTCGGGGATCATCGGGACGGCCATTGGGATGGCCGCCTACGGGATGCGACCGGTTCCCGAGATCCAGTTTCTGGGATTCATCTACCCCGGCTTCGACCAGATCGTTTCGCACGCGGCGCGCCTGCGGACGCGCTCGCGCGGGCAGTACACGTGTCCGATGGTCATCCGTGCCCCCTACGGCGGCGGGATTCGCGCGCCGGAACACCACTCCGAGTCGAGCGAAGCGATGTTCGCCCACCAGCCCGGGCTCAAGGTCGTCATCCCGTCGACTCCATACGACACCAAGGGGCTGTTGACCAGCGCGATCCGCAGTCCGGATCCGGTGGTCTTCCTCGAGCCGAAACTCATCTACCGGGCATTCCGCGAAGAGGTGCCGACGGAATCGTACGAGGTCCCGATCGGCGAAGCGGCCGTCCGTCGCGAGGGGACCGATATCTCGGTCTACACCTGGGGCGCGATGACCCGGCCGACGCTCGAGGCCGCCGAGAGCCTCGCCGACGAGGGGATCGACGCCGAGGTCGTCGACCTCCGAACGGTGTCGCCCCTCGACGAGGAGACGATCGTGGAGTCCTTCGAGAAGACCGGTCGCGCGGCGGTCGTCCACGAAGCCCCGAAGACGGGCGGACTGGGGGCGGAAATCGCCGCAACCCTGCAGGAGGAGGCGCTCCTGTATCAGGAAGCGCCGGTCGAGCGCATCACGGGCTTTGACACGCCGTTCCCGCTGTACGCGCTCGAGGACTACTACCTGCCCGAACCGGCGCGCATCGAAGACGGCATTCGAGACGCGGTGGAGTTCTAACATGGTCAGGGAGTTCGAATTACCGGACGTCGGCGAAGGAGTTGCGGAGGGCGAACTGGTCTCGTGGCTGGTCGCGGAAGGCGACGCGGTCTCGGAGGACAAACCGGTTGCGGAGGTCGAGACTGACAAAGCGCTCGTGGAGGTCCCCGCACCGGTCGACGGCACCGTCCGCGAGTTACACGTCGAGGAGGGTGACATCGTCCCGGTCGGGACGGTGATCATCTCGTTCGACGTCGAGGGCGAGGACTCGAGTCCGACGGAAGCGGGCGGCGACGCCACGAGCGAGGACGACGTGGCCGAAGCGCCCACTGAACCGGACCGAGCGGAGACGGGCGACCCCGGCGCGACCGGGGCCGACACCGAGTCGGTCGCACCGCCCGACGATCGTGTCTTCGCGCCCCCGCGCGTTCGCCGTATGGCTCGTGAGCAGGGGATCGTCCTCTCGACGATCCAGGGGAGCGGCCCCGGCGGACGGATCACTGCGGCCGACGTGCAGGCAGCAACGGGCGGCGGAGCCGTCGACGACCCGGCGCAGGATCAGTCACGGACGCCCGCATCGGCGTCCGGCGGGGCGACATCCGGACCGGCTGACTCGAGCGACGCGAGTGCAAGTGCCGATACCGCCGCGGGAGCGTCCACGGACCGGGCGACCGCGGCCTCGAGCCCCCAGCACTCGGAGACGCCGGCACGGACCGAGTCGGCGGACCGCGACACGACCCTCGCCGCACCCGCGACCCGTCGGCTCGCCGCGGAGGAGGACGTCGACATCGACGCCGTTCCGGCGACGGAGGAGCGCGACGGCGAGGCGTTCGTCACCCCCGAAGCGGTCCGGGAGTACGCCGACCGCCAGCGCCGGGCGCAGGAAGCCGACGCCGAGGCGGTCGCCGCCGGCGAGCCGGTCGGAACGACGGGTGCCGGCTTTGCCGAGGGCGAACGCGAACGCCGCGAGTCGTTCCGGGGCGTCCGCAAACGGATCGCCGATGCGATGGTCGAGTCGAAGTACAGCGCCCCGCACGTCACCCACCACGACGAGGTTGACGTCACCGAACTCGTCGCGGCCCGGTCGGATCTCAAACCGCGCGCCGAGGAGCGCGGGATTCGGCTGACCTATATGCCGTTCATCATGAAAGCCGTCATCGCGGCGCTAAAAGAACACCCCGAGATGAACGCGGTCATCGACGAGGAAAACGAGGAGATCGTCTACCGCGATTATTACAACATCGGGGTCGCGACCGCGACCGACGTCGGGCTGATGGTGCCGGTCGTCGACGACGCCGACCGGAAGGGGCTTCTCCAACTCTCCTCGGAGATGAACGAACTCGTCCAAAAAGCCCGTGATCGAACGATCGGGCCCGACGAACTTCGCGGGTCGACGTTTACGATCACCAACATCGGCGGTATCGGCGGCGAGTACGCCACGCCGATTCTCAACTATCCCGAAGCGGGAATCCTCGCAGTCGGCGAGATCAAGCGCAAGCCCCGCGTCGTCACCGACGAGACCGGGGCCGAATCGATCGAACCCCGTTCGGTGATGACCCTGTCGCTGTCGTTCGACCACCGCCTCATCGACGGTGCCGTCGGCGCACAGTTCACGAACACGGTCATGGAATACCTCGAGAACCCGAGCCTCCTCCTGCTCGAGTAACGCGAGGACCACGCGCCCGACGGTCCCTTCGCGGGGACCGTGAGGGTCTCGCCGATCGACGCTATTCGTCCGGGACGATCTCGACGAGTACTTCGAGCGAGTCCGCCGCCTCACACACCCGGTCTTGAGCTTCGGCCAACTCGAGGACGGAGTCGTCGGCTTCGAGAGCCGCCTGGAGTTCGGAGACGGACTCGAGGTACCGCTCGAGGCTTCCTTCGGTCGTCGCACCCTCGAGATCGTCGCCGAGTGCGATGAGATGCTCGAGGACCTGTTGCAAGTGGTGCCGGTAGGCCTCCTCGTTTTCACAGATGCGCTCGCCGTCAGCACGCGAGATCGCCGCGATCTCGCGGGCGAGTCGTCCCCCTTCGCTCGTCTGTTGTTCGATCCGACCGGCCAACGCGTCGAAGAACCGCGCCCGGTCCTTGAGCGTCTTGCGCATGATATACCGGGTCAGCGCCGTCTGGTCCCGCTTGAGCCCGCCCAGTTCCGTCTCGAGGGCGTCGAGTCGATCGGTGATTGCCCCGATATCGTCCGGGATATCGGGTGGTTCCCGTTCGATCGGCGTCCGGTGTGGATTATCGGTGTCCGTAATGTGATCGATGATCGCCTCGAAGAGCAACTCGTGATCGTAGACGAACTCCCGCGGGGCCGAATCGTCCACTTCCGTCCAGACGCCGTCGGGCGTCCGTTCGAAGGAGCCGAGGAACACCGCCGTGTCCGCGTCGGACGGGATCGACGACCGATGCTCGTCGTGATACCGTTGCAGAAGCCGTTCCCGTACCGTCTCCGCGTCCGTATCCGTTTCGACGGACGGAACGTCGACGTCGCGGAACCGACTCCCATCATCGGTCGCCTCTTGATACGCGAGCTCGAAGACCTCGACGATACGGTTCGATGTCGATTCCGCGTCGACGGCATCGTCCGTGTTCGGGACGGGAACGGTTTCCATCGAGACTTCGTCGTACTGAATCGAGAGCGAAATCTCCTCCGACGACGGACGAGGCAGCGATTTCGTCGTCACCTGCTCGACGACGATCGGCCGACCGCGTCCGTCCAGTGCTAACCCCGGTTCGATCGTCACCTCGAGCCCGTCGTCGGTTTCATTGATTGTTCGTACCGCGAGTCCGTGGACGATCCCGCTGCCGACCACGAACCTGGCGAGCGTATGCAGTCGCTCGGCGTGGTACTCTTGGTCCGATTCCATATCGCGGGGCGTCATCAGCTTTCCGCTGAAGAACCGATTCTTCCGGAACTGCGATAGACCGCCCCTCTCCCCGTCGCTGTGGTCCGGATCCTGGGCCATGGCGTAGTGAGTGTTGTTTATTGCGCCGGTATTCCATTTAATTATGTCTATTTAGCGAGGTCGGGTACCGAGTGAGCGTCGGTGAGACTGCGATCGGCTGCTAATCGTGGCCCGAATTCGGCTCGTTTTCATCATGCGGAATTACACTATTTCGACGTTATGAAGGGCATAAAACCCGGCAATTTAGATTTCTATATGACAGTACCAATCTAGAAAATCGAATAATATTTTGCGTCGTCTCCGATCACGGAGTTATCCGATGGATAAGTTTTATACTATCTGATTGTAAATACAGGACTGCTACCCGGGCAACTGGAGGAGCGAAATAAATGCCAGAATACCTATCACCAGGCGTATACGTCGAAGAGGTCGACAGCGGAACCAAATCCGTCGAAGGAGTCAGCACTAGCACTGCCGGCTTCCTCGGTGAAACGGAACGGGGTCCCGTCGAACCGAAGCTCGTAACGAGTTTTTCCGAATTCGTATGTGTTTAGCCCGAGCTGATTTCGGTACTGTCTCGTAGGAAGCGTTCAACGGACGCGACATGAACAGGCAGCAGACATCGGATNGTATGTGTTTAGCCCGAGCTGATTTCGGTACTGTCTCGTAGGAAGCGTTCAACGGACGCGACATGAACAGGCAGCAGACATCGGATACGACTCTCAGGGATGGGCTCCGCAGCGGAGCCCATCCCGTTGCCTCTGCTGTCATAACTGGTTGGTGGAGTCTGTGAACGCAGACGATTTCACCAAAGAAGAGCTATTTTCTCGGTTGCTTCAGCTTGAGCAGCGGGTCGAAGAACTTGAGCAAGAAAACAAGCGGAAGGACAAGAAGATCGATCAGTTGCAAGAGCAACTTGACCAGAAGGACGAGCGGATAGAAGAACTCGAAACACGTCTTCGCAAATACGAAAATCCGCATACACCGCCCAGTAAGCGACGG